>JBMOMB010000012.1:0-12984 GCA_049325215.1 Acidobacteriota bacterium
GGCATCAAAAACGGCTGATCCAGAGAACAAGCCCGGAATCTCTTCATTGCCTCTTCGATGCTGTCCCCCCGCTCCCAGTCGCAAAAAACCTGCCCCGCACCCCAATCTATTTCCGACAGGCACCTGATACGGCTCTTTCGCTGAAATCGCAAAGGTGTCAGACACCACTGGCACCTTCACGTAAATTGAGAAGGTAGCAGATCAGGCTGTCCCCTTCGGGCCCGGCTCGAACGGCCACACCGAAGTCGTCGAAAAGCCCCCGTCCACGGCGATCACCTGGCCGGTGATGTAATCCGCCCCGCTGCCGGACAGAAAGACGGCCAGCGGCGCGATGTCCTCCGGCGCGCCCAGCCGCGCCATCGGCTGCGTCCCCTTCAGCCATTCGCGCATCTCCGGCGCCTGCCACATCGCCCGGTTCAGGTCGGTCAGAATGAACCCCGGCGCGATGCAATTCACCTGGATGTTGTGCCGCCCCCACTCGGCCGCCAGCATCCGCGTCAGGCCGAGCAGCGCCGCCTTGGTCGTTCCGTAGACCGCCGCATACGGCAGCCCCAGCACGGACGTCAGGCTCCCGATGAAAACCACCTTGCCTCTGCCGCGGGCGATCATGCCACGTCCCGCCGCCTGGGTCAGCTCGAACAGCCCGGTGAGATTCGTCTCCATGATCCGCGCGTACTCTTCCGGCGTGTACTCCGTCATCGGCTTGCGGATGTTCGTGCCCGCCACGTTCACCAGAATGTCCACCTCGCCCGCCGCTTCCGCCGCCCGCAGCCGCGAATCGCGCGAGGCCACGTCCAGCTCGAGCGCCTCCGCGCGGCAGCCCTCCTCGCGCAGCCACGCCGCCGCCTCTTCCAGAGCCGCCAGATTCCGCGATGCCAGCACCGTTTCCGCGCCCGAGCGCGCCAGCGCCCCCGCGATCGCCAGTCCGATGCCGCGGCTCGCCCCCGCAACCAGCGCCCGCTTCCCGTCCAGCCGGAACCACTTCATGACGTCCATGCCAGCCAGCCTACCAGTTCGCCATCCGCTTTTTCTCACGTCGCGCCCGCATCTGCCGATAAGCGCCACAGGAAACAGGGAGGTTCGCAGCGCATGCCTGTGGACGTGATGATCGTCGACGATTCCGCCGCCATCCGCAAGATCCTTCACCGCGTGTTGTTGCAGGCCGACGTGCCGCTCGGCAAAGTAATCGAGGCCGGCGACGGCATCGAGGCGCTGGAAAAACTGAAGTCGGCCAAGGTAGGGCTGATCCTTTCCGACATCAATATGCCGAACATGGACGGCCTGGCGCTGCTGGGCGCGCTGAAATCGCAGGAAGACACGCGCCACGTCCCCGTCATCATGGTGACCACCGAAGGGTCGAGTTCGCGCGTGATGGAAGCCGTCAATCTCGGTGCTTCCGGCTACGTGCGGAAGCCCTTCACCGCCGAGCAGATCAAGGAGAAGCTCGCCGGCCTGTTCTGACCTCTGCGCCCCGCCCAGGAGGAAACCGCCGTGACCCATGAAAAACTCGTCTCCCATATCCGCACCTCCACGCGAGACGTCTTCAGCACCATGCTCGGCCTCGAATTGACCGACGGCGAGCCGTTCATCAAGGAGGAGGCGCCCGCGCCGACCGACGGCGTGCTGGCGCTCATCGGCCTCGCGGGCCGCTGGGCCGGCTCCGGCACCTTCTCCTGCACCGCGCCGACGGCCATGCGGCTGGCCTCGCAACTGCTCATGCAGCTCTATGAGGCCATCGACGAAGAGGTCCTGGACGCGGTGGGCGAGATCACCAACATGGTCCTTGGCAACGTCAAGACCGCCCTTGAAGAAGAGCTCGGCCCGATGGGTCTTTCGATCCCCACGGTCATCTACGGCCGCAATTTCACCACCCGCAGCATCGGCCGCAGCAAGTGGACCGCCGTCCCCTTCCACCTCGACTCCGAGATCATCGAAGTCCACCTCTGCCTCGCCCCCAGCAAAGACCCCGGCGCATCCCGCCTCCAGCGGGATCAACCCGCCGCGGTCCTCTCCATTGAATAAGAGCACCCCATGTCCGCTCCCGCGCCCCATCCCCTGCGCTTCGTCATCGTCCGCCTCGCGGGCCGGGACTTCGCCATCCCCGCCGCCTGTATTTGCGGCATGATGCTGCTGAAAACCGCCAGCCTGCGGCAGCAGCATCCACGAGGCCCGCTCCGCTTCCTCCTTGAGCTTGAATCGCGCTCGATCCCCGTGCTCACCCCGCACACGCTGCTCGGACTTGAAGAACGGCCGCCCTCCGCCCGTTCCTGCCTGCTGCTGGTCCGCGATTCCGCACGCCCCGCCGCCCCCCCGCCCGCCGGCGCCGCTTTCGCCCTCGCAGTCGACTCTGTCTCCCGCCTCGAAGACATCCCCCCTTCCCTCTACCGCGCCCCAGGCCGCATCCGCCTCGGCGGCGCCTGGCGCAGCGTCATCGATCCCGATCAGCTCTACCGCGCCGCGTCCGCCCACCCCGCCAGGCTCGTTACGAAATAATCCGCCATCGCCGCTTTCTGAACATTCCGCCTCTCCTGCCCGTCCCACTCGTCCACCTGCTCCACCGCCGCGCGCACCCACTCGAAATCCACCTGCCGCGCCAGTTTCTCCAGCCGCGCGCGCAAATCTTCATTGCACAGCTTCGCTCCGCCGCTTTGCAGGATGAGCACGTCCTCCAGCAGCCCGTACACTGCCCGCGCGTAGTGGCTCAACTTCTCCGTCTTGCTGGCCAGCAACCCCTGGCTCACCTTGACCCATTGCGCAAAACTGGCCGCCGACGCTGCCGCCTCCAGCATGGCCAGGGCCAGCGCCCGCCTCTTCTCGTACTCTTCCAGATCCAGCGCTGCCGCCACTCCCGGACACCCGCCTGCCAGCGCAATCCGCCGCCGTGCGTCTTTCCAGCCCATGGCGCGCGCCGCCTCCTCCATCTCTGCTTCGCTCAGCGGCGTCAGCCAGAAAATCACGGACCGCGAGCGGATGGTTGACGGCAGATCGAACGGGTTCACTGCCGTCACGAACAGCACCAGGTGCTCGGGCGGCTCTTCCAGCGTCTTCAGCAGCGCATCGGCAGCCTGAGCCCCGGCGCGGTCCAGGCGGTCGATCAGAAACACCCGCCACCGCCCTTTCAGAGGCCTCAATTGCGCCCGGCTCCGCGCCAGCCTCATCTGCTGAATGGAAATCTGCCGCAGGGGGCCTTCCGGGCAAAACGTCACAAAATCGGGATGGCTGGCGAAAAACAGCGGCTCCTCGGCCCTTTTTTCACTCGGCCATTTTTCTCTTTCTTCGAGAATTTTGCGGTTTTCCGGCAGGCTCAAATCGTCTTTTTCGACGTTGTGTTCGATCTCGGCCGCCGCTTCCGGCGTCTCCGCCGCCAGGAGCCGGGCTGCGAACCGCCGAGCCAGCGTCGCCTTGCCAACGCCCTCCGGGCCGGCCAGCAGAATGGTCTGCGCGATCCTGCCGCCCCCGATCATCCGCTCCAGCGATTCAGCCGCCGTGCGGTTGCCATAGAAGTCCTTAAACACGCCGCCTCCGGAACTCCTCCACCACGCGCCAGACCCGCCGCTCCACGTCCTCGACGCTCCCCCTTCCGTCCACCGTCACAATGCGCCCGTACGCACGGGCGAGGCTCTGATAGCCTTGCGCCACGCGGAGGTAAAACGCCTTCGCCTGCTCGTCCATCCGCGTTTCCGCCGCCGCAGAGTCCGCATTCCGCGTCCGCGCGCGCCTGAGTCCCTCGCCGACATCGATCTCCACCAGCACGGTCAGGTCGGGCTCGATTCCGCGGCAGGCGATGCGGTCGAGCTGATCGATCCATTCCAGCCCCAATTCGCGCCCATAACCCTGGTAGGCGCGGGTCGAGTCCGTCCACCGGTCGCTCAGCACCATGGCGCCGCGCTCGAGCGCCGGCTTCAGGATCTCGTCCACCGTCTGCGCGCGCGCGGCGAAATAGAGCAGCATTTCCGCCACGGGGCTCATCATTTCATGCGATGGATCGAGCAAAATCGAGCGGATTCTCTTGCCGATTTCCGTCGTCCCCGGCTCGGCCAGCTCGACGACGTCCTCGCCCGCCTCGCGCAGGCGCCGGGCGAGCAGCCGCATCTGCGTGGTCTTGCCGCTGCCGTCCAGGCCCTCAAAAGTCAGAAAGAGGCCGCGGCGGCTCGTCGTAGACATAATGCAGCACCTTTTTCAGGTCTTCCCACGCCTCCCGCTTGGCGTTCTGGTTGTACGGCCGCAGCAGGTAGGACGGATGGTAGGTCGGCATCACGGGAATGTCGCGCCACCAGTGCCAGCGGCCGCGCAGCTTCGTAATGCCTTCCTTCGCCCCCAGCAGCGCCTTGGCCGCCGTCGCCCCCAGCGCGCAGATTGCCCGCGGCCGGATGACGCTCAACTGCCGGTACAGGAATTGCCCGCAGATCTCCATCTCGTCCGGCTCGGGGGCGCGGTTCTTCGGCGGGCGGCACTTGACGACGTTGCAGATGTAGACGTGTTCGCGGCGCACGGCCATGCCCTCCCGGGCCGCCGTGTTGTTGATCATCTGCGTCAGAAGCTGGCCGGCGCGCCCCACGAACGGCAGCCCTTGCAGGTCTTCGTCCTCGCCCGGCCCTTCGCCGACAAACACCAGGCGCGCCTCCGGGTTGCCGCTGCCGAACACGATCTTCGTGCGTCCCTCGCACAGCCTGCACCGGCGGCAGTCGCCGATATCGGCCTGGATCCTGTCCAGCGAATCGCCCTCCGGCCCGGCTTCGAACAGAGGCACGAGCCCAGCGCCGGCCGCCGGCTTTTCCGCGGCCGGGGCGGCCTTCAGAACCCTGACGGCGGCGGTTTTCGGTTCATTCCGCGCCTCCTGCGGAAACGAACCGGATGCGGCCTTGCAAGTTGCTGATGGCTCGGCCGCTTTTGCAGTCTTGGCTTCGTCTTGCAGATTTTCCGCAAACGGCGAACGGGAAATTTGCTGCGGCACGTAAAGCGACTCCACGCCGAGATCGCGGTAAAACTCCAGCCACCGCCGCAGTTCGCGCGCGTCCATGCTCCCCGTCAACTCCGGCTGTGAAGCGCCAGGCGCAGTTTGAGCGCCTCGTCGAGGATGCGGTCGGCGATTTCGCGCTTCTTCGCGCGCGGCAGTTCGATCACGTCGCCTGCCTGGGTGACCAGCGTGACCTCGTTGTCGTCGCTTTCGAAGCCCAGCCCTTCCGCGGCGACGTTGTTGGCCACCACCATGTGGCATCGCTTCGCCTTAAGCTTGCGCTTCGCCTCTCCCACCACGTTGTCGGTCTCGGCGGCGAAGCCGATCAGCAGTTGCCCGCGCCCGGCGCGCTCAATCTCGGCGCCGGCTTCGGCCAGGATATCGGGCGTGGGGTCGAGTTCGAGAGACAGGCGCGTCGCGGTCTTCTTCATTTTGTGGGTGGGAACCTGGGAAAGGTGATAGTCAGCTACCGCCGCGCTCTTGATGACGATGGTGCTCTCAGGCAGACGTGCAAGCACGGCGTCGCGCATCTCGCGCGCCGTCTCCACGCGGACACGCTCCACATGCAGCGGCGCGGCCAGCTCCACCGGGCCGCTCACCAGAATCACGCGCGCCCCGCGCCACGCCGCCGCCTCGGCCAGCGCGTAGCCCATCTTGCCGCTGGAGCGGTTCGACAGGAACCGCACCGGGTCGAGCGGCTCGCGCGTCGGTCCTGCCGTCACCAGCACGGTCTCGCCGTCGAGGTCGTGCCGGCGCGCCAGCAGGTAGTGCGCCTCTTCGGCGATTCTCGCAGGCTCGGGCAGCCGTCCGGGGCCGGTCTCGCCGCAGGCCAGATCGCCCTCTTCGGGCTCCATCACGACATGGCCGCGGGCGCGCAGTGTCTCGACGTTGGCCTGCGTGGCTGCATGCTGCCACATCGCCGTGTTCATCGCCGGCGCCAGCAGCACCTGCCTGTCGAAAGCCAGATACAGCGTGGAAAGGAAATCGTCCGCCAGTCCGTTGGCGAACTTGGCCAGCAGGTCGGCCGTGGCAGGCGCAACGATGAGCAGGTCGTGCTCGCGCGCCACGCCGATGTGCTCGACGCTCGAAGCCAGCACCTCTTCCGGCGAGGAGCCGAACAGCGATGCAATGACCTTGCGTCCGGTCAGCGCCGCAAATGTCAGGGGGCGGACGAACTCCTGCGCCGCCGCCGTCATCACTACCTGCGAGTGGATGCCGCGGCGCGCCAGCTCGCGCACCAGCTCCGCCGCCTTGTAGGCGGCGATGCCGCCGCCCACGCCGACAACCGCGCGCCAGGACGCCATGCCGCGCTCCCGCTCAGAGCTGCTCGCCGCTCTCGTTCTGTCCGGGCTGCTGCGCCGCCTGATCCCAATATTGGATCAGCCCGCGGCGCACTTCCTCCATCGCCATCACGGTGGGCTTCTTGATGGTGCCCGGCAGCAGGGCGCGCTGTCCGCTCTGCAACTGCCGAGCGCGTTTGGCGGCGACAATGATGAAGCGGTAGACGCTCTGTTCCGGGTCGTCCGGAATGACGTTGAAGGGCCGTCGCAAGTTCTCGTTCATTTCCCTGGCTCGCTCTCCTGGTGTTCGAATGTCTCCAGAATCCTGCGGACCCGCGCCTGCACCTGCTCGTCAACGGCGCGCAGCCGCGCAGTCCTCACAATCCACAGCAGGCGTTCCGACGCCGCCTGCAAATCGTCGTTCACCAGCACATAGTCGTACTGGCGGAAGTTCCGGATCTCCCCGGCCGCCTTGGCCAGCCGTTTGCGGATCACGGCTTCGCTCACGTCGCCGCGGGCGCGCAGCCGCTTCTCCAGCTCTTCGCGCGACGGCGCCAGGATGAAGATGCTCACGGCCTGGGGGATCTTAGACTTTAATTGTCGCGCACCCTGCACGTCGATGTCGAGCACGACGTCGCGGCCCTCGGCGCGGCCCTGGTCCACGTAGCGGCGGTGCGTGCCGTAGTAGTCGTCGAAGACCTGCGCCCACTCGATGAACTCGCCGGCATCGATCATCCGCTGGAACTCCTCGCGGGTGACGAAGTGGTACTCGCGCCCTTCCTGCTCCTGGCCGCGCGGCGCGCGCGTGGTGTAGCTGACGGAAAAGATCAGGCCCGGTTCGTGCGCCAGCAGGGTGTTGACCAGCGTCGATTTGCCCGATCCCGACGGGGCCGAAATGATGAAGATCTGGCTCATTCGAGATTCAACGCCTGTTCCCGGATCCGCTCGATATTGGCCTTGATTTCCAGCGCCAGCGACGTCACGCGGAGCCCGAACTCGCCCGAGCCGCCGGTTTTCGACAGGATGGTGTTGGTCTCGCGGCTCATCTCCTGCATGAGGAAATCGAGCTTCTTGCCCACCTCCCCGCCAGCTTCCAGCATCGCATCCAGCTCGCGCACATGCACCTTTAGCCGGCCCACCTCCTCGGCGATGTCGCTCTTGTCGGCGAGGATCGCCGCCTCCTGCGCTACCCGCTGCGGGTCGACGTCCATGCCCTGCGTCAGCTCCCTCAGCCGCTGCTCCAGCCGCGCGTGGTAGTGCTCCATCGCGGGCAGCCGGCACGCTTCCACAGCCTCGACGTCACGCAGAACGGCCGCGTTCAGATCCCTGAGGAGACGGCCCAGTTCGGCTCCTTCCCGCGCGCGGAACTCGTCGAGCGCAGCCAGCGCCTGCTCGGCGGTTTCCACCACCAGCGCTTCCAGTCCTTCCGGCGCCTCGGCGTCTCCGGGCTCCTGCACCAGCATGCCCGGGATGCGCAGCGCCGTATCCAGCCGCGGCTCGCCCTCCACGCCGTAATCGCGCCGCGCCTCATCGAGGGCCTTGAGATAAGCCTCGAACAGCGGGCGGTTCAGCGCCGCGCCGGCGGCGGCGTGCGCCGGCGTGAATTTTACACGCAGGCTGAGATGGCCGCGTTTGACGTGGCGCCGGGCGGCGGCTCGCAGCGCCGGCTCGAACGGCTCCAGTTCTTCGCTCACATACACGTGCAGGTCCAGCCCGCGGTGGTTGACGCTGCGCGCCGTGGCCACGGCTTCTCCCAGCTCGTTCGCGCGGCGGGCGCGCGCATAACCGGTCATGCTTTTCAAAGCCATCTCTGTCAGTGCTCCCAATCGACGGACTGCAGCTCGTGCAGGCGCTGGTAGATGCCGCCCTGTCCCACCAGCTCCTCGTGGGTGCCGGTTTCGCTGATGCGCCCCTGGCTGATGACGACGATACGGTCCGCGCGGCGGATGGTGGACAGCCGGTGCGCAATCACGATCACGGTGCGGTTGGCCATGAGGTTGGCCAGCGCGCGCTGCACCAGCATCTCGCTCTCGGTGTCGAGCTGCGAGGTGGCTTCGTCGAGGATCAGGATGGGCGCGTTCTTCAGCAGGGCGCGGGCGATCGCCAGCCGCTGCCGCTGCCCGCCGCTCAGCTTGGCGCCCCGCTCGCCGACGACGGTCTCATAGCCCAGGGGCAGTTCCCGGATGAAATCGTCGGCCAGAGCGGCTTTCGCCGCTTCAATGATCTCCTCTTTGGAAGCCTCGGGCCGCCCGTAGCGGATGTTGGCCTCGATGGTGTCGTTGAAGAGAAATGTCTCCTGTCCGACCAATGCAATCTGCCGCCGCAGCGACTTGAGCGTAAACTCGCGGATGTCTGTTCCATCAATGCGGATGGCGCCTTCGGTGGGATCGTAGAACCGCAGCAGCAGCGCCGCTACCGTGGTCTTGCCGGCGCCGCTCGGCCCGACGAGCGCGACCACTTCGCCCTTGTTCACCGTCAGCGACACGGACTCGAGGACGGGGCCGTTGGGCGCATCGGGATACTGGAAACTGACGCGGTCGTACTCGATCGACTGGCCGAACCCGGCGAGTTCGCGGGCGCCGGGCTTTTCACTCACCAGCGGGCGGCGGTCGAGGTACTCGAACACGCGCTGGCTCGCGCCGGCAGCCTGCTGGAAGATGTTGTGGATGCCCGCCAGCCTCTTCACCGGCTCGTAGAGCAGCAGCAGGGCGGTGACGAAGGACATGAAATCGCCCGTCGTCATCTGGCCCGCCTTGATCTGCTCCCGCGCGTAAGTGAGCAGCCCGACGATGGTCACCGCGCCGAAGAACTCGATGATCGGCGAGGGCAGCCCCTGCAAAGCGATGTACTTCAGGCTCGCCTGGCGGAAGCGCTGCGCGGCGCGGCGGAACCTGGCGCTCTCGGCCGGCTCTGCGGTGAAAGCCTTGACGACGGCATGCCCCGTGAATCCTTCCTGAAGGATCTCGCTCATCTGCGCGGCCTCGTCCTGCGCGCGGCGCGTGCTGCGGCGGATGCGCTTGCCGAGCCGCGCCGTCGGCAGCAGCACGAAGGGCAGCACGGTGACCGACACCAGGGCCAGCTTCCAGTCGTTCTGCACCAGCACATAAACCATGCCGGCTGCGGCGAAAATCTGCCGGAACCAGTCGGCCAGCATCTGCGAAACGGCAAGCTGGATTTTCTCGATATCGCTGAGAATGGACGACATCAGCCGCCCGGTGGAGTGCGAGCTGAAAAAGGCGTGCTCCTCGCGGATGACCTTGTCAAACGTCTTCTGCCGCAGATCTGTCACTGCGCCCAGACCGGCATAGCTGATCAGATAATTTCCCAGATAATCCGCGATTCCCTTGACGAAGAAAACCATCAAAATGGCCACGGCGACCAGCGTCCAGACATTATGAATGGGAAAAGGAACCAACTGGTCGAGATAAAGTTCAACGCCTGTCCATTTCGGCACGGGCAGAGGCACGCGCGCCTCCGGCGAGGAGGGTTCGAGCACGCGGTCGAACACCGGCTTCAGCAGCACGGGCAACAGGGCGCGGCCGGCTCCCGAGACCATCATGAGCGCGACGGCGAGCGCCAGCACGGGTGTATAGCGGCGCGCGTAGGCGAGCAGGCGCCAGGTTTCCGTCACCATGCGCGTGCCCTCAGCCGGCCGGCCGCTTGGATGACGCGCCGGACGGGTACCGACTCCAGTCCCTCCGGCGCGTGCAGCACCTCGGCTTCCGCGCGCCACGGCCCCCAGATGCGTGGATCGGATGAGCCGAACAGAACGAGCAAAGGCACGCCAAGGGCGGCCGCCATGTGCGCCGGACCGCTGTCATTGCCGGCAAACAGCGAGGCGCCGGCGATCCAGCTCTTTACCTCGCCGAGCGGGGCGCCGCGCAAGGTTTCGAACTCTTCGAACGGCGCGAAATCGTCTCCGCCCGCGCCCAGAATGACGGGACACAAGCCGTGTTCACGCTGCAAGTGCCGGGCCAGCGCGGCGAACCGCTCCGCCGGCCAGCGCTTGGATGGCGACGCCGCAAACGGGTGCAGGACGGCGTAGGGAGAGCGGTCCGGCCGGGCGGCGCCGAAAAGACGGGCGCGGGGGATCTCCGCGCGGGGCACGCCAAGAAAAAACATGGCCGAGGCCAGATGTTCCGCTGTATGCACCACACGCTCCTCGCCGAAAATCTCCTGTGCTCGCGGAATGAGGATGTTGTAGGCCCAGCCGTGGCGGAAATGGGCGAAGCCGGCGCGGAGGCGCGCCCCGCTGAAAAGAGTGAGACCCGCGCTGCGCGGCCCCCCGTGAAAATTCAGCACGAGCTGCGCACCCCAGCGGCGCACTTCCCTGGGAGACGGCGGAAGGATCGCGGCCACGGCCGGGTTGTGCTCGAAGACGGCGGCGAAACGCGGCTCGACGGCCACGGCCACCTGCAAGTCGGGGCGGTGCGCGTGCAGCAGATCGAGGGCGGGCGTCGTCAGCACGCAGTCGCCCAGAGACCGCAGGCGCATCACCAACACCCGCGCCCCAGGGCTCAGGCTGTCGAGCGCAGGCGCCATGCGTGCGGCTACTCTTCGATGGACGCCTCGCTCACCAGCATGACCGGGATGTCGTCCCGGATGGGGTAGACGCGGCGGCACTTGGGGCATTTCAGCCCCTGCTGGTCCTCGGTGAGCTGGACGGGTTCCTTGCACACCGGGCAGACGAGAATGTCGAGAAGATCCTGACTGATCGCCATGGACTCCCTGATTGTAGCAAAGCGCCTTCAGGCGCCCTTCATCTCCTGGCGCGCTTTCCGGATCACTTCGAGGAACTGGCGCGCGCGCTCTTCGAAAACTTCGTACTTGCCCTCCTTGATAGTTTTGGCGTCGACCAGTTCGCCGCCGACGGCGACGGCGCAGGCGCCGGCTTTGAGGAAATCGCCCGCCGTGGACAGGCTGACGCCGCCTGTCGGGATGAGTTCGATTTGCGGGAAGGGGCCTTTCAGAGCCTTGATGTACTTTGCGCCGCCGACGTTGTCGCAGGGGAAGACCTTGACGATGTCGGCGCCCGCCTGCCATGCCGCCAGAACTTCTGTGGGGGTCAGCGCGCCGGGCATGATGGGCTTCGAGTAGCGGCGCGCCATTTCGATGGTCTTCGGGTTGAGCGCCGGGGTGACGAAGAACTGCGCGCCGGCGAGCATGCAGATGCGGCAGGTCTCGGGGTCGAGCACCGTGCCGGCGCCGAGAACCATCCTGTCCCCGAACTGATCGGCGAGCTTTTCGAGTACTTTGACCGCGCCCGGCACCGTCATGGTGACTTCGGCGGCGCGGATGCCCCCGTTGTAGATAGCCTCGATGGCCTTGTAGGCGCCCTCGGCCGAGGGGGCGCGCACCACGGGCACGATGCCGATCTCGATGATCGAGGAGAGAATCGTCTCTTTTTTCATGCTTTGATCCTATCATCCGGCCGTTGCGGCCGCGCTATCCTGTGACCATGAAGAAGTACGGCCTGATTCTCGCATCCGCTTTGCTCCCCGTTGCGCTGTTCAGCCAGGAGGCGCAGCCGCAGGCGGCCAAGCCCGCCCGGGCGGACGGACTCTACGCCACGATCCAGGTCTCGCACGGCAAGGAGCCGATGGGGGCCATCGTGCTGAAGCTGTATGAGCTGGAATCGCCTGTCACGGTGAGGAATTTTGTGGATCTCGCACTTGGCCGCAAGGCGTGGACCGACCCGAAGACCGGCGCGCGCACGCGCCGCCCGCTGTACAACGGGCTGACGTTCCACCGCGTGATTCCGGGCTTCATGATCCAGGGCGGCGACCCGCTGGGCAACGGCACGGGCGGCACGGACGTGATCAAGGACGAATTCCATCCGACGCTGAAATTCGACGTCCCGGGGCGGCTGGCCATGGCCAATGCCGGACCGAACACGGGGTCGTGCCAGTTCTTCATCACCGAGGTGCCCACGCCGCACCTGAATGGCAAACACACGATTTTCGGCCAGGTCGTGGAGGGGCAGGAACTGGTGGGCAAGATCGCGCGCGTGCCGCGCGACGGACGGGACAAGCCGACGACCCCGGTGGTGATGACCCGGGTGAGCATTGAGCGCGTGGGAGCGGTTCCACCGGGCGGGATCGTGCTCACGCCTCCGGCCAAACCGGCGGCGAAGAAGGCTGCTGCGGCCAAGCCGGCGGCAGCAAAATCCGTGGTACCGAAAAAATAGGCGGCGCAGCGCGGGAGCGAACGGTCCTGGAGACCAGGCTCCGAGGACCGTAGCGCCGATGCAGAACAGGCGGGTACCGTCCTTTGCCTGAAGAATGCCCTGTGGGGCTGGCGTGAGGGTGACCCTCTCAAAGATTCCGGAAACCCGGGTCAGCACCCGGTGATAAGGCCTAGCTTGACCTGGAAGCATGAAAATGCAGGGTTCGGCCCCGCCGCCGGTCTGTGCCGCGCGCGAAGGCCGCGTGACTGCGCTACTGTGCCGCGCCCGAAAGCCGCGGCAGCGGCCGGAGCAAGCGGTGAGCCGCGCTGACGTGCCCCGCAAGATCCGCGCGGGGACCGCTCCTTCCGGGCGCTTTGCGCCCTCCAGTCGCGGCACTGAACACGGCGCTTTGCGCCTTTGAACCGGGCCTCCGTGCCGCGCTACTGTGCCGCGCGCGAAGGCCGCATCAGCGGCCGGAGCAAGCGGTCAGCCGCGCGAACGCGCCCCGCAAGATCCGCGCGGGGACCGCTCCTTCCGGGCGCTTTGCGCCCTCCAGTCGCGGCACTGAACACGGCGCTTTG
>JBMOMB010000013.1:0-33327 GCA_049325215.1 Acidobacteriota bacterium
CCCCCCCGCGGCCGGAGCAAGCGGCGAGCCGCGCTGACGTGTCCCGCAAGATCCGCTCGGGGACCGCTCCTTCCGGGCGCTTTGCGCCCTCCAGTCGCGGCACTGAATACGGCGCTTTGCGCCTTTGAACCGGGCCTCCGTGCCGCGCTACTGTGCCGCGCGCGAAAGCCGCGGCAGCGGCCGGAGCAAGCGGCGAGCCGCGCTGACGTGTCCCGCAAGATCCGCGCGGGGACCGCTCCTTCCGGGCGCTTTGCGCCCTCCAGTCGCGGCAAGGATTACAATTCCGGGGCGGTCCGGCCGCGGCGCCAAGAAAGGGGAACTGTGTTCCTGTCCCCTTTATCAAGTCCAGAATCAGTTCCGCCGCTTTAGCGTCGGGCGCTCGTCGGGATCTTCGGTCTTCTTGCCGTCCTTTTCAACGGGCTCCGTGCCAGCCCCGGGCGCTTTCTTCAGGCGTGGGCGGTTGGGATCATCGTTCGGCCCGAGCTTGCGGCGGTTGCTCATGGCGATGATCCGATCCTTGACCTCCTCGAATTCGGAAGTCGTGATGACATACTCGGGGCGCTCCCGGAGCAGTTCAGAGATGTTCTTCTGGGCTTCCTCGATGCGGTCTGCCGTGGGCGGGTGGCTGCGGAACGCCTTGGAGATGGTGCCGGGCTTGCGTTTCTCGAGCGACTCCAGCCGCTCAAAGAAATCGACAAAGCCATTGGGATCGTAGCCCGCCTTGTACATGTACTGGAGACCGAGCAGATCCGCCTCGCGCTCAAAGGCGCGCGAGAAGGAGAGGAACCCGAGCGGGATGGCCACCGAGGCTGCCTGCCGGATTCCGAAGCCCGTCCATCCGCCCATGAAGATCAGCGGGATGGTGGCCAGGTTGGCGAGGTTGCCGCGTGTTGCCTGCCGCGTGCCGTGCCGTGCGGCGATGTGGGCGAGCTCATGGCCCATCACGCCTGCCAACTCGGACTCGTTCTCGGCCAAGGTGATCAGCCCCGTGTTCACATAGAAGAAACCGCCCGGCAGCGCCATGGCGTTGGGCTCCTCGGTGTCAATCACCTTGATCGTGACCGGAACCTTGACATCGGAGTTGCGCACCAGGTTCTGGCCCACGCGGTTGACGTACTCGGCGATGATGGGGTCGTCGACGATCTTGGCCACCCGTTCGATCTCCATCGCGAAGGATTTGCCCATCGCGATCTCCTTCTCGATGGAGTACCAGTTGAGGCCCTTGCCGACATCGCGCTCGCCAATGGCGTCAGGGTCTTTCTTCTTGTCCTTGATGACCTTCGGCTTCTGCTGCTGCGTCTGCTTCTGGTCTTTGGACTGTTGAGGAGTTTCCTGCGCATGCACCGGCGCCAGCGAGGCCACCGCCAGGGCGAGAATCGCGGCCAAGACTCTGCTTTTCATGGACCCGTCCCCTCACTTAAGACTAACGTACATTGAAATGGATGGGTTACCACAATCCGGAGACGCAAGAGATCTGGCGCGCCTGGCGGCACGAGTTCCCGGTGACGAAGAACCTGATCTACCTGAACCACGCCGCCGTCGCCCCCCTGCCGCGCCGCGGCGCGGAGGCCATGCAGCAGATGGCCCAGGACGCGCTCGACCACGGCGCCCTGCACTATCCGGAGTGGATGGAAGCGGTGGAGGGCGTGAAGCGCGCGGCCGCGCGGCTGCTGAACGCGGACCCGGCGGAGATCGCCACCGTCAAGAACACGAGCGAAGGCATCGCCACCGTGGCCCTCGGGCTCGACTGGCGCCCCGGCGACCGGATCGTCGCCTTCCAGGAGGAGTTCCCCGCCAACTTTTACATCTGGAAGAAGCTCGAACAGTGGAAGGGCGTGCGGGTGGACTGGCTGAGCTGCATGGCGCCGCTCGAGGAGATCGACCGCGCCGCCCGCGGCGCGCGGCTGCTTTCCATCAGCTTCGTGCAATACCTCAGCGGCTACCGGGCCAACCTGGAGGCCATCGGCGAGATCTGCGCGCGGCACGGCGTCTTTTTCTTTGTTGACGCGATTCAGGGCTTGGGCGCGCTGCCGCTGGATGTGCGCCGCGCGAAGATCCATGCCCTCGCCGCCGACGGCCACAAATGGCTGCTCGGCCCGGAAGGCTGCGGCATCCTGTACATTCAGCGCGACTGGCAGGATGCGATCGAACCCGTCGAGTTCGGCTGGACCAACGTCGCCGGCTGGCAGGACTACTCGTCGCGCGACATGACGCTGCGCGGCGATGCCGGACGCTACGAGCCCGGGACGCTGAATGTCATCGGCTGCTTCGGCTTGCGCGCCTCGATCGAACTCCTGCTGGAAGCCGGCATCGACCACATCGCCCCGCATGTGCTGCGGCTGGCAGACCTCATCGCCGCAGGTGCAAAGGAAAAGCGTTACGAGGTGATGATCGAGCGCACGGCGGAAAACAGCTCCGGCATCGTCTCCATTCGCAAAGACGGCGTCGACGCGCGCTGGCTCTGGTCACGCCTCCGCGATGCAGGCATCATTGCCGCCCCGCGGCAGGGCTGGCTGCGGCTCAGCCCGCACTTCTATCTCTCGCCTGAAGATGTCGTCCAGGCGGTCGAGTTGCTCCCCTAGCAGGCTGCACCCCGCGGCCTGAAATGTGCCTCTTTAGTCACAACTGATTGATTGCACACTATGTCACTGACTAGTGACACATGGCGAAATTTGTGCCACGATGGTCAGTGGAGGACAATTCCGATGCAGGTTCCAGTTCGTTGGGCAGCGGCAATCCTGATCGTCTTGCTTCTCAATGCATGCGGGCGCCGCGCCGCAGAGGCGCCGGAGCCGGTGGCGGCGGTGCAGGTTCGGGAAGCGGCGCGGACGGAACGGGCCGAGGTAGTCCGCGCCGGAGGCAACGTCGAGGCGTACGAGACAGCCGAGGTGGGCTTCCAGGTGGCGGGACGGATCCGGCGTGTGCTGGTGGAAGAGGGGCAGATGGTTTCCCAGGGGCAGTTGCTGGCGGAACTCGATCCCACCGACTACCGCCTTGGCGCGGACATCGCCGGAGAAGAAGCGGCTGCGGCGCGCGCGATGGCGGAGAAGGCGCGCACCGGGGCGCGCAGGCAGGAGCTTGAGCAGGCGCGCGCGGCGTTCGAGCAGGCGGAAGACGAGTACCGCCGCATGAAGATTCTGTACGAGCGGAAGAGCCTGGCGCCGAATGACTTCAAGAAGATCGAGACGCACTGGCAAATCGCAAAGCAGCGTTATGAAGAAGCGCTGGAGGGCGCGCGGCGCGAGGACCGGGAAGCGGCCGAAGCCAGGGCGCGGCAGGCGGAGGCAAACGCGAAACTCTCCAGGAAGCGCGTGGAGGACACTCAGCTCCGCGCGCCGATCGGTGGCGTGGTGGCGCGGCGTCTGGCCGACACGGGGGAGATGATCGCGGCAGGCATGCCCGTGGTGGCGCTGATGAAGCTGCATCCGGCGCGGGTGCGCGTGGGCGTGCCCGAGGCGGAGATCGGAAAAGTCAGGATCGGGCAGGCGGCGCGGGTGCGGATCCCATCGCTCGGCGGGCGCGAGTTTCCGGCCAAAGTGGAGCTGACAGGCTTTGCCGCGGAGCCGCAATCGCGGACGTTCCCGGTGCGGCTGCTGGCGCCGAATCCGGCGCTTGAATTGCGCGCCGGCATGATCGCCGAAGCCGAAATCGACACCATGGCCCGCGTGGCTGCGCGCACGGTGCCTGCCGAAGCGGTGTGGCGGGACCCGCAGGGATCGACTCACGTTTTCATCTATTCGCCGCAAAGCGGGCGCGTCCACGCGCGGCGCGTGCGGACGGGGCGGGGCGCGGGACGCGAAGTGGAGATCACAGAGGGCTTGAACGAGGGCGAGCTGGTGGTGGTGGGCGGGCAGCACAAGGTGAAGGACGGCATGCGCGTCCAGGCGGAGGTGCTGCGATGAACCCGGTGAAGTCCGCGCTGCGCTACCCGCAGGTGACCCTGCTGCTGACGGCCGCGGTGCTGGCGGCGGGCGTCACGTCGCTCGTCACCATGCCGCGCCGGGAAGACCCGAAGATCACCATCCGCACCGGGCTCGTCATCGCCACGTATCCGGGTGCGACGGCGGAACAGGTGGAGAAACAGGTGACGCGCAAGATCGAAGACCACCTGTTCCGTTTCGAAGAGGTACGCAAAGCGAAGACGTGGTCCACCAGCCGCAGCGATCTTTGCGTGATTCACGTCGAACTCGAAGACCATGTCCAGCAGCCCGATGTCTTCTGGTCCAAGCTCAGACACTCCCTGATCGAGCTGAAGCTGACGGAGCTGCCCGAAGGCGTGCAGGGACCGGTGGTGCGCGACGACTTTGGCGACACCGTGGCGCTGCTGGTGGCTGTGCACGGCAGCCGTTACAGCTACACGGATCTGAAGGAATACGCGCGGCGGCTGGAAGACGAATTCCGAACCCTGCGCGCGGTGGCCAAGCTGAAGCGCATCGGCGAACAGAAAGAAGAGATCCGCATCACGTCGTCGATGGAGCGCGTGTCGCAGTACGCGCTGTCGCCGATGAAAGTGATCCAGGCGCTGCGCGGGCGCAACGTGGTCGCCTATGGCGGCGAACTGAAGACAGGGGCGGCGGCGCAGCCGATGCGCACCTCCGGGCTGTTCCAGGACGTCGACGAGATCCGCCGCGTGATGATCGACGTTTCGCCCTCCGGCCAGCCGGTTTATCTCGGCGACCTGGCGCGCGTGGAGCGCGTCGAGGGGGAGCCGCGGTCACTGGTGCGCTTCAACGGCGAGCCGGCGGTGCTGGTCAGCGTCGAGATGCAGGAGGGTTACAACATCGTCGAGTTCGGGCGCGCGCTGCGGGACAAGCTCGCCGGGGTGCGCGGCACGCTGCCGCCGGATCTGCGCATCGACATCCTCGCCGATCAGCCCGCCGTGGTGGAGCGCCGCATTGCGCATTTCATCCGCGAGTTCGGCATCGCCATCGGCGCGGTGATCCTGGTCACCATCGTCCTGCTGCCGCTGCGCGTGGCGCTGATCGCGAGCCTGGCGATTCCCGTCACCATCGCCGCCACCTTCGCGCTGTTGCACGCCATCGGAGTGGAACTGCACCAGGTATCGATCTCCGCGCTGATCGTCGTGCTCGGCATGGTGGTGGACGACGCCATTGTGATCGCCGACAACTACGTGGAGCACCTGGACCGCGGCACTCCGCGCATGGAGGCGGCGTGGCGCTGTGCCACCGAGCTGTGGCTGCCCGTGCTCACCGCCACGCTCACCATCATTGCGGCGTTCCTGCCCATGCTCATCATCAGCGGCGCGGTGGGGGAGTTCATCCAGGCGCTCCCGGTGGCGGTGGCGGTGGCGCTGTCCTGCTCGTACGCCGTCGCCATGCTGGTGACGCCGTGGCTGTGCCGGTTCTTCATCTGGCGGGGTCTGCATCCGCCAGAAGCCGAACCCCGGAAGAAGCGCTTGAACGCCATCGATTTCATGCAGTCGGGCTACAACCGCGTGATTCATGCCGCCATGAAGCGCAAGGCGCTCACGCTGGCAGGCGGGGCGGCGGTGTTCGTGCTCGGCATCGTGCTGCTGCGCACAGTGGTGCCGGAGCGGTTCTTCCCCACCGCCGAGCGCAATCAGTTCGTGATCCACCTTTGGCTGCCGGAGGGCACGCGGCTTGAGAAGACCGACGCCGCCGTGCGCCGGGTGGAGGAGCATCTGCGCCGCGAGCCGCTGGTGGCGAGCTTCGCCTCCTTTGTCGGCGACTCCGCGCCGCGCTTCTATTACAACGTCGACCCCGAATTCCCCGCGAAAAACTACGCGCAGCTCGTCGTCAACACGCGCAGCGCGGAAGACACGCCCGGGCTTGTATACCGTCTCCGCCGCCA
This sequence comes from Acidobacteriota bacterium, assembly GCA_049325215.1. Classification (GTDB taxonomy): domain Bacteria; phylum Acidobacteriota; class Terriglobia; order Bryobacterales; family Bryobacteraceae; genus JANWVO01. Next base: position 5,833 of record JBMOMB010000013.1, read on the forward strand.
GTTGCAGACAGTGGCGCCGGAGGCTCTCGCTATCGTGCGGGAGCTCGAACAGGGCACGGTGATGAAGGCGCCCGTCGAGGTGCGGATCGTCTCGACGCAGGACGGTGAAGAAGACCTGCGCCGCCTCCGGGAGCTGGGGCAGAGTGTGGAAGCGATTCTCCGCCGCACGCCTGGCGCCGGGTATGTCTTCCAGGATTTCCATGAAGACGCGCCGGAGCTGGCGCTGCGGGTGAACGAAGAAGTGGCCAACCGGCTGGGCTTCAGCAATTCCATGCTGGCGTTTCAGTTGGCGGGCGGGTTCAGCGGGCTGCCGGTGACCACGTTCTGGGAAGGAGACCGAGACATCCCCGTGGCTCTTCGGCTGGAGGAAGAGTACCGCAGCCGGTTCGAGGATGTCGAAGACGCTTACGTGGTCAGCGCGCTGACCGGCGCCCGGGTTCCGCTGCGCAGCGTGGCCCAGGTGGAGCCGGAGTGGCGCCCCAGCCGCATTCTGCGCCGCAACGGCCTGCGCACGCTGACGGTGATGGCGATCCCCGATGAGGCGCACCTGCCCTCGGAGATCCTGAAGGGGGCGCAGGCGCGGATCGCCGGCATCGCCCTGCCCCCCGGATACCGGGTCGAATATGGCGGTGAAATCGAGGGACAAAGAGAGACATTCGGGGAGATGCATATCGTGCTGGCCCTGAGCATTCTTCTGATTTTTCTAATTTTGCTGTTTCAGTTCCGTTCGCCAGTAGACACGCTGGTGGTAATGATGTCCATTCCTCTGGCTCTTCCTGGCGCTGTGTTCGGCCTGATTTTGACTGGAAATCCATTCAGCTTTACGGCCTTTATGGGCGTGATCAGCCTCTCGGGCGTGGTGGTCCGGAACGCGATTATCCTGGTGGATTACATTCACGAACGGCAACGGGCCGGGGCAAAACTCGAGACGGCGGCTCTGGAGGCTGGCGAGCGCCGCCTGCGGCCGATCTTCCTCACCACGGCCGCGGCCGCGGTAGGCGTGCTCCCGATGATCCTCAGCGGCTCGAGCCTCTGGTCGCCGCTGGCCAGCGCTATCGCCGTGGGGCTGATCTGCTCGATGTTTTTCACGCTCGTGGTGGCGCCGGTTTTGTATGTGGTGGCCAAGCGGCGCGCCGCGCATTGGCGTCCCGCTGCCCTCGCGCCGGTTCTGCTGGCGGTGCTGCTGTCTCCTGGACTGCGGGGGGAGCCGCGGCGGTTGACGCTGGAAGAAGCCCTGGCCCTGGCCAGGCAGCAGAACCCCGTTCTGAAAATCCAGCGTCTCCGCGTCCGGGAGTCGGAGAAAAAGCGCGACGCCGTGCGCGCGAACGCGCTGCCGCGCCTGTCGAATGAATCGAGCCTGCTCTACAACAGCCAGTTGCAGAACGTCGCCATTCCACGTGGTTTTCTCGGCGTGCTGCCGCAGCTCGGGCCTGTTCCTTCGGAAGACTTGCGGCTGCTTCAGGGCGCCAACACCTTTGGCCTCTCGATGACCACGGCGGCGCAACCGCTGACGTCTTTGATCCGCATCCACGCCGGGACGCGCACCGCGGAGCAGGAGATGCGGATCGCTGAAGCGGAGACCCGCCGCGCGGAAAACGAAATCGCCGTAAGGGTGCAGGAAGCTTATCTGGGAGCGCTGGTTCTGGAAAAGCGCATCGCCGCGGCGCGGCGAAGGGTGGCGAAAGCGGAGGCGGCGCGCGGCGATGCGGCCAACGCAGTCGAATCTGGAGCGGCGCTTGAAGTGAAGCTCATGGAAGCCGGCGCGCAACTGCTGGAGGCAAAGAATGCGCTGCTGCAACTGGAGCTTCAACGCGCCGATCTGCTGGCTGAACTGGCCGACTTGGCCGGGTTCGAGCCAGGCACGGAGCTCGAACTGGCGGCTTTGCCCTGGAATGAGCCGGAAATGGCGCCGCTGGACGCACTGGTGCAGCGGGCGCTGGAGCGGAACCCTGAAGTGAAAGCCGCGGAAGCGGCGGTGGAGAAAGCGCGCCGCGCCGTGCGCGCGGCGCAGGCGGAGTTCATTCCCGACATCGCCGTGTTCGCCACGCACGCACAGCAGCGCGGCGTGCCGTTCCTGCCTTCCTCCAATGCCGCTGTAGGAGCACGGATGAGCTGGGATTTGTTCGACGGCGGAAAGAAGCGGGCGCTGGTGGGCGAACGGCGCGCGCAACTCGAACAGGCGGAGGAGAACTTGCGGCGCGTGCGCCGCCGCGTGCGGATCGAGGTGGAAAAGGCCAGACGAAAAGTGGAGCGGTTCGAAGATCTGGTGCGCGTGGCCGAACAGGCCCTGGAGGCGAGGCGGGAAGCGCTGCGGATCGCCGCCGATGCCGTCGAGACCGGCGTGGCGCCGCCGCTGAAACTGGCCGAGGCGCAGGCTGCCACGGCCGAGGCTGAAGCAATGGTGGAGGAAGCCCGCATAGGGCTCCGGCTGGCCCTGGCCGAACTTGAGCGCGCGGTGGGTGGCTGAACTGAACGGGCTTGAACCAGACGTCAGAATCTGAAATAAGAAGAGGGCGGACACTGTCGGATCAGGAGGCTCTTATGCCCTGTTGCATGTCTTCGATGAGCCGGCGCGCGCTGCTACAGACCGGCGCGGCGCTCCCGCTGGTGGCGGCGCCCGGCGGCGGACACCCGCTCGAGCCGGGCGCCCGGCGCACGCTTCGCGTGCAGCCTGTGCTGATTTACCAGATCTTCAAGCCGCGCCCGCAGACGAGCTGGCGCCCGTGGGGCGGGCTGTTTACGGAAAAGGAAGTGGCCGAAGAGCGGGCGCGGATTGGGTGCGAGCTGGAAGCGATCGCGCGCGCCGCCGGCTATCCGGTGGAATTTCTGCCTCTGCGCGAGGTTCGTTCGGTGGAGGAAGGCAAGGCTGTGGCTGCGGGCGGGTACGACGCGCTGTTGATGTATCCGGCGTCAGGCGGCGTCCGGCTGCTGGAGAGCGTGTCCAGGCCAGACACGCCTGCGGTGATCTTCGTCCGGCACCGCTCCGGACCTGTCTACGAGTGGTACGAGATCGTGCATCCGCGCTTCCTGCGCAAGACGGACGATGACTGGGGCCAGCCTGGAGCGGATGCGATGGATGTGGTAGTCGACGAGACGGCCGAGGTCGCCTGGCGCCTGCGCGCGCTGGGCGGGCTGAAGCACACGCAAGGGCGGCGCGTGCTCTGCCTCGGCGGCGCGTCGGGGTGGGGCGCCGGCGGACGAAGGGCGCCCCAACTCGCCCGGGAACGCTTCAGCCTCGATCTTGTCGAAGTCTCCTATGACGAGTTGGGCCGCAGGCTCCAGGCGGCCCGCAAGGACGAGAAGATCGTGAAACAGGCCTCGCTTGAGGCCGGCGAGTACCTCGGCAGGAAGGGCGTAAAGCTGGAAACCCGGCGCGAGTATGTCGATAACGCCTTCCTGCTCACCCATGTGCTGCGCGGCATGTTGCGCGAGGCCGGCGCCACTGCGTTCACCATCAACAACTGCATGTCCACCATCATGCCCATCGGTGAAACCACCGCGTGCCTGCCGCTGAGCCTGCTGAATGACGAAGGATATCTGGCGTTTTGCGAATCAGATTTTGTCGTCATTCCATCGGGAATTCTGTTGCAGGCCATCTCCGGCCTGCCTGTGTTTCTCAACGATCCCACGACGCCGCACCACGGCCTCGTGACACTGGCCCACTGCACGGCGCCGCGGAGGATGGACGGGGAAAGTCCTGAACCGGTCCGCGTGATGACGCATTTCGAAAGCGACTACGGAGCTGCGCCGAAGGTGGAAATGCGGATCGGGCAAAAAATCACGAATATTATTCCCGATTTCAGCTTCAAACGGTGGGCGGGATTCGAGGGTGAGATCGCCGCCAATCCCTTCCTGCCCATCTGCCGGGCGCAGATCGACGTCCGCTTCGGGTGCGATTCCTACAAGCTGGCCTCTGCCATGCGCGGCTTCCACTGGATGACCTGTTACGGCGGCTGGCGCAAGGAGGTGAGCTATGCGCTCGGGAAGGCGGGCATCGAATGGGTGGACATGACGGTATAAGCGGCGCTTGAGGTCCGGTCTGTCAGCGCAGCAATGCCTCGCCCGTGGCCCACTCCCAACCGCGCCTGGGCTTCCGCGACAGCCATTGGGATGCGTCGGGCTGCGAGTCGAAATCTTCGCGCCTCGGGTCCCACCGAAGTTTGAGCCCGGTGCGGTAGGCGATGTTGCCGAGATGCGCCACCGATGTGGAGCGGTGGCCTGTTTCAGCGTCCGCCGGAGAAGACCTCACTCCGCGCACTGCGTCCACAAACGCGCGCGCGTGCTCGGCCGTGGCATCCTGCACGTTCTTCGAGCGCCGTTCGGTGCGGAAGCGCGGCGGGACGCCGGCAGGCGGCGGCGCGCCGGGAGCGAGTTCCGGCAGGATCTCATAGCCGCGGCGGTCGGCCAGCAGAGTGCCTTCGGTGCCGTAAAAGGCCATGCCGTTCGGGCGGTCCAGAGGGCCGCGTGCGTTGTAATACTGCATGCCCGCGCTGCGGATGCCCAGCCCGAGCCCGTTCACGTTGATGCCCTCGTACTGGAGCACGAAGCCTGGGTATTCGTAGGTCACGATCAGCACGTCTGGCATTTGTCCGGCATCTTGGAGCGCAAAGCGGCTGCCGGCGGCGCTGATCGTTGCCGGCGCTTTCACGCCCATGATCTGCTGTACTGTATCGAGCCGGTGGGTGCCGAAATCGGTGATATAGCCGCCGGAATAATCCCAGAACCAGCGATAGGTGGCGAGAAAGCGGCGGCGGTCAAAGGGAACCAGCGGCGCGGGACCGCAATACATGTCCCAGTCGAGACCCGCGGGAGGCTCTCCCGGCTGCGGCGCGCCGATGCCGCGCGGCGTCATGTTCACCCAGTTCCATGTGCGGACGAAGTGAACCCTGCCGATGACGCCCTCGCGAACCATCGCCTCGCATTCGCGGAAATGCTCCGCGGAGCGGTGCTGCATGCCGGGTTGAACGATGCGCGAATGCCGCTTCGCGGCCTCGACGACCGCGCGCCCCTCGCGGATCGAATAAGCAAAGGGCTTCTCGAGATACACGTGCTTGCCCGCCGCGCAGGCGGCCACGGCCGCTCCAGCATGCCAGTGGTCCGGTGTCGCCACCAGCACGGCGTCGATATCGGTGCGCTCCAGCATCCGGCGGAAATCCTGATATACGACGCAATCGCTGCCGGACTCTTCTTTCAGCCGCTCCGCGTTCGGCAGGTACACATCCGCAGCGCCAGCGATTTGCGCCCCCGCCTCGCGCATCCACCGCGCCACGTAACGGCCGCGGCCGCCGCAACCGATGACGCCGATCCGGACCCGCTCATTGGCGCCGGCGAGGCGCGATGCCGCTGCCGCCGCCATGCCCAGCACTGCTCGCCGCCTCATGATGCTGAGATCCTACACGAAACGGCTGCCGCCGTGTGCTGGACCGCCCGCGGTTTGCCGCGCCGGCTGCTGCCGAAACATTTCCCAATGATCTCGTGCCGGCTTGCGGGCCCGCGCTTCCTTCGCGGCGATAGTTGCATCGCCCCGCCGTTGCAGCCCGCCGCCCTCATTCGCTACATTGGTGTACGGTGAGGTGCGAGAGTGGTTGAATCGGGCGGTCTCGAAAACCGTTGAACCCGTAAGGGTTCCGTGGGTTCGAATCCCACCCTCACCGCCACGGGCTCTATAACTTTCCCCATCGCAATCACTTGCGGATCATGACAGGGTCTGGGTGTCGGTAAAGGTGCGATTGTCGACACCAAGCGCCGGACCATTAAACTCCGTCCCCGCATCCGCTTCTTCAGGAAAGTCCGCCTCGCCCCAGGCCGGTGGCAGTTCGTCGCGCTGCCGCGCAAGGGCAACTCCTGGATCTGGGATCCGCGCCCCGGTACGTATTCCATCGAGTGGTGGGAGGGCCCGCAGCGGCGCCGCCAGTCGGTCGGCACGAGGCCCGCCGAGGCGCTCAACGCCGTCCGCCAGAAGCAGTGGGAGCTGGCCGGGCAGGCCGTGCTCGGCTCACCGGCTTTTGAAGAGCCTGAACCTGGCGCCGCTCCGGAGCGTATCGGCGCAGGCGCGGCCTGGAGTTCATTGGAAGCGCGCGCGGCCGCCCGCTCCATGCCAACTGCCTCGCCATGGCCTCATGCGGCGCAGAGCGCGCCGGGTTTCGCCGGCGGCGCCCGAGTCCTGATCGGCACGCCGGTGCGGGATGCCGTGGCTGAGGTTCTCGAACACATCCGCGTGCACTCGCCCGAGAAGCCGGCCACGCTGGCACGCTACCGCTGCGCGACGGAGCACTTCCTGCGGCTGCTCGGCCAGCGGCGCTATGTGGAGGCGGTGACGCGGGCCGACATCGAACACTACAAGATGGCGCGCGTCGGCGAGCCCGCCGGACAGAAGCGCAAGGGACGCACGGTGCGGTCGTCGACGGTGAATTTCGAGGCGGGCAAGGTGCGCTTCCAGACAAGGCTCGATGGGTGATTTCCCCGTCACGGCCCTTCCTGGCGGCACGGGACAGAAAAAAAGTGTGGCCGACACGGCTGCCTGCCAGCCAGTTCGATCTTTCCCCGCGCGCTGTAACAGACAGGCGAGCCGGTGTCCAGCAGTCAGAGTCCGTCAGGGCAGAGGAACATCAGGCCGCTGCGAAGCTGCAATAGGTGACCTGGCATACCGATTCCGCCACCACTGCGGAATGCTCATCGCGCTACAGCCCCGCGCTCAATCTCTGCGCGAAGAGCCGCCCGTACGTATCTAGCCACAAGTCGGAACGCTCGCGGACTTCGGATTCGTATTCAAGGCTGTAACTCCGATTTCGCCTGAACAGAGTCCGAAGATGTTGACCCATTCCGCCCGGCTCGGGCTCCAGCGCTTCACCATCCATATCCGCCGGCACATACCCCCGCCAGTGTCGTGAGGTATGAAAGGCTACAAGCAGCAACTCCGGGCGGACACCGGCCCTCTTGGCGACCAGTTCCAGCTCGGAATCACGGTCGTACCGCCCCCAGTTTCCTCCAAAGCCGTGATCCTGCACAACCACACAAAACGGGACTGCGACCGACTTCTTCTGGCAAAACATTGCGTCGTAGGCTGCAATTCCATCCGCGCACAGATACAGCACGGCGAATCGCTTCGCGCCATGTTGGTCTTCGTACGGCTGTTGACGCTCATACACATACAGCAGCGCGTACGGTTCAATTCGCGGATACCACTGAGTTGCACGTTGGATTTCGATGGACGATAGATTCCAAATGATCGGCCAGGGCGTCAATTCATCCTTCTTGACTTCGAGGACAGCAATGTGCCTGTAGCCTCGGAAACCACGGGCTGGCCGCCCGGGAGCGGCTTCTGCATACCGGCGCACATCTTCTTCTGGAAGACCGTAATCCACATAGATATACGCGTGGGCTCCGTGCGCCTGATTGAAGAGTTTGACCGGATGACCGTCTCTCCCAGCGCCCGGATAATAGACGATACGGGACCGCAAAAATCCGTTTACAATCTCGCGCCGCACCTCTGGGTCTGAGGCTCTTTCCGCCAATTGAAGCCATTCTGGTTCTGGCTCCCGGTAATTCTTTCTGAGGTATTCCACCATTGGTACTGGCATGGTCAGCTCCTTTCTCATTGAGTCATTGCGTTCGTGGACTCCCTTCTGGTCCGGCAGCAATGATTACGTTACGGGAGACGCCGCTCATCTGCCGGAATTCGCGGCCCCGCGCTCCATTGCTCAGGCTGCCGCGTCCGCTTCCGGAAATCCGAGCGGCCGGCTCACCCGGTTGCCGCCGGGGCGCCGGATGGCGCCGGCGAGCAGTTCGACGGATTCCAGCAAGTCCGCTTCGGTGATGTCGCGGCTGTTTTCGAATGCCAGGTACGAGGCCGTGATGTGGCACTCGCGCAATTGCGCGAAGCTGAATCCCCCCGAGCGGCGCACCATGCGCAGCAGCCCTTCTTCGCTGCAGGCGTTTCCCAACTGCTTGCGGAAAAACTCTGCGCGAAGCGCGTCGTCGGGATTCGGCAACTCCACCACGCGGTCGAAGCGTCCGGGGCGGTTCAGGATGGCCGGGTCGAGCGTCTTCGGGTGGTTCGCCGTCGCCACCACGATCACGCCTTCATTGCTCTGCAACCCATCCAGGCAGTTCAGCAGGTGCGCCAGGCTGATCCGGTGCTGCCTCTGGGCGTGCTGCGCCTGCGTGAAGTGCCGATCAAGGTCTTCCATGATCACCAGCGACGGAGCGTGCTCGGCCGCCCAGCGGAACAACCCGCTGAGGTCGTCGTCATCCGTGTTCGTCTTGCCCCAGACGAGCGTGCAGGGCGACAGGCCCTGCATCGAAGCCATGGCGCGCACAATGCTGGTCTTGCCGTTGCCGGGCGGTCCGTAAAGGAGGTAGCCGCGGCGGAACGGAATCCTCTTTGATTCGAACCATTCCCGATGGGAGAAGAATCGGAGGAAGTCGTCGCGGACCAGTCGCGACACCCGTGCGTCCAGCACGAGGTGATCCCAGCTCTCGTCCGGCGCAAAACTGAGATCCGGACCATTCACCACGAAAATCTCCTTTTTCGTCCGCCAGCAGGAAAGGAATTCCGCCAGCCGCTGCGTCAGTGGCCCGAGATCCTCGCGGCGGAGAATGAGGAAGTTGGTTCGCATCAGCCGCTCGCCGTTAGGAGGATCCACGACCCGAAGCGGCAGCAGCACGGCCGGCCGATCCATGCCGCGGATCCAGACCGCCACCGGCGTTCCGCTCCATCGCGCCTTCCACCGCACTTTCGGCCCGGCTTCCATCCCGCCCGCCGTCTCCGGGTTCAGACGGATCGACAGATGCCCGGCTGCAGGCAATTCGGCGCGTTCAATCAGCGCAGTGGCATCCGTCGGCCAGTCCCGCTCCTTCCAGAAGGCCACACCGGGATACAGATGTTCAAGGACATAGCGTTCCAGAGGCAGCTCGATGCCGGCAACGACAGATTCGCCCAGGCTGACGCCGGTTACGGACTCGATCCATCCCCGGCGCTCCGCGATCGCGCTGGAAACATACTCCTCGGGCAGCGCGTGATGGACATGAACGATTTCTGCGGTTCCCAGCCGCTCAGCGCCGCCTGGTTTTGCGGCAGAGCGAACGCCGGATGCCGGCCGGGCCTTGCCAATTTCCGGGGACATTCCGGGATATGAAGGATTGCTGCGCCGGTCAAAAGGCGAGACGGGCTTGCCCCGCTGGCGCTTCCCGCTGCCCTGATATTGATTTTCCGGATTGTGCGCCGCCATGCGAAATCTCTCCTTTCCAGAGCCGCCATCCTGCAAAGCGGCGCGCATTGCCGTCCGGCGAAGCCGGAAGGAGCAGACTACGAACGCAGCTTAAAATGCCGCCCAAAGGCGATGGCTACGGGCGCCATCCGGGGCGTCACAACAAGAACACGGCTCTCCTTTTAATGTACAGCCTGAGTGTATATCTGTCAAGCTGTACACCATTTTCTTCACTATTTAAAAGAAAATAATCCTGCCAAGTCGAGCATTTGTCCTTTTGCCGGGCTGGGTGATTGTCGATGTGCAAGCGAATGGGGATACTAGTACGTGTGCGTGGCGTTGCTCTGTTCGACAGCTAGATGGCGAGCTTTTATGCCGCTAGTTTTGATGGATAATAAATGCCGTGAACTCCTACGAGAGCATGCTGCATTGCGCCCTGGAGGCAGCCAGAGAGGCAGGCGCATACCTCCGGCGAGCCTTTCATGAGGGCGAAAATCCTGTGGATCCATCCACTGAAAAGCGGATCCGTGCAACACTGCTCGGGCGTTACCCGGAGTTCGGCTACCGGGGCGGGGCTGCAGATTATCAGGCTTCGAGGGATCCTGGCGGACATTCCTGGCTGGTCAGTGCACCGGATTGCCCCAGAGCCTTCGAGGAAGGCCTCCGCGGCCCGTCCGTTTCTATTGCCCTGCTGCGCCGCGGCACGCCTGTGCTCGGCGTCGTCAACGCCTTCTCATGGCCGGACGATAACGGCGACCTGTTCGCTTGGGCCGAAGGCATGCGCTCGATCCTCCGCAACGGCTGCCCCGTCGCATCCGGCTCGCGCCGTGTCGCTGCCACAATGGCTGTCTCCGGGCATGCGGATCAGAATTCCAGAGTGTATGCGGCGCTCGCCGCGCCTTACCGTTTCCGCGCCGTGCCGGGCCTCGCCCTGCGGCTGGCGCTCGTCGCCGCTGGCGAAGCCGCCGGTTGTCATTCCCCCAGCGGACCTGGCGGTCATGGATACTGCGCCGGGCATGCCTTGTTGCGGGCCGTAGGGATGGAGCTCCGCGACGAGCGGGGGTGTCCTGTCGTCTATTCACAGGAGGGGATCAGCCCCAGCGGGGCCATCTGTGCAGCGGGGCCGGAGCCCGGCGTCCATGAATTCGTCTCGCCCGGGTGGCAGCGCCTCGCCCAGGCCCCGCGGGATCCTGAAGAACCGTACGATCTTGTAGCGCCCAGCCGTCGGAGGCTCATCTCCGATCCGGGCCTGCTGGGCCGCGCCCTTGGGTGTCTGCTGGGGCAACTCGCCGGTGACGCTCTGGGATCGCTTGTCGAATTCGAGACGCCCTCCCGCATCGCGGCCCGTTACCCGCAAGGCGTGCGGCAGATGGAAGACGGCGGCACGCACGATACCATCGCGGGCCAGCCCACCGATGATTCTGAAATGGCGCTGGTAATGGCCCGCGCAATTCTTCAGCAGGGCTGCTACGACAGCGAGGCAGCGGCCCGGGCCTATTGCTGGTGGCACGGCTCCGGGCCGTTTGACATCGGCAGCACCGTCGCTGCAGCGTTAGGCCAGGGCGCTGTTGCCGCCCAGCAGCCCGGAACGAGCGTCAGCGAAGCCTGCCGCCGCGCCGCGAACCTCCGCAGCGAAGCCAACGGCGCGCTGATGCGCGTGGCGCCGCTCGGCATTCTGGGAGCGGGCGCCGGGGCGGAGCGGGCCTCTTACTGGGCTGACCAAGACTCGCTGCTCACCCACCCCAACCTCGTCTGTCGCCATGCCAACTCGATTTTCGCCGCGAGCCTTGCCTTCGCCATCGGCCAGGGCGCCGACGCACGGGCCACGTATGAATTCGCGCTCGCTGAGGCGCGTCGCATCCGGGCCGGCTCGAGCCTCCTGGATGTGTTGAAACTTGCCGCCATGGAACGGCCGCACGACTACGTCACATCCCAGGGCCACGTCATCATTGCTCTGCAAAACGCGTTCTATCAGGCATTGCACGCGCCTTCGCTCGAAGATGGCATCGCCGACACCATCATGCGCGGCGGCGACACGGACACGAACGCGGCAATCGCTGGAGCGCTGCTTGGCGCCATCCATGGCCGCGCGGCCATTCCATTCCAATGGCTCGACCGCTTGCTCACATGCCGACCTATCCAGGGCATCGCGGGGGTGCGGCGGCCGCGGCCCAAGGCTTTTTGGCCAGTGGACGCGCCCGTCCTGGCTGAGCAGCTTCTCTGGCTGGGCAGGCACCAAACGTGAACACCGGTCCTGAGCAGGAATTTCCGGCCCCGGAAATCCCCTGCCGCCGGAAGATTTTCAGGAGGTGCAGGGTGGCGATCGGCTCGGCAATTCAGCGCAGAGACACAGTGTATGTTTACGATGAACGCGGGCGCCTGCTTTACACGCGTTTCGCCGGCTCAGGCCCCCAGGACGGCTTGCAGGGCTTTACGTCGACATCGGTGACCATCCGCCGCGGCGGATCCATCTACGTGCTCGACGAGCGCGGCCGGATCATGTATACGCGCTCCGCGTGACCGGCAGAAGTGCTCACCGCTGGAAGCCCTCTGCCGCTTCTGCGATCCCGAGTCCTTGACACCGGCGGTGGCGCTCATCGAGAACAAAACCGCGATAGGCCGGCGTTGCAGGAAGGTCCAGAAGGACGATCTGTAGCGGGGGCTCGGGCACGGGCGCTTTAGGCAGCATCTGCCAAGCAGATCAGACCACGACACGATGCTGAAGAACTCGGCGTCCGGATCCCTGGTTGGGGAGAGCGGCCGTTTCGCCCATGCGCCAGCGAAGGCGGGCTCGGGTTCTCAAGGCGTGTGCCCTGCCGCGGTCCGCGTTCTGCCAGCGGCGCCGCCACGAGGTCTCGCCTCGCCTGCCCGCCAGGCGCGGTCCGAAGACGCGCTACACCGATAAGCAGCTCACCAGCGAGATCCGGTGCGCGATTCGGGAACCGCCCTTCCACGGCGAGGGCCACCGCGAGGTGTGGGCGCGGCTGCGCCTTGCCGGCGTGCGAACCACCTTGCGGCGCGTGCTGCGCCTGATGCGTCAAAAGGAATTGCTCGCCGCCGCAGCCCGTGGAGCCAAAGCGGCACGACGGCACCATCCTCGCCCGACGGTCCAACCAGATGTGGGGCATCGACGCCACGGCCGGCTTCACTCTGCAGGATGGGCAGGTCCCTATCTTCGCTATGATCGACCACTGTTCGGCCTTCTGCCTGGGCATCCATGTGGCTCGCCGCAGCACGCGGTTCGAGGCGCTCGAGCCAGTGCGCCAGGCCGTGCGCGAACAATTCGGCGGCTTCTACGAGGGCATCGCCTTCGGCGTTGGGCTGCGCCATGACCATGGCTCCCAATTCATGAGCGACGACTTTCAGCGTGAGATCCGTTTTCTCGCCCCTGGAGTCTTCACCAGCTTTCGTGCGCGAGCCCGAAGGCAACGGCTGCATCGAACGCTTCTTCCGCACCCTCAAGGAGCAGCTTCTCTGGGTGCGCCACTTCGAGAGTCTGGAAGAATTGGCCGAAGCGCTGGAAGAATTCCGCCGGCGCTACAACGGGCAGTGGCCGGTCGAAAGGCGCCACTTCCAATCCCCGCGGCAGGCTCACCAGGCCCTGCCTGCCCTCGAGCCCGCCGCATGACGATAATTCAAAAAACTGTCCAGGAAATCGGGTGTGGTACAGAACCAACTGTCACCAACGTGTCCGGAACGGACAATGCTTCTATTTGGTCGGGGCGGCAGGATTTGAACCTGCGACCCCCTGCGCCCAAGGCAGGTGCGCTACCAGGCTGCGCCACGCCCCGACAATGCGTGCTTCTTTGATTCTAGACCAGCGCGCGTACTGATCGTCGGCCGGCCCTGCACCGGCTCAGGGCCGTTCCCATCCACACATGGCGCGGTCCAGCCGGCCATGCTATAGTGAAATTGTCCAAGCTGAGCGGGGACGTAGTTCAGTTGGTTAGAACGCCGGCCTGTCACGTCGGAGGTCGCGGGTTCGAGCCCCGTCGTCCCCGCCATTCCCTTCCCATCCCACAAAGTGGCATCTCCTGTGCGGAAGCAGGATTTCTGCCACCGAGCCCGCCCCGGGAACCCCACGAGAGCCCTCTTCACCGTTTTGGCTTCACGCGGTTCGCATCGTTCTCCGGATCGCGCTCTTTGGACGTGAGTTTCAGCGAGCCGCTCTGGCAGGAGCCACAGATGCTCGTGTTTTGAGCCTCGCTGAGGCCCCGGCGGCGAGTCCGCAGTAAAGAAGATCCCCACCCCCACTTGCCCCTCAGGCAAGAAAGCCCCTCTTCACGGAAGGCCTTCCAGCACCGCACCAGTGTGCGGTCCTCTCAGGCAACACCCAAGCCGCTCTCGTTGTGTGAATCGCAGAGGAACCGGCCCGCTGACGATCTGCCCCCCTTGGCACGGGCATCGTGCCTCAGATCCATCTCAGGAGATTGGACTGCAGAACCACCCTTCCTCGCAGCGGACAGGAAGGCGTGGTGGGCGCGACAGGACTTGAACCTATGACCTCCTGCGTGTGAAGCAGGCGCTCTAACCAACTGAGCTACGCGCCCTTCGGCTCTTTCCTTACTTATACCACGCCAGAGCCTTCCCCGAGAACCGTTCAAAGCCGGATCGTCACCGTGAGGCCCCGCCCCGGATAACTCTCGGGCCCCGTTCCGACGGAGACAATGGAGACGTTCAGCACTGCACCCTCCCTCAACGGGGCGAGATCGAAGCAGGAGACAGACCCGGCCTCCAGCCCCCCGGCGGGGATCGCAAGCTCCCCGTACGCTTCCCCGTCTACCGACACCCGGACTGTCACGGGCGCGCCCTGCGGCGCCCGTTCGACGCGCGCCAGCAGATCACGCACCGCCCGCGCGGTTTCTACCATGAGAGGCGGAGAAATGCTTTCCATCACGGCCAGTTCCCCGTCGTATTGGAACGTATACTGGCCGCCTGCCATGGTTCTCAGTCCGCCTTCTTCCGTCATCGTGAATGACGCGAAGGCTGTCGGACTGCTTCCCCTGTCATTCGTCACATAAAACTCAGCGGCTGCAATTCTCGAATTGGGCAGTTCAATCGTTCTGCTGTAACTCCCGCTCGCCGGGCTTCCGAACAACCCTTTCGAGAATGCCAGGACGGAGGTCAGCCGGCGCAACGGATAGACGCGCACCCCCTGCGCGTGCTGAACGATCGCCGTCTCATGGACGCCTCGATCCACGAGCAACTCCGTTCCGGCGCTCCAGACTTCGAGCACTCGCACCAGTTCTCGCTCGATCTGCAGGAGGTCGCCCTGTTGCGCCGGAGCGGGACTCCCGAGCCGCACCACCACATCCTCACCTCCCAGCGCGGCCGCCAACTGCCAGGGGCATGGACTTGCCAGCTCGTCCCAATAATGGACCGTCAGTGTTCCCGTCCGGATCGTCCGCGTATTTGTCAGAGTTGGAAATCCGATGCCGCTTACGACGAAAGAACCCTGTCCGTGCGCCGAAATGCCGAAGCTCGGCATCGGTGGTACGTCCGCGTCGAAGCCCCCCGAAACCCCCATCTCATGCCGTCCGATGATCGCTTCACTGTCGGGACTCTCGATTCCCCGGCTGCTCACGGCAAGTCCGAGGAGTTGGATGGCGGTGCCGTATCCGGCAGGGACGACGAAGCGCATCTCATCGGTTCTTGTCACCCCGGCTGGCTTCCATCCGCTCTCCGCGACTGCAAAAATGCTGGTCGAGTCGGGTGGCACGCGCCACGGCGGTGAGATGTGGATCTCCGTTGCCGTGTGTTCCGCGATGGTCCGCTCCTGCCCTGCTCCTTTCCCTCGGAGGATTCGCACCGAGGCGCCTTTGTACTCGTTTGGCTGCAGGGCCAGGGCAGCATTTCCGATCACTGCCGCTCCAAAGATGTCCGCCTGCGTGGGCGGAAAATGCTCGAGGCGCCACTGGAATCGTGCGTGGTCAAAATTCGAGTCGGGCATGGGAATCACACTCGACTCCATGCCCACGTCCACGAACCGCCCATCGACCGGCAGCCCCT
Source organism: Acidobacteriota bacterium (assembly GCA_049325215.1). GTDB lineage: Bacteria > Acidobacteriota > Terriglobia > Bryobacterales > Bryobacteraceae > JANWVO01. The sequence goes on from JBMOMB010000013.1 coordinate 21,051, forward strand.
GCGCGATCCGGCGAAGCCGCGACGGACTTTCGCCGCGGTATACGCGCATGCTCGCCGCCACTGCGTCCAGCCGGATCCCCCTGAGCTCGACGGAGTAGGGCTCCGGCCCCGCAGGCAACTTCGCTTCCACAATGAACGAACTGTCAGACTCCTGCCCGTCCACGCTCACGGCCGTAAGCGCATAATACAGAGACCGGCCTCCCGTCAGCGCTCCGGCGCCGCTTTGGATCAACGGGACCAGGCTAACCACGGGCGGCCGCGGCCCTGCAAACGCTGGCTGCTCTGGCGGCGTGAACCTCACGGCGATCTCCGCACCACCCTCGCCCGCTTCGCCGATTTCTTCGATCTCGAACTGCTCCCCTGCCTCCGCTGACAGCAGCCTCCCCGCAAGGCTGAATGGAATCCCGCCATTCCTCAGCCAGTCGGCCCCGCTTTCAGTCCTTTCTCCTGCGGCTCGTTCGTACCACTCGTCCTCGTGGCGCTGCGCCGTAATCCGGGCGCTTTCGAAATTCAGTCCGGCTGTCACTTTCAGGACACGGAAAAGTGCCCGGTTAAAGCCTTCTTTCCGGTGTGTCAAGGCTATGATGTCGCCGGGCCTGAGCCCAAATGCCTGCACGCTGGCCTCAAATTCAACAAACTGATTGCCCCGGATGTTCTTCTCGATTTGCAGCCGCATTACTCGGGCCGCCTGGTCAAAATGAGGCAGACCGAGTGCGCCTAGAGGTGCCGATACTTCACACCCCTGGAGTTGGGCGTCCTCAAAGTCCACCAGCGAGAGCACATCCGGTTCATAATTACGATGGGCGTCCGCGAACTCTGTTGTCAGCCGGTTCGGAAGTTCTCCTGAGCTTCTGCGGAAGATTCGGAACGACGATTCGCCGTTTCTGCCCCTGAGAATTCCGGAAATCCCGCCCGTTCCATCGCCGAACTCGTAAGCTGGCCACCCGCCGTTTACGGTTTCTGATGCGTTGCTGAAAGCGCTTTTCTGCGGGTGCTGACGGCTGATGGTCGTCTCGGGCCTCAGGCTCAGCCTGCCGTTGGCGTCCAGAGTGATCATCAATCCGGCTGACGTCCGGACGCCCCGTACTACTTCGCTCAGGCTTCGCCGTCTGGCCAGGGCTAAATTGATCTCATATCTTGGTCCTTCGATTGCTTCCCCGCCAGGCCCTGTGAGAGGAATGAATTCGTCGCAATATTGTGCCGCCTGGTAGAAGCTTCCCAGATCGATTTCATCTATTCTCCATCCGGCTGACCGGAACAGATCCAGCAGCACCCAGGCCGGATTTCTCGTAAACACGATATCTGCTGGTTGGCCCCCGGCATCGTACCTGGGCAACCTCATGCCGTCCAGCAGTACCTCGACCTTCGGCAATTTTCCGCGCTCCAGGATCTGGTTTGGCGCTACAAGCGACAGGCATGCCAGGCTTCCGTGTGGGTCGCCCATTGGGTTGCCCGTCCCGTCGGTGAAATCGGCGTTGAACGCTCCTCCCCGCTCTCCCCGTGTCAGCAGCCGGTACCACCCGGTCCCGCTCATGTCCCGCCCGTCGTCGGCCAGCGGGATCTCCACCCCGTTGGCGATGACCTTGCGGACGCCTTCGATCGGCCCCAGGCCTAACAGGACCTCACAGTGCGTCAGATTCCCGTCATTCCGCGCAAAAATCACGGGCGCTTCGATCCACGCGGTGCCATACACCTGCGGCACTGCGTCGTTCAGCCTGGCCCTCCCGTCCAGCGGCTCCGACCACTGCACATCTCGCGCTCCATGAGCGCGCACCATCAATCCTGACGGGAGAAATGCAAATCCGGCGAATCTTGCTGTCGCTCTGCCCTGGCTGTCCTTGTCAAACATCCCCCGCTGCCGGCAGTCCTCCCGCGTGTAGCCGCACTGGGTGAATACCTCCGATCCGTTGAGATTCCCGCATCCGCCCTCTACGTCCGGCGAGTACCCGCACCGGTACAACAGCGAGTATCCTCCGGAGCCGCCCCCGTTCACAGCCTCTTGCCGCTCTGCAAGAGTCGCCGGGAACCGCCACGGGCAGCGGCTTTGAATCCGCAACTGAGGTACTTGCAGACGGTAGAGACCCAGGCGGTTCACAAAACTCAGCCTCGCGTCTGTTTCCGTAAGCTCTTCCACTGGGTTTGCGATACCAGCAAAGATCGCCGCGAGTTCGCTCACCAGACTGCTGCTGGCGAGACTGAAGAAACCAAACCGCACCCGCAGCCGCGCGCCTCTCCAACCCGTGCTGCCATCGATCTGTGAAATCCGGCCGTCCACATTCGACAAAGTCAGCGTCAGCCGGCTTCCCTGATCAAGCCCCTCCTCTGCGCCAAGCCTCATCTCGAAGCCGGAGTGGCGCAGCACACGCGGTTCGTACTCCTTGCCTTCCGCCGTGACCCGGTGCGTGCACCAACGCTCCTCCGACCCGTCAGGCAGGATGCACTCGAACAGCAGCAGTGGCGTCTGGGTCTCCTCCAGGCCCTTCAGTTCTGCAATCACCATTACGGCTGATCCTCCCCGACGCTCTCCAGTACGACCCCGGCTCTATTCCGGTCGGGCGCGACGCTGACGATTCTCAACCCGCCATCGGCGAACCGCGCTCTTGGATGAATGCCTCCGCTCTCATATGTCCCCTGGTATTGCGAAGGCGCCAACTGAGTCTCTGCCTGAATCCGCCGCACCTGGGCCGACCCGCCGGCCTCCAGTTCCAGCTCCACTCGCTGCGCTCCCCCAGTGCTCACCGCCGTAATGAATCTCCTCATCCAGTCGCCGCTCGCCGCCATCTTCAGTTCCGCGCCGCCCACCCGCAGCCACAGCCCTCCTCCTCGAACTTCGCAGGAAAAGCAGACCGCCACTCCAGGCGCCAGGTCCAGTTCCTGCCACACCTGCCCAGCCGTGGCGTTCGGGTTCATGACCTGGAACTCGGCCGGCTCTCCCCCGCTTCCTGAAAGCGTCGTGATCGTCAGTCCCGCGCTCTTGCCCCAGGCGTTGTTCCCAAGGTCCTCGCTCCACCGGAGCAGATTCGTCATTGGATCGGCGAAGCTGAAGCTGCGCCACCCTCCTTCACACAACTCATAGAAAGACGCCAGCGCATCGGCTTCTCCATCCGTCAGATCCTCGAACCGTAACACCCATCTTCGGCTGGCGGGCCCATCAGGGAGTCCGCGCCACACATTCCCGCCCGGACTTTCGGCTTCTGCCAGTCTGTATTCCAGCGCCTTTTGCACAGGATATTGCACTTGGGCCCGGCTCAACAGAACAGGGAAATACATATTATGATCCGCCCTCCATAACCACTAACGAACAGCGTCTTTTCATCGGTCCGTCAGCCGTCACCTCAAATCGGTTTCCGGCAAGATGGCACGGCGCGTATTCTCTCCCAGTCCGCGGATCTACAAATCGGAATGGCTCGGCCGTCATGAAGTGTTTTCTCGCGAACTCTTCGACCTGCCACACCTCTTCTTCGTCGAGCAAGTCGAGGTGCACAGTCCACCGCCGCCGCAGCTTCCTGGCTGGGAACCGTTGCGTCTGGCCGTCCAGGAACCGGAACACCCTCGTATCCGCCAGGATTTCGCACGTGATTGGATGCTGTCCTTTCACCCCCGTTTTCAGCCTTGGAAACTCCAGCATGGCCTACTCCCGCCAATTCGTCAAAAGCCCCTGAATTCCCTCGGATTCCAGCAAGGCCCGCCTGAACGCCTCCGCGATTTCCGGCGTCCTTTCCAGAAATGACCGGCTGTCTATTGCCTCCACGTTCACGACAACGGCAGGAGGACCCGATGGACCTGTCGCCCTGACCACACCGCCCGCATCGCGATCAACGAAACTGTACCCGGTGCCTCCTCCCCCGAATCCCATGTCGTACCTCATGGTCGTGGGCCGCACGACGGCTCGAAACTGGGCCGGCGCCTCTTCTCCTCCTCCGCCGAACAGCCTGAGCAGGCCACCAAGAATCGGGTTCAGGCTCGACACCAACCCGCCCCAGCCCGATTCGCTTCCTGCCGCCACCGGCTTGGCGAGCCACTCCAGCCGGGATGCCAGTTCGCTGAGCATCCCCCCTGCCGTTGCCTGGGGCGCCTTTCCACTCAGGCCCAGCGCGCTCTCGGCTTGGCTTGCAGGTGCTCTGCCGGCCCCGCCTGTGGCGGCGCGCAACGCTTCTGCGATCCGATCCTCAATCTCCAGCCCTTCGCGCTTCATCTTGCATCCTCTCCCACTCCTGCTCCAGCGCTGCCATGGCCTCCAGATCCTTGGCGCCCCAATCAGCCGGCGAAACCCGGCCGCAATGCCTCCACACCGCCCACTGGTCCAGCCATGCCACGCTCTCCGCCGTGATCGCTGTCTTCGGACATTGGTAGACGGCAGTGCCGTACTTCGCCCACACGGCTCTCGGCGCGCCGCCTGATTTGCCCAGCCAACCGCACTGCCGGCTTTTCTCCAGCCCTTGTCTCCGGCAATCCTCGCACCTCCACCCGGCAGTGCCACCCGCAAAATAATGGAGGGCGAGAATCAGTTTTTTCGTTCTTCTTCGCTCAGCCGGCACTCTCTCCGAATCGCCTCCGCGATCTCCTTTGCCAATTTTTCCGGCCCGCGCTCGATCAGTGCCTTCGCGTCTGCTTCCGTACCGTCGATCACCAGGCCTTCCACCCGCTCCAGGCCCCATTCCAGGTAGATGCTGTCGATCCGGCTTTCCAGCTCCGCGGCCGCCAGCCGGTCCTCCAGGCTCTCCCCCGCGCTCCGGTATTCCAGTTCCGCCAGCAATTGACGCACCCGGCGCGTGATCTCCGCCCTCCGTTGCAGCGACGGTCTCCGGATCACATACCGGACGCCCGCCGATGTGGCCGCTTCGCGCATGACCGTGCTCGTGTATTCCATCTCCCTGCTCCTCTCACCCGAACACGACAAACAGCTCATCTTCGCGAGTGCCTTGCGCAGCAGATCCACGGATCCGCCACCGGAGCCGCTCTTCCCCGTCCGCAAATTCAATAGGGCTGGGAACAAAATTCGGAACATAAATGCCGCACATCCCGCCCGGAGTTTCTCCCATTTGAACCATGAGGGGCATTGGCTCACGACGACTCGCACTTGCATAGAGCGCCTCGCAGGTTGCTGAGGTGTTTCCATATATCTCCAGATCGATCGTCACTTCCCTGTCGCCTGGCGCCGCGCACTTCGGCTCTGTCAGCCCGAAATCCCGCCACCGAAGCTCTCCGTGATTCCTCACACGGATCCGCGCCTCCGCCACCGTCTCCAGAGGCGATGGAGCCGACCCCAGCCATGCCTGCCCCAGATGCCCCGGCACCGGCATTTCCATCAGCGGCTCAAGGGCTGGCTCCGCCGGAAAGCTCGCCAGTCCTCCCTGCTGCGCCTCGAACGTCCTGCTGTCGATCACGCCTGCCGCCAGCCCGCGGAACGTCAACTCCTGAAAGTCGCCGTTCAGCTCCACGCTCATCTCGTCCACAAAGCAGCCGTTCAGGATCCTTTGCACTGCCGTCTCTGGAGTCCAGTACTCATAAAGGCTCACGCTCGGCATCTTCAGCGCCAGTCCGTAACTGACCGCTCCGCCCGTAGCGGAGCTTGCCTGCCCGCTCAGCGGCGCGCTCAGCCATGCCGTCTGTCCCTCGGGACAAGCCGTCACCACTCGAAGTTCGCTGCCGATAACGATCGCATCCCCGGGCTCCAATCCATGAGCCGCCCCGAATGTCACCGTCGTCCCCTGCACCTGCGCCACCGGCAAACCCCCGTTGTGGATGCGCGGCGCGGCGCCCATCGCGCCCTCGATCAACGCCCCGCACCGCGGCTTCGCATCCCCGCTTTCTCTCGCGTACAGGTACGTGCCCAGTTCGAACCAGGTGCGCTTCCTCAACCGCCCCGCGATCCCCTGATAAGTCCTTGTGCCCGTCTTGTCGCGCCGCTGCGGTGAGTCCCATTGTTGACGCACATCCAGCCGTAAGCCGCTGAAACGGTCCCCCGTGGCTACTGGCGCTACCTGCCCGAAAACTGTTTCAAGCGCCGCATAATAGCGGCTTTGTCTTGTCGAAATGTAGCAATTCATCGCCCGCTCGCCTTGCCTATTCTCGGTTCACAATTACCGTGCACGTCACGTGGCTCGTTTGGAGAAAATGACTGCCGCCTTTCTTCACCCCATCGATCTGCACGGCCATCTCGGCGCTCAGATAAAGCCCCGGCCCGATGCAACCGCTGCTCCTTTCGAGCGCGTCCCTCACCGCGTCGCTGTAATAGTGAAGCCTGTCCGTGATCCCCTCCAGCCGGTCCTGCGAGACCCGTACCTCCAGTCCCACCTCCACCTCGCCCGAAAACCGCCGCAGCCGCTCTGTCGGCCGGCTGCGGATTTTCTCGCAGAACAGAATCATGGCCGGGTACTGGCTGCCCCACGCCTTCTCCGCGTGTTCCGCCGCCGCTTTCAATACCTTCACCTCTGCTGGCCAACTGTGCTCCTGAACCAGCTCGTACTCCTTTCTCAGCTCTTCAAGGCTGGCCCTCACTCCGTTCTCCCCTTCGAGAATCTCCGCAATCCGCTCCAGAACTTCGCGTGTCGTGAATGTCATCCTCACCCTCGCAACAGCACGGAGCCGCCCGCCCGCACCAACTCATCCGCCCCCTGCCCTTCGCCCGGAGGGCGCCCCGTTTGCACACCTGTCAACGGAAGCCTCCACTCTTCTCCAAGCCCTAGCGGCGCACCGTTCTGTAATCCCGTCGGCTCTTCGTCCACGCTCATGTAAATGTTCCAGCCCGCTGCTCCGTCTGGTGCATACGGCAGCCTTGCCGCCAGCTCGTGCGGAAGCGGTGAACCTTCCACCTGCACCGGACATGGAGCGCTCTCGCGTCCCTGTGCGTCCACCACAGTCGCTTGGATCCGGTAGCTCGCCGGCGCCATCACCCCGTCTTCCACCCGCACCTCCACCCAGGCCGGCCTCCGCAGCGGCGCCAGCGTGATCCCGACGCCTGCGGCGAAGTACCGCTCCGCCTGCCGGTCCGCCAGCTCCAGATAGTGCTTCCACTTCTCTCCGTAACGGTCGTTCAGTTGGTTGAAGTATGCGTCCCGGTATACCGCCTCCAGCGTTTTCAGCGCATGCCAGTGTCTCAGCCCCCGGTCGATCACCACCTGCCCGAGCGATCCTCTCTCCTGGTCCCGCAGGAATCGTTCAATCTCTTCCTCCACCTCCGCCTGCGCCCGCCGCAGCTTCGCTCCCAGGTCGATCCCCTCTCCGTGCGCCACCTCCAGAACGCCGCTGTCCCACTCCTTCAGCTCTTCCAGGCCATTGATGTCTCCGTCCACCAGCAGCGCCATCTCGCCCTCCTAGCTCTTGTCTTCGCCCTTGCCGCCTCGCGCCGGCCTCGGATCGGCCACCACCTGCACCTGGATCTTGCGCGCGAATTCCTGGCTCGTGAATTCCGCCCGCTTCCGCTCCTCTTCCTGCTCGTACCTCTCCGCCTCTTCCCGCGTCGCCAGCCGCGCCCTGCCTTCGACAATCAGCCGGCACCCGATGGCCTTTGGAACCTGCGTGATCACCCCCGCCTGTCCCCCGTCCGCGGTGGCCAGGCTCACCACGTAGATATCTTTTCCCTCGATCTCCGCCTCCTTCTGGCGAAGCTCCCGATAGTAACGCCTCAGATCCATGCTGCCCTCTCCTTCGGCTCCTGTCTCTTCGATCAGGGGGGCGGCCCGGCGCCGCCCCCTCCGCGCCGCAGCTTCTAGCTGCGCACCTGCACGCCGTGGCTGTTCCGCAAAACCCCCGCGCCGTACAAAATGTCCACCGTGAACTGCTGCGCCAGCGTGTTCGGCTGGTAGCTCATCACCACGCGGATGCCGAAGTTGCCCACTTCCGCGTATTCCGCAATCGCGCCCGTTCCCGGCAGCGGCTTCGGCAGCCGCCGGATCGCCAGCCCCATCGCGTTCCGCGCAAAAGCGATGTTCTGCGTCGTCACCGGCGAAGACCCCGTCTTCTTCACAAACTGCGACCGGAAGACATAGAAGTCCTTCAGCCGTCCGATGCTGCCGTCCACCAGCGCCCGCAGTCCCGCATCGCCCGCCGTCTGGTATTCGCTGAACCGCGAGATCTGCCGCAACTGCGAGTACGCCGTCCCGTCCACCACCAGGTACTTCTGCTCGCTGGCCGGCACCTTGGCGTTGAACAGCGTCGTCTCCGCCGCGTCCACCACCGCCTCCGTCAGCGCCGTCCCGCCCGTGCCCAGCGGCGCGTTCGCCGTGAACTGGCTGTACAGCCCCAGCAGGTCGCTCTCCACCTTCTCCGCCAGAGCGATCATCGCCGGTTCCATGTACAGCCGCAGCAGGTCCGGAACCGCGATCACCTTCGTCACGTCCGGAATCTGGAACGTCGCCTCGGCGTGCGTGTTCAGCACGATCTGCGCCGTCTCCACGTTCGGGTTCTGCGTCTGCACCGTCCCGCCCTCGGCGATGTTGTTCGCCACCATCGTCGGCGGAATCGGCACGTTCACCGTGTCCCCGGCCTGAGCCAGTTGCGGCTCAAAGTCCCGGTTCACCAGATTGCCCATCACCAGGTGGCCCATCAACGCGGGAAGCGCGTCCACCGCCACCAGTTTCACGATCGCATTCGCCAGATTGGCCGATGTGATTGCTGCCATCCTTTTCTTCCTTTCCTCTCTTCTTCTTCACCACTCTTCGCGGTGGCTGCCGCCTTCCGCGCTACTCGCCCCTCAGGCTTTGCAACGCCACCCGGCTGATCTGCTCCCGGATTCGTTGCAGCTCCTCCCGGCTCATGCCGGGACGGATTTTGTCCAGATCCACGCCTGCCGCGGCCGCCGGTCCGCGCCCGGGGCTCACTACCCCGCTGCCGCCCGCGATCCGCGCAGGCAAGAATTCGGGATTTTCCTGCACGAAATTCGTCAGGTATTCCCGAAAATTCTTCTCCCCCTCAGCCGTCTTCGCCACCAGCGCGCCGTCCGGCGTCCGCACAATCTCGTCCTTCACGATCTTGAACGCCAGGTCCACCTTGGTCACCCCCAGCCGCTGCAGTTCGCTCTTGATCTGCGCGTGCCGGTCGCTCTCCTCCGCCATCTGCCGGCTTCGCTTGTTCTCCTCCACCAGCTCGTTCAACCGCCGCTCCAGTTGCTCCCGTTTCTTCCTCTCCTCCTGAAGCTCCGTCTTGTATGCCGGCTCGCTCTCCTTTTTTTGCAGATCGAGATACTCCTCGATTACGCTTCGAATCACCGTCCGGATTTCCTCCGCTTGCGCCCCTGTGGACGCGCGCACTTCCTCGTGCTGTGCCTGCTCCATCCTTTTCCTCGCTCCTTGCTTTTACTGGGCTGAATGCCCGCCGTCGATCTCGCGCGCGATCCGGTCCTTCACCTCCTGGCTCGCGTCGCAGAGGTACTTCATCGCCAGCTTCTTCTGGATCTCCGATTGCAGCGTCGGCGACGGAATCCCCATCCGCAGCAGCCGCTCCGCATCCTCCAGCTCGCTGGAAAATTCGCCGATGTCAAACTCGTCCATCCCCGCCACGCCGATCTGGATCTCGTCCCGCCTCGCCTCCGCCAGCGTCCGCAGCAGCCGCTTCAGCATGTCCTTCACCCGGTCCCCCATCCCACGCAGCACTTCCTGCGTCACCAGGTAGTCCCGTTGCTTGCTGATCCCGGTCAGCGCGGCGTTCTTCGACAGCGCCCCTCCGGCCTGGTGCAGCATGTAGCAGACCCGGTAAATCTCTTCCTTCAGCCGGTCGATGTTCTCCAGCGCCAGCCGGTAGACATGCCCCTCCGGCTCCGTCCACCCGAACCGGTCCTCCTTGCCCAGCTTCACGTAGTAGCTCTCGCCCACCACCTGCTTGAACTCGCTGTCGCTGTATATCACCGGCATCGCGAACAGCCCCATCGTCAGCGCCCACGCCAGCGCGTTCGACTTGTTGAAATGCTCCAGTTGCAGCGACGCCGCGCGGTTCATCAGCCACATCCCCTCGCCCAGCGTGAATTCGAACACCGGCACCCGCCCCAGCCCTGCCAGCCCGTGCAAGCCTTCCTCCACCATCTGCGGCGCCGCCGCTTTGCCCTGCTTCTCCACCTGCCGCCAGATCTCATACCGGCTGCGGTCGTACCTCACCCACTCCCGCAGCGTCTGCTTCAACCCGGTTTCCTCCTCCACCACGTCCCGCTCGGTCCGCAGCACCACCCACTCGTATTCGCCGCGCTCGTCTTTCTGCCAGTGGATAACGCTCTCCGCCGGATACTCGCTGAAATACCCCCGCGACAGCCCCAGCGCGTCCTCCTCCGCCCGGCTCCCCGCCGGCCGCGCTCCTTTCGGAAAATCGATTGCGATGTAGCTCCGGCCCGTCACCATGGCTTCGGTCACCTGCCGCCGGAAGAAATCGCTCAGCGTCGAGCCCCTCCGGTCGCAGTCCTCCGCCAGTTCGTTGAAATACCGCCGCGCCGGCTCGTCCCACCCCTCGAACGTCACAATCGGCTCCCGCCGGAACAGCGTCGCCGCATACCAGTCGATGATCGAGCCCGTGTAGTTTTCGTAAAACGCCCGCGCCACCCGCTCCCGGTACACCGCCGCGGGCTCTTTCTGCCTCGGTATCAGATAGCGGTCCGCGTTTGCCGTCAACTGCTCGCCGCCCGCGTACAGATCCCTGTACTTCGGCCACACGCTCTTCCATGCCGTGTATTCCGGATGTTCCCGGTTGATGTCTCGCATTTCTCGCCGCCTCACCAGTACAGCCTTTGGTTCCTCTCCCCGGCCCCAGGCCCGCCCTGCCGCCGCTCCCACAGCAGGTAGCCCAGCGCGTCGCTTAGATGCGTCCGCCGCGGGTCTTTCGCCTTGTCAATCTCGTTGCTGTCCTCGGCCCACTGGACCCGCTCGAAGTCCAGGATCAGCTCTTTGCACCGCGGATCCACCAGCAGTCCCACCTCGCCCGCCGCGTTCCGCAGCTTCGCGTTCACCAGCGCCGCCCGCTCCCGCACCGGCGGGTTCTTCCTCGATATCTGGTACGACGGCCTTTCCCCGCGTTCCGCGAAAAACCCCTCGATGATCTCCCGGTCCGTCGTCCCGCTTGTCTGAAGCCGGCCCGCGCACGCGTCGCCGTATATCACCACCCCGGCTTTCCACCCACCGTACCGCCGCGCAAACTCCTCGCACGCATCCCGCGTCCCTGCCCGCCTCAGCACGATTTCGTCCAGCACATGGGTCCGCCCGTCCACCTCTTGCACCACCACGCTCGACATCGGATCCACGTTGAAGTCCAGCGCCCACAGCAGCTCCCGCTGCGCATCCGCCTCCAGCTTCTTCACGTGCGTTTTCCGGTCGAACGCGTGGTACACCAGCCCCTGCGCCGGATTCAGATACTCGCCCAGCACCTCCTGCGCGTAGAACGCCTCGTCGTAGCTGTGCCTCAGCCGCTCATAAAAGTCCGGCACCCGCTCCAGCAGGTGCCGGTTCTCGAACGGCGCCGCCTGCACGCACTCGTAGCCCTCCACCGGGTCGTGGATGAATCGCTCCCACACCCAGTCGTACCCCTTCGGCGTCCATACCCCGAATCCGCACAGCCGCTGCGCCTGCGGGTCCCTCAGCCTTCCCTCCAGCCGTACCCACGCCTCCTCGCTCGCATACGTCAGCTCATCCACCCCGAACCACGCCAGGTTCGTGCCCCGCAGCCGCTCGTATTCGTCCAGCGACCGGAACAGAATCCTCGACCCCGTGTCCATCAGCACCGCCTGGTTCTCCGCCTTGTTGAAGTCGAACGGAATCCCGCTCTGCCGCATCACTTCGAACAGCGCCGCTTGCGTCGCGTCCCGCAGCATCGGATACGTTGGCGCGCCGATCAGTCCCGTCCGCCCCGCATTCAGGTACGCCAGCTTCAGAGCCTCATGGCACAGCGCCTGGCTCTTGCCCGACCCAATCGGCCCCGAGAAGCCCTTGAACCGCGCCTCCGATTCGTGAAACCTCCTCTGCGACGGCAGCGGCGAGTACGGTATGGTCCTCCGGATCTTCATTCCGCCTTCGGCTCCACCCACTCCACCTTCACCGCGCTCGGCTTCTCCAGCCCTAGCGCTTCACGCAACTGGATCAGTCTCACCGCCTCGCTCGTCGTGATCTTGCACTCGCCCTCCTCCACGTGCTCTGCCAGTTGCAGCAGCATTTTGTCCACCATCTCGCCCAGCTTCCTCTTGTCGAGCTTCTTCGCCCGCTTCCTCGGCGCCGCCTTCGCCTTCGGCTTCTCCTCGCCCGCCTCCGGCCCAACCGCCGTCACTTCCTCCGTCCGTTTCACCGCTGTCTTCCGCGCCGTCCTG
>JBMOMB010000013.1:33337-87612 GCA_049325215.1 Acidobacteriota bacterium
CGGCTGCGCCGTCTTCCGCGTCGCTTTCTTTTTCGCCTGCTTCGTTGCCATGCCCGTGCGTTCCCCCGCCGCATCCAACCATCCGCGCCCGCTTCCTGCCGGCCATCCCGTTCCCTTTCCAACCCCGTAAAAACAAAAAGGAAATTTCTTGTCTTGCCCTCGTGACGCCGCCCCTTCCTTCCGCCCTCCGCTTCAGCTACCGTAAAAGGGGATCAGCCCCGTATGCTGAGAGCCGCGTTTCTCTTCCTCTCCCGCCGCCGCCTGCTCCGTCGCTGGATGGAAACCTCCCCCGCCGCGGCCCGCCTCACCCGCCGCTTCATCGCCGGCCAGCGCCTCGAAGATGTCATCGCGGTCGCCCGCCGCCTTTACCAGGACAACATCCTCTCCACCCTCGATCACCTCGGCGAAAACGTCACCTCCGCCGGGGAAGCCGCTGCCGCCCGCGCCTGCATCGAGGACGCGCTCGACTCCATCGCCGCCGCCGCCCTCCCCGCCACCGTCTCCATCAAGCTCACCCAGTTCGGCCTCGACATCTCGGACTCCCTTTGCCGTTCCAACGTCGAAGCCGTCCTCCTTAAGGCCCGCTCCATCGGCTCCCGCATCGAGGTCGACATGGAGTCCAGCCAGTACGTCGACCGCACCCTCCAGATCGTTCAGGACCTCCACTCCGCCCACAACGGCCTGCGCGCTGTCCTTCAGGCCTACCTGTATCGCACGGCGGACGACCTTCGCCGTCTCAATGCACTCCGCATCCCCGTCCGCCTCTGCAAAGGCGCCTATAACGAGCCGCCCTCCGTCGCCTGGCCCAGGAAGAGCGACGTCAATGCCAGTTACGCCCGCCTCGCCCGCCTCCTCCTCGATGAGGGTGAAGACCCCGCCTTCGCCACTCATGATCCCCGCATGATCGACGCCGTCGTCGAACACGCTGCCCGCTGCAACCGCCCCCCTTCCTCCTTCGAGTTCCAGATGCTCTATGGCGTCCGCCGCGACCTCCAGCGCATGCTGGTCTCCAGCGGCTACCGCCTCCGCCTCTATGTGCCCTACGGCGACGCCTGGTATCCGTATTTCATGCGCCGCCTCGCCGAACGCCCCGCCAATGCCATCTTCATCCTGAAAAACCTCTTCCGCCGCTGATCCAACTTCCGGAACCCTCCCCCTCGGGCCGGCGTCTAATCAAGTTGGAGGGCGCCGTGGAATGAAGTACTGGAGCTACCTCTTGGCCAAGCTCCTTGCTGCCTATGCGGTGTTGCGCCTTCTCTGGTTCCTTATCGAAACCCTCCTTCCTGAGCCCGAGATCTTCCTTTACACCCGCCTCCCCCGCTTCCCCAACGATCTGCCCTGGACCGTCGCCATCCTCTTCTTCTGGCTCTTCTCGCTCGGTCTGCTCGTTCTCATCGTCTGGGATCAGCGCACCCGTTGCCGCACCTGTCTCCGCCGCCTTCGCATGCCCGTCGAAAGCGGCAGTTGGAGCCGCGCCACCCTCTTCGCCCCGCCGCGCAAATCCCTCATCTGCCCTTACGGCCACGGCACCCTCGACGAACCGGTCGCTCACGTCTCCGCCCAGCCTCCGACGGAGTGGCATCCCCACGGCGACATCTGGAAAGAACTGGAAGCTCTCGACAGGAAGCCGCAATAGCCCTCATGCCACAATGGAAGTGATATCCATCGGAGCGTTCTGTGCCTGCTAAGTCTGGCAAACCACCACGCCGCCATTTGTTCCGCACCCCTCTCGTCAAAGTCTTCGCCGCATTGGCATCTTTCTTCCTCGTCGCCCTCGTCGTCTCTTTCATTGCCATCTGGGTCCATTACTCTCGGCTCGTCGACGAAAAACTCCGCAAAGGCCCGTTCACGCAGACTGCCCAGCTCTACGCCGCTCCAGAGCCTGTCAGCGTGGGCGACACGCTCACCCAGGAGGATCTCGTCGAGGCCCTCCGCCGCCGCGGCTACTCCACTGACCGCTCCAACCGTGTCGGCTGGTACCACCTCCGCTCCGATGGCGTCGAGATCTTCCCCGGCGTCGACGCCTACCCTCATTCCGAACCCGGCGTCATCTTCCTCGAAAACAACACCGTCGTCCGCATCGTCTCCAACCGCGACCACACCGAGCGCCCCCGCTTCTTCCTCGACCCTGAGCTCGTCACCAACCTCCACGACCGCCGCCGCGAAAAACGCCGCCTCGTCCGCTTCAACGACATCCCCAGGGTTCTCGTCAACGCCGTCATCTCCGCCGAGGACAAGCGCTTTTTCGACCACGCCGGCTTCGACCCCATCCGCATCATCCGCACCGCCTGGGTCGACATCACCCAGAATCGCCGCTACGGCGCTTCCACCATCTCCATGCAGCTCGCCCGCCTTCTCTGGCTTTCCAGCGACAAGACTTGGAAGCGCAAGGCTCTGGAGGCCCTCATCACTCTTCAGCTCGAGCAGAAGCTCACCAAAGAGCAGATCTTCGAGTACTACGCCAACCAGGTCGACCTCGGCCAGCGCAAGAGCTTCGCCATCCACGGCTTCGGCGAAGCCGCACAGGTCTACTTCGGCAAGGATCTCCGCGACCTCCGCGTCGAGGAAGCCGCCCTCCTTGCCGGCCTCATCCAGCGCCCCAACTACCTCAACCCCTACCGCCACCCGGAACGCGCCATCCAGCGCCGCAACGTCGTCCTCGGCCTCATGCGCGACAACGGCTTCATCACCGAACTCCAGTACCTGGAAGCCGTCAAGAGCCCTCTGAAACTCGCCGAGGGCGGTGAAGAGTCCTCCGACGCCCCTTACTTCGTCGATCTCGCCTATGACGAGTTGCAGGAGCAGTTCTCCGACCTCGACTTCCAGGCCAACTCTTACCGCATCTACACCACCCTCGACATGAAGCTGCAGCGCGATGCCCTCGAGGCCGTCCGCATCGGCATCCAGGAGGTCGATGCCCTGCTGGCCAAAATGCGCCGCAAGTACCCCGAGCCCCAGGTCGCCCTCGTCTGCCTCGATCCCAACACCGCCGAGGTCAAAGCTCTCGTCGGCGGCCGCAGCTACGCCGCCAGCCAGCTCAACCGCGTCCTCGCCCGCCGTCAGCCCGGATCCGCCTTCAAGCCCTTCGTCTATGCCGCCGCCCTCAACACCGCCCTTGAGGGGCGCGAGCCCGTCATCACGCCGGTCACCCAGGTCGTCGATGAACCGACCACTTTCTTCTACGATGACCGCGAATACTCTCCCAACAATTTCGGTCAGAAGTTCAACGGCACGGTCACGCTCCGCTTCGCCCTCTCCAAGTCCTTGAACATCCCTACCGTCAAGTTCGCCGAGATGGCTGGCTACCAGTCGGTCGCCGATCTTGCGGAAGCCGTCGGCCTCAGGGGCGTCAAGCCCACCCCCGCCCTCGCCCTCGGCGCCTATGAGGTCACCCCGCTCGACATCGCTTCCGCTTACACCGTCTTCTCGAATCAGGGCACCTGGGTCCAGCGCAATCTCATTCGCGAGATCCGCTCCGCCGACGGGGCCATCATCCACCAGTACCAGCCTGTCGCCCGTCAGGTTCTCGATCCCCGCGTCGCCTACATGGTCGTCAATCTCATGGAGGAGGTCCTGCGCTCCGGCACCGGTGCAGGCGTGCGCTCGCGCGGCTTCTATCTCCCGGCCGCCGGAAAGACCGGCACTTCCCATGACGCCTGGTTCGCCGGCTTTACTTCCAAACTCCTTTGCGTCGTCTGGGTCGGCTTCGATGACAACCAGGAACTGCCGCTCGAAGGCGCCAAGGCCGCTCTCCCCATCTGGACCGAGTTCATGAAGCGCGCCCACCGCCACCGCGAGTACCGCGGCGTCCAGCCCTTCTCCCCGCCCGACGGCATCGCCATCGTTGACATCGATCCGTTGAGCGGCCAGCTCGCCACCGCCTCTTGCCCCAAGCCCATCTCGGAGGTCTTTCTCGCTGGCACTCAGCCCGTCGAACTCTGCCGCCTTCACGGCGGCGGCCAGACATGGATCAGCAGTTGGGACTCGGAATCCTCCTCGTCTTCTTCCTCTTCCGCCCCCCGCGTCCAGCCCGCTCCGCAGCGCCAGGCTGCCTCCCGCGCGGATTCGTCCCAGCCTCAGACTTCCAGCCATCCCCCTGCTCCCGCCACCGAACCGAAACGCGGATTCTGGGGCCGGATTCGGGCTATATTTAGGTAGGCTCAGAGCAGGGAGGTTTTTATGCGGACGCGCACAGCCGCGCTTCTCCTCTTTGGCTGCCTGTCGGCCGCTCCGGCCAGGCAGCCGGCCCAGCCGCCTGCCGCCACGCCGCCCCAGGACGCCCAGCCGGCCAAGCCTCAGATCAGCCCGGAAATGCGCGGCGACATCTACATGGCCCGCCGCATGTACCGCGAAGCCATCGATGTCTACCGCACCATCCAGCCGCCCAATGCCGTCATTCTGAACAAAATCGGCATCGCCTACCAGCAATTGGGCGAACTCGACTCGGCGAAAAAAATGTATGAGCGCGCCATCAAGCTCAACAAGAAATATCCCGAGGCCATCAACAACCTCGGCACCGTCCACTACGCCCGCAAGAGCTTCCGCCGCGCCATCTCCCAGTACAAGAAAGCCCTCGCATTGAATCCTGATTCCGCTTCTATCTACTCCAACCTCGGCACCGCTTATTTCGCCCGCAAAGACTACCGGCGCGCCATCGAGTGTTATGAAAAGGCCATCTCGCTCGACCCCGACGTCTTTGAGCGCCGCGGCACCTCCGGCGTCCTGCTCCAGGAGCGCAGCGTCGAGGAGCGCGCCAAATTCCACTACCACCTTGCCAAGATCTACGCCAGGAACGGCCGCAACGACCTCGCGCTCTTTTACATCCGCAAGTCCCTCGAAGAAGGATTCAAAGAGAAAAAACGCTATCTGGAAGAAGATGAGTTTGCCGAAATCCGCAAACTGCCGGAATTCGAGGAACTCATGAAAATCGAGCCCCGTGTCCTTTAACCGCTCCTTCCTACTCGCAGCCGCCCTGGCGCCGGCGCTTTTTCTGCCCGCGTGCAGGCGCGGAGGCCAGTCTTCTCCACCCGTCCGCAGCTTGGCCATCCTCCCCATGGAGGACCAGTCGCCTGCCGCCTCTCACGCATGGCTCGCGCGTCTTGTCCCCTTCGCGCTCGTCCGGCAACTCCAGGGCGTCCCACGCCTTGCCCCCGCGGAAGTCCGTGTGTCCACGGATCTGCGCGGCGCCACCCACGAACTGGCCGGCTTCATCTCTTCCAACAACGGCGCCATCCAGGCCCACCTCTTCCTGTACGAACTCCCCTCGCACAAGCTCTTGCGCCATGAGGTCCTCTCCCAACCTCCCGCCGGCTGGAAGCAGATTCTCACCGGCGCCGCGCGCTCCATCACCTCTGCGCTCCAGCTCGCCGGCTCCCTTCAGCCCCTCGCCGTCCAGCAGGAATCCGCCGCCCGCCTCCTCGCTGAAGCGCTCTCCGCCGCCACCCTGGAGCAATCCCAGGCCGCCTTCCGCGCCGCCGCCGAAGCCGACCCCGCCTGCGGCTGGTGCTGGCTCGGCTGGGCGGAAACAGCCTTCCGCCGCGGGCTGCGCGAGGAGGCGCTCAAGGCTGTCGGCGCCGCCGCCCTCGACGGCAAGGACATCGATCCGCTCTCCCGCCACCGCCTGGACCTCATCGCCGCCCAGCTCCGCTCCGACCCTTTGGCCGCCGCCGCAGCCCAGCAAGCCATCGCCGATGCCGCTCCCGGCGACCCGGTCGCGCAGGCCCGCCTCGCCGAAATTCTCGTCGCCAATCGCCAGTATGATCGGGCCGCGGCTGCCTTTCAGCGAGCCATCTCCGCCGATCCCCAGACCCCGGCTTTCTGGAATTCCCTCGCCTATGCCCACGCCTATGCGGGCCGTTTCGATGACGCACTGAAGTCGATTGCCCGCTACTCTGAACTCGACGCCTCCCCGAACCCCGCCGACAGCCGCGGCGAAATCCTCATGATGGCCGGCCGCTTCACCGATGCCGTCCAGGCCTTCGAAGAGAGCTATCGCAAGGATCCCGCCTTCAACAACGGCGCCGCGATGGAAAAGGCCGCCCTCTGCTGGATGCTGTATGGGGATCCCCGCCGCGCCGCGGAAGCGGTGGCCCGGTTCCTGAATGACCGCACCGGACGCGGCGACCGCACCGTCGAACTCGCCCGCGCCCGCTGGGAGCTCCTCACCGGACAATCCGCTCCCGCCCGCCAGCGCTTCGCCCGCATCGCTCGGGACTCCTCCACCCCGCTCTCCCCCATCGCCTCCGCGATGCTCGCCCTCCGCCTTGCCTTCTCTGATCCTGCCGCCGCCTCGGCCGCGCTCCGCTCTGC
Organism: Acidobacteriota bacterium; assembly: GCA_049325215.1. GTDB lineage: Bacteria > Acidobacteriota > Terriglobia > Bryobacterales > Bryobacteraceae > JANWVO01. The sequence goes on from JBMOMB010000013.1 coordinate 39,647, forward strand.
CCCGGCCAGCCGCGATCCCCTCCCGCAGATCTATTCCGCTTACGCCTCCTCGGCCGCCAATCCCGCGTTTCTCGATCAGATCCGCGACGACCGCCTCCGCGCCGAACTGGAGGCGCTCTCCCTCACCGCCCGCCGCGATTGGAAACGCGCCGCCCAGGCCTGGAAAGCGGTCATCGACCGTTCTCCCGGCGGCACGGACAGTGCGTACCGCGAGCTCCGCGCCTTCTGCCTCGTCCAATCCGGAGACACGAAGCAGGCCGCCGAGGCCCTGGGCGCCTCCTGGCCGCTGTTGTCCGCCGGCCAGATGGACTTCTACGACTTCCTCATCTACCCGAACCTGCTCTTCACACGCGCCGAAATCGCCCGCGCCTCAGGCCGCATCGACGAGGCTCGCCGCCTCTACGACATCTTCCTCCAGTTCGCCGGCGACCGCGCCGACCTCGCTCCCCAAATCACCCGCGCCCGCTCCGCCGCCCGCCTCTGACCCCGAAGGGGACAGCCTGATCCGGCTCCTTCCCAAATCTCTCAAAGGTGCCGATCGTGTCTGACACCTTCGAGATTTCACGGTCTGGCCCCGGCAATTCATTCAAAACACGACAACATTCAACAAGGGGGACAGCCTGATCCGGCTCTTTCTCCAATCCCGCAAAGGTGGCAATGGCGTCTGACACCTTCGCGACTCCTGACCGCCCTGCGCCGCTGACCCGAACATCAAAACGTAAGCGGCCGTAATTTCTGGAGTCAGAAATTGGCGCCCGGACGGGCCTATCCCCATTCCTTCTTTTCTTCGCCCGATGCCACGCCGACTCTGAGGTTACCGCGCCTCTCGCCGATTTCCATCCCTGCCCATGCCCGCAGGATCATCGTGGCTCCTGCCGGCCGTCGCCGCCGCCTCCAGTCGCGATTTTGTTGCAGGTCCGTTGCGCAGGCGTGGACAGCATCGCGCCTGCACAGGCTTGCGCCTATCACACGGCCCCCGGCACTCTCGCGCCACCGGCCCGCCTCGTGCGGTTTTCGCGCATGCGCGTGCGGCCAACGGCGGCGGCAAACAACGCTGCCCCCGTTCCCCTACCCCCGCTTGATGTCGTCCCTTGCGAAGTCCCACTCCACCATGCGCCGCGTCTTCACACTCTCGTTCGCCATGTGAGCGCAGGCCGCTGCATGATGCCCCGCCACCTCGTTCTGCCAGTACGGCTTCCGCGTCCGGATCGAGTTCAGGAAATGCCAGAAGTGGATAATCGTGGCGTCCTGCCCTTCCTCGCGCCACACGTTGCCCCCGTCGATGAGCCGCGGCTTGTTCAGGTGCCGCAGCTCCTCCTGCTGCACCTTCGGGTTCTTCCAGTACTCCTCTTCCAGCTTCCGCGGCCAGCTCTCCACAATCCACCGGTTGTCCTCGCGCACGTTCTCCGGCCAGTACCGCAGCTCGCCCCAGCCCACCGCGATCGTGCCCTCGGTGCCCAGAAAAGTGAAGCTCGCTTCCGACGACGACTGATTGTTGAACGTCGACGACAGGTTGACCGTGAAGCCTTCCGGATACTCGAGCACCGCATTCAGCGTGTCCGGCACTTCGCGCGATTCTTTCCAACGGTACAGCTCGCCCATCGCCATCACCCGCGCCGGCATCTTCGCGTCCATCAGATAGTGGATCGTCGTGCACAGGTGCACAAACAGGTCCGTCGCAATCCCGCCCGAGTAGTCTTCATAGCACCGCCACCGGAAAAACCGCTCCAGGCTGAACGCGCGCTTCGGCGCCGGCCCCAGGAACATCTCCCAGTTCACCGTCTCCGGACCCGCGTCCGGCGGGATCGGATAGATCCACGCTCCTGACGCCGTGTTCCGGTTGTACGCCGCCCGGATCATCGTCACCTTGCCCAGCTTGCCGCCGCGGATCAGCTCGCGCGCATGGTTCTGCGTCATCGACGACATCCCCTGCGATCCCACCTGCACGATCCGGCCAGTACGCTTCGCCGCGGCGATGATCTCCAGCCCTTCGCCTGAACGGTACGTCAACGGCTTTTCGCAATAAACGTCCTTGCCCGCCTCCAGCGCCTCAACCACGATCTGCTTGTGCCAGTGGTCTGGCGTCGCCACCACCACCGCGTCGATCGACTTGTCCGCCAGCGCTTCGCGGTAGTCCTTCAGCACCCGCGGCGCCGCCCCGCGCCGCCCGCGGATGCGGTCCTGCGCGCGCTCGATTCTGCCTTTGTAGGCGTCGATCACCGCCGGAATCTCGAACTGCGGGTGCGCCATCATCGCTTCCATCAGTTCGTGCGCCCGCGCCCCGCAGCCGATGAATGCCGCCCGAACCCGGTCGTTCGCGCTCACCCGCGCCTGCATCGAGGCGGCCATCGCCGCCTGCATCTCCAGAAATCCGCGCCGTGTCATCTCCATGCCTGTGCGACCTCCAGCGCTTCGTATTGTATGCTTTCTCACGGAGCCAGATGAGCGAAACCACATCCGCCGCGCCCGTCATCCGCCGCGCCACGCTCGACGACCGTCAGGCGATCTACGAAATCCAGCGCGCAGCCATTCTCGAAACCTGCCGCCGCAGCTATCCCGAAGAAGACGTCACCGTCTGGGCGGGGCTGCTCTCGCCGGATTCCTACCACGCCATCCAGGACCGTTACTTCATCGTCGCCGAACGCGACGGCCGTATCGAGGGCTTCGGCCAGCTCGACGAAAAGGAGGGTGAAGTCGAAGCAATCTACGTCTCGCCTGCGGCCTCGGGCAAAGGCACAGGTTCGGCCATCCTCCAGCACCTGGAAGACCGCGCCCGCCAGTGCGGGCTGAAAGAACTCAAAGTCCGTTCCACGCTCAATGCTGAGTCCTTCTACGCCCGCCACGGCTACCAGCACCTGGCGCTCATCCGCTACCGCCTTGTGCCCTCCCTGATGCTCAACTGCGTCGAAATGCGCAAGCAACTATAGCGCTACGATTGCAGAGCTGCGCCCTCGCAAAACGGCGATAATCGTATAAACGAACGAATGAACCGGAAGTGGCCACCCAGCATCGCCGCTTGGATTCTGGCCCTGGGAGCATATGCCGCCGTCAATGGCGGTCTTGCGCTCTGGAACTGGGACTCATACGCTGGCGGCACTCGGCTTTACTACGGCATTTCTCTTGCGGCGGGGGCCGTCGCCGCCGCTGTCGGGGGGCTGCTGCTTCTCGGAAGAGTGGTCAGCGCACGGGCGGCATGGGCGGCGCCCGCCGCCGTTGCGGTGCTCGCGGTGAACCAGATTGCGGGCTTGCTCCTGAACACAATCATGTGTTTCACGCCTGGCTGAAAGCGGCAGAACATTGCCCTCGGCGGGGGCTTGGTCATCCTGGCTTTGATGGCGGCGCGGGAAGCGAGAACCAAGGTTTCAACGGAGTGATCTGAACGCCCGGTGCGTTCGTTGAACGCCGCGCCTGCGCGTTACTTCTTCTCCCCTTCGCCCTCGTCCAGCAATCGCATCCCTTCGAAGGTCTGCGGCCCCAGCAGACCAGCGTGCGCGTATACGCGCAGCTTCTGCCGCGAATCCTCGATGTCCAGATTCCGCATCGTGAGCTGTCCGATACGGTCTGCGGGCGTGAACGCCGACTCGCCCTTTTCCATCGTCAGCCTCTCCGGCTTGTACGTCAGGTTCGGGCTGTCGGTGTTCAGAATCGTGTAGTCATTGCCGCGCCGCAGCTCGAGCCACACATCGCCAGTGATGGCCTTGGCCACCCAGCGTTGCAGCGTCTCGCGGATCATCAGCGACTGCGGATCAAACCAGCGCCCTTCATAAAGCAGCCGCCCCAGCCGCCGGCCCATGTCGCGGTACTGTTCGATCGTGCCTTCGTTGTGGATGCCCGTCACCAGCCGCTCGTAGGCAATCCAGAGCAGCGCCATGCCCGGCGCCTCGTAAACGCCGCGGCTCTTGGCCTCGATGATGCGGTTCTCGATCTGATCCGACATGCCGAGCCCGTGGCGCCCGCCGATGCGGTTCGCTTCCAGTACCAGCTCGACCTCGTCCTCGAACCGTTTCCCGTTCAGCGCCACCGGCAGCCCCTCTTCGAACGTGACGCGCACCTCCTCCGGGCGGACGCCCACATCGTCCCTCCAGAAGGCCACTCCCATGATGGGCTCCACGATCTTCATCCCCTTGTCGAGGTGCTCAAGATCCTTCGCCTCATGTGTCGCGCCCCAGAGGTTGGAGTCCGTCGAATAGGCCTTCTCCTTGCTCATGCGGTAACCAAGCCCGGCGCGCTCCAGCAGCTCGCTCATCTCCTTCCGGCCGCCGAGTTCGTCGAGAAACGTCTGGTCGAGCCATGGCTTGTAAATGCGCAGGTCGGGATTCACCAGCAGCCCGTAACGGTAAAAGCGCTCGATGTCGTTGCCCTTGTATGTGGAGCCGTCGCCCCAGATGTGGACGCCGTCTTCCTTCATCGCCCCCACCAGCATCGTCCCCGTGACGGCGCGGCCCAGCGGCGTGGTGTTGAAGTAATACAGGCCGCCCGTCGAGATATGGAAAGCGCCGCACTGGAGCGCGGCGAAGCCTTCATGCACAAGCTGCTTGCGGCAGTCGATCAGGCGCGCCTTTTCCGCGCCGCACTCGAGCGCGCGCTTGGGAATCGCCTCGTAATCGCTCTCGTCCGGCTGGCCGAGATTGGCCGTGTAACAGTACGGAATCGCGCCTTTCTCGCGCATCCAGAAAACGGCGGCGCTCGTGTCGAGTCCGCCGCTGAAGGCGATGCCCACACGCTCGCCCACCGGGAGGCTCTGCAAGATATGACCCATTGTGGAAACCCTGCTCGGACTGGAATGATTCGCTCGCGCGAACCTTTCATTGTAGGATGTCCGCGCCCCCGCGCGCCCTTGGTAGGATGGCAGTGATCATGCGTGTCGCCATCGTTGGACTCGGATTCATGGGGCTGACCCATCTGAAGGCGTACCGCCGCATCCCGGGCGTCGAGATCACTGCCATCAGCTCGAACGATCCGCGCGTGCTGGCAGGCGACCTGTCCCACATCCAGGGCAACCTCGATACGGGTTCGGAACCGGTCGACATCTCGGGGTTGCCCCGCTACGAGGACGCCCTGGAGTGCATCCGCTCGTGCGAAGCCGACGCCGTCGACCTGTGCCTGCCCACGGCCATGCACGCGCCGGCCGCGATCGAGGCGCTGCGCCGCGGGCTGCATGTGCTGGTCGAAAAACCCATGGCGCTTGATGCTTCCCAATGCGAAGCGATGATCGAGGAGGCGCGCAAAGCGCGGCGCATCCTGATGACGGCACAGGTGCTGCGCTTCTTCCCCGCCTACCTGCCGCTGATCGAGGCCGTGCGCGGGGCAACGCTGGGCAGCGTGCGCCATGCGCTGTTCCGCCGCCGCTGCGCAGCTCCCAAGTGGGGCGCCTGGCTCAGCGACAAGAAAGCCAGCGGAGGCGGCGTGTTCGACCTTCTCATCCATGACGTCGATATGGCGCTGGTCTGCTTCGGCATGCCTGCCGCCGTCTCCGCCACCGGCCACGAAGATCTCGCCGCGGGCATCGACATGGTGACCGGACAGCTCCATTACGAATCGGGGCTTGCGGTGACCGTCACCGGCGGCTGGCACCTGCCCTCGGCGTATCCTTTCTCGATGGAATACACCGTGGTCGGTGAAAACGCCGCTATCGAATACAGCTCCGCGGGGCGTCCCCCGCACTGGTATGGGCGCGATCAGGACTTTGACATTCCGCTGGAAACGAAGGACGGTTATCAGGCGGAAATCGAATATTTCGTCGAGTGCTGCCGCGCCGGCCGCGCTCCGGAGCGCTGCTCGCCGGAGTCTTCCGCCGCCGCCGTCCGCGTGGCCCGGCTGCTCGACGAGGCAAGATCGAAGAAGGGAGAACCCGTGCCATGCCGTTGATCCGTGACCGTGAAATCGGGATCTTTTTCTGGGCCGAGCCCGACGCCGTCGCGACCGTGCGCGCCGTGAAAAGCTGCGGCGTCGTCTCCGGCCAGCTCGGCGTCGATGGCAGCGTCGTGTTGAACGATGAGACCGCCGCCCGCTGGAGAGAGGCTCTCAAACAGGAGGACTTCCATCTCTTCACCGTGTTCGCCGCCTACGAAGGCGAAAGCTACGCCGACATCCCCACCGTGCAGCGCACCGTCGGCTTCATCCCGCGCGAAACGCGAGCCGCGCGCGAAGTGCGCACGCGCGCCGTCATCGATTTCGCCGCCGCTCTCGGCGTCAGGAGCTTCGGCTGCCACGTGGGCTGCATCCCGGCGGACCGCAACGATCCGGACTACCGGGAAGTGCTCGAACTCGTCCGCCGCATCGCCGATTACGCCGCCAGCTTCGGCATGACCTTCTGCCTGGAAACCGGCCAGGAGCCCGCAGAAGAGTTGCTGGCCTTCTTTGAGGATGCCGCGCGCAGCAACCTGAAGATCAATTTCGATCCGGCCAACATGGTCCTGTACGGCTCCGGCGAGCCCATCGCCGCTTTCCGCCTGCTGCGCAAGCACGTCGTGAGCTGTCACGGCAAGGACGGCGATTGGCCTGACCCGGCGAAGCCCGGCTCGCTCGGCACGGAGCGGCCGCTCGGCGAGGGCTCGGTGAACATCGCGAAGTTCATGGCTGCGCTCCGGGAGACGGGCTTCACCGGCCCCGTCTGCGTGGAGAGCGGTGTCCACGGGGAAGAGCAGCGCTGGCAGGCGCTGGCGCGCGCCGTGCGGCTTCTGGAATCCCTGCGCTGAATCGCCCGCCCCGCGCCTGCATTGCGGCGTTCTTGGCTCATCTGCTAGCTTGCAGGTTGGTAGCGGGAACCCATGAGCATGGAACACGAAGAGCGGAGAATCGTGCGCACGCGGCGCGTGGATCAGGTCGCCTCGTTCGATGAGTTGCTGCGTCATTGCCTGCCCGCCTTCGGCGGCGCCTACCTGCGGCGTATCTACACGATCCTCGACAACGCCATCGGCATGGGCTGCCCGGTGACGGTTGCCGTCGCAGGCCCTGTCACGGTGAGCGGCCAGCACCAGGCTTGGCTCATCCCCCTGCTTGAAACAGGATGGGTGGCTTATGTTTCTACCACCGACGCCGTCTGCTACCACGACGGACACCGCTCGCTCGCCGGGCGCCGCGACTGCGTCTTTGAAGTGCCCATCTTCGGCGACGACGGCGCTCTGCGCGAACAGCGCATCATCCGCGTCGCCGACATGGCGTTCGACGAAGACATCCTCTTCGATCAGGACCGCTTCCTCTCCGCTCTGCTGCGGCGTCCGGAGTTCCAGAAGAGAATGTCCGGCACGGAATTCCGCTACAAACTCGGGCTCTGGTACGCCGCGATGGAGAAAGCCGGCGGCGCCGAGCCGGGGCTGCTATCGACCTGCGCGCGGATGGCCATCCCCGTCTTTGTCGGCGCGCCCGGCGACGGCAGCGTGTTCCTGAATTCCATGAAGCTGTGGGCCATGCGCGAGGCGGGGCTGATTGAGCGCCACGATCTCGAACTTGACCTGCATCTCGAAGTCTTTGAGAGCTGCGCCTTCCACCGCTGGGGGCTGTTCGAGAGTGAAGCGAAGGCGCTGGCGACGCTCATCCTCGGCGGCGGCGTGCCCAAGAACTTCAACCTCCAGCCCGAGCCCGCGCTGGGGCAGATTCTCGGGCTGCCGGACATCCGCGGATACCTGTTCGATGTGCAGATCGTGAGCGCCCCGGTCACCGATGGATCGCTGTCCTCCTGCTTCCCCGCCGAAGCCGTCACCTGGGGCAAAGTGGATAAAGACCACTACCAGCAGACGACGGAATCGATGCAGTGCGACTACTCGATCGTGCTGCCGCTGCTGGTGAAGGCGCTGCTCGAAAACCGCGCGCGCTACCAGCGCCTGGCGGCGGAGATCGGCGAAGAGGCGCTGTACGAACAGGAGCCCAAGGCGCGCGGCTACCTGCGCCCGCGCGAGGGTTACCGCCTGTTCGACCGCCGCGCCGAACTGGTGGAAAAACTGAAAGCCGCGGTGCGCGAGCAGCGCGAATGGCTGGCGGAGTCGCTCGAATATCCGCTGCCGGCCGCGCCTTGATGCACCGCGGCATGCGGCATCCGCCGCAACGCGAATAGATGACCGGAAGGAACCGCCCCTTGCCTCTCTCATCAGCACAGCCAGCAGCCCGCAGATGCGGGCGCGTGTGGCTGATTGCCGGTGCGGGCGCCGCGGCGCTCCTTCTCTCCGCCCACTTCCGTGCGCTGGCTGAGCCTGAGCCGCCGCCGGCGAAGCGCCCCACCTTCCGCGACGCCGCCGCGCGATGGCCATTCCGCTACATCTCCAACAACAGCCTGTACGGAAGGAAGTGGTTCCCGCAGCCGATGTGCGGCGGCATCGCCGTGCTCGACTACGACAACGACGGGCGGCTCGACATCTTCTTCACCAACGGCGCCCGCTTCCCCGAGCGCAAGCGCACGGACCCCACTTTTTACAACCTGCTGCTGCGCCAGAAGCCTGACGGGACGTTTGAAGACACGACCGAGCGCGCCGGGCTGCTCGGCAAAGACCTCGATTTCAACTTCGGCGTCGCCGCCGGCGACTACGACAACGACGGCTGGACGGATCTGTTCATCGCCACCGCCGGCAGGAACGTGCTCTACCGCAACATGGGGAATGGCACGTTCCGCGATGTCACGGCCGCATCAGGCATCGGAACCAAGCCTCAGGACATGTTGAGCGTGGCAGCCGCATGGTTCGATTACGACCGCGATGGCTGGCTGGACCTGTTCGTCTCGAATTACACCTTCTGGTCTCCGGAAACCGATCACCGCTGCGCGATGAGCGATCTCGATCTGTATTGCGATCCGCGCCGCTACCCGAGCGTCCCGCACCAGCTCTTCCGCAATCTCGGCAACGGCAAGTTTGTGGACGTCACCGAAAAAGTGCGCCTGCATGAAGCGCCCGGCAAGGGCATGGGCGTCTCCATCGCCGACTTCAATGGCGACGGCTGGCTGGACGTGTTCGTCGCCAATGACACGGACCCGAATTTCCTTTTCCTGAACCGGCAGGGGAAGTTCTTCGAGGAAGCCGGGCTCCAGCTCGGAGTCGCTTACAACGAGAACGCCCAGGCGGGCTCCTCGATGGGCTGTGACGCGAAAGACTACGACAACGACGGGCGCGTGGACATCTTTTACAACAACCTCCGCTCGCAGATCTGGGGCCTGCTGCGGAACACGGGCGAGGCGTTCGAACTGGTCTCCACGCCCACGCGCATCACTTACCTCAGCCGTCCCTATTCCGGCTGGAGCAATGGCTTCATCGACTACAACAACGACGGCTGGAAAGACATCTATTCGTCCAACGGCGACGTGGACGAATTCAATGAACTGTCGCCCCAGAACGACACGATGTTCGAAAACGTTGGCGGCAGGCACTTCATCGACGTCTCCGCCGAACTCGGCCCGGATTTCACGCGCAAGGGCTTCCAGCGCGGCTCGGCGTTCGCCGACCTGGACAATGACGGCGCCATGGATCTGATCGTCACGTCGCTCAATTCGCGCCCCCGCATCCTGATGAACAGCGGCGCCACGGGCAATCACTGGCTGCTCCTCGAGCTGACCGGACGCCGCAGCCCGCGCGACGCCATCGGAGCGCAGGTCAAAGTGACCACCGCCTCCGGACGCGCGCTCTACAACCACGTCTCGGTGAGCGTTGGTTTCATGGGGTCGAGCGACAGGCGCGTGCATTTCGGGCTGGGCGGCGAGAACCGCATCCGCAGCGTCGAAATCGTCTGGCCCAGCGGCGCGAAGCAGACGCTCGAAAACCTTGCCGCCGATCAGATCCTGAAGATCTCCGAGCCTGCCGCAGCGAAGCCTAAGCCGGCCGCGGCCAAAGCGAAGCCCTCAAGGTGAGATAAGCTGGTTGGCCGGCATGGCCTCTTTGCTCGATGAACTGGCGTCGTGGAAACACCGCTATGGCGAGGATCCCGCGCCGCTCGTCGAGTTGCTGCACCGGCTCGCGGAGGCGCCCTTCTCAAGCCCCGAAGACCTGATCCGGCTGCACGAGGACGCGCTCTTCCTGCGCGCCTATCCGCAGAGTGAGGCCGTGGCGCGCGCCTGCGATGAGCTGCTGTGCGGCTTCGGCGCCCGCCTGGCGGCCCTTGGGGAATCGCCGGAGGCGCTGGAAGAACCAGAAGTGTCTGGAATGGCCGGAACTTCCGTCACAGCGATCTTCACCTACGATGCTGCGCGGGCATTGTCAGCGCGTCATGGCGGCTCGATCGACATCGCCTGGGAGGACTGCCCGGAGCCGGACAGGTTCGGCCCGCTGCTGGCCGCCATTCTTCCTGCGGCCCGCGAAGAGTGGCCTGTGGAGGCGCATTTCCCTGCCCGGGAATGGATCGGCGGGGCGCGCAAACCGGATCAGACATCGCTTCAATGGGTCTTGCAGAGGCTGGAACAGCTCGGCGGCCCGCCCGAGCGGCGGGCGGAGCTCTACGACGGAGCGCGGATCATGCTGCACTGGCGCATCGGCGAATCCGCCGCTGCGCGCACCCACACGCGCCGCGGCGCGGCCACGTTCTTTCATACAGCCCCGCTGTTGCGGCGCAAGGACGTCGATCTGCCAGCGGAACTGAGCGGGCCCGCCCTGCCCGTCCGGCGCCTGAAAGTTTCGGAAGCGCGGGATGCGCTGGCGATGATCCAGGACACCTCCGCGGTCCGGTACCGCGAATTGTACGGGTTCAATTTCCCCGACCTGAAGCACGTCTACACCGCGGACGCCGGCCGGGGGCTGGAAATCCTGTTCTTCGGCGCTGCACCGGAAGCGCGGCTGCCGCTGCGCGCCTACCACGGAGGGATGTTCTTCAAGAATGGCGTGCCCTCAGGCTACATAGAAGTGCTGTCGTTTTTCGAGCGCGCCGAGGCCGGATTCAACCTCTATTACACCTTCCGCGAGGGTGAAACGGCGTGGATTTATGCGAAACTCCTGCGGCTCTGCCGCCAGATGCTCGGCGTGAGCGTCTTCTGGGTCGACCCGTATCAGATCGGGCACGACAACGAGGAAGCGATTGAATCCGGCGCGTTCTGGTTCTACCGGAAGCTCGGTTTCCGCCCGGTGGACCCGCACATCGAGGCTCTCGCCCAGAAAGAAGAGCGCCGCCTGGCGGCGCATCCGGGAGCGCGCAGTTCCGCGCGCCTGCTGCGGCGCCTCGCCCGAAGCCCGATGGTCTATGAGCCCCCGGGAGCGGCGCGCGGCGAATGGGACCGCTTCCACATACGGCGCCTGGCCGCGGCGCACTGGCCGGCGCAGGTCCGGAGACGTTTTGAGGCGCACGCAAAGCTGAAAGCGTCCGGCGAGGAAGCTCTCTACCTGCGTGCGCTGCAGGACGACCGCAGGCTGCGCGCCGAGCTGCTCGGTTTGGGCACTCTCAGATAATCCTAAAACCCGGGACAGGCCCGCCCGGGCGCAATTTTTTCGAACAACCAGGACAGCCTGAATCGAGCCCAGACAAAAGTGCGAAGGGAGCAGAGGGCTCTGTCCCCTCTGCGAATACGCAAAGGGCTAAGAACTCGGGACGAAAACCCGGGACAGGCCCGCCCGGGCGCAATTTTTTCGAACAATCAGGAGAGCCTGAATCGAGCCCAGACAAAAGTGCAAAGGGGGCGGAGGGCTCTGTCCCCCTGCAAGTGCGCAAAGGGCTCAATTCGGGCTGATGGACATGAGTGATTGCTCACCTCTTGGAAGGGAATTGTAACTAGGGGCATGAGAGATTCGCTGGAAAGTGGGGACGCTGAGACCGTCAGGCTATTGGATCCTCTGGGCAGGCCAGGGATCGGAGCCAGCAGGAGACGGATTGTGGAAAATCTCAACAAAAAAAGTCGCGCCCGGGCGGGCCTGTCCCGGTTTTTCCGGGTTTTTCGGATGAGAGCCAGCGGCTACTTCCGCAGGTTCGTCTCAAACAGCTTCAGAATCCGGCGGTATTCGTCCGTCCAGCTTGAGGCGTTCACAAAGCCGTGGTCTTCCACCGGGTAAAAAGCCACCTCCCAGTTTTCCTTGCCCAGCTCAATGAGCTTCTGCGCCAGCCGGACGGTGTCCTGGAAATGCACATTCGCATCTGCCATTCCGTGGCAGATCAGCAGCGCTCCCTGCAAGCCTGCCGCGTGGTGGATCGGGGAGCTGCGCCTGTAGGCTTCCGCATCGTCCTGCGGCAGGTTCAGAATGGCGCCAGTGTAGGGATGGTTGTAGTGCGCCCAATCCGTGACCGGCCGCAGCGCGGCGCCCGCGGCAAAGACGCCTGGCTTGGTGAACATCGCCATCAGCGTGATGAATCCGCCGTAGCTGCCCCCGTAAATGCCGATGCGTTTCGGGTCCACGCCGTGCTCGCTGACAAGCCACTTTGCGGCGTCCACCTGGTCGTCCAGGTCCTTGCCTCCCATGTGACGGTAGACGGCGGTCCGCCAGGCGCGGCCGTGTCCCGCTGAGCCGCGGTAATCGAGATCCAGCACGATGTAGCCCCGCTCCATGAGCAGATGATGGAACAGGTTTTCGCGCGCGTAGCTGGACCATCCGCGGTGCACGTTCTGCAAATACCCGGCGCCATGGACGAAAATCACCGCCGGTCCACCTTTTTTCCACGCTTTCGGCTTGAAAATATGGGCTGGAATTCTTGCTCCGTCGCGCGCCTGAATTTCCACAATCGGCTTATCGATCCAAGGGTATTTGGTGAATTCTTCCGCAGGAGAGACGGTCACCCGCTGCATGGGCGCCCCCGGCTTCGCATCCATCAGGTAAAGCTCGGGCGGCTGGTTCGTCCGGCTGTGGATGACGGCGAGCCGCTGGCCGTCCGGCGACAGCTCGCCCTCGTACAGCCCCGGCGCACTGGTCAGGCGCGTGCGCGGCCCTCCCTGGGAGGGCATGGCGTACAGGTGGTGTTCGTAAGGGCTCGTCTCGCTGGAGACGAGGAGAAACTGCGCCTTGTCCTCTGACAGTTCCGCACGCTTCACTTCCCAGCCGCCCTCCGTCAAGGCGCGGACCGCGCCGGTTTCCCAATCCGCGGCGTACAGGTGCGACCAGCCGGTCTGCTCGGATTGGAACCACACTTCACGCCCGCCGGGCAGCCATCCCAGCGCCATCGCCCCCGGTCCGTCCACCCAGGCTTCACTCGAATCCTGGTGCAGCACGCGCATCTTTGCCGTCTCAGGGTCGGCGGCGAAGACCCAGCGGTCCTTGAAGTCCGCCGCCCGCCCCAGCATTGCCAGCCGCGTGCCCTCTTCGTTCCACTGGGGATTGAGGAGGAGCACCGTGCGCTCCACTTCCTTGCCCTCGCGAGTGGTCTTGATGCCCGGATCGAGCCATTTCGCATCTCCCGTCTCGACGCTGATCAACGCCGTGCGGGGACGAGGCTGCACATCGCCCACCTTGGTGCGCGTGGGCTGCGTTTCCGTGTACGCCGATTCGGTCACGTAGAGCGGCATCAGCGCCGTCTTCGCTTCCTGCGGGCGTTCCATGATGGTGGCGAGCACCTGCCTGCCGCCGGGGGCGAGCATCAGGTCCGAAACCGTCTGGCGCGGCGTGAGCCTGAAGGGCTTGCGCGGGTTTTCTTTCTTCCGCTTCGCCTCGCGCTCTTCACGCTGGCGGGCGCGCTTCTCCACGGCTTCCAGCAGCGCACGCTCTTCCTTCTTCAGCCACTCCTGGCTGGCCGTGCCCTTGCGCTCTTCATCCGGGTCCGGCTGCCCGGGCGGGAGGATGTTGGTCAACTGCTCGATGGCGCCCGATTCCAGCGAGAGCAGGTACAGGTTGCTGCTGCGGACAAACGCCACGGCGCGCCCGTCGCGCGTGAAACGTGGCGAGGACTCGGCGTCGCCGGTCTTCGTCAGCCGCCGCATGCGGTCCGCCTTGAGGTCGTACAGAAAGACGTCGCCATCGCGGGCGAACACGACCTTCGTGCCGTCCGCCGACCGATTCCCGGAGGGCGGAGGAGCCTGCCGCGCCTCCTCATCGCTCAACCGCCGCAATCCGGCGCCGTCGCGGTTCACGACCCACGTCGACCATTCCTTCTCCTGCGGCTCAGAAGCCTGCTTCCATTCGAAGTAGACACGCTGCCCGTCCCCGCTCCAGCGCACCGCGCGCGGCGCGTAGCCGAACAGCGCCGGTCCCTGCATGATCCACTCGACGGTGAGCGCCCTCGGGGCCGCCTGCTGTCCCGCAACCGGCGGCGCGCAAAGCAGCGCCGCCATCCAGATGCACATCAGTCCTCTCATGGCCGTTGAAAACGGGATTTTCTCACACATTCAGGCGGCGCGGGGCTCACCACTGCCTCACGACCTGCACGAGGAAAGACCGCCCCGGCGCATCCACGCCCGAACCATGCACGCGGAAATTCCGGTCAAACAGATTGCTGATTCCCCCGGAAATCGACCAGAATTCCCCAGCCTTCCAGCCTCCGCGCAGATCGAATCTCGCCCAGCCTGGCGCCGCCGTATTCAACGGGACGCGCAGCGAGTCGCTGATGCCAGGCGACGCGGGCAGCACGCGCGCTGCAATCTGCTCGGGAGTCTCCCCTGTCGGACGGAACCTGCCTTGCGCATCGAGAAATCCGCTCACGCGCGCGCCGGCGAGAAAGGCGCGGATATCGTTGCGGCTGCGCGCGGCGCCGATCCGCTCGTCGTCCAGATCCCCTCCGCTCAGGCGCCGCTGTGCGCCCGCCGCCAATACGCCCGCCTCCGCCCACCAGCGCCGCCCCGAATCATGGCGCAGCACGAGATGCCCGCTCTGCGGCGGCAGCCGCCGCACGGGGCGGTGCGGGTCCAGATCGTTGCCGGCGATGAAAGAATACGCGCCGCGCGCGCTCCATCGCGGCGACATTCTCCAGCGGAACAGCGACTCGACGCCGCGGTAGTCCGTGCGCCCGTCGTTGACGAACGCCTTCACCGCCCGCGCGTCGAACGGCGCCGCCACCGCCACTACCCCCTGCTGCGCCTGCTGCGGCGTCTGCGGCACCGCGCGCACCGGAATGCCGCCGAGCGAGTCCGGCACGCGCGCCGCGTCAAACAGCAGTGTGCGGCGCACGATCGGATCCTCAAGCCGCGCCGCGAATGCCTGCACGCGCGCGTCGAAACGCGCCCACGCGCCGTGCCATCCCGCCTCCGCGTTCTTCAGAGCCTCCGGCGCCAGCGCGCGCACGCGCACACCCTTCGACAACGCCCCTTCGCCCGCGCTGTTGGCCAGCAGCGGCTGCCATGGCAGCGCGTCGCGCACCGGTATCTCGTAGCCGAGATCGTTGAGCCCCAGCGCGCCCAGGTCGTTCAGGTTCGGCGCGCGGAAGCCGAGCCCGGCGGCGGCGTGTAGTCCCCAGCCCCTCCCCAGCCGCCACACGGCGCTGCCGTTCCACGTCCACTGGCTGAACCGCAGCGACGAAGCCGGTATGCCGAACTGCGCCGACTCCCGCGTGCGGAACCGCACATCCGTCCACCGCGCCCCGTAGCCCAGGCGCACCCGGCGCGCCGCCAGTTCCGTCGAACCGTGCGCCGACAGCGCCGCCGTGCGGTACGCAGAATCATCCGGGTACAGCGGCCGCACCGTCGCACCGTCCTGCAGCCGCACGGCACGGATCCTCTCGCCGTACCATTCGCCCTGCACTCCCATGCTGGAGCTTCCGCCCAGTCTTCGCAGCGCCTGCCCGTGCCAGCCCAACACCCTTACTTCGTCTTCGTCCCGGATCACCGAGTCGCCCGCGCGCAGCCCCTGCCGCACGCTCCCGTCAAGCATCCGGTTCCAGCTCAGCCGCGCGCTCACGCTGTCGAAGAAGCCGCCGAAACGCTCCCACCGCGCATAGCCGAAATCGAGCTGCTGCGGCCGGAACTCCGATCGCAGCCACCCCAGCCCGCCCCACAGATCCTTGTACCCGCGCACGCCCAGGATCGCGCTGCGCTGGATCCAGCCGCTGATCAGATCCCGCGCGCCGATCCGCCACGCAGCTTTGCCGTAAAGGCCTGTGCGCGACCACGCCGTGTCCTGCAGCCGCCCGCCCGTCAGCTCACGGATCTGCTCGAGGTCCAGCCCGAGCAGGCGCCGGAAAACGTGGTGCGAATCGAAGCCGCCTCCCGCGCGCAGATCCTGATGGCGAGCCCCGTGCACGCCGCCCAGCAGCCACAGCGGTCCGCGCGCCGCGGTGACCTCGGCCTGCCCGGATCCGCTCCAGTCTGCGCTCTCACCGCCCGCCTGCAGAAAACCGTGCCACTGCCAGCCGCCGCCGGACGCGAACTCCGCCGCCGGCGTCAGCAGTTGAATCGTGCCCCCCAACCCGTCGCTGCCGTACTGCGTGCCGCTCGGTCCGAGCATGGCTTCCATGCGCTCTGCCTGGGAGGGCTCGAAAAACGCCAGATACTGGTTCGGACCGCTGCGGAACGTCGAGTTGTTGAAGCGCACGCCGTCCACCAGATGCACGACGTGATATCCGGTCAACCCGCGCAGGAAGGGCGAGACCTGTCCCGGCGTGGTCTGCTGCACGAGAACGCCCGGCCCCTCTTCCAGCAGGTGGCCCGCGGTGGGCGCGGTTTGTCCGGATGAGTCCGCGCGCTGCCGCTGCCAGACGAGCGGCGCGGCGCTGCGCGCCTCTTCCAGCGCTCCGGCGCGCGCCGTCACGGTCACCACGGTGGAAAGCGCCGCTGGCGCGAGAGTGATCCGGTCGCCGCCCGTGGCACGCCACTCCACGCGCGCAAAGCCCTCTTTCTCCACCACCAGCCGCATGCCGGGCACGCCGGAAGCAAAGCCGTAGCGGCCGCTCTCATCCGTGCGGGTCTCCCCGATCCGCGCGCCGGCAGCCGTGCGCAGCTCCACGCGCGCACCCTGCAGGGGGGTTGCCTTGGCGTCCAAAACGGTTCCTGTCAGCCCCTCCTGCGCCTGCGCCATGACTGCGGCGGTTGAGAGGAGCCAGACGGCGCGCCACATCGTTTCGAGTCTCTCAAATCGGCCCGGCAGGCCGCGGGCGGCCAGCCTGCCTGTACAATGAGCCCTATGCCCCATCCGGCCGCAACACCCTTCGCGGATGCAGAGCTGGCCTGCCAGCTCGAGCGCGCCGAAGCGCTGAGCTCGGCGCGGTTCGTCGACTCCCGCCGCCGCATCGCGCCCGGCAGCGGCGCCGAATGGATGGAAGCCGGGGGCGCGGTGGCGCTCTATGACGGCCCCGGTTCGCCGGTCACGCAGACGTTCTGCCTCGGACTGTTCGAGCCGGCTACGCCGCAGGTGCTCGACACACTGGAGCGCTTCTTCTTCGACCGCGGCGCGCCGGCGCAACATGAAGTCAGCCCGCTGGCAGGCATCGGGTGCTTCGCGCTGTTGCAGGAGCGCGGCTACCGGCTGGTGGAACTGTCCAACGTGATGTATCGCACAGTGGACGCTGCTCCCGGAGCGCCCGTGGACGTCAGCGTCACGGTGGTCTCGGAGGCGGAAGCAGACCTGTGGGCGCGTGTCGCCGCCGAGGGCTGGCGCGACACAGCTCCCGAGTATTACGGCTTTATCCTCGAAATAGGACAGGTATCCGTGCACAAGAAGGACTCGCCCTGCTTCCTGGCGTGGATCGACGGCAGGCCGGTGGCCTCTGCGGCACTGTCGCTGGCGCCTCCGGTGGCCCACCTGGCGGGCGCGTCGACGATTCCCGAAGCCCGCCGCCGCGGCGCGCAGCGGGCGCTGCTGGCTGCGCGCCTGCGGTATGTGTCCGACCGTGGCTGCACGATGGCGCTGATGGGCGCCGCCCCGGGCAGCGCTTCTCAGCGCAACGGGGAACGGCAGGGCTTCCGCATCGCCTATACGCGGCTCAAGTATAAGAAGGACGCGCCGCAATAAACGCTGTTCAGCCGAGCTTCCAGGGCGCGCGGTATTCGCGCTTGAGCAGCGCATTGGCCGCTTCGTTGCCGGCCACGCGTTCCGAGGCGGCATCCCACTCGATCCGGCTCTTCGACCGCAGCGCGATGTTGCCCAACGCCGCCACGGCCGAAACGTGATGGCCGACGTCGAGGTTCTCCACCGGCTGCTGGCGCGACTTCACGCAGTCAAGAAAATTGCGGGCATGCGCGGCGCGCGCGTTGTCGCCCGCGGGCGCGCGCCGCCGCATCTCGACCACGCGCTCGCGCTTCTTCGGCTCGGCCACCACCTCCCAGCCGTTGTTGTCTACGATCAGGGTGGCGTCGGCGCCGGTGAAGACCACGGCGTGCTCGCGGCGGTCCGGACCAAGGCCGCATTGCACCGAATGCTCCCAGATGAGCGTGTAGGAGGGAAAGTCGTACACCGCGATCTGCGTGTCGGGGGTCTCCGTGTTGTCCTGCAAGACATACTTGCCGCCGGAGGCGGCCACGCTTTTCGGCCACTCCGGCCCCATCGCCCATAGCGCGATGTTCACCAGGTGCACGCCCCAGTCGGTCATCAGCCCGCCGGCGTAATCCCAGAACCAGCGGAAGTTGAAGTGGAAACGGTTGCGGTTGAACGGGCGCTTCGGCGCCGGACCGAGCCACATGTCGTAATCCACACCCGGCGGCACCGGCTCATCGGGCGGGTTGCCGCAGTCAGTGACCCAGTCCAGATAGGCGAAGCAGCGCACCTGCCGCACTTTGCCGATCTTGCCCGAGCGGACCATCTCCACGGCTTCCGACCAGTGCGTGCCGCTGCGCCACTGCGTGCCCATCTCCGCGATCCGGTTGTGGCGGCGCGCCGCGTCGCGCATCACGCGGCCCTCCCATAGCGTCGTCGCCAGCGGCTTCTCCACATAGACATCCTTGCCCGCTTCAAACGCCATCACCGTGGGCAGCGCGTGCCAGTGGTCCGGCGTGCAGTTGAGGATGACGTCGATATCCTTGCGCTCGATCACGCGGCGGAAATCCTTCGCCGGATCCGGGCGCTTGCGCCCCAGATCGTCCAGACGCTTGAGCGTCTTTGCGATCATGGCGTCGTCCACGTCGCAAATGGCCGTGATCTCGCACTCCTTGTGGGCCAGAAATGCGTTGGAATCGGCCACGCTGATGCCGCCGCAGCCGATCAGGCCGATGCGCACCCGGTCCGAGGGCGGTGCGGGCTGCGCGCCGGCGGCCCAGGCGGCCGATGCGAGCGAGGCGGAGAAGGCCCGGCGGGTCCAGTGGCGGGAATGCATATTGTGCTCTCCTGTCCACGGAAAGCATACACCCGCGGGTGTTTGCATTCGTGTGTCAGGCGCCGCTGTAGGTGCGTTGCGAGCAGTCGGCCAGCAGGCGCCTCAGATCGTCGATGTGATAGGGCTTGGCAAGATAATCGGTCATCCCGGCGGCCCGGCAGCGTTGCACGTCCTCAGGGAATGCGTGCGCGGTGAGTCCGATCACGGGGACGGGATCTCTTTTCTCGGCAGCCTCGATCGCGCGGATGCGGCGAGTGGCTTCCAGTCCGTCGACCTCCGGCATCTGCACGTCCATCAAGATCGCGTCAAAGCGCTCCGTCCTCGCCAATTCCACTGCTTCGGCGCCGTTGGTGGCGAAGCGCGGGAAATGGCCGTCGCGCCGCAGCAGGCTGTCGAGGGTCCGCCGGTTGATGTCGTTGTCTTCCGCCACCAGGATGCGGAGCCCGTGCACGAGGCACTCAGCCTCCTGAAAGTCTTCCGCGGGCGCGGCGCCGCCGTTTGCATTCGGAAGGCGAATCGAAAAAGAAAATCTGGCGCCCCGGCCGGGTGCGCTCTCCAGCTCCATCTCCCCGCCCATCATGCGCACCAGGTGGTCGCTGATCGTCAAGCCCAGTCCCGAGCCGCCGTATTGCCGCGTCGATGAACCGTCGCCCTGGACAAAAGCGCGGAAGATTTCTTTCTGCTTTCCGTGCGGGATGCCCGGCCCGGAGTCGGCCACCGTAAAGCGAATCTTCCCTTCTCCCTCCGGCTCCACTTCCAGTCTTATCCAGCCGCTGGCCGTGAACTTGACGGCATTGCCGAGCAGGTTGACAAGCACCTGCCTCAGGCGCCCGGCATCCCCCATCACCGTTTCAGGCAACCGGCCGTCGAACCGGACTTCCAGCCGGAGTCCCTTTTGCTGCGCCTGGACAGCGATCAACGGCAGCAGTTCGTCGATCATCTGCCGCAGTTCGAACGGCTGCGGCTCCAGTCTCATCTGGCCCTTTTCGATCCGCGAAAGGTCGAGCACGTCATTGACGATCTCCAGCAAAGCCCGCGCCGAGCTGCGGATGGTTTCCAGGTAGGACCGCTGCTCCGGACCTGGGTCGGATTCCAGCGCCAGTTCGGTCATCCCCATGATGCCGTTCAGCGGCGTGCGGATCTCGTGGCTCATGTTGGCCAGGAACCGCGACTTGGCTTCCTCCGACTGCCGGGCTTCGATCATCAGCCGGCGGATCTCCGCCGTCTGCCTCCGGACCGCGCGGCGCAGCAGCGCCACCCAAAGCCCGATCCCCAGCCCCAGTACGGCGGCGGCGAACAACCATAGGCGGAGCGCCTTTACCCTGGCGTCTTCAGGCGATGCCACCAGAACTACGTCGCTGGAGCCCCGCAAGCGGATCTGGAATTTGTTCTTCTCCTCCGGCAGGAGAATCCCCGTCACCTCCACCTCGCCGCCTATCGGGGCGGAATGCGGCAGAGCGGAAGGCACAGACGCCTTCCGGCGGAGATAGACCCGAAAAACGGGCCCCTCCTCGCCCAGCCACATCACGTCCCGCGTCTCTCCGATCGAGACGCGCTGCACCCTCCCGCGCACCTTCACCAGCTTGCCCGCCGAGACCCCGTCCAACGCCTGAGCGATCGTGAGGATATCCGGCGACGGCAGGCGGGCCTTCCCCAAGACCCGCACCTCGGCCCGCCCCAACTCAGGCTCGGTCCCATCGTTACCCAATGTCCCGCAAGCGGCCACCGCCGCGCCCCTCGCCAGAGCGTCCGGTCCGACACCGCGTACGAAAATGCCTCCGGAGGTGTCCTGCAGGTAAAAGTCCCACGGCCCCGGTTGGAGAACCCCGGTCTCCACTGTCACTACGCCCTGCACGCACACCTGCTGCCCCGCGTGATTCGCCGCCCGCTCGCGCGCTTCCGCCACCGGCAGGAATGGCGCGCCTTCCCTGCTCCCTGGAACGCCCGTCAGGAAGGCGCCCAGAATCAGCGCCAGCGGTGCCAGAGTCATCACCTCCCTATCCTTCTCTTCGGCTGAATCTGCTGCAGGCGTTAGCGGGAGACGGGCCATCCCCGCCCGGCGCCCCAGGATTCACGGCCTGCATCCGCCGGGACCCACGATTCTGCCCTCCGGACGCAGCACCCGAAGCATCTCCGGCGTCGGCGCTCCGGGCTGTTCGTCCACGACGACGTCGAACCATGCCCCGGCCCACGGGATCTCTTCGCGGCTGCCTTCGACGAACATCACGTGGTCGAAATCCGCGCACAGCCGGCGCGCTTCCCATACCTCGTCAGGGCCTCCCAATCCCACAAGCGCACCGCCGCGCACCGCCTCGGCCAGTTCGCGCAGGCGCACAGCGCCGGCAAGCGACGTCAGCAAGACGCGGTCGCCCGGTCCCATTCCATGAAATCTATCATGTCCCCTGCAAGCGCAGACATAGGCCCAAGGCATGCAGTTAGCCTGTCGTTCACCTGAGTTTCTGTGCGGTAATTCCCTTAGGATGCGCCCGCGCCTCCGGTTTTTTCCGGTTATCCAATCAGGGGGGCCTTACCCTTCAACGGCTGGCTGGACGCGCGCCCGCGCGCCGCGGCCGCCGGACCATCCGACGGAGGAGGATTCATGCTCCAGACAACCGCGAGATCTCTCCGGGCCCGGCTCCTGCCGGCGCTGCCCGTGCTGGCGCTCGCCGCCGGCTGCAACATCGGCAAGGTGAGCCGGGTCGTGGTGCTGCCGCCGAACCCGGGCAGCGCCACATCCGCGTGCAGGCTGCTTTCGCAGGGCGGCCCAGCCTGCCGGATGGACCAGCCGCTGGAGATCCGCGTTTACGGCCGCGGCCCCTGCACGCTGCTGGAAGTCGAGTTTGGCGACGGGCAGAAGACCGAGGTGCGGAACGCCGATCTCGCCAGGAGCGAGGAGGACAATCAATCGCCGCTCGTGTTGCCGCACTCGTACAGAGGCTTGCCCGGTCCCAAGCAGATCCGGGCGAAGGGCGTCACCAACTGCGCCGGCACGGCCGCGTCTGATTTCGACCTCCTGCTGCCGGACGGCCGGGCGGCCTATGTGCTCGGTTTGCAGCAGCCCGTCCCAACAGCCTGCACGCCCGTCCCCTCTATCGGCCCGCTGCGGGCCGGGACCGTGGTCCGCGTCACCACGACCGATGTGCAGACCACGAACTACGGCTGCCTCTTTGGCGGCTGCGTGTACGGCCCCGATGGCAAGCCCGGGTCCTCCGCCGCAGCGCCGTTTCCGTTTCCCGGCATGCGCGAGTTCTCGCAAGTCTGGCGCATCGGAACGCAAATCGAGCAGGGAGGGGCCAGAGCCACCTTCACCGTCCGTCAGGCCGGACCGCTGGAAGTCTGCGTCAACGACCACGTCCTGGCCGATAACCGCGGGGCCTGGCGAGTCGACATCAGCGCCGACGAGCGCAACGCGCGCTAGCAGCCGCCGGGGAGGCCTGTGCGCGGCGCGCCGCCAGGGCTTGACTGGATCCGCGCGCCGCCGTATACTTAGGACTCCTAAGTATGTTCTCCGGACCCGGCATCTCCCAGCGCATCGCCGCCGGACTGGCGCGGATCTCGCTGCTGCTGCGGCACCACGCCTGGCAGGCGGCCGCATCGCATTCGCTCACGCCGACGCAGGCGCAGATTCTGGCGGCCGTGGCCGCCCGCCCGCCCCGGTCGCTCCGTCTGTCAGGACTGGCGGAACTGCTGGCGCTCACGCTGCCCACGGTGAGCGATGCCGCCGCGGCGCTTGAGAAGAAAGGCATGCTCCGGCGCCGCGGCGATCCCGCCGACCGGCGCGCCGGCCTGCTGGAACTCACGGCGCGCGGGCGCCGCGCCGCGGCCGCAGCCAGCCAGTGGCCGGACTATCTGCTTTCGGCGGTGGATTCCCTGCCCGCGTCCATGCAGGAGCAGTTGCTGGCGGCGCTGATGGCGATGGTGCGCTCGCTTCAGGAGCAGGGCCGCATCCCGGTGGCGCGGATGTGCACCAACTGCCAGTACTTCGAGCCGGACCGCTTCCCGGGCGCGGCCGAACCGCACTACTGCCGCTTTGTGGAAGCGCCTTTCGGCCTGGGCGCCTTCCGCATCGATTGCCCTGATTTCCAGCCCGCAGCCGATGAGGCGCAGCGGGACAACCAGCGGGCCCTGATATCCATCTCTCTCGCGAAAGGAAACACACATGACACACCCTCACATCCCCGGCTATGAATTCGGCTCGCCCGCGCTGGCGCAGTCGCCCGTCAGTGTGGAAGATTTCGAACTGCTGAAGAAGACCGTGTTGTTCACGGACGAGGATGCCTCGGCGCTGCGGCGCTCGCGCGAGATCCTCGCCCCCCAGGTCGAGAAAGTCCTCGACGTCTGGTACGGCTTTGTCGGTGCGAACCCGCACCTGGTTTCGGCATTCTGCGATCCGCAAACCGGACAGCCCGACATGCGCTATCTGGAGGCGGTGCGGAAGCGTTTCGGCCAGTGGATTCTCGACACCGCCTCGGCCGAATACGGCCAGGCGTGGCTCGACTACCAGCACGAGATCGGCCTGCGCCACCACCGTCTGAAGAAGAACCGCACCGACGGCGCGAGCGGCTCGGCGCACGTGGCCTTCCGCTACCTGATCGCGCTGCTGTATCCGGTGACGGCCACGCTCAAGCCCTTCCTGGCGTCGGGCGGAGCGTCAGCGGAAGAGGTGGAGCGGATGCATCAGGCATGGATCAAGAGCGTGCTGCTCCAGGTGATCCTCTGGTCGCACCCGTATGTGAAGGACGGCGACTTCTAGGCAGCCCGGCCGGGGCGCGGCTTCACTGGCTCCGCGGGCGCGGGTAGTCGGGCTTCAGCCGCGCCGGGGCCTTCCGCGCCAGAGACCGGGGATCCAGCAGGTGCATCGGGCGGAACTCTCGTTCATTCCAGCGGCAGCCCGGTTCGAACTGCACGCCGACATACCAGCCGATGTCCTTGTACATGCAGTAACGCACCACTCCCGCGAATTCGCCCTGGTCGTACGAGATCCGCATGGGCGCGCCCACAGGCACCTTGGTCTCCAGTTGCAGGCAGGCGCCGGAGAGGGAAATGTCCTCGAGATTGGCCACCGCGCGCCGGGTCCTGCCATTGTGATCTTTCCAGCGGACGTCGACTAAATCCGCGCACAACATCCTCGGTTCGGACCGCCGATCGATCATACACCCACTCCATCGGACACCGTGGCCTCATGTTCCAGACCATCCGGCGCTACTTTTTTGCCTTAGCCCAATTTAGGGCATCCGCTCGGGTGCAGCCCAGCCTGGCGGCATCCGATTCCCATAGTACCCTTAGCCGGGCCGCGCGGGGAGATGAGATGGCCGGCTCAAATCCCCGACTGCTGCCGCAGCCACTCGCGCCGTGTCATCAGGTCCCGGCTGCTGCGCGCGTGATCCACCGCCAGCACGCCGTCCAGGTGATCCATCTCATGCTGGATCAGCTCCGAGAGTGCATATTCAGCCTCCAGCCGGCGCCGCGCGCCCTCGAGGTCTTCATGCTCGATCACCACCCGCACGTGCCTCCTCAGCCGGACCATGAGATCCGGGAACGAGAAGCAGTCGTCCCACATTTCGAACGTTTCGGCGCTCTTTTCCACGAAGACGGGATTGACCAGTTCGTAGCGCCGCCCTTCGACGAGGAGGAAAATCAGCCGCAGCGGCTCGCCGATCTGGATGGCGCTGATGCCGCGCCCGAAGCCGTGCCGGCGGCGGAAATCGGCCAGCGTGTCCTCCAGGTCCTGCATGACGCGGCGGGCCTGCTGCGGATCGCCCGCCGGCGCCGAGACGCGGCGCAACGTGTCATCTCCGAGTTCGAGAATCCGCCGTGCGGCCATAACTTCATCCTATGCCAGCAGGCGCTGGGAGAACCGTTCCGGTAAGCTAAGGCTGATGACGCCGCAGGGCCGTCCAGCCATCAGGCCGCGCCGCCGCGGGGGTGCGCCATGACTGCGCCCGGCGCTGCGCCGCAGGCGCCCTCCGTGATCGGCCTCGGCATCCGCGCGGCGCTGTTCCTGCTGCTGGCGCGCATAGGCGGGATGGTCTTCGGTTCGGTGCTGTATTGGGGCTTCGACAGCCTGCTGCTGGCCAGCGCGCTGAGCGTGTTTCTGGCGGCGGCGCTCGCCACGGCGGCCGCGCTTCGCATTTTCGAGCGCGGGCGTCTCGAAGATGTGGGGCTCGCCTGGCCGAACGCACAGCGCCATCTGATCACGGGCACGGTGGCGGGGCTGCTGGCGGGCCTGGCGGCGGCGGCGCTGCCCGTGCTGTTCGGGCTGGCGTCGTGGGTGCGCACGGCGGAACCGGAGATGGCTGCCGGCGTCGGGAAGTTTGTGTTCGTGACGTTGCTGTTGTGGATCGGCGCGGCGGGCGAAGAGCTGATGTTCCGCGGCTACCCGTTCCAGATCCTGGTGCGGCGTTTCGGGCCGGGCTGGGTGATTCCGCCGTTCGCCGTGCTGTTCGCGCTGGCGCACTTCGACAACCCGCAGTCGAACTGGGCGGCTGTGGGAAACACGGCGCTGTGGGGCGTGGTTCTGGGACTGGCTTACTGGCGCAGCCGGGATCTGTGGCTGCCGATCGGGCTGCACTTCGGCTGGAACTGGGCCCTGCCTCTGGCTGGGGTGAATCTCAGCGGGTTTAAGATGGGGTTGACGGGCCACGCACTCCAGTGGAAGGCAGGACCTCTATGGAGCGGGGGCGAGTACGGAATCGAGGCCGGGCTTCCCACGACGGCGGCGGCCGTGCTGTTGCTTGCCTGGCTCGGGCGCCGCAAGGGGCAACCCGGAGCCGGTGGGAGCGTCTAACAGAAAGAGGGGACTGAGGCCGTGCGGCGGCTGTGGGCGCTCATCTTCATCGCCATGCTTCTACCCGCGCAGCGGGGCAAGGAGGACCGCGTCCGCAAGCTGACCGACGAGGAGAAGATCGAACTGCTGCGCGGACTGACGGCCGAGTTCGCCACCGTCAAGGCGTTCATCCCGCGCGTCAAGCGCCCGGTGCAGATCCGCAGCGACGGCAGCTATGACAAGGTGGAATGGCGCGAGAAGGGCGACGAATACGGGGCCGTGGCGCGCATCGGCGAACTCGTGCAGATCACGAAGATCGACATTGAAGACGACCGGATCATCCTCCAGATCAACGGCGGCCTGAACACGCGCGGCAAGTGGTACGAGCGCATCGAGGGCGGCGTGGGCACATCGGGGCGCACCGTCCCCATGTCGCGCAACATCACGCGCTCGGCGGGCACCACGATTGCGCTCGTTTTCCCCGGCAGAATTCCTCCCGAGACCAAGCCCGCAGACATCAAGCAGATGCTCAAGCCGGTGCTCGAGTTCGACACGCGCACGGCGACGCAGAACTACTTTGATACGCTCCCGCCCGAGATCCAGGAAGCGATCAAGGCCAACCGCGCCGAGGTGGGCATGACGCCCGATCAGGTCAGGATGGCGCTGGGCCATCCGCGCGACCGCTGGCGCGAGACCGTCGACGGCGTCGAGACGGAAGACTGGGTTTACGGATACCCGCCCGGAAAGATCACGTTCGTCACGTTCGCCAATGGGAAGGTGATTCGCGTGAAAGATTCTTACGCCGGCCTGGGCGGCCAGACCGTGCCGATGCCCCCGCCGCCGCGCTGATCGTTCTCAGGGGACCAGCAGGAGCTTTCCGGCCGTCTTGCGCGACGCCAGATCGGCCTGCGCCTGTCCCGCCTCTGCCAGCCTGTAAACTTTGTTGATGAGGAGGCGGAACCTCCCCTCGATGAGCCAGCGGAACACATCGCCCGCGCGCCACAGCAGCTCGTCGCGGGTGGCGCAGTAATGCATCAGCGTGGGGCGGGTCAGGAACAGCGAGCCCCTCTGGCTGAGCACCAGAGGCTGGAAGGCGGGCACCGCGCCGCTGGCGTTGCCGAAGCTGACCATCATGCCGCGCGGCCTCAGCGAGGCGAGGCTCTTTTCCCAGGTGGCGGCGCCCACCGAGTCGTACACGACGTCCACGCCGCGCCCTCCGGTGAGCTTCTTCGTCTCGTACTCGAAGTCGTTTTCGGTATAGAGGATCACGTCGTCGCAGCCCGCCTCGCGGGCGATCTTCGCCTTCTCCGGCGTGGAGGTCGTGCCGATCACCCGCGCACCGCGGATCTTGGCCGCCGCCACGATCCAGCGCCCCGTGCCTCCGGCGGCGGCGTGAACCAGGCACGTTTCGCCCTCTTTGAGCGGATACGTCGAGTGTGTCAGGTAATGCGCCGTCATGCCCTGGAGCAGCGCTGCCGCGGCGGACTGGAAGTCCAGTTCCGGCGGCACCGGCACCAGCAGCCACGCCGGCACGGCGGCGTGCTCGGCGTAAGCGCCGCGGTGCATCGCCCAGGCGACGCGGTCGCCCACCTTCACTTCCTTCACGCCCGGCGCCACGCGCTCCACCACGCCCGCCGCCTCCATCCCCAGCACCACCGGCGGCGCCGCCGGATAGAGCCCGGTTCGGTAGTAGATATCGATGAAGTTCACGCCGATGGCGTGCACCTTCACCAGCGCCTGCCCGTCGCCGGGCACGGGCATGGGCAGATCTTCATAGCGCAGCTTCTCCACGCCGCCGAATTCCGTCACGAATACCGCTTTCATGTCCGAAACCTCCAGAAAACCGGGGACAAAGACTGGTCATGAAGCCGGGCTTCAGCGGGAAGCAGGAAAATCCAGGGGGCGCCCCCCACCGCTGGTCTGCGCCGTGCACGTTGGCCGCTTGAACCCGCTTCTGTACCGCGCACGAAGGCCCGTTTCATCCGGCTTCTGTGCCGCGGATTTCTGTGCCGCGAACGGAGGGTGCGAAGCGCCCGGGAGTGAGCAGTCCCAACGCGGCTGCGCCCGCCACGGCCGGCCTCGCCGCGACCGCTCGCTCCCGCGGCCTTCGGCCGCTTCGCTCGCGGCACAGAACCGCGTCTGCTCCGGTTTTCAGGACAGGCCCGCCTGGCGCCAATTTTTCTGCTCATGTCCGCAGTGCCCTCCGCAGATGAATGTACGCCGCAAACCCGAGCAAGTAAAGTAGTACGAAAGGTGCAAAAATCAGGCGGGACACGGTGGCCGCGCCCTCGCCGCCGCTCAGCCCGGCGCGGAACAGCAGGAAGCGCACCATCATCCGCCATTGGCTGTAGTCGAACCAGAAGTAGTCGCCGTTTTCGTTGAGGATGAAAACCTTGGCCGGCACCTGCCAGACGAGCGCCCACTTCCACTTCGCCATCAGCGGGGTGTCGGCGCAGACGATGCCCATCATGTCGTAGCCGCTGCGGCGCAGGCGCGCGTAGAACTGCTTCCGCGCCGCGCGTCCCTGGTAATCGGACGTGCGGAGAATCTCGCCGCGGCTCGTATCGAAACCGCGCGGCATGCCGCTGAAGCAGGTGAACAGGTCCACGCGCTGGTTCACCGGCTGCCCGTACAGCCCCGGAAGAAGGTTCTCGATCAGGTGGCGGGGACCGCTCTCCACCAGCAGCACACGCCGCGCGTCTGGGATATGCCGCGAGAAAAAGTACCGCAAATGGCCATTATACCCGGCACAGACCAGACCGAAGGGGACAGCCTGATCCGGCACTTTGGACGAAAAGGTGAAGGTGTCAGACGCCACTGGCACTTTCGAAAAAATGGCAAAGGAGGCGGATCAGGCTGTCCCCCTCGGCGAAGGAGGCGGATCAGGCTGTCCCCTTGACGGTGCCTTTCCGGTCGATGGCCCGCGCCCCCGGAAGGGCGGGCGTCCAGAAGTCGCTCCAGGCCAGCTTGCACTCTCGCACCATGCGGCGGCCGTAATCGCAGCGGCGCAGATCCCGCGCGCCGCCGTTGTTCGTGCCGAAGGCGAATTTCACGCCCATTTCCTTGCCCACGCGGATGAATTTCGCCGATGGGATCTGATAGCGGTCGTTGATTTCCATCGCCACGCCATTCTTCACAAGGGCTTGCAGGACTTTCTTCATCCGCTCTTCTGTCCAGAGTTCGTCATAACGCGCCTGGAGCTGGTCCGGAATATAAGTGGGATTGACGTAAATATCGATGGGTTCTTTCTCGATGATTTCGACAGCGCGCTCGACCAGCGTGTCCATGAACTCCTGCGGATCGGCGATCGCGCCCACTTCGGCCGGGATCCACGTTCTCATGCGCCGGCCGCGGTTGTCGGTCCAGGTCATCGAGTCGGTGAACACGTAGTCGAACATGCCGGCGACGCGGCGCGAGAACATCTGCGTCCACTCGCGCCCTTCCGCCTGCATGGCGATGAAGCAGGGTTGGCCCTTCATTGACTCGAAGAACTTCACCGCGCCAGCATCGCTTTCGATGTCGAAGCCTTTGCCGCAGTTGACGGCGATGCCATAAAAGATGCCGTCGAGCCGCGAGCGGTCGAGCGCCTGCTGGAGGGTGAGCCCGCCCTTGAGATGCACATGGTAGTCCGCCATGGGGAAGTTCTGCGCGCCGAGGGCGAGGATGTCGCGGAAGTCGGCGTCCGCCACCGGCTCCACCGCGCCTGCGGGCAGCGGCAGATCGCCGGAGAGCGGGCGGACGCGGATGCGGCGGAACCGCACGCGCGAGCCGGGATCATGGCATTGCAGGGCGAACGTTCCCTGGCCAATGCGCCGCTCTTTTTCCATCCCCGGATAGGGCGGCGGCGGCACGGGCTCGGTGTAGTCCACCACCAGCATGCCGTTCAGCCGCACCTGCACGTTGCGATTGCGCACCAGCACGTTCAGCGTGAACCACTCGTTGTCGTTGACGAACTGCCTGTAGACGTTGCGCACCCCGTACAGCGAGCCGGTCTTCTTGTTTTCGCGGTAACTGCCTTCGCCCGTGGCGGTGTTGTTGATCTGCACCTCGAAGCCGCGCGCGGGCCAGCCTTCGGGCTGAAACGCCGTATGGAAATAGACGCCCGAGTTGGCGCGCGGCTCCGCCAGCGCCTCTACCTCCAGTTCGAAGTTGCGGAACTGCGCCGCCTGCACGGGACCCGAATAGAACAGGTGCGAGCGCGGGCCGGCGGCGAGGATCGCCCCTCCCTCCACGCGCCACGAAGACGGGCTTTCATTCGGCTTCCAGCCATCAAGAGACTGGCCGTTGAACAACTCTACCCAGTCCGGCGATTGGGCCGAGACGAGCGGCGCAAGGAGAGAGACGGAGAATAGGCGGCGGTCGATCAAAGGCGCAGGCATACGAGGTCTTCCGCTTTGAGTATATGCTCCGGCGCCACGCGGCTGCCCCGGAAGCGCACGCCTTCGGCTTCGAGCCGCAGGCGCTGCTCGAGCGCCGCTTCGCCGCGCAGCCGGATCTCGCCGCCCGCGCCGAGCACACGGTGCCACGGCAACCGGTCCCCGCGACGGCGCAGCAACTGCACCACAAGCCGGTGATGCAGCGGGAAGCCCGCCGCCGCAGCCACGGCCGAGTAGGCAGCCACGCGCCCGCGCGGGATACTGCGGATCACGCCGAGGATCGCCTCGTCGCGCGCCTCATCCGGGCGCCGGATGGAGCGGCGCAAGGCGCGTTCGAGTCCGGGATCGCGGCGCTTCACACGCCCCAACAATAGTCTTCAACGGCTCTTTCGATGCTCTCGTCCTTGTCGGACTGCCGCATCAGCTCCAGCCGGATGGCGTCGACCAGCGCGTTCCAGGACGCCTCGATGATGTTCTCGCTGACACCCACCGTGCACCAGGAGCGGCGGTGATCGCTCCACTCCACCAGCACACGCACTTTGGAGGCGGTACCGCGCTCGGTCGAGATCACGCGCACTTTGTAGTCCGTCAGCCGCACATCGGCGATCGCCGGATAGACAGCCGCCAGGCATTGCCGCAGGCAGAGGTCGAGCGCGTTCATCGGCCCGTCGCCCGTGGCCGTGGCCGAGTGGATCGCATCATTGACGCGCAGAATCACGGTAGCCGTGGTGATGGAATCGCGCGCCCCGATCTTGCGCGTTTCCACTTCCAGCGAGACGACATCGAAGAAATGCAGCCCTGGCTGCAACGCCTCGCGGACCAGCAGCTCGAAGGTGCCCTCGGCGGCCTCCAGCTCGTAACCGAGGTATTCCATGGTCTTGATCCGGTCGAGCAGCTCGCGCTTGGCCTCGTCGCTGATGCGGTCTTTCAGCCCGTACTGTTCGAGCTTGTAAAGCACGTTGCCGCGCCCGCTCATGTCGCTGAGCAGGACGCGCTGCCGGTTGCCGACCACGGAAGGCCTGATGTGCTCGTATGTGATCGAGTCCTTCAGCACCGCAGAAACATGGACGCCGCCCTTGTGCGCGAACGCCCCGCGGCCCACAAAAGGCTGGCTGGGCGGCAGTGGCAGGTTGGCCAGTTCGGCGATGTAGTGGCAGACGGAGGTCAACGCCGTCAGCTTTTCCGGGCCGATGGTGGAATAGCCCATCTTGGCTTCGAGGTTGGCGATGACCGACGCCAGGTTCGCGTTGCCGCAACGCTCGCCATAGCCGTTCAGACAGCCCTGCACGTGGGTGGCGCCCTCGCGCACGGCGGCCAGCGTGTTGGCCACGGCCAGGTCGCCGTCGTTATGGCAGTGGATGCCGATCACGCCATCGAAACGGCGGCGCACTTCGGCGACGATCTCGGCCAGCCGGTCGGTGAGCATGCCGCCGTTGGTGTCGCACAGCACCAGAACATCGGCCCCGGCCTGGCTGGCGGCCTCCAGCGTGCGCAGGGCATAGGAGGGGTTGGCGTTGAAGCCGTCGAAGAAGTGTTCGGCGTCGTAGACGACCTCGCGCCCCTGCTCTTTCAGGAAGCGCACGGTGTCGGAGATCAGCGCCAGGTTGTCCTCGAGCGAGATGCCCAGCACGCGGGTGGCGTGGATGTCCCAGCTCTTGCCGAAAATGCTGATGACGGGCGTCTGGGCCTCCACCAGCGCAAGCACGTTCGGGTCCTTCTCGACAGGATTGCGCGCGAAGCGCGTCGAGCCGAACGCCGTCAGCCGCGCGTGCTTCAGCTTGACCGACTTCATCCGCTCGAAGAACTCTTTGTCCTTCGGGTTCGACATCGGCCAGCCGCCCTCGATGTAATCGATGCCCAGATCGTCCAGCTTCTGCGCAATGAGGACCTTGTCCTCCACAGAAAAAGAGACGGCTTCTCCCTGCGTGCCGTCGCGCAGCGTCGTGTCGAAAGTCCAGATCCGCATCACTGTGCTCCTGCCCGCCACCGGCGGGCGCCGCAGCGCTCCGCCCCTTTGCCAGAGGGCGCGGAGCGCCGCGGGAGTCCTATTGTTCCACCTTCTTCTTCTTGAGGAAGGTCATCATCTGCCGCAATTCCGCGCCGACCACTTCAATCTGATGCTTCTGAGCCGCCTCGCGCATCGCAAGGAACTTCTGGCGGCCGCTGCGGTTTTCCTCCATCCACTCCCTGGCGAACGCGCCGGACTGGATCTCGCCGAGGATTTTCCGCATCTCCTCGCGGGTGCGGTTGTCAATGATGCGCGGCCCGCGCGTGTAGTCGCCGTATTCGGCGGTATCGGAAACGGAATAGCGCATGTAGCTGAGGCCGCCCTCGTAGATCAGGTCGACGATCAGCTTCAGCTCGTGCAGGCACTCGAAGTAGGCGATTTCGGGCGCATAGCCCGCCTCCACAAGCGTCTCGAATCCTGCCTTGATCAGTTCGCTGACGCCGCCGCACAGCACGGTCTGCTCGCCGAACAGGTCCGACTCGGTCTCCTCGCGGAATGTCGTTTCGATCACACCCGCCTTCAGCGAGCCGAGCGCGAGAGCATAGGCAAGCGCGTTCTGGAGCGCCCGGCCTGAGGCGTCCTGCGCCACCGCCACCAGCGCCGGCACGCCCTGGCCTTCCAGGAACACCTCCCGGACGCGGTGGCCCGGCGCCTTGGGCGCCACCATGGAAACGTCCACTCCCGCCGGAGGCTGGATGAAGCCGAAATGAATGTTGAAGCCGTGGGCGAACATGAGCGTCTTGCCCGGCTTCATCGACGGAGCGATGTCGGAATTGTAGAGATCGGCCTGGATGTGATCGGGCACGAGGATCATGATGAAGTCGGCGCGCGCCGCGGCCTCGGCGGGGGAGAGCACGGTGAGCCCGGCGTTCTCCGCCTTGGCGCGGGAGCGCGAGGAGGCGGGCAGGCCGACCACCACGCTGACGCCGGAATCGCGCAGGTTCAACGCGTGGGCGTGCCCCTGCGAACCATAGCCGATGATGGCGGCGGTCTTGCCCTGCAAAGGCTCGAGCGAGCCGTCCTGTTCGTAATAACGCTTGGCCATTGTGTGTGGGACTTCCTTCCTTCTATCGGGTATGAGCGGGTTCGGATTCAGACTGCGCCTTGGGAATGGGCGGCGCGAGCTTCAGCTTCCGGGGCTCGAGCGACACCGCCACCAGCCCCGAACGCGTCACCTCAATTTCGCCGTAAGTCTGCATCACGGCGATGAACTCTTCCAGCTTCTCCGGGTCGCCGCTGGCTTCCAGCGCGAAGCCGCCCACCGAGGAATCCACGACGCGGGCGCCGAAAATCTCGGCTTCTTTCAGGATCGCCGCGCGGTTCTCCTGGCTCACGCGGACATGGACCAGCACCATTTCACGGATCACCGCCGGCGCCTCGGTCAGGTCGTGCGCCTGGAGCACGTTCACCAGGCGGTTCATCTGCTTGATCAGCAGCGGGCGCAGGCGCGGCTCGACGTCCACGCAGATCGTCATGCGCGACAGCGTCGGATCCAGCGTCCGCGACACCGTCAGCGACTCGATGTTATAGCCGCGCTGCGACAGCAGCCCTGTGACGCGCATCAGCGCGCCCGGCTTGTTTTCCATCAGCAGGGAAATCGTCATCAGCATGGGGGTCAACTCCTTGGCGCGAACCTCAGACGGGCACTTCCACGGGCTTCGGCGGCGCCAGCACCATTTCGTTGATCGCCGCCCCGGCGGGCACCATGGGATAGACGTTCTCGAACGGCGACACGCGCACGTCGAGCAGCACAGGCCCCGGATGGCGGAACGCGTCTTCCAGCGCGGAGCGCAGCTCGGCGGGCTTGTCGACGATACGGCCCTTGATGCCATAGGCGTCGGCCAGTTTCTCGATGTTCGGAAACGCTTCGATCTGCACGGCGCTCAACCGGTTCTGGTAGAACAGGTCCTGCCACTGCCGCACCATGCCCAGGTAACCGTTGTTCATGATGACGACCTTCACGGGCAGGCCCTGGTTGGCCATGGTCGATATCTCCGGCATCGCCATCTGGAAACCACCGTCGCCGACCACCGCCACCACCAGCGCCTCCGGATGCGCCACCTGAGCGCCGATCGCCGCAGGCAGCCCGAAGCCCATCGAGCCGAGCCCCGAGGAACTCAGCCATGTGCGCGGGCGGTTGAAGCGGATGAACTGGGCCGCCCACATCTGGTGCTGGCCGACATCGACGCTGACGATGGCGTTGCCGCCGCACAGCCGGTCGATTTCCACCATCAGGTGCTGCGGCTTGATCTCGTCGGCGCTGAAGACGGGCTTCAGCGGATGCTCTTCCTGCCAGGCGTGGATCTGCTGCCACCACTCCCGGCGGTCGGGCTCGCGCAAGGCGCGCATCTGCGGAGCGGACTCCTTCAGCGACTTCACGATCCGGCTGAGCACTTTCTTCGCATCGCCCACGATGGGCAGGTCCGCAGCGCGGTTCTTGCCGATCTCGGCCGGGTCGATGTCGACATGGATCACCTTGGCGTGCGGCGCGAAGGAGGCCAGCCGCCCGGTGACGCGGTCGTCGAACCGGACGCCCAGCGCAATGAGCAGGTCGCACTCGTACATGCCCATGTTGGCTGCGTAAGAGCCGTGCATGCCGGGCATCGAGATGAAGTTCGGGTGATCGGCCGGCAGCGCGCCCAGCCCCATCAGCGTGAGCACCGCGGGCGCGTCCAGCGTCTCGACCAGGTCGCGCAGCTCCTCGTGCGCGCCGCTGGCGATGATGCCGCCACCCGCGTACACGAACGGCCGCGACGCCTCCCACATCATCAGCGCGGCGCGGCGGATCTGTCCGGCATGGCCCTCGGTCACCAGCTTGTAGCCCGGCAGATGGATGGCGTGCACCGGCGTATAATGCGCCTGCCCCTGCAATACGTCCTTGGTGATGTCGACCAGCACCGGCCCGGGGCGTCCCGAAGAAGCGATGTAGAACGCCTCGTGAATCACCGCCGCCAGGTCGCGGATGTCCTTCACCAGGTAGTTGTGCTTGGTGGCCGACCGCGTGATGCCGAACGTGTCGGCTTCCTGAAACGCATCCGACCCGATCAGCTTCGACGAAACCTGCCCCGTGAGCGCCACTACGGGGATCGAATCCATCATGCAGTCCACAAGTCCGGTGGTGAGATTCGTCGCCCCGGGTCCCGAGGTCGCGCAGGCCACACCCACTTTGCCCGTCGCCCGCGCATAGCCGGACGCCATGAAGCAGGCGTTCTCCTCGTGCCTTACCAGAATGTGGCGGATCTCACCCTCGTATATGGCGTCGTACAGCGGCAGCGTCACGCCGCCCGGATAGCCGAAGATCACATCGACGCCCTCGCGCTGCAGGCACTCCATCAAAATGCGCGCGCCGCTCATCGTCTGGGCCATAGCAACTCTGGTCCTCTCCTTCTTCTCTCGACCACCGCGCTTTGCGGATCAGGGATCACTCCGCCCGGCCGCCCATAAGCAAAAAGGGCCACCCGCGGGGATCTGCCCGCCCGGTGGCCCTTGGGATTTGTCCTTGGTGTAGGGTCACTCAGGCGGGCGCCGGTACAGCGACTCCAATCCGAATGATCCCTACAATGACGAGAATGGAGACACCCCTGGGCGACAGGAGCTGAGGGTCACAGACTGTCGCGCCAAAAGGCATCACGTCACCCAGATTAGCGCACAAGCCCGAGAAATGCAATACCCGATGTAGATAAATTTTTCTGATCCAAGTATTCACGCCTCCCCCGCCCCAGACCCCTCGCCGCCTTGGGAAACGGCAGAAACCAGCTTCACTTGACGACCCGGAACAGGTTGGAGTAGTCGTCGGTCCAGGGGCGCATCCATTCGGCTTTTTCGAGTTTCTGCCCGCCCTTCTGGTATGCCTCACGGGCGAACACGCCCGCGTGATTGGCCATCAGCACCCAGGTGGTGCCGAAGCAGCGCCCGTCGTCGCTGTCCTCTGTCTCCACGAGCAGCGCCGCCTTGCCAAGCAGGGCGGCTTCCCGGTCCAGAACCGGTTTCAGATCGACGTAGCGGTTCGAGATATGCACGGCCAGCACACCGTCCGGCTTCAGGTGCCGGAAATAGAGTTGCATGGCTTCTTTGGTCAGCAGGTGCACGGGGATGGAATCGCTGCTGAAGGCGTCCATGACGAGAAGGTCATATGCCTGCGGCGGCTCGCGTTCCATGGAGAGCCGCCCGTCGCCCATCACCACTTCGACCGTGCCTTCGGCATTTTCCAGATACCAGAAATAATTCCTGGCGATTCGCGGGACTTCCGGGTTTAATTCATAGAATCGATAGACGTCGCCGAACCGCGAATACGCGGCGATGGTGCCCGCGCCAAGGCCGAGCACGCCCACCCGCTGAAAGCTGCCCTGAGGCCGTGAGGCCATCCACAAGCCGAGGCCGGTGTCCTCGCAGTAGTAGGTGGCGATCTCGCGCCGCCGCGCCGGGTGCGTGTACTGCTCGCCGTGGTTGATGGCCCCATGCACGAGTGTGCGGTAGCCCTCCCAGTCGTAGATGCCGTTGTACTGCCGCACCCGCAGTTCACCGTAGAAATTGCGCTTCACCACCAGCGCGCCCCGGGTCATGCCGCGCATTTCGCGGCCGACGAACCCCCAGAGCACGGCCACGGCGGTCATGAGAAGAATGGACGGCCAGCCCAGCCACTCCTTGCGGAAGGGCCACTGCGGTTCCAGGTACAGCACCAGCGCCGCCAGCAGCCCGCATAGCCCGATGGCCAGCGGCAGCTCGTACATGGCGTTGAACAGCGCCGGAGCGAGCACCGCCACGAACAGGCCCCCCATTGCGCCTCCGACGGAAACCATCAGATAAAAGCCGGTCAGGTGCTTCGGGTCCGGCTTCAGCCGCGCCAGTTCCCCGTGGCACACCATCGCCGCGATAAAGAAGCAGACGGCATAACCGGCAATCAGCCAGAGCAGGCGGGGACGGGCTTCCGGTCCAAGCTGCACCATCCAGATGAGCGCTCCCAGAGCGAAGGGCAGAGCGAGGAGAAAGGACTTGCGGGCATACCAGCGGGGCGCGTCGAAGGCCAGGATGAAGGTGAGCAGATACAACGCCAGCGGCAGAACCCACAGGAACGGGATCGGCGCCAGATCCGTGGTCATGTGCGTCGTCAGCGCCAGAAGCAGCATCGAAGGCCCTGTCGCCAGCGCGGCCCACAACAGATGCATGCGCCACGAAGGCGGAGGGGAAACGGAATCTTCAGCACCGTCCTCCGCCTGCGACGGACTGGCCCGCAGGCTGCGCCATCCGGTCGCCGCGCACAGTGCGGCGAACAGCACGAAAGCGCCGCTCCAGAACCAGCTCTGCTGCTTCAGCGTCAGCGACGGCTCGACCAGCGTCGGATAGGTCAGCAGGGCCAGCATGGAACCGAGATTCGACAGCGCATACAGGCGATACGGGCTACGGCCCGGAAACGCGCGGGCAAACCACGCCTGCACAAGCGGCGCGGTGGTCGAAAGCAGAAAATACGGCAGGCCGACCGTGACAGCCAGCAGCGCCAGAATCCGCGCTGCGGGCATCTCGGGGGTCTCGGGCTTCCACTTCGCGTCAGGCAGGATGGGAAGCGCCGCCAGGGCGATGAGCAGAAGCGCCGTATGCAGCAGCCACTGTCTCCGGGGCGCAAGACGTTTCACGGCGCCATGCGTATAGCCGTATCCCGCCAGCAGCAGCGCCTGAAAGAACAGGAGGCACGTCGCCCACACGGCCGCCGTGCCGCCGAACCATGGAAGGATCATCTTGGCGATCACCGGCTGGACCTGGAACAGCAGGAAGGCGCTTAGGAAAACAGTAAGAGCGTACAACCACATGCCGGCTTATGATTCTACGGGATTCCGCATCGGGACGCCGGTGGCCGCCCGGATGAGAGTAGAATGGGCGTTTCGTTCGGCGGGGCGGGCCCCGCCGGCCCTATTGCAGAGGAGTGCTCCCCATGCCTGTTACACGCCGCGCCGCCGCGCGCACCGCCGCCATCACCGCGCTGTCTTACTCCCGCATCCTCGGCGCCAACGGCCGCATCGGTCTTGGCGTGATCGGAACTGGCGGGCGCGGCACGCATGTGATGACGAAGTTCCAGCTCTTCAACGACTGCGAAGTCCGGGCGCTCTGCGACGTCTACGCAAGGCGTCTCGATGAGGCGCAATCGAAAGCCCCTGGCACAAAGACGTTCGCAAAACACGAGGACCTGCTGGCGCTGAAAGAAGTGGACGCCGTCCTCATCGGCGTCCCGGACCACTGGCACGCCCGCATTGCCATCGACGCGATGAACGCCGGCAAGGACGTCTATGTGGAGAAGCCGCTGTGCCGGACCCGCGCCGAGGCGCCGGAGATGGTGAAAGCCGCGCGGGTGAACGAGCGGGTCTGCCAGGTCGGGCTGCAGCAGCGGTCCGGCCCGATTTATCTCGAGCCGCTGGAAAAATACGTGCGCTCGGGCGCCCTGGGCCGGATCACCCACATCGACGCCGTCTGGAACAGCGGTCCTCCGCGGCCGCTGAAGCGCGAGCCCGCCGAGAAGCCCTCCAACCTCGACTGGATCCGCTTTCTGGGGCCGGTGAAATACCGCGAATGGGATCCGGCGCAGTACTGGAATTTCCGCGCGTTTCTCGATTACAACGGCGGGAAGATGACGGATTTCGGCCACCACTGGATGGATGTCGTCCATATGTTCATGGGCGAACAGGCGCCGCGGTCGGTGGTCTTCGCCGGCGGCATCTACTATGACCTGCACGACGGCCGCACCGCCCCGGACACCTGCAACGCCCTGTTTGAATACGAGGGATTCAGCGTGCTGTTCCAGTCCAACGCCTACGGACTGCCTGGGGAGTACGGGATCACCTTCCACGGCGACCGCGGGCAACTGTTTGTCCACCGGAACAAGTACGTGTTCACGCCGGCGGAGAAGGGCGCCCGGCCTGAGGTGAAGGAGATCCCCGGCGACATCACCACCGACCATGTGAGGAACTTCCTCGACTGCTGCAAGTCGCGGAAGCGCCCCAACGGGGACGTGGCCCTGGCCGCCATCTCGGTCCTGCCGCCGCTGCTGGCGGTGGAGAGCTACCTCGAGAAGCGCCGCATCCGGTTCGATCCTGCCCGGCTGGAAGTGCTGCCGCTGTAAGCACCGCGGTTGAGCCCCTCCCACCGCCTCGGCTATCATCGGTATAGGCTGGAATAAAGGAGTTTCCCGGATGGGTCCGCTAGGCTGGCAAGAGACCCTCGTCATCTTCGTGCTGGTGCTGCTGCTGTTCGGGCCCAAGAAGCTGCCTGAGGTGGGACGCAATATCGCCAAGGCGATCGGCGAGTTCCGCCGGGCTTCCAATGAGCTTCGGGACACGTGGCAGCGGGAGATGGCGAACCTCGAGCGGGAGACGGCCGAGATCAAGAAAGAGGCCGACTCGCTGGCGCAGGTCACCAGCGATTACAACTACTCGAGCAACTACGACTACAATTACGACTCGTCTTACGACTACGGCTCCTACGGGTATCCGGAGTCGTATGACTCGCCTTCCACCACGGATGCCAATCCGGTAAGCGATTCCGCAACACAGGATGCTGACAAAGCCGGCCCCGCCGCAGCCACGGACGCCTCTGGTTCCGTGGAGACGGCGCAGGATGCCGGCGCCGCCGCAGCCGCGGACGCCGCTCCCCTCACGGAGACGGCGCAGGATGCCGGCGCCGCGCCGCCGCGGGAAACGGCGAGCAGCGAGCCGGCAGTCCGCTGACCGGCGGACTGAAGCCAGCGGCTCGAGACAGGAAACGCACGCATAGATGCCGGAGAACAATGACGCGCAGGAGCCGCGCCCGGACAACGGGCCGGAACAGGAAGGCCGTTCTGTGCCCGAAGCCGCCGGAGCGGCGGAGACCCCCGACACATCCGCGGCAGAGTCTCTGCCGGCGGCGGTTCCTGCTCCCGCTCCGCCCGCGCCCGCTCAGCCTCCCGCAAAGAGCCAACCGGAGGACGAAGAGGAAGAGCTGTTGCGGATGAGCTTCCTCGAACACCTTGAGGAATTGCGGCTGCGCATCATCCGCGCGCTGATGGGGCTCGGCATTGCCTTCATCGTCTGCATCCTGTTCACCAACAGGCTGTGGGACGCGGTTCGCGGCCCCGCCGTAGCGGCGCTCACACAACTCGGCTATCCGCCGGAACTGGCCCAGTTGACGCCCACCGAAGCATTCACGATCATCTGGGTCAAGCTGCCGATCCTGGCCGGCCTGTTCGTCGCCTCTCCGTGGATCGTGTATCAGGCGTGGGCATTCATATCGCCAGGCCTGTACAGACGCGAGCGGCGGCTGGCCCTGCCGTTCATCTTCTGCACGGCGGGGCTGTTCATTCTGGGCGGTCTCTTCGCCTACTTCGTGGCGTTCCGGTTCGGGCTCGTGTTCCTGCTGGGCATCGGCAGCAATCTCGGCGTGCGGCCCTACATCTCGCTCACCGAGTATTTCGACCTGTTTGTGAACGTGATCCTCGGCGTGGCGCTGGTGTTCGAGCTGCCGGTGCTCATTTTCTTTCTGACGCTGCTGCGGATCGCCTCCCCGCGCTTCCTGCTCCGCCACTCGCGCTATGCGATTCTCGTCATTGTGATCCTGGCGGCGATCATCACGCCGACGCCGGACGCCATCAATCTCACGATCTTCGCCGCGCCGATGATCCTGCTCTATTTCGTTGGCGTGTTCGCCAGCTATCTGCTGGTGCTGCGCCGCGAAGGCCAGCAGTTCCCGTGGCGGAAGATCCTGTACGTCGTCGCGGCAATGCTCATCTTCGCGGCGGCGACCGCAGGAGTGTTCGTCCTCCGCTTCGGCTACCACTGGGTGTGGAAGTGGCCTTTCCTGGTCAAGTAGACTAATGCCTTGGTTTCATCCATGATTTCGGGTCCACCCGCCGGGCGCTCCCTGCTGCCCGCCCCGGCTAACTCCGACGATACGCTCGCGCAGCGCGCCTACCGTCTGGTCCGGGAGCGGATCCTGAAGGGCGTGTATCCGCCCGGAGCGGCGCTCTCGCGCAGGCGGCTGGCAAACGAACTGGGCATGAGCCTGCTCCCGGTGGCCGAAGCTCTGCAAAGGCTGGTGAACGAGGGGCTGCTGGAAAGCCGCCCTCGTGTCGGCACGCGCGTCCGCCAGCCGAGCCGTGAGGAGATCCGCGACCGCTACACGCTGCGGGAAGCCCTGGAGAGCCAGTCCGCGCGC
The DNA here is from genome assembly GCA_049325215.1 of Acidobacteriota bacterium. Classification (GTDB taxonomy): domain Bacteria; phylum Acidobacteriota; class Terriglobia; order Bryobacterales; family Bryobacteraceae; genus JANWVO01. Next base: position 81,030 of record JBMOMB010000013.1, read on the forward strand.
CTGTTCGCCGAGCGGGCCACGCGCGCCCAGAAGGCGGAAATCCTCCGCATGGCGAAGAAGCTCGACCGGTACTACCTGAGCTGGGAGAAATTGCAGGCCGACAGCGAGTACCGGCTCTCCGTGCGGCGTTACCACGTCCGCTTCCATCTCCGCATTGCGGAGATATCCGGGAGTCCTCTGCTGCGGCAGGCGATCGAGCGGGAGCAGGATCTGCTGTTCAGTTGGCTCTCCGATACGGCGGCCCAGGTGCACCCGCTGCCTCCTCATTACCACTCCGAACTCGCCGCGGAGCTGTGTTCGGGTGATCCGCTCCGGGCGGATGCGGCCATCCGCGCCCACATCCGCTATGCCCTCGACGAGTTGCTGAAGCTCGCCTTCACGCCCAATGGCAACCGGTGGCGCATGACGCCCCGCGGCGGCGCCTGAACCGGCCGCATCCCGGATACAGCGGCCTCCGCGTGTGTTACCATGCCGCTCATAATGGCCTGGGCCGCAGCCACACGGGCTCTCCTGGCTGCCCCTGTCAGGTAGGCTGCGGGCCTGGCCGGCTGTCGGAGCAGATCTCCGCCCGCAGGGAAGGAGGAACGCCATGCTTGCTCACGCCCGGCTTCTGATCCGGCGGCCCGACGGAACCACCTCGCTTCACCCGCTCCCCTCCACCGCAGCCAGAGTAGGGCGGGCCCTCGATAACGATCTGAGTTTCCCCGAGGAACCGGATCTGTCGCGGCGCCACCTGTCGCTGGAGCGCACCGGCGCGGGCTGGCTTGTCCGCGACCTCGGCAGCAGGAACGGCACCCTGTTGAATGGCGTGCCAGTCCAGGGCGCCGTCGAATTGCGCCCTGGAGACCGGATCCAGGCCGGCCGCATCGTATTCGAGCTCCAATTGCCTGAGCCTCCGGAGGCCCTTCCTTCCCATCCGCTGTCGCGGGAGGGCGCCCCGGGCACGGCCACCATTGCCGTGCGGCTCGCCCATCTGATGCCTCCAACGGCCGAACAGCGGGCCGCCCCCGCGGAGCCGCCGCTGAAGTCCGCCAGCCACCTGCAGGCGCTGCTGCACGCCGGCGTGGAACTGGCGGGGACCATGTCCCTGGCCGATCTGCTGCCGCTGATTCTCGACCTGGCGGCAAACGCGGTGGGCGCCTCGCGCGGCGTCCTGCTGCTCGAGGAAGACGGGCAACTGGTCCCGCGCGCGGTCCGCGGCAAGCCATTCCAGATCAGCCGCACCGCTCAGGAGCGCGTGCTGCGAGGCAAGGAAAGCCTCCTCATCCAGGATGCGAGCAGCGATGAGAAACTGCGCATGCAGGCCAGCATCATTTCCCAGGGCGTCCGCAGCCTGATGGCCGTGCCTCTCCAGACCAAGGAGCTGGTGATCGGTTTGCTCTACCTTGATTCCGCCAGCGCCGCCCGCGCCTTCACCCGGGAGGATCTGAACCTGATCACGGTCATGGCCAACATCGCAGCCGTGCGGATCGAGATTGCCCGGCTGGCCGAAGTGGAAGAGCGCGAACGGCGCGTCTCGCTCGAAATGGAGCAGGCCGCCGAAATTCAGCGCGGCCTTCTGCCCGCCTGCCCGCCCGGCGTGAAGGGCCTCGAGATTGCGGCGTTCAACCAATCCTGCTACTTCGCAGGCGGCGATTACTTCGACTTCTTCGAACGCCCGGATGGCAGGCTGCTGATCGTGGTGGGCGACGTCGCGGGCAAGGGCATGCCGGCAGCGCTGCTGATGGCCAGCGTGCAGGCCCGCATGCAGGTGCTCGTGGAGATCGAACACGATCTCGCGCGGCTGGCAGAAATCCTGAACCGGATCACGGCCGCCCACTGCCCGGGCAACCGCTTCGTCACGCTGTTCCTTTGTGAAATCGATCCTTCCAGCGGCGAAATCTGCTACGTCAACGCCGGACACAACCCTCCGTTCGTTCTGCGGCGGAACGGAGAGGCGGAGACGCTGGCTGGCGGCGGCCTGATCCTGGGCGTGCTGCGCACCGCGCCCTACCAGGCCATGCAAAGCCGTCTCGACGAGGGAGACATGCTCGTCCTGTTCAGCGACGGCGTCACCGAAGCCGAGAACTCCGCCACCGGCGAACAGTTCGGCGAGGAGAGGCTGATCGAATCGCTGGCGGCAGCCAGCGCCGCCGCACCCGAAGAGATGATCGGGCGCGTCCGCGCAGCCGTCTCCGCATTCGCCGGCTCGGTCTCTGGCTCGGATGACTTCACGCTGGTAATGGTGAAGAAGAGGCCCGTTGCCTGAGCCCTGCCGACGGCGAGCCTGGCCGCTCCTCGCGGCGGCCGCTTCAGCTCACGTCGATGGTGCCGCCCCGCGTGTCACGCTTGGGCGTCGGCCAACTGTAGGTGTAGTCGAAGGTCCCTTTCACACCGTTGTTGACGGTGAATTGCCGGGTGGTGGCGCCGACGGCGAGGGGCGCGGGCGATGTCTGCGGCGAGACGCAGGTGGGCAGATCGAACGTGGTCAAGTCGGCCGTATAGTTGTTCGTCCAGGTGATCTGGTCCCCCGGCTGGCAGTCGAGCGTGGCAGGATCCGGATTGCCGGTACCGTCGATGCGGATGTTGTATGTGGCCAAGGTTGGCCCCCTTTCAGGATTCGACCCCGTGGTTGACATGCGCCGGCATCCACGCCGTCCGAGGCAGGCCCAGCGCCCCCGTTCGCATCAGTATAACCGCAATGCCGGGAACCATCCGTGGAAACGACGATTGTTTACACAGATAAATGCTTTTCCGGCGGATCAGAAGCCGTGGCGGGCGCGCGCCTCTGCCAGCAAGCCCGAGAGTTCGGGATTGCGCTCCATGCGCGGGCGCGGATAGCCGAGCTGAAGCGCTTCCCTGGCGTAGGCGATGGCTTTGCTGCGTTCGCCCAGCAGTTCATGCGTCTCGGCGGCGGCGGCCCGGATCTCGGGCCCCTTCGGCGAGAGCACCAGCGCTGTCGCCAGCCGCTCGCGGGCCAGGGCAGCGTTGCCGGTCTTTGCATAGTACAGGGCGAGGTCGCTGTGAAGGAAAGCATCTCTCGGATTCTGTTTTCTCCGCTGTTCGGCCAGCTCGATCGCCTTCCCAAAGCTCTCTCTCGCCTTCGCCTCATGGCCGGCCATCCAGGAGTACACGAAACCCAGGTTGCCCCACGTCATCGGATCGCGGTCCTGCATCTCGAGCGATTTCTGGTACGCCTGCACAGCCTCCGGATATCGCTTCGCCCGTGAGTACGCCGTCCCGAGATTGGTCCACGCCATCGCTTCCGGCTTCACCTTGACCAGTTGCTGGTAGATCGAGATGGCATCGGAAACGCGGCCCGTCTCTGAAAGCGCGGAGCCCAGATTCACCAGGGCCGCGGCGTGGTCCGGCGCCCGTTGAATGACCTCCTGCCATTGGCGGATCGCCTCTTCATACCGGCTCTGCCGGAACAGGTAGTTGCCGTAGGCGTCGCGGGAGGCGAGGTCGTCGGGATCGAGTTCGAGCGCGCGGCGGTAGGCGGCTTCGGCGTCGTTGAAGCGGCCCAGTCGTTCGAGTTGCCGGGCGATGGCCTGCTGCGCTTCTCCGTCATTGGGGTCGAGCTGCAAGGCGCGTTCGAAAGCCGCCATGGCGAGATCGTTGTTCCCGAGCAGCGCCTGAACACGGCCGTTCACCACCTGCACCGGGGCCAGGCCGGCATCCAGGCGCAGGGCCTCGGCGGCGTGCTGCGCCGCCGTCTCGAGCGCGCGCTTGTCGCGGTTCAACGCATACCGGATGCGCCAGACCTCGGCCAGCCGGGCGTGGCCCAGAGCGAACGCGGGATCGGCGCGAACAGAGGCCTCCAGCAGGCGCGCAGCCTCATCGAGATTGCCGGCCCGGTCCCATCGCTTCAGCTTCAGGACCGCCTCCTGATACGCTCCCGAGGCTGTGCCGGAGAAGAGCGAGGCGGCTCCGGCCGGCTGGAGTGAATCGTGTCTCCCACGCCACAGCAGGGTGGCCGTCGCCAGCAGAACCACGGCGGCGGCCGCGGCGAGAGCGACCTGCTTGCGAGCCCTTTTCCGACGGCCCCTGTCCTGGCGGGGGCCTGATGGCTCATCCCCGGCTGGGCCCGGAGAGGCCTGTTCCGCCCGGCGCAACTCGGCCAGGAACTCTGCGGCGGAGGAGAATCGCCCGGCGGGATCCTTGGCCAGCGCGCGCCGCAACAGGGGCCGGAACTCGGGCGCCACACGCTCGATGCCATGAGGCGATTCATGAACCACCCGGTAGAGCGTGGCCGGAATCGAGTCCGCCTGGAACGGCCGTTCTCCCGTCAGCATCTCAAGGAGCACTGCTCCCAGCGACCAGATGTCCGTCCGGTGGTCGACATCGCCTCCCAGCGCCTGTTCGGGCGACATATAGGCCGGAGTGCCCATCTGCGTCCCTTCGCGCGTCAGCGGCGCGGCGCCCTGCACCTGCGCCAGTCCGAAATCGACGATCTTGACCACCCCCTGCTTCGTGATCAGGATGTTGGAGGGCTTGATGTCGCGGTGGATGATGCCGCGCTCATGCGCGGCAAGCAGTCCCTCGGCGGTCTGGGCGGCAATGTCGAGAGCCTGCGCCGGCGGCAGCGGCTGAGAGGATCGGTCCAGCCTCGCGGCCAGACTCTCGCCCTCGTAATACGACATCACGATGAACCGCCGCCCGTTGCTGTCTTCCTCGATCGAGTGGATCGTGCCGATGTTGACGTGGTCCAGGGCGGAGGCCGCTCTCGCCTCGCGCAGAAAGCGCTCTTCCGCATCGTCGTGGACCGCCTGGGCAGGGAGGAACTTCAGAGCGACAGTCCGGCCCAGTTCCAGGTCCTGGGCCTTGTAGACCACACCCATCCCGCCTTCGCCGATCCGGCCGGTGATCCGGTACTTCGAGCTCCGCAGCGGCTGGACGGTCTCTGCGTTGCCCCGGTCGATCCGTGTCGTATCATCTGGATGCATGGCCGGTTTTCCAACACGCGGAGTAGAGCGGGATCTTCGGCCAGGGCTGACAAGATCTACTCAAGTATAAGCCCGGCCGGGCGGCGCGTCCACCGCGCCTTGACTGACGAATCGGACCGCGTGAGCCGGCCCCTCTATTTCCGGAAGAACCAGAGCCAGAAATACTGGGTGCCCGCGCCGTGGCTGTACCGCGGTTCGAAGCCGCAGCGTTCGGCCATCTCCTTCGCTTCCGCTTCGGTGAACGGAACTCCGAGCCAGGTGTCGTCGGGGTCGGTCTCCACATTGGGATCGCCCTGCACCTGGAACTTGAACAGCGCACCCGGCCGGAGCAGGCGGTGCACGTCGCGCACGTAGCTTTCGATGATCTCGCGGCTCGGGATGTGCTGGAACACGATGCTCGAAAACGCGAAGTCGTACTCGCCCGGCGGGATCACCTCGAGATCCATGCCGCTGTTCTGATAAACATGCGCGTTGGGCATGTCGCCGAGCGCCTCGCGCGCCAGCTCCACCATCTCCCCGCTCACATCCACGGCGTGAACCTCGCCGAAGACCTCCGCCAGCGCGCGCGTCACGCGTCCCGCGCCGCAGCCGATCTCGATCACCTTCATCTGCTTCGGATCCTTGCCCTGGCAGATGTTGATCATGTCGGTGAGGATCTCTTCGCGCACCGTCCGGCGGCCTGATTCGAAAAACTCGCCGTCAGTCCAGTCCGTCCTCTCCGTGTTGACATAGAAACGGGCGTTCTCGCGTGCGCGCTCGTCCCAGTCCTGGCGCATCTTGTCGAGCGTTCGTTCCAATTCGTGGCGCTCCATCTCAGGCAGTCTTCTTCATTGTAGCCTTCGCGCCTGCCCGCCCATCTTGCGCCTGCCTGATGCAGGCTTCAGCAGCGGCGCACCCGTGGGATGCCGCCGGCCCCGGCGTCCGCTTATGACGCCGCCCCGGCGCCCGGGGCGTTCTCATCCCAACTGCCTTGCAGCCCCAGCTCCCCGGCGCGCGCCTGCATCGCCCGGATGCAGAACGCGATGTGCTCGTCCAGATCCACGCCCAGCTCGGCCGCGCCGTGGACGATGTCCTCGCGGTTCACCGCGCGCGCAAACGCCTTGTCCTTCATCTTCTTCCTCACGCTCCGCGCGTCCACCTCGTGGATCGAGCGCGTAGGCTTGACGTAAGCTACCGCCGTGAGGAACCCCGCCAGCTCGTCGCAGGCGAACAGCGTCTTCTCCAGCAGCGATTCCCTGGGCACGCCCGTGTAGGTAGCGTGGGAAAGAATGGCCCGGCGGATCACATCCGGCACGCCCCTCTCGCGCAGGATCAGTTCGCCCTTCACCGGATGGTCAGGCGCCTGCGGATGGATCTCCCAGTCGAAGTCGTGCAGCAGCGCCGTCACCGTCCAGAGTTCCGGATCCACTTCGCGGCCCTCCGCTTCGAACTTCTTCGCGTAAGCGGAGACGCACGCCTCCACCGCCAGCGAGTGCCGCCGCAGCGCCTCATTCTGAATGAACTCACAGACGATCTCCCATGCCTTGTCGCGAGTGATCATGACTCTCCATGCTACCCAAACGGCGCGCCTGCCGGGAACCGCTCCGTGGTATAGTGAAAAAAAGCCCGTGGGCCTGTGGCGCAGTTGGGAGCGCGCTTCCATGGCATGGAAGAGGTCG
>JBMOMB010000014.1:0-85495 GCA_049325215.1 Acidobacteriota bacterium
AGAAAGGCCAGCGCAAAGCGCCGCCGGAGCGCAACGAGCGCAGTGAGCGCGCCGAGCGGAGAGGGCCGCGGGAGGCGGGCCGTCCGGAACGCCGCGGCGGTCCTGAAGGGCCGATCGAGATCGACCTGGAAAAGCTGATCGCCGACAGCCTGTACCTGGACAATCAGGCGCATGCAGTGGTGGCGCGGATGCGGGACATGGATTCGGGGACGCGGAGCCAGTTGCGGCGGCTGTTCAGCGCGGTGCGGCGGGCATGCCGGACGGAAGAGGCCGAGCGGCAGCACGCGTTTGTGATGCTGCGCGCGCGGCTGGCCTACACGATTGCGCGCCACCAGTTGCGGAGCCTGGATCCGCTGGAAAAGCTGCTGCTGCAGGTAACGCGGAAGAACGACGCCCGGGGCTACGAGCGCTTCCGCGACCTGTTTGAAGCCATCGTCGCCTACAACGAATAACGACTGGAGATCGCGGAGAGAGCCATGAGTTCACACACCGCTTCCACCAAGCTTGGCCTGATCGGCAAGCTGCTGCTCGACGGGGAGATGATCTGCGAGACGGGGCTCCATATCGGTGCGGGCAAAGGCTCGCTGGACCTCGGCGGCGCGGACAATCCGGTGGTGAAAGACGCCTTCGGGCGGCCTTACGTGCCGGGCAGTTCGCTGCGCGGGCGCATCCGGAGCCTGCTGGAGCAGGCAGCGGGGGTGGTGGGCCCCGAGGATCTGGTGTACCTGTCGCGCCGGCGGGGGCAGGAAGTGCGAATCCATCAAAGCGACGAGCCGGGCGACGAAATCTGCCTGCTGTTCGGACGCAATCCGGGGCGGATGGAGCGCGTTTCAGGAGACGCGCTGGAACCGTCGGCGGCGACGCCGGCGCGGCTCACCGTTTATGATGCGCCGCTGGAACTGGACTCGATCACGCCGCAGATGCGCGAGAACCTGGACGACGAGCTGACCGAGGTGAAGAGCGAGAACGCGATCGACCGGGTGACGGCGCAGTCGAACGCGCGCACGCTGGAGCGGGTGCCGGCCGGGGCGCGGTTCCGCGTCCGGATGGTGCTCGACATCCTCTGCCCCGAGGATCGCGAACTGGTGGAAAAGCTGCTGGAGGGGCTGCGCCTGCTGGAAGACGACGCGCTGGGCGGGGGCGGCTCCCGAGGCAGCGGGCGGGTGCGGTTCGCCAACTGGAAGGCAAGCTGGCGAAGCCGCGGCTATTACACCGGCGCGGCGGGCGAAGAGGTGCTGGTGGAGAACGCGGAGACGACGGCGGACCTTCAGGCCGCGAGCCGTGCTTTTGCGGAGAAACTGAGCTGACCGGGGCCGCCGCATGAACCCTGCGCTGCTAGTCCGCATCCGGCCATCCACGCCGTGGCGCCTGGGTCCGGAGACCGGGTTGCCGTCTGAGGCCGCGGCCGTGTGGCACAGCGACGCGGTGTATTCGGCCGTGACGCTGGCGCTGGGGCAGCTCGGCTGGATGGAGGAGTGGCTGGAAGCGACGTCGGATCCGTTCCGCGAGCCGGTGGTACGCTTCACGTCGGCCTTCCCCTGGCAGCGGAACCTGCTGTATGCGCCGCCGCCACGCGGGCTATGGCCGCCCGAGGCGGGGGCGGCGCGGGCGCGGTGGAAGGGCGCGGAGCTGATCCCCACGCAAGTGGCGGGGGCGCTGCTGCGCGGGGAACGCTTCGACGACCAGGCCTGGGAACTGGATGGATGGTGCGGGTGCCTGATCCCGGCCGGCAGCCGCTCGGCGACCGGACCGTTCCGGTTTCTGAGGCGTTCGTGCGCGGCGGTGGACCGGGTGACGGGCGGCCATGCGCTGCCGTATGTGACCGGGTGCGTGCAGTTCGCGCCGGCCTCGGGATTGTGGTGCGCAGCGCAGTTCGCCACGCAGACGGCGTATGCGGTATGGGGGCCGCGGATCCAGGCGGCGTTCCGGCTGCTGGGGGACTCCGGCGTGGGAGGCCTGCGGTCGCGGGGATTCGGGCGGGCCAGGAGCGTGGATTTTCAGGCCGGGCTGCTGGAGGATCTGCTGTTCGGTCCGGCGGGCGCGCCGCGGCCGGGCCGGGGCTGGTGGCTGTTGTCGCTGGCAACACCTGCGCCCGAAGATCCCATCCGCTGGGACGAAGGCGATTACCAGCTCATCCACCGTGCCGGGCGGGTGGGCAGTCTGGCCGGCGGCGGCGCATGCAAGCGGGTGAGCCGGATGCTGGCTGAAGGTTCAGTGGTGGTCAGCCCCCGGGCGCCCCGCGGGACAGTCACGGACGTCACGCCGGAAGGGTGCCCGCACCCGGTGGTCCGCGCCGGCTACGCCGTGGCGATTTCGATTCCATGGCCGGGGAACGCATGACTCGCTACCGCCTCACTGCATTGACCCCGCTGCTGGCAGGCGACGGCCAGAGGCTGGCGCCGATCGACTACATGGTCTGGAAAGACCAGGTGAATGTGCTCGACCAGCGGCGCATCTTCCGGCTGCTGGCGCGCGGGCCGCGGCTGGAGACGTACCTGGCCCAATTGCGGCGTGCGGAAAAGCTCGATTTCGCATCCTGGGGCGGGTACGCGCAAAATTACGCCAGCCGGCGGATCCCGTTCGAGCATCCGTCTTCAGCAGCTTACTACGCGCGCGCATCGGCCGAGCATCTGTTCATCCCCACGTTTGCTTCGTCGAGCACGGGCGAGATCTACGTGCCGGGCAGCGCCATCAAGGGGGCCCTGCGGCGGGCCGTAGTGCTGGGGCTGGCGGGAGAAGCGGCGTGGCGGACGCTGGGAGAGGCGCTGGGCAGGAACGACCGGGCGCCGAGGCGGCCGGGCGCACTGCTGGAACAGATGCTGCTGGGCGGTCCGAATCTCGACTGGCTGCGGGGCCTGATGGTGGCCGATTCGGCCCCGCTGGCGCCAGGCGGCTGCACCCGCATTTATCTGCTTCGCACGGCCACGCTGGTGCAGCGCGCGGGACGGACCGAGGTCGGATGGAAGATGAGTCCGCGCGGGGCGGTGGAATTCCGGCGGCCGGGCGATTCGACGCCGCATTTCGCCGAGATGGCCGCGCCGGGGACGGTTTTCGAGGGCGGCGCAGGTACGGCTTTGATCGCGAACCAGGCAAAGGCCCGGCGCGCGCTGCGGTGGAGCGGCGACAGCTTCGATTGGGGCAGAGTGCTGGCAGCCGCCAACCAGGCGGCGGCGCAGTTGCTGGCGCTGCACCGGCGCTATGCCGAGGCCACGGGGCTGCGGGGCGTAGCCGAGTCGATGGCGCGGCTCGAACAGAGGCTGGACAGCATCCAGCAGGAAGGCAACCGTTGCCTGCTGTGCCTCGGCTGGGGCACGGGACTGCTGGCGAAGTCGGCGAGCCTCGAAACGGGCCGCGGCCCGTACCAGGAATTGCTCCGGCTGCTGCCGGTCTACCGGGAGCAGGTGCGCACCGGCCTGCCCTTCCCCAAGACCCGGCAGGTGGTTTTCCTTCAGGATCAGCCGGCCACGCTGGCCGGGTGGGCCGAACTGGAATTGGGCGGCTGAGGCGGCCGCCGGCGCGTCCGGTGTTAGAATGACAGCATCCGGCCGGATGCGATTCTCCGGTTTGGACCCGGATCAGCCGGAGGAGCATGTATAACGCGTTTTTCGGATTTCGGGAAAATCCCTTCAACTTAAGCCCCGATCCCTCGTTTTTATACCGAAGCCCGCAGCATGAAGAGGCGCTGGCGAATCTGATTTACGGCGTGCACGGCCGCAAGGGATTCATCGTGCTTACCGGCGAGGTGGGAACCGGCAAGACGACGCTGCTCGAATGCCTCCGCGACGAACTGGACGCCCACGGCATCGAATTCGCCTATCTGTTCAACTCGCGCATCAATCCGCAGCAGTTTTTCGAGATGATCGCCTACGATCTCAATCTCCAGTGCGACCGCAAATCGAAAACGGAGGTGCTGTTCGCGCTGAACCACCTGCTGATCGAGGAGGCCAACGCCGGCCGCACCACGGTATTGATCGTTGACGAAGCGCACAATCTCGAATGGGACGTCCTGGAGGAGATCCGGCTGCTGACCAACCTGGAGAATCCCAAGCTCGGCAAGCTTCTCCAGATCATTCTCTCCGGGCAGCCGGAGCTGGACCGCAAACTGGAGGCGCCCGAATTCCGGCAACTGAAGCAGCGGATCGTGCTGCGGTGCATGCTGTCGCCGCTGACGCTGGAGGAAACGACCGAATACATCCGCACGCGGTTGAACCGGGCGGGCATGACCGAGATGAAAGTGTTTCCTCCCGAAGTGCTGCGGGAGATTCATCTCCGCAGCCAGGGAATCCCGCGGGTCATCAACTCGCTCTGCGACAATCTGCTGCTGACCGCTTTCGCGCTGGAGACCAAGGTCACCAGCATCGAGATGCTGGACGAGGTCTGCCTGGACATGCGGCTTTCCTGGCCCGGCATGCCCCGCCATTTCCGGGCCAAAGTCACCCAGCCCCAGGAAACCCCATGGCTGCCTCCATCCGAGAGCTGACCCGCACCACCCACGGCTGACGGCGCGCGGTTACACGAGCGCAGCCAGCCGCCTTATCGGAGTGCTCAAGCTTGCTCCGCTCTGCCCGCCGCCGCCCCTCACGGCGGAGTGGCGAAGGAGCCGCACTTCGACGTCCGATGCGCAACCTGTTTCAGTCTTCCAGATGAAGCCAGGCTGTGCGGCCAGCGGCAGTCCCGCCTTTTTCCAGCTTTATTGCCTGAAAAGGGCGAGGAGGGGTTCAGGCCAGCCTGGCGCTTTCTTCGGGATGGTCCGATCCCGGCTGGGCAAGACTCAAGGCGGGCCTGCGGCGATTGAGGCGCGGTGCTGGCCGTGCCAGAGCCTGCTCTTCATCGCGAGACGGACTTCTGGCGTTTCCATATGCGCAGCCGGCTTCAGCTTCCATGCACCCGCGTCACGCCAACAGCGCCGTGGCCCAGAATCGTCCCGGTTCATTTCAGCGGCCGGACAAATGATCGAGACGGATGGAATTTCCCAGGCGGTTCACACTCATTTCCGGCCTGTGGCGAGGCCGGTATCCGGAATCTGCGCCGCCCAAACCTAAGGGAAATCTCCGAATTGAGACCACGGGCAATTGCCCAGTCAGGGGGATCGGATTTTTCCTAGCCCTAAGTGGAGACCCCAAGCCATAGCCTTAGGTGTAGATCTTAGGCCCAGCTAAGTGAAACACCTGTGTTTCATGGAGGTTGGGTCTTTCGGAAGGTGCATTGACATGAGGACAACAATTTTCGTGGTTGCCCTTGCATGTGCTGTTGCGATGCTGACGGCTTCAGCTGCCGTTCTGCCATCGGACAGCACGGTGGCGATCCATCCCGGTCCGCCGCCGGATCCTCTGGGCTACGACCTGGCGATCCACCCCGGCCCGCCGCCGGATCCTCTGGGTTACGACCTGGCGATCCATCCCGGTCCGCCGCCGGATCCGCTGGGCTACGACCTGGCGATCCATCCCGGCCCGCCGCCGGATCCGCTGGGCTACGACCTGGCGATCCATCCCGGTCCGCCGCCGGATCCTCTGGGCGGCGACCTGGCGATCCATCCCGGCCCGCCGCCGGATCCGCTGGGTTACGACCTGGCGATCCATCCCGGCCCGCCGCCGGATCCGCTGGGCTGATACCCACAGGTCCGTCCGGTTTGCCGGGTGGGACTGGGACACACTGCCGAGCTTTTCTGAATCGCGGAACAGCGAGGCAGGAAGGGTAAAATAGTCAACCAATTTCCGGGCCCGGAAACGGCGACGTTTTCGGGCCTTCGTTTGTGTAGGCGGGGAGTTGGCGGATCACAAGCAGGGCGACGGGGCAGCCTGAGTGCGGCTGCTTCCGGAATCAAGGCATCTTTCGTGGAGGCCTTGTCTGAGACCGGCTTCGCCGGATAGATGCACAGGCGCTTGGACGGCAGCAGACGCGTCTGGTATAGTGAGAGCAGTTGGCGCTATCGTCTAAGGGTTAGGACGGAGCCCTCTCAAGGCTCAAATACGGGTTCGAATCCCGTTAGCGCTACCACGCCTTCCATACGTTCCGCTTCCTGGCTGGCCAAGCGTTGAAGGACCGGCTTCATGGATTGCCGGATGGCCACGTAGGACAATACCCCGAGGCCGCTCCGCCCGTTTGATCGATTCCCCAGCGGCTGCAGACTTCCAGATCCGCCGTGCGTGAGCCGGCGCTGAGGGGAAGGGGCGCCACGGACAAGCATCGCGCCCTGGCGGACGCGAGATTCCGCCGAAGCCATCATCCGCGTGAGCGGACCTGCTCACGCCGTGCGGTCCGCCGCAGCCAGACAAACGCGGAAACAGGAGCCTTTCCCTGGTTCCGATACCACGTCGATCCGTCCGGAATGCGTTTCCACGATCCAGCGGGCTATCGAGAGGCCCAGCCCGGCCCCGCCTGTCGAGCGGGAAGGATCGGCCTGGTAGAACCGTTCGAAGACGTGAGGCAGGGCTTCAGGCTCGATTCCCCTGCCCGTGTCAGAGACCTCCAGCCAGTAATCCGTCCCGCGGGCGCGCAAGCAGACCAGCACGGCGCCTCCCGGGGCGGTGAACTTGACGGCGTTGTCGACCAGCAGCAGCGTCAGCCGGCGCAACCAGGCGGGATCGCCCAGCACAGGCAGAGCCACGCCGGGCGTCTCCAGCCGGTAATCGAGGCTCTTTCCTGCCGCCAGGGGGCGCATCTGCTCGAAAGCTTCCTCGACTGGCCGTCTCCAGTCGACCCGCCCGAGAGCAACCGGAGCGGCCCCGGCGCGCGCCATTTCGAGAAGCCCTTCCAGAGTCTGCTCCAATTCGATGGCGCGTCCGCGGATGTCGGCCAGCGTCTGCCGGTAGTCCTCCGGCTCACGCTCGTGCCGCAACATGAGTTCGGCGGAGGCGCGGATGAAAGACAGCGGCGTGCGCAGTTCATGGGAGGCATCCGAGGTAAACCGCTGCTGGCGCGCGGCAGCCTCTTCCAGGCGTCCAAGCATTTCATTCCAGGCTTCGCAGAGCCGCGCCAGTTGCGGGTCTCCGCCGGGGACGGGCAGCCGCGCGCTGAGATCCTGGAGGCTGACGCGGCGCGCTGCGGTCGTCAGGTCATCGACAGGGCGGAGGATCCCGCGGCTGAGCCACCAGCCGCCCGCCGCCGCGGCAACGAGGATGAGCGGGGCAAAGCCCAGCATCGCCCAGCCAAGAACGATCAGTTGCCTTTGAGCTTCCGCGGAGGAGCGCCACAGCAGGACGTTGAGCTTGTCGCCGCCGATCTGCACAGGCCGGAGCAGGATCCGCACAGGACGGCCACCGAGGTGGCTTCCCACGGGCCGGCCGGCCGGCGGCAACGGCGGCGCCGCATTGGGCGGAGACTGGAATAACACGCGCCGGGAGGCATCGAGGATCTGCATGCCGGCATCGGCGGGCAACCCGCTGGAAAACTCGCGAGCCTCCTCGATCACGCCCGGCAGCCCAGGAACGTCTCTTTCCTCGCGGATGAACCGCTCCAGGCCCGCGCTCTCGGCCAGGAGCCACCCATCCAGATCATCAAAGACCGCACTCCTCATGCCGCCCCAGACCAGTGCGCCGAACATGGCCAGTCCCGCCGCCTGGATCGCCGTGAACCAGATAACCAGCCTGGCCCGGACCGTCATGGCCGGTCATCCTCGCCGCCTTCGAGCACATAGCCGACACCCCGGACGGTGCGGATCAGCCGGCGGTCCGGACCGGCATCCACCTTGGCCCGGAGAGCGCTGATGAAAGCGTCCAGCGTATTGCTCTGCACGTCGCGGCCGTGGCCCCAGACTTCTTCCAGCAGTAACTCGCGCGGCACCACGCGGCCCCTCCGCCGCACGAGCAGCTCGAGGAGGGCGTATTCGGTTTTCGTCAGCGGCACAGGCCGGCCGCGCACGCTGGCCTGGCGGAGTCCCATGTGCAACTCCAGCGGACCCGCCCGCAGGATGACCGGCTGGCAGGCCGGCCCGCGGCGCAACGCAGCGCGGGCGCGGGCCAGGAAGATTTCCAGGTCGAAGGGCTTGGTGAGGTAGTCATCGGCGCCGAGGTCGAGTCCCGCCACGACGTCGGCAGGACTGTCCCGGGCGGTGAGAACCAGCACAGGCGTGCCATCGCCCGCAGACCGCAGCCGGCGCAACAACTCAAGCCCGCCGAGTCCGGGCAGCATCAGATCGAGGACGATCAGGTCGAACGACGCGGCGCGGCACATGCTCCACGCGGTCAGGCCGTCCAGCGCTGCGGCGGTCTGGTAGCCCTCTTCGCGGAGGCTGCGTTCGAGCAGTCCGCACAGCCGGCGGTCGTCCTCGACGATCAGGATCATCTGGGAACCAGTCCGATTGTACGACGCGGCAGGCGCCGGAGCCGGGTTTCCGCCGCGTCCGTCTTTCTCCAGGCGCGCCAACACTGAATGAGCATGACGGAACCGCTGCGGGCCGCACTGCCGGGACCGGGCATGGCTCACGCCCCCCGGCGCCGCAGCGTCCCGTACAGGACGGGCGTCACCAGCAGTGAAAGAACCAGGGAAACCACGACGCCGCCGATGACGGCGACCGCCAGCGGCTGGAGCATCTTCGCCCCGGAGCCGATTCCGAGCGCCAGAGGCAGCATCCCGAAGACCGTCGCCAGCGCCGTCATCAGGATGGGCCGCAACCGCCGCCGGCCGGCATGGAAGATCGCGTCGTTCAGGCCGAAGCCTTTCCGGCTGAATTCTTTTTCCGAATCCAGCATCAGGATGCCGTTCTTGTGGACGATGCCCACAACCATGATGATTCCCATGAACGACGAAATATTCAGCGTCTGGCCGGAGAGAAGCAGGGCGAACAGCGAACCCGACGTGCACAGCAGCGTGGCGGCGAGGATCGCCAGCGGGTGGGAAAAGGATTGGAATTCTGCGACCAGAATAATGAAAATCAGGAGAATTGAGGCCAGCAATACGACTGTCAATCCGAAAAATGACTCCCGCTGAAGCTGATACAGCCCTCCATAATCGACCTCGATTCCCGGCGGCAGGTTCACTTCAGCGGGCAGGCGGCGGCGGATCTCCGTCATGGCCGAGCCGAGGTCGCGCCCTTCCAGCCGCGCCGTGACCGCGGCGAGGGTCCGCAGGTTCTCCCTGCGGATCTCGTAGGTGACGGGCTCGGTCTCCAGGCGGGCGATGCTCGAGAGAGGCATGGTCTGCCCCGCCGGAGACGTGATCAGCAGCGACTGAAGGCGGCCGGCGGTGCGCCGGTACCGCGGCGGATACCGGACACGGATTCCAACGAGCCGGTCGCCGCGGATCATCTGCGTGGCCAGGGCGCCGTCGAGGATCGCCGATTCCAGGTTCGCGATGTCAGGGACCTGGAAACCGGCGCGGGCGGCTTTCACCGGGTCGACGCGGAAGTTCAGGCTGGGGCCGATGGGGATCGTCTGATTGATGACGTCCACGACGCCCCGGACCGACGGCAGCCATTCGGCCACGCGTTCGGCCGCCTGCCGGTAGGCGGCGGCGTCGTCTCCGTACAGCTTGATCTCGATGGGCTGCGGCGACCAGGCCAAGTCTCCGATCAGGTCTTCGAGAATATGGGGAAATTCCACCTCAAGAGCCGGCTGGGAGGCCAGGATTCTGGATCGCAGTTCGCTGGTGATTTCCTCGAGCGCGCGGCGGCGGTCGCGCTTGAGGCGAACCAGGAAATCGCCAGTATGGGGTTCAGCGATGGCCAGGGCGAGCCTGGCGCCGGTGCGCCGGGAGTAGCTTTCGATCTCAGGCGTGGCGCGGAGCAGATCCTCCACCTGCTTCAGCACGCGGTCTGTTTCTTCGAGAGACGTGCCTGGCGGCATGCGGTAGTCCAGAACGAACGCGCCTTCGTCCATGTCCGGCAGGAAACCGCTGCCCAGCCGCCAGTACAGCAGGCCGGCTCCGGCCAGGACCAGCGCCGCGGCACCGAGCACAAGGCCCGAGTGCGACAGCGACCATGCCAGCGCCTTTTCATAGCGCGACGTCAGCCGGCGCATCAGGGGTCCTTCGCCAGCCTGCTCGGCCTCGTCCAGAGGCAGGGGCGCATTCCCGCGCGCGCCCTGGAGAAGGCGGCTGGCCAGCAGCGGCGTGAATAGCAGCGCCAGCACGAGCGACGCGGCCAGCGCCGTCGTCATCGCCGCCGCCAGCGCTCTCAGGAAAACGCCAGTGATGCCGCCCAGAAAGACCAGCGGAAGAAAAACGACGATGGGCGTCAGGGTGGAGGCCGTCAGAGCCGGAGTGAGTTCCAGGACAGCGCTGCGCGCGGCCTCCGCCGCGCTCTGGCCCATTCCGAGGTGGACCATGATGTTTTCCACCATCACAATGGCGTCGTCGATGACAATGCCGATGCAGGCGGCCATTCCCCCCAGCGTCATCAGGTTCAGGCTCATGCCGAGCAGCTTCAGGCAGACGGCCGAAATCAGCACCGAGACGGGGATCACCACGGCCGCGATGAGCGTCGTCCGCCAGCTTTTCAGGAAACCGACCAGAACGAGCACAGACAGCCCGAGGCCGATCAGGATGCTTTCTTCCACGCCGCCGATGGAATCGCGCACTAGCACGGAATGATCGTAGAACGACGAGATCCTCACATCCGGCGGGAGCACGGACCGCAGTTGCTGCAACTCCCGGTTCACGGCGCCGGCAATCGCCAGCGTGTTGCCGGCGGGTTGCTGCAAGACGTTGACGAGAACGGCAGGCCGGCCGTCGGCGGTGACGATGTTGTATACGGGCTCCTCCCCGCGGGCGACTTCCGCCAGATCCTTCACCCGGACCGGCGTGCCGCCCGCCACATCCACCACCAAATCCAGGATCTGTTGCGGCGACGTCAACATCCCGCTCACGGCGGTCAGGTAGAGATGGTAATTCTCCTGGATCATGCCGGCGCTCTCGATCCGGTTGGCGGCGCGGATGGCATCCACCACGCGGGACAGCGGCAGGTTGCGCGAGTTGAGCCTGTCCGGGTCCACTAGCACGTGGAATTCCGGCCGCCGCCCGCCGACGATGCGGGTTTCGGCTACTCCGGGGACCCGGTAGAGGCGGGGCACGATCCGGTAATAGGCGAGGTCCCACAAGTCGGCTGGCGTCCGCGACGGCGAGGTCAGGCTGATGCCGAGCATGGGAAAGACCGAAAACGTGAGCCGGTTGACGTAGAACCGGCATCCCGGCGGCAGCGAAGGGGTGATCTGAGCGATGCGGCCCTGCACCAGGTGCTGGGCGTCGCGGATGTCAACGTCCCAGCCGAAAAACACGCTGATCTCGGTCGAGCCGCGCGCCGTGACCGAGCGCAGCAGCGTGATGCCCGGCACGATGCGGATCGCCTCCTCCAGGGGCCGAGTCACCGTCTGCATCTGCACTTCGACAGGCGTAATGCCGTTGTCGACCAGGACGACAATCCGCGGAAAGTCCGTCTGGGGGAAGATGGCCACCGGCAACCGGAACAGCAGGACCGCACCGGCGGCGGCCAGGCTGACCACGGTGAAAAAGATCGCGCGTCCCTGAGCTTCCATCAGGCGCGCCAGCGCCGCTGTCACTTCCTGCCCTCCACTACCGTCACCTCGGCGCCGTCAGGCAGCCCGTAGGCTCCTTCCACGATCACGGCTGTTCCGGGCGCCAGGCCCTTCAACACCGCCACCCGTCCCTCCTCTGGGGAAGCGGTCTCCACCGGGCGGCGCGAGGCGCGCCTGCCATCGACAACGGCCATCACGAAACCGTGGCGGCGGTCTTCGTCCCATTGAACGGCCGCGGCGGGAACAAACGTGGTTTGGCTCAACCGTCCTGTCTCGATCCGCACAGCGCCGAACAGTCCGGTGCGCGCCGGGTTGTCCGGCGCGGTTATTTCGCACCACGCTTCCACGGTGCGCCGGGCCGGATCCACCGCATCGTTGACCACGGTGATTGCGCCTTTCCAGACCATCCCCGGAAAGTCGGCCGGCTCGAAGGAGCAGGGCTGGCCGCGTTTGACCGCAACGGCCTCGGTTTCGGGCACCTGCGCGCGCGCCACGGCCACCGCCAGGTCAGCGATGCGGAACAGGGGCGAGCCGGGCCCGGCCATGTCGCCGGTGAAGACGAATTGCTCGGTCACCGTGCCCGCGAAGGGACTCCGGACCGTAGCGTAGGAGAGCTGAGCTTCGGCCAGCCCCAGCCGCGCGCGCGCCGCATCCAGGCGGCTCCGCGCAATCGCTATATCGCGCTGGCCGGTTTGCCGCAGCAGAAGTTCGTAAGCGTTCTGCGCCACCTGCCAGGCGGCGCGGGCCTGCTCGAATTCGGTCTGCGTCACCAGCAAGTCCCGATGCGGGATCGCGCCCTGCCCGTAGAGGCGCTTCCGGCGCTCCAGGAATTTCTCCGCCTGCTCCAGCGCCGCCTGGGCTGAAGCCAACTGGCCCCGTGCGCGCTCCACATCACCGGGCAGCGTGCCGGATTCGAGCTTCTCGAGTGTGGCTTCGGCGTCGCCCACGGCGGCGCGCGCCTCGTTGCGCTGCGCCTCGAGGTCCCGGCTTTCAAGCCGGGCCAGCACCTGCCCGGCGGCCACCCTGTCTCCTTTCCGCGCCAGAAGTTCGACCACCGGCGCCGTCAGCCGCGCCGCCACCACCGATTCCTGGCGGGCGAACAGGGTGGCGGGGGCGTCCACATGCAGCACCGCCTCTCCCGCTTCGGCCCGCACCACACGGACGCGAAATTCCGTCTTCACCGCCTGGCCGCCGCCCGTCCTGCAACCGGCGAGGCAGACAGCCAGGGCCAGCGCCAGCGCGGCAGTCTTCCGTGCCCCGGTCATTGTCCTGACGCGACCTCCAGATCCCGTTTTGCGTTGAAGAACGCGGCCAGCGCCGAGTAGTAGTTCATCCGCAGATCGACAGCCTGGCGCTGCGCCGTCACCACATCCAGCGCCGAGCCTTCCCCGCCCTCGAACCGGATGCGGCTCAGCTTCACGTCCTCGTCCGCGAGCTCCAGGGCGGTCTTCAGCAGGCCCAGTTGGTCCCGCAGCGAGCGGAGCGAGGCAAGCGCGCTTTGATACTCGCGGGAAAACCGCCGCGAGGCGGCCTGGCGCGCTTCGTCCACCTGAGCCGCGCGGAGTTGCGCCTGGCGGGCCGAACGCCGCGCCTGGAACCAGTCGAACAGCGGGAAAGACATCTCCGCGGCCGCGGCCCAGCCGCGCTCGCGCCAGGCAACCCGGTTGGCATCCAGGCCGAAGCTGAACGTCCAGCGCAACTGCGGCAGCAGCGCGGCCCGCGCCATCCTGGCCTCGGCGAGGAAGCCCTGCTGCTGCGCGTCGAACAGGCGGATTTCCGGCCGCAGCATGAAAGGCCGGCTGGTGGCGTCCTCGGCCTCCGGCACGCTCAGATCAGGGGATTCGAAGACGTCCTCGATCTCCAGCGGCGGCGAGGTGTCTTCGGACCAGAACGCCGCCAGGTCCTGATTGGAGAGCGAGGCCGAAAGCCGCGCCGCCTCCAATGCCTGCCGCAAGGAGGCCGTCTGGGCGGAAGCCTTCACCACGTCGGCGCGGGCGGCTTCGCCCTCACCCGCCATCTGCCGGATGCGCCGCTCGAAGCTTTCCGCTTCTTCAAGCGACACCGCCAGCGCAGCCGCAAGCCTCCGCGCCAGGAGCAGCCGGTAATAGGATGCCGCCACTGCACGCTTCAGGTCGCGTTCGGAGACGGCCAGGGCAGCCGTGGCGGCGGCCTCCTGCAGCCTGGCCCGGCGCCAGCCAGCCCTCAGCCTGCCGCTGGTGTCCAGTTCCTGGAAGACGCCCGCCAGCGCCGTGTACTCGCGGATTCCGTTCCAGGCGGCGTAGCTTTGCACGAACGCATCGGAGCGGCTGGGCGAATTGTACAGCACACTGCTGGTGAAGGCGCTCTGCGGAAGAAACGCAGTGCGCGCCATCGCTTTGCCTGCAGCGGCGATCTGAACCTCCCGCCGCGCCTGGCTGGCGGCCGAAGCCGCCTGAAGGGCGCGCCGCTGGCACTGTTCGAGCGTCAGCGGAGCGGCGGGCTGACTTCGAAGCAGGGCCGCGCACAGCACCGCACCGTTCAGCAGGCGCCGGGCGATTGAAGGGCAGACATACATGGGGGCCGGCATATAGTGTGCCGCATGCATCTGAAGAATTCCTGAATTTCGGGCGTCCGAATCCCACGCCGCACCGGCCGCCGCCCGCGGCGGGATGGATTCCCGGATGGCTGTGTGGGTGCGCCGGAGGCGTTCGCCGCTGGTCCGCGCGGCGGCCGCCGAAATCTCTGCTGCACTGCCCTTCCCAGCGGCCCCGGCAGGCGCACAGGCTGGTATGAAAAAACGTCATTTCACTGCAATTTGACTGTTGTGCATTCCTGGATTCATTTTTCTCCTGGCGGGAACCTGGCAAGGCGAAACCGCGCCAAAGCAGCAGAAGCCATGCAGGTTCGCCGGAAACAGGATTAGAATTTTTGGCAAGAGGAGTGGACTTCGCCCATGAAGCGCGCTCTGCCCGTAATGTTGTTCACCCTGCTGGCGGGAGGCTGGCTGATCCTGGTGAGCCGAGAGCCGCCGAAGCCGCGGACGGCCATCCCTGTGGCATCCGAAATACAGGCCGGGCGCCAGCCGCGGCCGTTCCGGGACGCACTGCTCGAACAAGCGAAAACACTGACGCCCGATGCTGCGGAACGGATCGGGCGGGAACTGAAGGCCGGCGGGCGGGACCCGCAACGGCGGGCGGTCTTGATGGCGTGGCTATGGCATCAGGGAGGCCCGGCGTCCGTTTTGCAGCGCGCGGAGCACCTGCTCTGGTTCATTGAGAATGAGCCTGCGTCCGAGTTTCTGGACTGGCCGCCGGCATGGTTCGCGCCGGGGGAGTTGGGGCCAGTTCGCATGGAGGAGATTCTGGCGGCGTGGCGCAGCGCGGTTCGCGAGCACCCCGATGATCCGCGCCCCGGGTGGCTGGCGGCGAAATGGTTCGGGCGTCATGATGAGCGGCATTTCGTCGAGTTTCTGAAGGCTTCTGTGGGAGCCCAGCCGGATTTCGGCCCGGCGGCGAGTGCGCTGGCCGAATGGTGCGTGCGCCAGATTGCCTTGCAGAGCCCCGCCGCCGGGGAGGCGCGGAAGCTGCTGGAGACATCGTTGAATCCGGAGATCCAGATTCAGGCGGCACGGCGGTTTCACCAGCTCGCGGGGGAGGCGGAGGAGAATCATCCCCAACGGAGCGTTTGGCGCAATGAGGCCCGGCGGTGCTTCGAGCGGGCCCGGGCGATCGAGCCGTATCTGCGGGAAGAGGACGTTCTTGCCGCAGCCGCGCAAAGCCCGCCCGCTTCATCGCCGGGCGCGGAGTATTCCGTTCCGGAAGTCCAGGCCATCCTCAACAGGGGCCGCCAGCAGATGAAACGCCTGCCTGTGGAGGCTTTTCCCGATTTGCCGCCTGCCATTGCGGCAGCACTGAAGCGGATGGAGTGCGCCATTCCGCAGGCTTTCGAGAGTCCCACGCGGCGGGGACCCCATAACGTCATTCGCGGGCGTTTTTTCAGCGCGGAGCGCGATAGTTGGGCGGTGCTGTGCTCGGTGAAGGATACGGTTCGGCTGCTGGTGTTCCGCGACGAATCGGATGAAAATCCCGAGACTTTGCTAGGCGGCCTGGAGAGTGCGTGGATGCAGACGACCGGCGCCGATTCTGCTGGATTTTCCTGGGCGATTACGGTGGCGGACGCGGCGCTGATTCGCCGGTATAACAGAGAATTCAACGGCCCGGCGTTGCGGCCGCTGGATCACCAGGGGATCGAATCGCACTTCCTGGGAAAAGCGTCGGTGATTCTGTACTGGCACAACGGGCGCTGGCTGAGCCTGCAAGGGGCGGATTGAGCAAGAGGAAGCAGCCGTACCCGTGTTCAGTGCCGCGAACGAAGGCGGCGTCAGCCGCCGAAAATGAGCGGCCGCCAGGCGCAGCCCCGCCCAAGCGCGATTTTCGAGGGAGCGGCCCCAACGAGGACAGGCACGGCGTGCGCAACCGCGCGGGTCCGCTTGCTTCGGCTGGAACCCTGGCGGATTCCAGCCTCCGTGCGCGGCACAGAAGGCGGCAGCGGCAGCGTGAGCCGTGGCGCGGGCGCTATACTCGGAGACAGGCCGGCCCGTTGCCGGCTCTTTCTTTCACCTGTCTCATGCCCGATTTCAGCCTTCTCTGGCTGCGTGCCGCCGCCCTGCTCTACACGGCAGCCTTCTTTCATCCCGTGTTCATGCTCCTGCGCCGCATGGACCGGCCTGCCGGACTTTCGGCGGCCGCATTCCGCACCGCCGCGGTTCTGCATTTCGTGGCGGTGGCCGAACACAGCGCCGCCCTCGGACAGCTCGCGGCCAACAATTTCTTTGAAACCGCTTCCCTGTGCGCGCTGATCCTCGCCTGGGCTTATCTGTTTATCGACTGGCGCTACCATTTCGACGGCCTCTGCGTATTCTTTTACCCGCTGGTCACGGTGCTCACTTGGATCGCCGCCGCCGGCGTTCCATCGCCGGCCTGGGAGCAGCAGAACCTGCGCGGCGCGCTGCTGGCCGGCCACATTTTTCTCGTCCTGCTGGGCATCAGCGGGCTGCTGGTGTCGGCCACCGGCGCTGCGTTCTATCTGATGCAGGAGAGGAGGCTGAAGCGGCGGCACCAACAGTCTGGCTGGCTGGCGCGCCTGACGCCGTCGAAGCTGCCGCCGCTGGAGACGCTGGACGGCCTGATCACCCGGGCGATGAACTTCGGCTTCATCGCGCTGACGCTGTCGGTGGCGGTGGCGACGGTCTGGGCATCCATCACATTCGGAACACGGTGGATCGGCCAGCCGGCGATTCTGATTTCGCTGGCGACGTGGGGCTTCTACCTGCTGATGGTGGTGTTGCGCACGTGGGCGGGCTGGCGCGGCCGCCGCGCGGCGATGTTGTCGCTGGCGGTGCTGGGTTTCGCCGCCCTGACCTGGGCCGCGCATATCGGCCTGCGGCCGCTGCTGGAACACTGAGCCGCCTCCATGCTGAATCTCCTGCTCACCGGACTCAACCACAAGACGGCTCCGGTCGAAGTGCGCGAGCGGCTGGCGGTGAGCGCCGACCAGCTTCCTGCAGCGCTCGACGTGCTGCGCGCCTGCCCTGGCGTGGACGAGGTGATGCTGCTGTCGACCTGCAACCGCGTGGAGGTGCTGGCGCACAGCGGCTCGGACACGCCGCTGGAAGAACGGCCGCTGGTGGAAGCGCTCTCGGGGCTGCGGGGCCTCGACGCCGCCGCGCTGCTGCCGCACTTCTATACGTATCGCGGCGAGGAGGCGCTGCGCCACCTGTTCCGCGTGGCTTCAAGCCTCGACTCGATGGTGCTTGGCGAACCGCAGATCCTCGGCCAGCTCAAGGACGCCCACGCCGCTGCAAAGCAGCACGGCGCTTTGCAGTCGGCGCTGGAGCCGGTGCTGGCGCGCGCCTTCGCCGTGGCCAAGCGCGTCCGCAACGAGACGGCGATCGGCCGCAACGCTGTGAGCGTGTCCTACGCCGCCGTGGATCTGGCCAAGCAGATCTTCGGGGATCTGCGCCCGCGCCAGGCTCTGCTGATCGGCGCCGGCAAGATGGCCGAGCTGGCGGCGAAGCACCTCCGGCGCGCCGGCTGCGCCCGAATCCACGTCACCAACCGGACGCGCGCGCGCGCCGAGCAGATGGCGGCGCTGGTCGAGGGCGGTGTGATCGACTACGAAACGTTCCGCGCGCGGCTCCCCGAGATGGACATAGTGCTGGCTTCCTCGGGAGCGCCGGACTACATCTTGCGCAAGGACGACATGCGGGAGGTGCTCCGAAAACGGCAGAACCGGCCGGTGTTCCTGATCGACATCGCCGTGCCGCGCAACATCGACCCGGCGGTCGACGAACTGGAAAACGCCTATCTCTACGACATCGACGATCTCGGCCGCGAGGTGGAAACCAACCGGCAGGCGAGGCAGAGGGAGGCGGAGGAGGCCGAGCAGATCATCCAGGAAGAGGTGCAGCGGCTGCTCGAGCGCTTCCGCACGCGCGAGGTGGCGCCGGTGATTGTCAGCCTCCAGCAGCGCCTCGATGAGCTGGCGCATGAGGAGATGGAGCGCTGGCGCGGCAAGCTGGGCGTGGATGGCGAGCGCGCCGAGGCGCTGGAGGCGTACACGCGCTCGCTGCTGAACAAGCTGGCGCACGGGCCCATCGTAGAGATCCGTCGCGCCGCGGCGCTCCCCGAAGGCGACCGCATCCTGGCAGTGATCCGGCGGATGTTCCGGCTGGAGGATTCATGAAGCTGCGCATTGGCAGCCGCGGCTCGCAACTGGCCCTGTGGCAGGCGCGGCGCATCGCCGCGAGGCTCGCGGAAATGGGCGTCGAGACGGAGATCGAAATCATCCGCACCACGGGCGACAAGATCACCGGCGTGCCGCTGGCGCGGGTGGGGTCGAAAGGACTCTTTACGAAGGAGATCGAGGAGGCGCTGCTGGCGGGGCATATCGACCTGGCCGTGCATTCGCTCAAAGATCTGCCGGTGGAGCTGCCCGCGGGACTGGCGCTGGCCGCTGTGCCTGAGCGTGATTCTCCGTTCGACGCCGTCGTGGGAAAGAGGCTGGACGAGCTCCCGCCCGGCGCCTGCGTGGGCACTTCCAGCCTGCGGCGCGCGGCGCAACTGCGGCGGCTGCGCCCGGATCTGCGGATCGAAGACATCCGGGGCAATCTCGACACCCGCCTGCGCAAGCTCGACGAAGGCGGCTATGACGCGATCCTGCTGGCTTCGGCTGGCTTGCGGCGGCTGGGATGGGCGCCGCGCATAGCCGAGATTCTCAAGCCGGACCGGATGTGTCCTGCGGTGGGACAGGGCGCGCTGGCGGTGGAGACGCGGTCGGCGCCGGACCAGGCATTTCAGATCTGCGCACGGCTCGAAGATCGGACCGCACGCACGGCCGTGGAGGCTGAACGCGCGCTGCTGGCCGCGCTTGGGGGCGGCTGCCAGGTGCCGCTGGGCGCCTTTGCGGAACTGCGCGAAGGCCGGCTGGTGCTGCGGGCTGTAGTGGCCGGCCCTGGCAGCGGCGAGATGTTTTCGTGCGTGGAAGAGGGTTCCCCCGAAGACCCTCAGGGTCTGGGCCGCCGGGCGGCGGAGAAGCTGCTGTCGGGAGGTGCGCGGCGGGTCATCGCGGCCGTCAATCCCCACGCGCTGCCGCTGGCCGGGCAGACGGTGGTGGTGACGCGGGCGCAGAAACAGGCCGGGGCGCTCTCGCAGCGTCTGCGCGCGCTGGGAGCGGACGTGATCGAGCTGCCGCTGATCGAGTTCCAGCCGCTCGAATTTGAAGCCCCCGGCTGGAGCTCTTACGACTGGGCCGTGTTCACCTCCGCCAACGGCGTCGAGTTCTTTTTCGAGCGTGTTGAGCCCCGCCCGGGGCCGCGGATTTGCGCCATCGGCCCGGCCACTGCCGCGGCCCTGCGGGCGCGGGGCCTGGAGCCGGACATCGTTCCCGCAGAATTCGTGGCGGAAAACGTTGTGGAAGCGCTCAGGCAAGCCGGGGCTGCCGGCAGGCGCATTCTGCTGGCCCGGGCCCAGGAAGCGCGAGATGTGATCCCCTCGGAGCTGGCGAAGATGGGCGCGGTGGTGGATGTGCTGGCCGTGTACCGCACCGCCGCACCGCAAGGGATCGAACAAAAGGCCCGCGAAGTGTTTGAAACAGTCCGGCCCGATTGGGTGACGCTGACCAGTTCCTCCACCGTGCGCCATCTGTTGCGGGCCGTGCCCAGAGAACTGCTCGCCGGCGTCAGACTGGCCTCCATCGGCCCGGTCACTTCGGCGACGGCCCGGGCGGCAGGGCTGGACATCACCGTGGAAGCAGCCGAGTACACGGTGGAAGGGCTGGCCAGAGCCATCGCTGACTGGATTTCGAACAATCCTCAAGACCGCGTCCGCCCCGATTGACCGCCTGTCCTTGGCCCCATCGTCCGTTGAAGCCTTCGTGGCGCCTTCAGCCTGCAGCCGATCCCGGAAAACTCTTCCCGGCCGCCAGGCGGATGAGATCTCGGCGGGCCGCTGAAGCACGAACAGGGCGCTGAAATGCCCGCGCTGGGCGGCACCGGCGCGGCGGCCGTAGAGATGTTCCAGCATTCCGCCGGACTGCTCCGCAGTATTGGATCGCGGGAATTCCATTCGCCTTTCACATCAGGCGTTGTTGGATAAATGCAGGGCCGGGCCTAGGCCAGAATCCAGACGGCCAGCCGCGCACAGAGCCGTCACTTTTCCGGACCTCGCAACGAGAAGCATCTCCCTTCACCTCCGGGTATTCTTTCCTGGATCATGCAGGGATATTGATTTTCGGCAGCGCTGACTGGTATCGTGCTCTCATGCCGTTTCGATCTGGCTTATTGTCACTCTGTTGTGCCCTATTTGTCATCCCGGGCGGCGCCCAAAGCTTGAATGATGTGCGCGCTCAAGGCAAAGAAATGCTCCGTGCGGTCAGAAAACGGGTGGAGAAGAATTATTGGGACCCGTCGTACGGTGGCATTGACATCAATGCGGCTTTCGCGAAAGCCGAAGCGGCGATGGAACAGGCGCAATCCGCGGGGCACTCCTTCGGAATCATCGCCCAGGCGCTGGCGGCTCTGAAGGATTCCCATACTTTCTTCATGCCACCGGCGCGGGTCGCCCGAGTGCAGTACGGCTGGCGCATGGAGATGATAGGCGACCGCTGCTTCATCACGGCGGTCAAGCCGGGCAGCGACGCCGACTCCAAGGGAGTGCGGCCTGGCGATGAGGTCCTCGCAGTGGAGGGCTATAGGCCCACCCGGGACAATCTCTGGCGCATGAAACTGACGTATTACTCTCTGCAACCGCGGGAGAAACTGCGGCTGGCCTTGCGCAAGCCGGAGGGACTCGAAGGCCTGGTAGAGCTTGCCTCTGAGATCCGCCCGGGAAAGAAAGTGATCGACCTGGCGGGCGATCACGGGGCGGAGGAGTATTACGAGATTCTCCGCAACGAAATGAGCGAAGCGGCATCGGACCCCCATGCCACCATTGAGCTGGGGAAAGATCACGAACTGCTCATTTACCGGATGCCTGCATTTGACCTCTCCGCCGAAGAAGTGGATGCGCACTTCGGAAATCTCCGGAGATACAAGGGTGTCATTCTCGACCTGCGCGGCAATTCCGGCGGCGGCGTGGCCGTGCTGGAGCGCGCCGCCGCATATCTGCTCGGGAAGGGTGTTGTCCTTGCGGAAAGGAAGGGCCGGAAAAAGGAAAAGCCGATCCAGTCGGCTGGCCCGGTGGACGCACCCATAAATGCCCGGCTGGCCATCCTCGTCGATAGTGGAACAGCATCGGCGGGCGAAATTCTGGCCCGTGCCGTCCAGATCGAAAAGCGTGGCGTCGTCGTGGGAGACCGGACGTCTGGATCGGTTCGCCAGAGCCGCCAGTTCAGCGAACAGATCGGCTTTGACAGGGTCATCTATTTCGGCGTGAGCGTCACCAACGCTGATCTCGTGATGAAAGACGGGATTTCGATCGAGGGCAAGGGTGTGATGCCTGATGTGCTGGCGCTGCCGACCGCAGCGGACCTGGCGGCGGGAAGAGATCCTGCGCTCGCCAAAGCCGCAGAGATCCTCGGCGTTTCCCTTTCTGCCGAACAGGCCGGGGCATTCTTCCCTAAGAGATGGCGTTAATGCCGCCGGGCCATTCACAGGCTGGGGAAGAGTAGCCTGGTGGGGCCTGAGAGGCCGGCCGCCATTTTTTGCGGGCTGGCGACCGAAATCTTCTGACCAGTTGGCCCGCTCCCGCCTCCCGCCAGGCGGATGGCAGGCCACCGGCACCCCTTGAGCTTCTCCCACCAACCGAGCCCCCGAACCGCCTTGTGTGCGGGCTCCCAGGGCACCGGAAAGCCCGAATTGCCGCTCCAAAAGAACGCTTGTGCTCCCCGGCTGCCGGTGCTAGAATTCTGGAACTGGAATGGAGGTCCAGAACAGTGAAACTATGTAGCAGTTTTTGGACCATCGTGCTCTGCTTTGGTATGGCTGTGTACGGGCAGAGCCGGGGTACGATCACAGGGGTCGTCACCGATCCGGCGGGCGCCAGCGTGCCAAGCGCGAAGGTGCAGGTGCGCGCGCCGTCGATCGGACTGATACGGGATACGCTCACCAACGAGAACGGCTATTTCACGGTGCCTTCGCTTCCCGCCGGCAACTACGATGTGCAGGTGGAAGCGGCGGGATTCAAGTCGCTGACGAGGTCCGGCCTGCGGCTGGATGCGGATGCCGTGCTGAACCTGACGCTGCAACTCGAGATCGGCCAGGTGTCTGAGCGCGTGGAGGTGACTGGCGAGGCGCCGCTGGTGGAGACGTCGCACGGCGAAGTCTCGCGCATGGTGACGCAGCAGCAACTGCAAAACTTCGCGCTGCCGGGCAGGAACCCGTTTTACATGCTGGGGATCATGCCGGGCGTGGTGAGCCGGTACGGAAACTTCATGACGGATTTCCGCGGCGGCTCGTACTCGATGGGCGGATTGCAGATCAACGGACAGCGGAAGGACACGAACTTCATCAGCGTGGACGGGGTGAACAACGGGCGCACCCGGGACGGCGTCCAGCAGAACAACATCCTGGGCGTGGACTTCATCGAGGAGGTGAAGATCCATACGACGCACTTCGCGCCGGAATTCGGCCGCAATTCGGGAGCGCAGATCCACTTTGTCACGCGGCGGGGCACGCAGGACTTCCACCTCTCGGCGTATGAGTTCTTCTTCAGCGACACAATGGCGGCGTGCCCGTATATCGTGGGCTGCCAGGCGAAACCGCGAATCCGGTACCACAATTACGGATACACGCTGGGCGGCCCGATATACTGGCCGGGACGGTTCAACACGGATAAAACAAAGCTGTTCTTTTTTGTCGGCCTGGAGGGCCGGTACAACTCGGGCTCGAACCAGAAGCTCTCGATCGTGCCGACGACGCTCGAACGGGGCGGCGACTTCAGCGCCAGCGCTCTGAAGCCTCTTGACCCGGACACGAAGGCGCCCTTCCCCGGCAACATCATTCCGTCTTCGCGCATCAGCACGCTCGGCAAGGCGCTGCAGAAGATCTACCCGGACCCGAATTACAGCGGTCCCGGCGGAAACTACTATGCATTCCGCAGCCAGCCGACCGAAAGCTGGGACCACATCTACCGCGCCGACTACAACATCAAGCCGAACTGCCAGCTCACGTTCCGTGCCATGCCGGGCATCCAGGACTTCACCTCGTGGTTCGACAACACGGGCAACAACATCCCGCTGTTCCGGGTCAACCGCAAGCGGTATGGGGACAACTACGTGCTGACTCTGAACACGACGCTGAACCCGACGACCGTGAACGAGCTGGGCTTCGGCTATTCGGCATACCGCGAAGGGTTCTCGATCCTCGACGAAGGCGTCAAGCGGTCCGTGTATGGAATCAACTTCGCGCCTCTGTTCGCCATCAACAATCCGACGCGGATTCCGAACGTGAGCATTACGGGCTACACGGGCATCGGCTCGGGCAACATCAGCAAGGTGCGGACGCCTACGTGGATCCTGCGCGAGAACTTCATGAAGATCATGGGCTCGCACACGCTCAAGGCGGGGCTGTACTGGGAGTCGATGAACATGAACGAGGTGAACAATCCGAACGACAACGGGTCGTTCTCCTTCGGGCTTTCGGCGGCGAACCCCCGCAACTCCGGCAATCCCTGGGCCAACGCGCTGCTCGGCAACTTCGACGCCTATTCAGAGACGGGACCGCCGGCGCAGACCGTGTACAAGGCGTTCGACCGCGAGTTCTACGTGCAGGATAACTGGCGCGTGAACCGGCGGCTGTCGCTCGAGTACGGACTCCGGTGGGCGTTCATCTCTCCGTGGGGCGCCAAGTGGAACAACGTGGTGGCGTTCATGGCGCACTACTGGGATCCCGCGAAAGCGCCGCAGGTGGCGGTCAACGGATCGATTATTCCGGGCACGGGCGATCCGTACAACGGGCTGGTGCTGCCAGGCAGCGGATTTCCGGAATCGGCCAAAGGGCGCGTGGCGGTGTATGACGACCCGGCGGTGCGGGCGCTGTTCCGCGGCATACCTTCGAAGTTCCATCCGCTGCGCAAGAACAACGTGCAACCGCGCTTCAGCTTCGCCTGGGATGTGCTCGGCAACGGGAAGCTGGCGGTGCGGGGCGGCGCGGGCATCTTCCATTCGGTGACCGGCATCGCTTACTCGGGCTGGTATCTGGGAGCGCGGGCGCCGCTGACGCTGGCATCCACGGTGACCAATGGGCACGCGGACAATCCGGGCAGCGGCATTCTGAATACGACGCAGTTTCCGATCAACGCCGGCGCGCTGCCGGGCGAGTACGAGATGCCGACGATGTACAACTACAGCTTCGGCATCCAGACTGTGGCCCCGTGGCAGACGCAGCTCGACATCAGCTACGTGGGCAACTCGGGGCGGCACCTGTCGTTTGCGCGCCCGCTGAACTTCCTGACCCCGGAGGAGCAGGCGGCTCACCAGGGCACGGACCTGCGGCGCTTCCTGCCGTACCGCGGGCTCGGCGGCATCAGCATCGTGGAGCCCTCGGTGACCTCGAGCTACAACTCGCTGCAGGTGGCCGCGCGGCGGCGCACGGGGCAGTTGACCTACGCGGTGTCCTACACGCTGGGCAAGATCATCGGCTTCGGCAACGAGGGCATCGCCGGCGGCATGCAGGATCCTCTGAACCTGCGCGCCGAGCGTTCCGAACTCGAAGAGAGCCGGCGCCACTGGCTGGTGATCAGCCATACCTGGGACCTGCCGTGGTACAAGAACCAGCGCGGCTGGCTGGGCCGGATCGCCGGCGGTTGGAGCGTTTCGGGCGTCTGGACCGTCTCCACCGGGCGGCTGTTCGGACCGAGCCTGACGAGCGTCGCGCGCGGAGTCGCCACGAGACCGAACGTGGTGGGCGAATGGTATCTGCCGCCGGAAGAGCGGTCGCTGTTCCGGTACTTCCGCACGGAAGCTTTCGCACGCCCGCCGGACTGGACTTACGGCAACGCGGGCAAGTGGATCATCCGCGGACCCGGCTCATATGATCTCAGCGCGTTTGCTCTGAAGGACGTGCGGATCCTCGAGAACATGAGGGTCCAGTTGCGTCTGGAGGCATTCAACGCGCTGAACCATATGAACCTGGAGAGCATCAACACGCAGCTTGGCAACCGGGCCTTCGGGCAGATATCCGGCGTTGGCGCGCCGCGCTATCTGCAAATCGGCGCCAAGCTGTTGTGGTGATGTGATCCAGGCGGAGGCGCGCCACCGCGTTGGACCCCCCGGGCGGCGCGCCTCCGCTCCCAGCCGCCGTGGTAGCCTCGCGGCATGAGGATTGCCATCGTATTTCTCGCGCCGCTGGCTGCACTCTTCGCCCAGAATTTCGCCGACATCCGGCCAAGCCCGCAGCAGCTTGGCTGGCAGGAGCTCGAGATCGGCGTGCTGGTGCATTTCGGCCCTAACACGTTCCTGGACCGCGAATGGGGCGACGGGACAGCGGACCCGTCGGTGTTCGACCCGCAACAGTTCGACGCCGACCAGTGGGTGCGCGTGGCGAAGGCGGCGGGAGCGCGGTATCTGATCCTGGTGGCCAAGCACCATGACGGCTTCTGCCTGTGGCCATCGCGGCACACCGACTACAGTGTGAAGCGCAGCCCGTGGAAGCAGGGCAAGGGGGATGTGGTTGGCGAAGTGGAGCAGGCTTGCCGCAGGCACGGGCTGGCGTTCGGCATCTATCTTTCCCCGTGGGACCGCCACGATCCGCGTTACGCGGACAACAGGAAGTACGACGACTATTACGTTGCCCAGATGACGGAGCTGGCCACGCGGTACGGACCGCTGGCAGAGTTCTGGCTGGATGGCGCCGGCAGCGAGGGCCACGTTTATGACTTCGTGCGCTATGTGCGCACCATGCGCACGTATCAGCCGAACGCGCTCCTGTTCGCGAGCCTCGATTTCATGCCCTATGGCGACATCCGCTGGGTGGGCAACGAGAGCGGCTTCGCGCCGGAGGAGAACTGGAACGTGGTGGACAACTACGGCATCCTGCGCTGGCGTCCGGCGGAGGCGGATACGCCGCTGCGGCACGGCCACTGGTTCTGGCATCCCAATTCCGAGAAGCGCCTGAAATCGCTTGGCGAGTTGATGGAGATCTACCACAAGACGGCCGGGCGCGGGGCGCAACTTGTGCTGGGCATCGCGCCGGACAACCGGGGCCTGTTGCCTGAGGCGGACGTGAAGCGGCTGGAGGAGTTCGGCGCGGAGGTGCAGCGGCTGTACGGCACTCCGGCGCCTCCCACGGGATGGAGCGGGAATGCTGTGCATTTTTCCACGCCGCGCCGTCTGGACCGCGTTGTGTTGCAGGAGGATCTGGCCCACGGCCAGATGATGCGGCGGTTCCGTGTCGAGGCGAAAGTAGCGGACAAGTGGGTGGAAGTGTCGCGCGGAACGACGATTGGGCACAAACGGATTCTGGTCTTCGAGCCAGTGGCGGCCACCGATGTGCGCGTGGCAGTGGAAGCGGCTATGGGAGCGGTGCATCTGAAACCGCTGGCCGTTTACAACGGAGGGCGGTGATCCGCAATCCTGGTGAGGCCAGTGCGGCCCTGGTTTACCGCAGCGCCCGCAGGCGCTCCGCTTCGGCCTTCGTGATCCGGACCACGGTGCCGTGGCGGTGCCCGGGCGGGAAGGACAGCTTCGCGGTGACGTCTTCAAACCGCTTCCAGTCACGAGTGCGGTAGGCGCCATAATGCTGCGGCTTGCCGTAGTGGTCGAAGTAGACCAGCCAGTCGCGGCCGATTCGCATGACCGACGGCCCTTCGATCCAGGCTTTCGTGAAGGACTCCGGCTCCGGCGTCCACGGACCGGCGGGATCTGCGGCCCAGGCGAGGCGGAGGTTCTTCTTGAGCGGTTCGCGGCGCTCGTCCTTGAAGACCATCAGCCAGCGGCGCCTGGCTCTGACAATGGTTGAGTCGATGGCGTTGAAGCCGGCATCGAAGAAGAGCTCGGGTTTCGAGAACGTTTCGAAATCGGGCGTGCGCATGGCCCAGATGCGGTGATTGTAGCCGGAATCGCCCGACAGCGCGCTTTCGGGGAAGCGGCCGGGAATGGTGCTGGCCCAGAACACGATCCACTGTTTCTGTTTCGGATGCCAGACCGCTTCCGGGGCCCAGGCGTTGCGGGCGCCTTCGAGAGGAACGGGGATGAGCTTCTGCCGGGACCAGGAGATGAGGTCGGGCGATCTCGCGTAGCCGATGGTGAGCGAGCCGTCTTCTTTGGAGCGGGTCCATCCGGTGGTCCAGAGCAGATGCCAGAGCCCGTCAGGACCGCGGACGAGGAAGGGATCGCGCATGAGCATGCCGGACAATTGCGGCTTGACGGCGGGCTGGCCGGCCAGCAGTGGGGACCAATGGTAGCCGTCGTCCGACAGCGCGAAGCAGACGCCGGTCTCACCGTTGCCGCGGAAGGAAGTGAACAGCCAGGACTGGGCCCATGCGGCTGCGGAGAAGATGAGAGCGATTGCGAGACGGCGCACTCTTTGTAGATGATATCGAAGATGACCTTTCTGGACTGCACTCGGGAAGACTTCGCCGCGCGTTTCGCAGCACGCCAGACGCTGCACGGGGTGATCGACGACTGGGCGGCGCGGGCGCCGGGCGCCCTGGCGGTGATCAACGCGACGCGGGACACGTCGATGACTTTCGCGGAGCTTCGCGGCCGTTCTTTGGCGGTGGCGCGCGCGCTGGTGCGGCTGGGATTCCGCAAAGGCGATTTTCTGGCCACTTCCCTGCCCCTGAGCGATGATCACATCGTGCTGGAGTACGGCTGCTTCCGCGCCGGCGTCATCCACGTGCCGCTGGACCTGAGGCTGTCGCGCGAGGAGCTGCTGAGCAGCCTGCGGCTGGTGGGCGCGCGGGGCTACGCCACGGCCCTGCCCCACAACGTCACCGGAGACGTGGAGGGGCTCGATCACATCTGGGACTCGGGAGCGCTGCACGAATTCATCGCCAGGGCGGCAGAGCAACCCGGGGACATGAGCCTGCCGGAGGTGCAACCGGCCGATGGCGCGCAGGTGATCTTCACCACAGGCTCGACGGGACGTCCGAAGGCCGCGCTGCTCACACACCTCGGCATCACCGTCCAGAACTACTGCCTGGGGACGGCATTCGAGTTTCCGGAATCACGGATCCTGGTGAATCTGCCGCCATCGCACGTAGGCTGCCAGAGCGAACTGCTCATGACTACATTTTTCTGGGGCAGCACGGCGGTGACGCTGGAGGTCTTTGATCCCGGCAGAAGCCTGGAGGCGATTGAGAAATACCGGATCCAGCTTGTCGGGCAGATTCCGGCGATGTTCCATATGATGTGGCGCCGCTCCGATTATGAGAATCGCGATCTCAAGTCGATCCAGGCTGCAGTGTACGGCGGCCAGAGCGTGCCGAGGCCGTTTCTGGAAAAGCTTCGCGCCATGGCGCCGCGCATCGGGACGGGTCTCGGGCTGACGGAGACCTCCGGTTTCTGCACGTACACGCCTCTGTCAGCAGACGTAAACCAGGCCGCGGCAAGCCTGGGCCATGCAGCGCCGGTTTATCCGATGTCGATCCGGGAGCCGATGCACCCGGACGGAAGAGCGGGCGACGAGTTGCCCGCGGGCGAGATCGGCCATGTGTGCTTCCGCGGACCGCAGACCTTTGCCGGCTACGTTCATAACGAAGAGGCGACGCGGCAGACGATCTCTTCCGACGGCTGGCTGTACACGGGGGACATGGGAAGCGTGGACGCCGAGGGGCTGCACTTCAGCGGGCGCGCCAAGTGGGTGATCAAACCGGCGGGCTACCAGGTGTTCCCGGGCGATGTGGAAGAGCACTTTTGCGCACTCTCGGAAAAGGTCGCCTCCTGTAGCGTGGTGGGGGTGCCTCATCCGATCTGGGTGGAGGCGATCGTAGCCTTTGTCGAGAAGCGTCCGGGAGTGGAACTGACCGAGGCGGAGCTTCGCAAGCACGCGCGGTCGCTCACCTCTTACAAGCGCCCGCTTCACTATGTGATCGTCGAGCCTGAGCAACTGCCGCTGAACCGCGTGGCCAAGGTGGACACGCTGCGGCTGCGGGAGCTGGCCGAGGTGGAGGTGCGGCAGTTGCAGAGCCGCGGGCGGTGGATGTCGGAGACGATGGAAGAGTGACCCGGGCAACGCCGGCCCGCCCTGGCATATTGTGACGGGCGGTTTTCCGACTTCTTCCTCTGATATGTTTGTAGATTCCGGGCAGCAGGCTTGCGGGGCCGCAGCGCGGATCCAATTCCCATGTGGACGCACCAGCCTTTTCATTATCATTCGCCCGAACAGCTCGCACAGGATATTGAGCGGCTCGGGCTGGACATCCCTCTCACGACGGATTTCTCCACGCTCTGTGAGCCTCTCGATTGCGGCCCGTTCCGGCTCGCAAACCGCTTTGTGGTGCTGCCGATGGAGGGCTGCGACGGCACGAGCGGCGGCGCGCCGGACGAGCTGACCTGCCGGCGGTACCGGCGGTTTGCGGCGGGAGGCGCGGGACTGCTGTGGGTGGAGGCGTGCGCTGTGGTGCACGAAGGGCGTGCGAATCCGCGGCAGTTGTGGATTCACGCGGGCAACGTGGGAGCGTTCGCCCGGATGCTGGAAGAGGCTCGGCGGGCGGCTGCAGAGACGATGGGGGAGTCTCACCGTCCCGTGTTCGTGCTTCAGTTGACGCACTCCGGGCGGTACTCGAAGCCCGGAAAGAAGCCTGCGCCGGTCATTGCTCACCATTCGAAGTTTCTCGATCCCGTGATGGGGCTGCCGCCGGACTATCCGCTCATCACGGATGAAGAGCTGGAGCGGCTCGAGGATCTGTACGTGGAGGCGGCGCGGTGCGCGATGGAAGCGGGCTTCGACGCCGTCGACGTAAAGGCGTGCCACCGCTATCTGGTGAGCGAACTGCTCGCCTCGTTCACGCGCGAGAACTCGCGCTATGGCGGCGCGGAATTCGACAACCGCACGCGGTTTTTCCGAAACGTGGTCCAAAAGATCCGCAGCCGAGTCCCGGGCATCGCTGTCACGAGCCGCATGAACGCCTATGATGCCATGCCGCACCCGTACGGCTGGGGCATGGCGGCCGATGGCAGCGACCGCCCGGATCTGACAGAGCCCCTGCGGCTGGCGGGGTGGCTTGCCGCGCAGGGCGCGCCGCTCATCAACATCACGATCGGCAATCCGTACTTCAACCCGTATGTGAACCGTCCGTTCGACCTGCCGATCGCAGGCGCGCCGCTGCCGCCGGAGCATCCGCTGGAGGGCGTGGCGCGATTCCTCCACATCGTGCGCGAGGTGCAGCAGGCGTATCCGCAACTGCCTGTGGTGGGCGGCGGATATTCCTGGCTGCGGCAGTTTCTGCCGCATGTGGCTGCGGCGGCGGTCAAGCGGGGCTGGGTGTCGCTGGTTGGCGGCGGGCGGATGGCGTTTGCGTATCCGGATTTTCCGCGCGAGGTGCTCGCCGGGCGCCCGCTCGATCCGGAGAAGGTCTGCGTGGCTTGCTCGGCGTGCACGCAGATCATGCGCGACGGAGGGCGCTCGGGGTGCGTGCCGCGCGATGCGGCGATTTACGAGCCGATTTACAAGGCGGGCCGCGCGGAGGCGCTCGACACGATCCAGAAAGAGGCCGCATCCTGCCGGCAGTGCAACGATCCTTCCTGCGTGCCGAAGTGCCCGGCAGGCGTCAACGTGCCGAAGTTCATCCAGGCGATCGTGGACGGGCGCTACCGCGACGCCTACGAAACAATTCGCGAGGCGAATGTTCTGGCCGCGGTGTGCGGCTACGTCTGCCCGTCGGAGACGCTGTGCGAGTCCGGCTGCATTAACGAGCATTATTCCGAGCCGGTGCCGATCCGGCATCTGCAACGGTGGGTGTCCCGCATGGCGCTGGAAGAGGGCTGGAGCCGCGAGGCGCGGCCGCGGCCCGAACCGGCGGGGTTCCGCGTAGCCGTGGTGGGCGCGGGCGCGGCAGGCGTGGCGGCGGCGGTGACGCTGGCTTCCTGCGGCCATGCGGTCACGCTGCTGGACCGGAAACCCGTGCCGGGAGGCGTGGCTCAGGAAACCATTCCGCTGGACCGCCTCCCGGAGGACATTTTGGGGCGCGAACTGGAAGACGCGCTGGCGGCCTCGGGCGTAGTGGAGCGGAGGCAGTTCGAGTTGGGAGCGGCAGGCACGGTGGACGCTCTGTTTGCGGAAGGGTTCGACGCGGTGCTGGTGGCGGCGGGGCTGACCCGTTCGATTCCGCTGCCGGGCGCGTCGCGGCCGAAGGAGGGCGTGTCCGGGGCGCTGGAGTTCCTGCGGCGCGTGAAGCACGAAGGGGCGCGGGTGGCGGGCGCGGTGGCGGTGCTCGGAGGAGGCAACACCGCGATCGATGCGGCTCTCTCGGCGCTGCGCGCCGGGGCGCAGGACGTTTACCTCATCTACCGCAGGTCGTTCGTCGAGATGCCGGCGTGGCCGGAAGAGCGCGACGCGGCGGTGCGGGCCGGAGTGCATTTTCTCGTCCTGACACAACCGCTCGATTATGTTTCGGACGGGGCTGGCCGGCTGGTTGGAGTGAAAGTGGCTCGAACCAGGCTGGGCGCGCCGGACGAATCCGGGCGGCGCCGGCCGGAGGTGATCCCGGCGACCGAACATATGCTGCCGTGCGAGACGGCCGTGGAAGCGATCGGGCAATCGGTGGACGAAGCGATCCTGGCTGCTCTGCCGGGCGTCGAGTTCACGAGGCGCGGGACGGTGGCGACACGCCCAGGGTCGCTCGAAACCACCCGCGCGCGGGTCTGGGCGGCGGGCGATCTGGTCAACGGCGGCGCGACGGTGGTGCAGGCGGTGGCGGAAGGCATGCGCGCGGCTCGGGAGATCGACGCGGCGCTGAAAGCAGCAGGCGTAACCGGCGGCCGATGAACGGTTCGGAAACCGGCAGCCCGCGGGTGGAGCCGGCGGCGAGATTTGAACTCGCGACCCCCTGATTACAAGTCAGGTGCTCTGCCAACTGAGCTACACCGGCTCTTGCTTCCAGAGTAACAAAGGGCGGCGCAGATTCAAGCAGCGCGGCGCTTCTTTGCGGTCACCGGCGGCGGGGATCGAGCATCTGACGGAATGAGGGGCCAATTGTGCAAGAAGTTTTCGAGCTGCTGCCGTGGCCGCTGATGCTGGCCGTGATGGCGCTGGGCGTGACGCTGACGCTCGTCGCCTGCCTGCCGACGGCATGGGTGGACCGGCTGCTGCGCTTTCTGCGGGAGCGGTTCGGCGAACCCGCTTCTTGAACACGGGCGGAATTTGATATCGTGGCTGGCGCAGCGGGAGCGGAATGGTTCCCGCGGGAGCCGGTCTCATGAGTCACTCCTTCAGCCGCCGCGCGCTCGCGGCCACGCCCTTCATTTCTCTCATCCGCGCTTCGCAACAGCCCAGGCCCAATATTCTTTGGATCACCGCCGAGGACATTGGCCCGCACCTGGGCGCGTGCGGCGACCCCTATGCGGTGACGCCCAATCTGGACCGTCTCGCCACGCGCGGCACGGTCTATATGAACGCCTGGTCCAACGCGCCCGTATGCGCGCCGGCGCGGACGGCGATCATCAGCGGAATGGATCCTTGCGCTCTGGGGGCGCACCACATGCGCTCGCACGTGCCGATGCCTTCCGGCATCCAGATGTTCCCCGCCTACCTTCGCGAAGCGGGCTACTATTGCACGAACAACGTCAAGGAAGATTACAACCTCTTCAAGCCGGAAGGAACCTGGGACGAGTCTTCCAATAAGGCGCACTACCGCAACCGCGGCAAGGGGCAGCCGTTCTTTGCGGTTTTCAATCACATGATTACGCACGAGAGCCAGATCCGCCGGCGCCCGCACACGCTGGTGCACGATCCGTCGCGGGTGCGCCTGCCCGCCTACCATCCCGACACGCCGGAAGTGCGGCACGACTGGGCGCAGTATTACGACAACATCACGACGATGGATACGCAGGCGGGGCAACTGCTGGCGGAACTGGAGAAAGAGGGGCTGCTCGACGACACGATCGTGTTCTTTTACGGCGATCACGGCTCCGGCATGCCGCGCAGCAAGCGCTGGCCGTACAATTCGGGGCTGAATGTGTGCGTGATCGCCTCGATTCCGGAGAAATACCGGCACCTGGCTGCGGCGGGCTACCAGCAGGGCGCGAAGAGCGGGCGCCTCATCGAGTTCGTGGACCTGGCGCCGACGGTGCTCAGCCTGGCAGGCATCGAGCCGCTGAAACATTTTCATGGAGAAGCGTTTCTGGGCCGGTTCGCCCGCCCGCCGAAGCGCTACCTCCACGGATTCCGCGGCCGGATGGACGAGCGGCTGGACAGCGTGCGCTCGGTGCGCGACGAGCGCTACGTCTACGTGCGGAACTACATGCCGCACAAGATCTACGGCCAGTATCTGGCCTATATGTGGGAGACGCCCACGACCCAGGTGTGGGAACGGCTCTACAAAGAGGGCAAGCTCAATGCCGTGCAGCGGAAATTCTGGGAGCCGAAGCCGCCCGAGGAACTGTTCGATCTGCGCCACGATGCCGATGAAGTGAACAACCTGGCCGGCTCGCCGGCGCACCGCGCGATTCTGGAACGCATGCGCGCCGAGCACCGGCGGTATGAGCTCGCCATCCGGGATGCGGGCATGCTGGCCGAGAGCGAGATGCACGCGCGCTCGCGCGGAGGATCGCCGTACGACATGGCGAAGGATCCGCAACGCTTCGACGCGGCGCGGCTGCTGGATGCGGCGCAACTGGCTTCCGGGCTGGATCCGCAGGCTGCGCCAAGGCTCGAAAAGATGCTCACGGACGTCGACAGCGGTGTGCGCTACTGGGGCGCGATGGGTCTCCTGATGCGCGGCGGGAAGGCAGTGGCGGCTCATGCCGGGAGCCTGAAGCGCGCGCTGCAGGACAACTCGGCAGCAGTGCGGATCGCCGCAGCCGAGGCGCTCGGCCGGTTCGGGGACGGGCAAGAACTCAACGCCGCTATGGAGGCGCTGCTCCCGCTCTGCCATCCGGTGCAGAGCGGCGCCTACGCGGCAGTGGAGGCGCTGAACGCGGTAGAGGCGATTGGAGAGAAGGCCAGGCCATGGATCGGAAAGATCCTGGCGATGCCGGACGAGGACCCGAAGGCGCCGGAGCGCACGAGGTCCGAATACATCCGCAGAATGCGGGAACTGCTGAAAAAGCGGCTAGCCTGAGGCCGGCTTCAGCGCTTCCGGGTCAGCTTGCCGGACCGGAACTCTTCAACGAAGCGTTCGGGATCGTCGATCTCGTGCTCGATGCGCAGCGTGCCATTGATGAGGTAGAGCACGGCGAACGGAATCCCGATGATGGTCAGGCACATCAGCCAGAACCGGAACCAACTGCCCATGAACTCGTAGCGGATGATCTTCGACATGCTGCGGCTCCCTGTCATTCAGACACGCGGCGGGCTGTCCACAGGATAGCGTTGCGGACGAGCGTCTGGAATCCCGGATAGCGGAGGGTTTCCGCCTCGTGCCCGAGCTGGATGTACACGCTGCGGGCTTTCAGATGCGGACCAATATAGACCACCGGCCGGTCATTGTCGGGGTGGCCGGTCTCCATCAGCACCTGGATGCGGGGCGAGTGCCACATGTTACGGTATGCCTCGTCCTTCAGGGCGAGCGGCGGAACGCCGCGGAGCACGGGGTGGCGCTCAGCGCCTTGGGCGGCTTTGACCACCATCTCGACGCCGTCCTTCCACAACGACTTCGAGTGTTCGGCCGTGTCCCGGGTAAAGAACTTGCCGCCGATGACTTCTTCGTACCACCAGGGCCATGAAGTGTAGTTCACAATGGCGTGGTGAGTGGAGACAATTCCGCCTCCGTTTTCAACGAATTCTTGCAGATTTGCCTTTTCTTTTTCGCCGATTGTCTCGCCCATATCGTGAAATACGATGACGTCGTAGCGGCCGGTGAGTTTCCGGCCGAAGGCCTCGGCCTGCGAGCCGGCGTGGCTCCAGGCGATGCGCGGATCGTCGAAGAGGGAGAAGAAAGCCGAGGGATAGGAGTGCCCGCCGGTGACGACAAGAGTGCGGACAGGCGCAGGTTTCGGCGGCGCCCCGGAGGAAACATCGCCGCTGGCGGCCCATTCCAGCAGGCGCGCCAGCAGGGTGAGAAAGCCCGGCTGGGCCATGGCGGAGAGGTCGTGACCCAGCGGGGTGTGGGCGGTGCGGCCTTTGCCGAAGCGGGAAACCCAAGCCATCGGCTCGTCCCTGCCGGTGCCCTGCAGGGCGGGATCGCTCCAGGCGCGGGCGATGACGGTGACGCCTGGCTCGAGATCGAGCTTGTGATAAAGCTCGTCATTGGCAAGAAATGTCTCTGGCAATCCGCGGGCAACCGGGTGCTCGCGTTCGACGTATTTCACGGGGAAAGGATGGCGGAGCGAGTGGCCGATATTCTCCACTTTCCAGGCCGCTCCGACCAGCGTGCGGAACGCGGGCCAGGGTTCGGCGTTCTGCTCCCAGCGCATGTCGGGGCGGCGGGTCTGGCCGTGGGCGGCGCCGTAGGTGACGCCGTGAAAGGAGACGAAGCCCCCGCCGGAAGCGACAAATTCTTCTACCGCCTGTTCAGCCGGGCGCGGCAGGCGCGGGCCGTTGTAGTGCCACAGGATGACGCCGTAGCCTTCGAGCGCGGCGCTGTTCAGCGCGCGCGGCTCCTCCAGGACGCGGATGTCGAAGCGGCCGGTCCTGGCCAGTCCGGCGCGAAGGAAGGGAGCAGACTCGCGCCAGTCATGGTAGGGCAGGTCGGTCTGGCCGGTGACCAGGAGAACGCGGATCAGGACGGTTGCAAGGAGCATAGAAGATCCCTCACCCAGGCAAGGCTCTTTTCGATCATGGGGCCGCCGGCGCCCTCGCACTCCAGGCTCAGCACGCCGTCATAGCCGGAATCCACGAGCATCCTCACGCACTGGCGGATGTTTTCCGCGTTGACGCCTTCGCCGATGGCGCAGTGGCTGACGGCGATGCCGGTGAGTTCGCCGCGGGCAGCCGCCGCCAGGGAAGGGCTGACATCCTTGATGTGGACATGGCTGACGCGCGGAAGAAAGCGCGCGAGGAACGCCACGGGATCCTGACCGGCGATGTAGGTGTTGCCCGTGTCCATGTTCATGCGGAGGAACGGGGAGTCGCAGAAACCGAGCATTTCCTCCATGAAATCCGGCTTGGTGGTGAACCAGCCGTGCGGCTCGATGTTGATGATGATGCCGTATGCCTCCGCCACCGGCACGATCTGGCGGTAGATGCGGCGCATGTGATCGAGCGCTTCGCGTTCCGTCATGCCGGCGGGCGCGCGGCGGTCGTCGGTGGTGTCGACGCAGGGGATGCCGGCGAGCTTCGCCCATCGGAGGGTGTGCCGGACATATTCGACGCCGAGCGTAGCGCCCTCTGGTTTTGAAAGAGGAAACGCGGCGTCAATCTGCGAAAATCGGACGCCGCATTGTTCCATCTTTCTGCGCATGAGCAGCGGGTCTTCCCAAAGGGCGACATGCGGCTGGTAGCCGAGGCCGTGGATCCAGCTCACGCCGTCGATGGCGCCGCACTCGATCCGGGTGACGCCGTTGCGCTGCGCCCAGGCGAGGCAGTCCTCGAAGCTCCAGTAGCTGGAGTTGAAGGCGTCGGTATGGAAGCCGATCTCGATCATGGCGGGCCGATCCTATCAAGGCCGCAGAGTGGCTCAGCCGAAAGCCTCGCGGAGCACGCGGTAGGACTTCTCCACCGCGCCGCGCGGCTCCTCCCTGCCCTCCATTTCGAGGCTGACCCAACCCTGGAAGCCCGCTTCGCGCAGGATGCCGGCGATGCGCCGGTAATCCAGGTCCAGGGTGTACCATTCGCCGCCGCCGTAGTAGGTCTTGGCCTGCACAATGCTTGCGTGAGGCGCGAGCTTGCGGATGCCATCATACGGGTCGCCGGGGTAGTTGCCGGTGTCGAGATTGACGCCGAGCCAGGGAGAGTTCACCGCCTGGTGAATGCGCAGGAGCGTATCGACACTCGTGGTGAGGCCCCAGTGATTCTCCAGAGCCAGCATGACGCCGAGGCGCTCGCACACAGGGATCAACTGCTCGATGGCGGAGACACACCAGCCGATGGCATCTTCGTCGGTGTAGCCGGGCAGGGGCGGCTCCTGCCCTTTGACCTTCATGAGCTCATCGAAGGAAGGAATGGTCTTCCAGCGTCCGGAATTCAGGCGGACGCATGGGATGCCGAGGCGGGCGGCCAATTCGAGGCATCGCCGGGTGTGTTCGATATGCCGCCGGCGCTCGTCGGCGGCGGGAAAGACGAAGTCCTGATGGATGGAGAGCATCGGCAGGCTGATGCCGTGGAGGAAGGCGCGGCGCTTGAGACCGTTGACATAGGAGGGAGACTCGTCGCGCATCTGGCGGTGCAGGATCTCCACGCCCTCAAAGCCGAGCGCCGCGGCGTGGTCGATGACATCTTCTATGGGAAAACGGGGGCCGCGGAAGTGCCAATAGGAATAGGTGGAGACGGCAAGGCGGATTTTTCCGGCGGGCTTCGCCTGCGCCGCGGGGCTTACGGAAGGGCCGGCGAGAAGAGGCGCCGCGGCGAAGAGGGTACGTCTTGAGACTGCCATGGCACTCCCATGATATGCGGTCAAACGAGGCGCAGGATGCAGCCCGCGGCGGCCGCTGCCCAGAAGACGCCGGGGGCGGGCGCTGCGAGGAAGGCGCGATGCCCCTCCGCGCGATAGTCAACGGCCATCTCGGCCCACTTCTCGAGATCGGCCGAGTAAACCACGCGCAACTTGCCCGGCACAGGCGTGGAGCGCAGCCCGCCGGCAACCTGGATGGCAGCGAGTATCGCGCCGCCGCCGGGCAGCAGGACGGCATCATGCACCCAGAGATCCCGGCGGCGGAAGATGGAGCGGCTGCCGCCGGTAGTGAAATCGAGCAAATAGACCTCGCTTGGAAACGGAAAATTCTCCGAATAATGATAAATGGCGAGGCTGCGGTTGCCTGCCGCGCGCAGGCGCGCGACGCGTCCGAATGTCGAGGTGACGGAGACTTTCCAGGAGGTCCCGCCGTCCCGGGTTTCGGCGGCCACAGTGCTGATGGGCAGGAGCTTGCGGCGGGAGGCGCCTTCCGGAAGCATCCAGCCGGGGAAGCGCTCCTCTTCATTCAGCCGGGGATCGGAAAAGCCCGCGATCAGGCCGTGACGCGAGTCAAGAA
This sequence comes from Acidobacteriota bacterium, assembly GCA_049325215.1. GTDB lineage: Bacteria > Acidobacteriota > Terriglobia > Bryobacterales > Bryobacteraceae > JANWVO01. The sequence goes on from JBMOMB010000014.1 coordinate 38,172, forward strand.
AGGCCATGGACGTCCAGACGGTGTTTTCATCCTTGAGCTGGACAGCCTGCGATTCGGGCACGGGTTTCCAGCTGGCGCCGCCGTCGGCTGTGGAATAAAACGTCTTTCCGGGGCCGAAGGCCCAGCCGCGGGAGGGGCTCAGGAAAAACACCTGCTGGGGCCTGTTGCGGCGGGGCGTTTTCGGCAGGGGGATTCTGCTCCAGGAATAACCGGATTCCGCCGAAATCCAAAGAGATTTTTCGCCGACGGCCCAGATATGGTTGTCATCCAGGGAGAAAAGAGACAGAGGCTTTTCCGCGAGCGGGACCTCTTTCCAGGAAGCGCCCGAGTCGCGCGACACCAGCGCGGCGGAGCGGGTGCGGAAGTCGGATTCAAGCCAGAGCGCGGCGAGGGCGCGCTCCGGCGACGGAGAACAGAGCCCGGCAAGAAGCGCAGCCCATTTGTCCTCCTCATGCAGATACTGCAATTTCCAGCGGCGGCCGGCGAACGGGCCGGAATCGCGCGAAGCGGGGACAGGGTCTTCCGCCGGAACCTGCTGAAGGCGGGGTTGAGTCTGGAAGGCGGCGGGCGCCGCCAGGCATAGCGGGAGGAAGCGGCGGCGCAGCATGGTCAGGCGCCGGAGGTCTCCGAGACAACCTCGCCGGAAGGGCCGATCTGGCCGTCAGGCCAGACGAGTTCGGCGTGGTTGGCCTGTTCGATGAGCGCAGGCGACATACGGGCGACGACGAGCAGGCAACCAACCTGTTCGCCCACGGTGGTGAGCAGCTCCATCTCCGCGCCCGAATGGCGGTGGGGCAACCGGTGCTGAACGTTGATGACGCCGACGACGCGGTTCCGGGCAATGACCGGCGCGGAGAGAAACGCCTCGTAAGAATCTTCCGGCAGATCGCTGAAGCTCTTGAAGCGGGGGTCTTTGTACGCCTCGGCACTGATGGCGAGGAGCTTGCGTTCGCGGGCGACCCAGCCGGTGAGTCCTTCACCGATGCGCATGCGGACTCTGCCGATGTGAGCGGGATGGGGACGGAGGCTCGAGCAGAGGACGAGGTCTTCGCCATCGATGAGGTAAATGAAGCAGGCGTCGCAGCCGGTGAATTCCTGCACGAGTTTCACGATGGCGTGAAGAGTGTCGGCGAGGCTGAGCTCGCGCACCATGAGGCGGCTGATGCGCTGATAGACGGCGAGCTGGTGCTCCAGCCTGTGGAGGCGGTCTTCCAGATCTCGAGCGCGGGTCACACTCTCATTATCCCATCCTGAGGGAAGCGGCCCGCCTGGCCGGGCGGAGATTGCATTGGGGCAGGCGCGGCCACTACCATAGAGAGCAAACCGGCTGCGCCCTGTCGCGGTCAAGGACCGCATCCGGAGTCAGGAGAGCAGAAACACAATGTGGTATCGAAGCAAGCGAGAAGAAGACGCTCCGGCGAAGCAGACCGGCGGCGCTCCAGAAGCAGAACCCAAAGAGGCATTCCCGATGGCGACACACCCCACCCGCGCTGCAGATTTCGGCACGGTGCGCTCCGGCGCGCTGATTGGCAAGAGCCTGACCATCACCGGGGAGATCCGCGGCGAAGAGGACCTGGTGATCGACGGCAAGCTGGACGGCGACGTGGACCTTCCCCAGCACCGGCTGACCATCGGTCCTTCAGGCGTGCTGCAGGGCAAGATCCGGGCGCGGGAGATTGTGGTGTACGGAACCGTGCAGGGCAATTTGCACGCGAGCGAGCGCGTGGAGATCAAGAAGCACGCAAAAGTGATCGGCGACCTGAAGGCCCAGCGGCCGGTGATCGAAGACGAGGCCTATTTCAAAGGCAATGTGGAGACGGTGCGCGCCGAAACGCCGAAGGCGGCTGCGGCGGCTCCGGCTGCCGCCCCGGCGGCGTCTCAGGCGCAGCCGGCAGCGGCGGGCGCGGCCGGGCAGGCAACCACTTCCGGAACGGCGGCTGGCGGCGCGGGCGGAGCGGGCGCCCGCCAGGAGAACCGGAAGGGATGAACGCCAGACCGCTGTCCAAAGCGCCGGCCCAGAAGGCGGGCAGCAGCGAGGCGGCGGCGAGGCGGTCCTACGCGCTCGAGCAGATCACGGAATACCTGCGGGGTTTCGAACTTGGCCAGGTCGTGGATCTCGGCGGCGCCTGTCAGAACAATATCGATTACGCCACCGGCATGGGGCACCGGCTCTACGCGGAGGACATCCTGCTGACGCTCGGCGGCTGGCAGGGCTCGGCGGAAGCGCAGGAAGGCGGTCACGCCCTGCCATCCGGGTGCCTGGAATTCCCGCGCGCATCGGTTCATGTGGCGCTGTGCTGGGACCGTCTCCAGTTCCTTGAAGAAGCGGCGGCAGCAGCTCTGGTGGAGCGGTTGCAACGGATTGTTGCACCCGGCGGCCTGCTGCTCGCGCTGTTTTACAGCGAGCAGGGCGCGCGGGCGCCGCTGGCCTGCCGCGTGGCGGGAGAAAGCGGACTGCAAATTCAACCTGTGGGCGCGGTGCGGCCCTGCCGGGGATACAGCACGCGTTCCATCGAGAAAATGTTCCAGCAATTCGACTCCCTGAAGTTCTATCTCACGCGGGAGAACTTGCAGGAAGTGATCGTGCGGCGCTGAATGAAGGCAACGGCGGCGACAGACCGGCCGGCCAGGATCGCCAGCGTGCTGGCGGTACTGCTGCTGACCACCCTGACTCTGTACGTGGGCCGCGTATTTTTCATCACGTTTCTGACCGCGGTTCTGCTGGCGTTCCTGCTGGAGCCGCTGGTGCGGGGGCTGATGCGGCTTCGCGCGCCGCGGGGGCTGGCCAGTTTCCTGGCCTGTTCGCTGATGCTGGCGGTGCTCTACCTGCTGGGGTTGGGACTCTGGCTGCAGTTGGAAGGGCTGTGGGAGGATCTTCCGAATTACAGCCGCCGCGTCTCCGAACTGGTGGACGCCGCCGTGCAGCAGATCGAAGAGGTCGAAACCAAGGCAAGGGAGATCATCGTGCCGAAGCGGCTGCGGGAGACTCCGCCGGCGGCCGAAGCCGCGCCGCCCAAAGTGACGAAAGCGCGGAAGCGCCCTCCTGCCGAGCCGGCGGCGCCGGCGCCGGCGGTGCAGGAGGTGCGGATCCGGCCGGAGGAAGGGCAGTTGGTAAACGCCATTTACCAACGCCTGTCAGCGTACACAGACGCGCTGCTGATGGCGTCGTTCGTGCCGTTTCTCGTCTACTTCATGCTGAGCTGGAGCGACCATATTCTGCGGACCATCCTGAGCGCGCTGCCGGGCGAGCGGGAGCGCGAGAGCCTGCTGCAGGCGGTGAACGGCATCGCCTCGGTGGCGCGCGCCTACCTGGTGGGCAATTTCATCCTCGGCGTGCTGCTGTCGGTGGCCAGCGCCAGTTTCTTCTGGTTCGTCAAGCTGCCGTACTGGCAGGTGGTGGGGCCGCTGAGCGGCTTCCTCAGCCTCGTGCCCTACCTCGGGCTGCCGCTGGCGCTGATCCCGCCCATCGTGGCGGCGCTGCCGGTGTACACGGCCCTGCCGGCGTATCTGATCATCGGCTCGACGACGGCGGTATTCCACCTGATCGCCTTGAACCTGCTCTATCCGAAGCTGGTGGGCGCACGGGTGCATCTGAATCCGCTGGTAGTGACGGTGGCGCTGATGGTCTGGTACCTGCTTTGGGGCGCGGCGGGGCTGTTTCTGGCGATTCCGATCACGGCGGGGCTGAAGGCGGCCTTCGACAGCGTTCCTTCTTTGCGCTCCTACGGGCGCATCCTCGGCAACTGAGCTGCGGAGCCTGATAGGCTGTATAGAAACGGGCGAAAGCCGAACTGCGGGGCGGCCTTCGACACAGTTCTGAATCATTCCACGGCAAGAGCGACCATGCGATTCGTGTCTGACAACAACATCGCCTCTCCATCCCGGGAGGCGGCCGAGACGGACCTGATCCGATACATCAACCTGAAGCTGGTAGCGCTGGGCGAACCCCCGGCCGAAGAAGCCGCGGGCGAGCCGTTCATCGAACTGGCGCGGCCGCTTCTGGAGAATTACCATGTGCGCGACCAGATGCTGGAAGGGCTGTACTGTCCAGCCGACCAGCGGATTCACGAGTTTCTGGATAGCTACCTGGCCGGCGTGTGCCCGAAAGGCGCGCCGAAGCTGCCCGCGCACACCTTTGTGCTGGACAGGGCCGGGCTGGCACGCGTGATGAGCCTGCCGCGAAAGAGCGACCATTTCTCCTCTCCGTACCTGGACTCTTATCGCGTGGCGCAGGGCGTGCTTCACAATCCGCGCAGCGATCGGCGCACGACGCAAGGCATCTTCCATGTAACCGAGGGCGGCTTCCCGGTTCCCGGGGACAAGATTGCGGCGCCGGAGCAGGCGTTCGTGGCGCTCCTGGAACGCGCGTTGCAGCCGCCGCGGGAGGTGTTGCGGCTGCCCTTCACGGCGGGGCAGGCGCGGGAGGCACACGCATGGGTATCGCTGCTGCTGCGGCCGGCGGTTGTGCCGGAGGCGCCGGGGATCAACAGGCAAAGCATGGAGATCCGTTTTTTTGCGCCCGGCAGCCTGGTCAGCAACCTGGACTTTGTCGAGGGGATTTTCGGCAACGCAGGTGACCCGTTCCTGCCGGAGAACGACGCCGCATTCGACTGCGAGCGCTGGACGGGGCACACGGGTTGCATCATTCTGGCGCCCCATCTGGTGGGGATTCCGAAGAAACAGCTCGGGCTGCCGCGCTGGGAACAGGCCACCGAGAGGCAGAGACGGGATGGCATGTGCTGGCGGGATCCGATGGAGCCATACAACAATGGCGGAGCGTTCAAGATCACCTGCCGCGACGCCCGCGGCGTGATGGTCACGATCATCGCCGACAGCTACTACGGCTACTGCAAGAAGGAGATCAAGACGCAGATCAGCTTTTCGGCGAACCTGACGGGGCTGGCGGAAGAAGAGCATGCGGGCGGCGCCATCGCCTTCCCCGCTTACATTCTCGGCCAGGATTTTCTGGCCGACCGGACGGTGCCGCTGAAACGCACGACCTTCGAGGAGGCGATGCGCTTGCTGGGAGACGGCGTGGAGGTGAAGCCGGAGCGTTACGCAGTGGACCGCGCGCATGGAGACGTGTTTTACGTGCCGGAAGACAGCGTGTTCGACGTGTCCGCAGGCGAGGTCCGGTGGCGGCATGAAGGCGCCGAGCACAGGCTGCGGCTGCGCAAGGGCGATGTTTACGTGCTGCCGTCAGGCTACCGGTTGCGGCTGGAGAAGCAGCTCAGCGGATCGATGTGGCGGCTGGTGGGCACGCGAGCGGACGGCACATTCATCCACAAGCCCTGCACGGTATCGGGCGCTGGCAAGAGCGAGATTTCGAAGTCGCTCGGAGGCACGCTGCTCAGAGGACCCGTGTTCGTCCGCGATTATCACGCCGACATGGACGAAGTGGAAAAGATCCTGGCGATGGACTTTTCCCATATCTACCGGACTCCGCAGACTCCCGAGCGGGCGCGCCGGCCGATCCTGAGCGTGGAGCGGAGCCTCGGCTCGGTGATCAAGCTGCTGACGCCGTCGTCGGAATATACGGATGAATACAACGCCTGGCTCCGCAGCCTGCCGCAGACGGTCAGGCAGCTCGTTTTTACGGTGAAGCGCTATTACCGGCCGGAATGGGGCGGACGGTGGCGGGAGCATTTCACTGTGGACAGCGTGAACGGGCGACTGGGGCACGAGTTGAAATACGACAACCAGAAGCTGGTGGCGAATTACCTGCGGGTGGGCTTCGACGAAGAGGGATCGTGGCGCATTTTCAAGCTGCGGTCGGACTTTTTCCCGGCCGACAAGATCCAGACCGAGGACGACATCAGCGTCTCGGTGACGCTGCCGCGGGAGGCGTTCGGCGGACTGGATCCGCGGGAGCTGCACCCGTCGGTGAAGGTGGCCGAAAACTGCGAGCGGCTGTTGTTCCAGCGGCCGGATGACGCCATCGAGCCAGGAGCCGATCCGCAGGCTGAGGCCGACATCGCCACGCCGGGCGTCTTCCTGTCGAATTTCGAGCCTCTGAACCGGCAACAGGTGCAGCGGATCGTGGATCATGTCGTGCGGTTCGATCTTTTCACGGAGCCGATGAAGCGCCTGCTGGAAGGCTTCCTGGCGGCCGGGAGTCCGAAGTACGCGGTGTGCTCGGCCCATCCGCGGATTGTCGACGGCAAGCCGAGCAAGAACCCGCGCTATCAGCAGCCGCGGCCCGATCTGGCGAACCCGCGCGAAATGCATCTGGCCGAAGTGTGCGCGCGGCTGGACCGCGGGCTGCCGCAAAGCGCAAAGGTGGACTTTGTTGTGAATTCCGTCCTGCCCGGACGCAGGGCCAATCCCCCTCAGCCCGAAACCGGCATGCCGCCTCTGGCTGTTTACGGGCCCATCCATTATCAGGAACTGCCGGAACTGTTCATGGATTTCATCAGCAGCCTGACGGGGCGGTCGCCGTCCACTACGGGGTTTGGCAGCGAGGGCGCGCTCACCAAAGGGCCCTTCAATGCGATGCCTCCGGTAGTGGATGTCAACAACGCGCTGGTCTCGGCCATCCTGACCGGCTATGAGGGGTATAGCAGCGTGGCGGGCTATGTCGGGCCGCGGTTCCGGGTGGATCACGACCTCAGCATGCTGGTTCCCGAGCTGTGGTGCCGGATGAAAGTGGTGGAGAGGGATCCGCGGTATCTGATCGAAAATGGTTTCCTGGAGCGGATCGAGGACTTTGAAATCGAAGGCCGCATGGTGCCGGCAAGCCGCCTGGGATACCGGATTACGAGGGCATTTGCAGAGCATTTTCTGGGCCGGATTTTTGAAAATCCGGACGCCGTTTTTCCAGAGAGCTGGCTGCGGCCGGAGACGCAGGACCTGCGGATGTTCGCGCAGGGCGTGGAGGCGATCGTGGAATCGCAGCGCCGGGCGGCGCTCCTGTATTTCGAGGACGGCAGCGTAGATCTGGCCTGTCCTCCGGTGCGCGCGCTGCTGCACATCATGGCGCACGGGCACTACGAGGGGCGGACGGCGGCGGATCCCGCGATCCGGGCGATGTTCACGCGCGAGGCGCTGCTCGCCAGCGATTGGTATCAAAAGCGCCTCCGCGCCAGGCAAGCTCGCGACGCGGCGCTGTGGCGGAGGCATGTGGCTACGCTGGAGTCAGCCCTGGCTGGAGCAGACGCCGGACGCCTGTATCAGCGCCTGCCACTGCGCGAGAAGCTACAGGCGGCGCGGGCGAGGCTGTCGGCGGTGGAGTCGCCGGGCTATGTGGGCAGCCTTGCGGGAACTATCGGACTGGATCCCGCCAGCCTGGGCGGGGCGCGCGGCGGAATAAACGCCGGCAACCGGCTGCCGCCCGCCTGTTAGGATGATCGGCATGAAGCGACGCGCGATTCTTGCCTGCGGCGGCGCCACGCTGGCCGCTGCCGTGATGCTGCTGGCGCAACGGCCTGCGGCGGATCCTCTGATCGAAGGCTTCCGGCTGGTGGAGGTGGCCTCCGTGGCCGACGCCATGGAGCAACTGTACGGGAAGCGGGCGCACATGTCGCACCGGATGCGGCCGGTGTTGCCGTGCAAGTTCGCCGGACCGGCGGTGACGGTGCTGCTCGAGAAGGCCGAGCACCAGGAAGGAAGCAAAGCTTCACAGGGGATGCTGGACGCCATCGACGCGGCGCCCGCCGGTTCAGTTTACGTGCTTGTCCTGCCGGGGGGCGAGGACGTCGCGGGCATTGGCGGACTGATGGCGACGGCGATGCGCCACCGGAGCCTGGCGGGAGCCGTGATCGACGCCGGAGTGCGGGACGTGCCGCAGATCCGGCGGATTCAGTTCCCGGTTTTCAGCACGGGCATTGTGCCGTCCACTTCAATCAACCATTACCGGTTCAAAGCGGCCAATGTGCCGGTGATGTGCGCCGGCGTGGAGGTGCGGCCGGGCGACATCGTTACCGCCGACGAGGACGGCGTGGCCGTGGTGCCGAAGGAGAAAGCCGCGGAGGTGCTGAAGCGGGCGCAGGAACTGGACGACACCGAGCACCGGATGTACCCGTTTATCGAGAAATTCCGCAGCATCCGCGAGGCGGTGGAGAAATTCGGCCGGATCTGAGGCTGAGAAGCGGCGCAGCCGCGCCGATCACGCGGCTGCTTCTTCTTCAGCCGGGGGCTGCTGCCCGATTCGGGCGACCTGAACCTTCTTGGCCACGCCCAGCCACGAAAGCAACTGGATCTGGAGCCAGGTGAGGTCGAGTTCTTTCCAGGTGAGGCCGTGGCGGGCGGAGGCGGGATGGGCATGGTGGTTGTTGTGCCAGCCTTCGCCGAAGGTCAGGATGGCGACCCACCAGTTGTTGCGGGAGTCGTCGCGCGTCTGGAAGCGGCGCTTGCCCCAGAGGTGCGTGGCGGAGTTGACCAGCCACGTGGCGTGAAGACCGGCCACGACGCGCGCGCAAACACCCCACAGCAGCATGGAAAGACCGCCGAAGCCGAGCAGCAGGAGGCCCATGATGACGAGGGGAACGTAATGATAGGTGTTCAGCCAGCGGTAGAAGGGATCGCGGCCGAGGTCGGGCGCGTACTTGCTCATCATCTCCGTGGCGTTGTGTTTGGATTCGCCGAAAAGGATCCATCCCATGTGCGCCCACCAGGGGCCGTCCTTGGGGCTGTGCGGATCGCCGGGCTGATCGGAACGCTGATGATGGAGGCGGTGGGTGGCCACCCAGAAAATCGGCCCGCCTTCAAGCGTCAGCGTGCCGCAGATGGCGAAGAAGTACTCAAGAGGCTTGGGCACGCGGTAAGCGCGGTGGGTGAGCAGGCGATGGTAGCCCATGCCGATGCCCCAGCCGACGCAGATCCAATACATCACTGCCGCGACGGCGACCGACTTCCAGTCGAAGTAGAAAAACGCAGCGATGGCGCCGATGTGGAAGAACAGCAGCGCGATGGTTGTCACCCAGTTTACGTTGTCCAGGCGGTAGGGGGAAGTTGTCTTGGTGTTTTGCACGAATCTCTCTCTGGAAGGCATAACCCGTCTCTGACTTGATTAGCAGCCAGTATAGCAGGCCTCTCACCACTTTGACGACCCCAGAGAGCGGCAGGATTCAATCCCGGATCAAATTATTTCGCGTTTCCCGCCGATCCAGCGCCGCCAGAAGGGCAGCCGCCGGGGCGGGCGGAATCCTTCGAGGTCCAGGGGAAGCCCTTCGACGGCGCAGCGGGGATGATCGGCGACCAGACGGCGGGCATACTCCTGCCCATATCGCCGGACCAGCCACTGCCAGGCCAGATCCAGCCGGGCAGGACGGTGACGCACATCGTGCGCATCGGAGGCGACGAAATGCACGAGTCCGGCTTCGAGCAGCCGGATGGCGAACCGCCGGGCGGCGTTGCCGAACGCGCCCAGAAGGCTGCCGGCGGTCACCTGCATATAGCGCCCCTCGGACACCCATTGCTCGATCAGGTCGAAGCGCTGCCGCAGAAGTGCGTTGCGTTCCGGATGGGTGAGGATGATGCGGAGCCCGGCATCCTCCAGCCGGCGCCACAGCGCCCCGGTATTCGAGAAGATCGTGAGATCGGACAGCTCCATCAGGAGCCAGCACCGGCCATTAATGGCGAAATCGGCGGGCGAACGGAGGGCCTGTTCTACGTTAGTGAAGGTGAGGTGAAAATCACAGCCTCTAATCAGGTGAAGACCCGAAGGCGCCCGGGCACGAAGCGAGTCAAGCAGTTGCTCAGTGCGCGCGCGGTCGTATGCGAAGACCGGGTTGGCATGAGGAGTGGCCACCAGAACGCCCGTGCCGTGGCGGCGGGCGGATTCCATCATGGCCGTGGCTTCCTCGAGAGAAGCCGCGCCATCATCAAGGCCGGGAAGGATGTGAGAATGGATGTCGACGAACTCCAGGCCGCGTTGACCTGGACTGGAAAAGCCGGAGACCGCCCCGTGCGACACGGACAAATTGTCCCATGCGAGGCAGGGGCGGGACAAATTGTCCCTCAGGAACCGCAAAGAAGCTTGCAGCGTCAATTACAATCCTGCAAGAATAGGGCAATTGCGAGGCTTCTGGGAGGGAGGAGATGTTGGTGAAGGGATGGACCTGTATTTGCAAGCTCCTCCGCGAAGTGCGGAGACCAGGCGAGGCGATGCATCCCAATTCACGGACGTTCGTATGGGTCGTGGTCGGCACGGCGATCGTCTGGCTGGCGGTTCACGCCTGGCTGGACGCCAGCAGCGGTACGCCAATCTTTCTGGTGTACCTGGTGCTGACCGCGGCGGCGGCGATTTGGCGTTTCGACCTGCCGGCCGCCTCCGGCAATATTCCCATTGGCTTTATTTTTGTCCTGGCGAGCCTGCCTGAGCTGCCGCTGAAGGAGACGCTGTCGATCGGCATCACCGGCGCCGGGATCCACGCGCTCCGGGACAGACAGGCGCGCTCGCACTGGCTGACCACCATCTTCGAGATGTCGGTTTGGGTGCTGGGGATCGCTGCGGCTGCCACTGCTTATCAAAGAATTGTAGAAGCGGCGCCCGGCGCGGCGCCCGCCGGCGCGTTGCCACTGGCGGCCATCGTTCTGTTCCTTGTCACGGCTTTCCCTCTGGCGGCAACCAAAGCTTTGCAGGAACGGGAGCCGCTGCGGCGAATCTGGAAGAACCGCTTCCTCTGGTCCCTGCCCTACTATATGGCGGGCGCCGCCATCGCCGGCCTGCTGACGACGCTGCCAAAGATCTCCTGGTGGTATTCGGCACTGATCCTGCTGCCGGTGGGTCTGCTCGTCTACTATGCCTACCGGCTGCAACTGGAATCGCTGGCGAGGGAGCGCCAGCACGCCGAAGAGCTCGCCTCGATGCAGCTCCACATGGTGGAGGCTCTGGCGCTGGCCGTAGAGTCCAAGGACGTAACGCCGGTCAGCGATCTGCACCGCATGGTTTATTTCGCTTCCGGGCTGGGCGAAGCCATGGGTTTGAGCGACGAGCAGATCCGCGCGCTGCGGGTGGCCGCTGTGTTGCACGACATCGGGCAGGTGGCCGTGCCGGACCACATCATCATGAAGCCCGGCCGGCTCACTCCGGATGAATACCAGCGATTGAAGATCCATCCCGAGATCGGCGCGCAAATCATCCAGCAGGCGGGTTTCCCCCGGCTGGTGAGCACCATTGTGCAGTCGCACCACGAGCGATGGGACGGCACTGGATATCCGGCGGGGCTGAAGGGAGCGGAGATTCCGATCGAGGCGCGCGTGCTGGCAGCGGTGGACATGCTTCTGGCGCTCAGCACGGACCGGCACTACCGCAGGGCGATCCCGCTGGACGAAGCCATGGAGATAGTCGCCAGGGAAGCGGGCAAGGGACTGGATCCTGCCGTCGTGAGCCGGCTGAGGCAGGTCTACCGGGAGCTGGACCAGCAGGCAGGTTCAATGAGAACGGACCGTTCTTCTCTGGCGGCGGGCCGCACCGAGACGGTTCCGGCTACCACGGAGCCGCCGACGTTCCTGCGGGCCATCGCGGAGGCGCGGCGCGAGGAACAGATGGTGCTCGAGTTCACGCAGATCCTGGGCTCGTCGCTGGATCTGGACGAGACGTTGAACGAGCTGTCCCGCCGGCTGCACAACCGTCTGGAATTCGACACGATGGTCCTGTTCCTCCGGCAGGGCGACCGTCTGGAGGCGGCATTCGTGGAGGGGCAGCACTTCTCGCTGTTCCATAACCTCTCATTGCAGATGATGTCCGGCATTACGGGCCACGTGGCGGCGACGCTGCGCCCCGTCCTCAACGCGCCGCCGACGGAAGATCCGATCGCGCACCGCAATCCGGTGGCGGCCAGCAGCCTGAAATCAGCGATGATCATTCCTCTGGACGGCCCCAATGGACTGGTGGGAACCCTCAACCTCTATTCCACCCGCCACCTGGCATTCAGCTCCGCGCAATTGAGCCTGCTGACGAGCATCGCCTCCAAGCTGGCGGTCACCGTGGAGAACTCGGCGAAGTTCCAGCAGGCGGAGACGCGCGCGTCGGTGGACTTTCTCACCGGCCTGCCCAACGCGGGGGCCCTGTTCCTGCACCTGCAAAACGAGCTGGCCCGTTGCGCGCGCACGGGGACCGAACTCGGCCTGCTCGTCTTCGATCTGGACGGATTCAAGGCCGTCAATGATCAATACGGCCACCTGACCGGCAACCGGCTCCTGCAATTGGTGGCGCAGGGGCTGCGGGAAAATTGCCGCGAATACGACTTTGTGGCCCGCATGGGCGGTGACGAATTCGTGATGGTGCTGCCCGGCGTTACAACCGAAGCCGTGGGACACCGGTTGCAGCGGATGCGCGCTTATGTCGAGAGCGTCGGCCTGGAACTGTGCGGCACGCTGTGCGTCTCGGTGAGCGGCGGCTCGGCGTTTTTCCCGGCCGACGGGCGCACTGCCGAGGAGCTTCTGGCGAAGGCCGACAAGCACATGTACGACGAGAAATACCAGCGGAAAGAGGCCCGCAGGCAAAGTCCCCCGGCTGCGCGGGAGGCTACGGCCTGAAGCTGTCAGCGGGTGCGCGGTTCGGCCGATGCGACTACGGCGCCGTCGGCGTCCTGGATGCGCAATTCAAAGCCGCGCCGGGATTCCAGAGCCTCCACTGGCACGGGGAATGAGGCTGCCACCGTGCGGTCGGCGGTCTCGCCGGCGCGGAGGCGCTCCCGGAACATCAGCACTGGAGTGTGGCGCGGACCGGCCAGAGGATAATAGCTAAGCGCGCGGTCCAGATCCGTCTGCGCCGTCACCAATCCTTCCTGCCTGGCCCCGCCGGCGCCGATCAGCGCAACTTCCACTTCTTTCACCTGAAACAGCACGCGGGAAGGGTTGTGAATGCGAAGATCGAACACGGCCAGCGAAGAGTCCGGCCCCGTGGCGATGGTGCGCACCTTCAGCCAGCGTACTTCCAGGCGCGCCTGCGCGCCGAGGCTCAACCAGTAGCCGATGCCCGCAATGGCGGCCACTATGGCCAGTCCTGCGGCGCTCCAAAGCAGCAGGCCGGGAATCTGCACCCTGCGCATGTGTCAGGCTCCGGCGACAAGCTTCAGGATCTCCTTCATGCACAGGTGCGCTTTCTCGATCAGCGTGCCGTCGAAGATGTGCGTCTCCAGCCCGATCCGGCCCTGGTAGCCGTCTTTGGCGAGCGCCTGGAAAATCTCTTTCCACGGCACCATGACCGGGCCCACCACGAGGCCCCGGGCCTTCATCTGCACGTTGCCCAGCCGCTCCAGCGGAAGCTGGCGGTAGCCATCGGGCCAGGGCTGTTCCTGGAAGCCCAGCGCGTTGACGGGGTCCCAGTTGATGCCGAAGCCCGCATCGGGCACAAGCTCGCAGATGCGGCGCAGCTCCGCCGCAGTGGCTACGTTGCAGGAGCCCTCGTTTTCGACCAGCAGCTTCATGCCGCGCCGCCGCGCCTCGGCCGCCATCGGGGCCAGGATCTCCGCCACGCGGGGAAGCAGCGCCCCCGGGTCGGCCACGCGCGTGAATGTGAAGACGCGGATCAGCGGCACTTCGAAGATTTCCGCCGCACGAAGAGCCCTGGCCAGCTCCTCATGGCGGCGCTCGAAGCGGTCCTTCTCGCGCTCCTCGCGCTGCTGCTTCTGCTCGGGTGTCTCGTTGCGGCGGCGCGCGGGTTCAGTACCCGGCAGCCCGAACTTCAGCATCGGCGTGTTGAGGAAGGACACGCGGAGTCCGGCATCCTTCAGTTCCCGGGCGGCCTTCAGCAGGACGGGCTCGTCGAGCTGGGCGTACGTGCCGCCGCCGCCGGGGACGGCCCGCAGTTCCACCCACCGCACGCCGTACTGCTTGCAGAAAGCGATGGCATCTTCCGGCGAACGGGCGATCTCATCGGTGAGCAGGCTGATGCGGTCCAGCGTGATGCGCGGCTCGGCCGCCGCCAGCGGCGAAACCAGGGCCGCGCCCAGAAGCGTTCTCCGGTCCAGAACCATGCCATGAGTGTATCAAGGCGCGGGCGGTCAGGCGCGGCGGGAAGGCGCTGGCGCGGCGGCAAGAAAGAGCGCGCCGCTCATCAGGGGCGGCAGAGAGAGAAGAATGGCTGTGCCCAGGCTCCGGACGGAGGGCTCGTTGCCCGTGCCGGACCAGTAGGCGCAAAACACAACCATCGCCAGCACCAGCAGAATGGCCCCGCCGGCAGCAGCGTTCCTCCAGGCGTACAGGGAGATGCCGATGAAAACCAGTCCGGGCAGCGTCTGCAATAGCACGTCGGCGAACTCGGCGTACTCAGCCACGCCGGAAGCGAAACCGAACCACGCCCAGAACACACCCCAGCCAAGAGATAACACCCGCGCCACCATCCGCTCCCATTCCTGCAATCCGTACCAGTTCAGGTGCAGTTGCCTCATTGGAGCAGCCTTCGCGCATCATACGGCGGTTCGCTCATTTTGACAAGCGAAGAAATGGCAAAGGCGCGGGTCACTGGGATTCCAGTATCTGTTCGAGGATCCCGGGGATTTCGTAGACGGCGCGGTTGTGGAGCCGACGCGCGGCATCACGCATCGGGCCGATGAGCCCCCCGTCCAGCAACGAAGCCACGGCGCGCCCCACCTCACGGTAGCTGTTCAGAGCCATGCCCGCGCCCTGCTCGACCAGCCACTCCGCGTTGTAGCGTTCCTGGGGCAGCGTCCAGGCATTGCGTACGGTGATCACGGGCAGGCCGCAATGCAGGGCCTCCGAGATGGAACCGGGGCCGGGCTTGCCGATAAAAAAGTCCGAGATCCGCATCCAATACGGTATCTCGCTGGTAAAGCCCAGAACGTGCTTCAAAACTCTGGTCTTGCGCTGTTCGAGCTTCCGCCGCAGGCTGTCATTCCTGCCGGCGATCAGAATAAGCTGCGCCTGGACGCCAGCGCGGTCGATGCTGTCCAACACGGTCTCCATGGCGCCGGAGCCATAGCCGCCAAACAGCACGAGGCCGGTGGGCAGACGCGGATCGAGGCCGATTTTTTCTCTTTCGGCCCCGACCTGGATTTCAGCCGGCTCGTAGAATCGCGGATGGAGGATCATTCCCGACGCAAGGAACACCCGTTCCGGCGGATGGCCCATTTCCAGCGCCTGTTGGCGGGCTTTTTCCGTGCCGCAAATGAAGTATTGGGGCTGCCTTTCGATCCAGAAGGCGGGGGGATAGTCGGCCAGATCCGTGAGAATCGTGACGTAGGGCGCTCCGGGCTTGACCGCCTGCCAGGCGTCGAACAGCGCCCGGTTGAAGTTGGGCACGACGCTGACAACCATATCCGGGGCGCGCGCCGCCGAGCGTCCTTCCCACCATTCCCGCAGCAGCCGGACCTCGCTCGGGTGGTAGTGCCGGATCACCGCCTGCATAAAACGCAACCCCTGCACCGAGCCCAGCGTCCAGCCGCGGCGGAGCATCAGGTTGTAGATCTCTTCCAGGTCCAGCCGGAGGACCTTCCGGAACACGTCCACCGGCGCAAGAATCTCCTTCAAATGGACCAGGCGGATCTGGAACGGGCGCTGCTGTTGCCGGCACACCAGTTCGAGAGCCGTGGCTGCCGCGCGGTGCCCGCCTCCGGCGTCGAAATAGATCACGTCGACAAGCTTCATAGGCGGGGCCGGGCGGCTCCTCCCGGAGAATAGCAGACGCCTGCCCGCTCCGGCATCCCCGCGATTCGGGGGGGAGCGTAGCCCCGCAAGGCGATAGTGCCCTGCCGGTCTCCTGCGCTAGTCTTAAGGCGAGAGGCGGCATCAAGCCACCTCGATCGATACCGCAAGGAGTTGATTCCCATGAAGAAGATCCTCGCCGCATTGACCATGGCGGCTTTCACGATGGTGGTGACGCCGAGCTTCGCGCAGACGCAGCCTGAGCAGCCGAAGAAGGAAGAAAAGAAGAAGGAAAGCAAGAAGCACAAGAAGGAAGAGAAGAAGGAAGAGAAGAAGCAGTAGTCCTCCTTCCCTTCTCGATTCCGGCGGCCGCTCCCTTGCTAGAGGGCGGCCGTTTGTCGTCTTTGGCGGCGCGCCGCCCTGCACCCGGCTCCATCAGGGCGAGGTCAGAGTGAGCCTGCCATGCTGAACGCCCCGTGTGGCGATCAGGCGGTCGGCGATCTGACGCACGCGCGAACTCCTGCCGCGCAGTACGAGCACTTCCAGGCAGTGGTGGTGGTCCAGATGCACGTGCAGCGTGGAGATGATCTCCGCATAGTGCTGATGCTGCATATGCGTCAGCCGCTCCTGAAGCAGGCGGACGTGGTGGTCATAAACAAGCGTCAGGGTACCGACGACTTCAGCCTCCGGCGCCGAGGCTTTCTCCTGCACGAGCGCGTCGCGGATGAGATCGCGGAACGCCTCGCTGCGGTTGGTATAGCCGCGGCGCGCGTTGAGCGCGTCGAAGTTTTTCAGCAGATCCTCGTCGATGGCGACGCCGATGCGGGCAAGCGATCCCATCTTCCCTCCTCTGCCGCCCGGGGCGGTTCCGTTCTCCCATGCTAACAGGAAGACTGGGTTGTTGAAGCGCGGCGGCGCACATGAAACAATAGGGTTTGTCCCCCACATCCCAGCCGTCCGGGCATCAAGGAGAGAGTTTGTCGACAGAGGCTATCCTTGCCCTGGAAGACGGGACCGTCTTCCGCGGAGAAGCGTTCGGTGCGGAGGCGGTGCGCACCGGCGAAGTGGTTTTCAACACTGCCATCACGGGCTATCAGGAGGTTTTCACCGATCCGTCCTACACGGGGCAGATCGTGGTCCTCACCTACCCGCATATTGGCAACTACGGGGCCAATCCGGCCGACAGCGAGGCGCCGCGCTCATACATTGAAGGGCTGGTAGTGCGGGAGTGGACAAAGGAGCCGTCCAACTGGCGCGCCGAGATGAGCGCCGAGGAGTTTCTCCGGCGCGACGGCATCCCTGTGATCAGCGGCATCGACGCCCGCGCGCTGGTGCGCAAGCTGCGGACTCAGGGCGCCATGCGCGGAGCGCTGTCCACGGCGGGCCACAGCGCCTCAGAGCTGGTTGAAATGGCCCGGCAGGCGCCGCCGATGGCGGGCCTGGACCTGGCCACGCGCGTCTCCACCACCGCGCGCTATGGGTGGACGCAAAAGCTCGAACCCTGCTCGCCCTCCGAACACATCGGGCTGGAGCCGCTGGGCGAGTTCCGCGTCGTGGCCTACGATTTCGGCATCAAGCGCAACATCCTCCGCTGCCTTGCTTCGATCGGCGCGCGGGTGACCGTCGTGCCGGCTTCGACGCCGGCGGAGGACGTGCTGGCCATGCGGCCCGATGGGGTGTTTCTCTCCAACGGTCCCGGCGATCCCGAGCCGCTGGAAGGCCCGGTGGGCGAGATCCGGAAGATGCTGGGCCGCGTGCCGGTGTTCGGCATCTGCCTGGGCCACCAGCTTCTGGGCCTGGCGCTCGGCGGCCGCACGTTCAAGCTGAAATTCGGCCACCACGGCATCAACCACCCGGTGCTGAACTACCGCACCAACCGCGTGGAGATCACCGTGCAGAACCACGGCTTCTGCGTCGATCCCGGCAGCCTGAACGCGAACGAGGTGGAGCTGACGCACATCAATCTCAACGACCAGACGCTGGAAGGGCTGCGCCACCGCTCGCTGCCGCTGTTCTCGGTGCAGTATCACCCGGAAGCGGCCGCCGGCCCGCACGATTCGCGATACCTCTTCGAGGACTTCGCCTCCCTGATGAAGGAGTTCCACCACTAACCGAATGCCGCGCAGAACCGACATCCACCGCATCCTGATCGTCGGCTCCGGCCCGATCGTCATCGGGCAGGCGTGCGAGTTCGACTACTCAGGCACGCAGGCGTGCAAGGCGCTCCGCGCCGACGGGTTCGAGGTCGTGCTGATGAACTCGAATCCTGCGACGATCATGACCGATCCCGACCTTGCGGACCGCACTTACATCGAGCCGCTGACGGCCGAGTACGCCGAAGAGGTGATCCGGCGCGAGCGCCCCGATGCGCTGCTGTCCACCGTAGGCGGACAGACAGGGCTGAACCTGAGCGTGGAACTGGCCGAGCGCGGCATCCTCGACAGGTACGGAGTCGAGCTCATCGGAGCGAAGCTGGAGGCCATCAAGAAGGCCGAGGACCGGCTGCTGTTCAAGGACGCGATGCGGAAGATCGGACTGGAGACGCCGCAGTCGCGCCTGCTGACCTCGGTGGAAGAGGGGCTCGAGTTCGCCGCCAGGATCGGCTATCCGCTGATTCTGCGGCCTAGCTTCACGCTCGGCGGCACGGGCGGCGGCATCGCCTACAACCGGGAGGATCTGGTGGAAATCCTCCAGCGGGGCCTCGACCTTTCGCCCGTGCACGAAGTGCTGGCGGAAGAATCAGTGCTCGGCTGGAAGGAATTCGAGCTCGAAGTGATGCGCGATCTGGCGGGCAATGCCATCATTGTCTGCTCGATCGAGAACTTCGATCCGATGGGCGTGCACACGGGCGACTCGATCACCGTGGCGCCGGCGCAGACGCTCACCGACCGCGAGTATCAGATGATGCGCGACGGCGCGCTGGCGGTGCTGCGCGAGATCGGCGTGGACACGGGCGGCTCGAACGTGCAGTTCGCCATCAACCCGGAAAACGGCCGGATGGTTGTGGTGGAGATGAACCCGCGTGTGTCGCGCAGTTCGGCGCTGGCATCGAAGGCCACGGGCTTCCCCATCGCCAAGATCGCCGCCAAGCTGGCGGTGGGCTACCGGCTGGACGAGATCCGCAACGACATCACGCGAGTGACGCCGGCCTGTTTCGAGCCGACCATCGATTATGTGGTGGTGAAGATCCCGCGCTGGCAGTTTGAGAAGTTTCCCGGCGCCGAGCCCGTGCTCACCACGCAGATGAAGTCCGTCGGCGAGGTGATGGCGATCGGGCGCACGTTCCGGCAGGCGCTGAACAAGGCGATGCGCGCGCTGGAGACGGGCAAGGCGAGTTCGCCCTCCACGTTGCGCGAAGAGCTGATCACGCAGAAGCTGATCACGCCGAACCCCGACCGCCTCAGTTACATCCGCTTCGCCTTCGAGCGCGGCTACACGGTGGAAGACATCTTCGAGATGACGAAGATCGATCCGTGGTTCCTGCGCCAGATCCGCGACGGGGTCCGGTACGAGAAAGAACTGGAAGGACGCGCGCTGGAGACGGTGCCGCGCGAGGAGATGCGGCGCGCCAAGCGCGACGGGCTGAGCGACGCGCGGCTGGCGCGGCTGTGGAAGACCGATGCCGCCGCCGTGCGCACGCGCCGCAAGGAGCTCGGCGTGACGGCCGTGTTCAACCGCGTGGACACCTGCGCGGCGGAGTTCGAGAGCTTCACGCCGTACCTGTACTCGAGCTACGAGGACGAGTGCGAAGCCGAGCCGTCGCAGCGGAATAAGGTGATGATTCTCGGCGCCGGACCCAACCGGATCGGACAGGGCATCGAATTCGACTACTGCTGCTGCCATGCCTCGTTCGCCTTGCAGGATTTCGGCGTCGAGTCGATCATGGTGAACTGCAACCCGGAGACGGTGTCGACCGACTACGACACCAGCGACCGGCTGTACTTCGAGCCGCTGACGCTCGAGGAAGTCCTCAACATCACCGACACGGAGAAGCCCGGCGGCGTGATCGTGCAGTTCGGCGGGCAGACGCCGCTGAATCTGGCGCTGCCGCTGAAGCGCGCCGGGGTGCCGATCATCGGCACGGACCCGGAGAGCATCGACCTGGCCGAAGACCGCAAGCAGTTCGGGCGCGTGCTGGACGAGCTGGGCATTCCGGCGGCGCCTTATGGAACGGCCACCAGCGTGGACGAGGCGCTGGCGGTGGCGCAGCGGCTGGGCTTCCCGGTGCTGGTGCGGCCGAGCTACGTGCTCGGCGGGCGCGCGATGACGATCGCCTATGACGAAGACACGGTGCGCCGCTACATGCAGGAGGCCGCGCTGTTCTCGCCCGACCGGCCGGTGCTGATCGACCGGTTTCTGGAAGACGCCATCGAGGTCGACGTCGATGCGGTCTCCGACGGCGAGGACGTGCTGATCGGCGGCATCATGGAGCACATCGAGGAAGCCGGGATTCACTCGGGAGACTCCAGTTGCGTGCTGCCCCCGCAATCGCTGAGCGGCGGCACGCTCCGGGTGATTGAAGAGTACACGGTGCGGCTGGCACGGGCGCTGCGTGTTTGCGGCCTGATGAACGTGCAATACGCGGTCAAGGACGGGCAGGTCTTCGTGCTGGAGGTGAACCCGCGCGCCTCACGCACCGTCCCATACGTTTCGAAAGCGACCGGCGTGCGGCTGCCGAAGGTAGCGGTGGGCGTGATGATGGGCAGGAAGCTGCGCGAACTGGAAGACCTGACCGGCGGGCGGCACTCAGGCGTTTTGCCGGTGAAACAGGTGTGCGTGAAATCTCCCGTGTTTCCCTTCCCCAAGTTTCCCGGCGTGGACCCGGCGCTCGGGCCGGAGATGCGCTCGACGGGCGAAGTGATGGGCGTCGGGGAGAATTTCGGCGAGGCGTTCGGAAAGGCGCAGTTGAGCGCGGGCGTTCCACTGCCGCAGGACGGGCTGATCTTCTTCAGCGTCAACGACCGCCACAAGGCCGAGGCGGTGGAGCTGGCGCGGCGGCTGTCGTCGCTGGGCTTCCAGCTTGCGGCCACGCGCGGCACGGCGGCGGCCTTCCGCGCCGCCGGCCTGCAGGCGAAGACCGTGTTCAAGGTGAACGAAGGCCGCCCCAACGCCGTCGACCTGATCAAGGATGGGAAGCTGAAGCTGGCCGTCTACACCACCACGGGCGCGCATTCCTTCAGCGATGAGCGGGCGATCCGGCGCTCGGCAGTGGCGTGGCGCGTGCCGTGTATCACCACCATCGCCGGCGCACGGGCGGCCGTGGAGGCGATCGAAAGCCGCAGGAGAGACCCGCTGCGCGTGTGGTGCCTCCAGGAGATGCACGCCTGAGCGCCGCCTACTGAAGCGATCCCTGCGATCCCGACAGGCGGCACAACAACTCCTCCATGCCGGTCAGTCCGCGCGCGCGCAGGAACTCGCGGCGGAAGGGATGCAGTTCCGGCAGCGGCACCTCGCCCCGGTGCAACCGCTGGAGGGCGTCCAGATACTCGCACCACCCGCGCGGCTCCTTCAGGCGCGGATAATACGCCTGCCGCAGCAGGAAGCCTTCAAAGAACATCTGGAACTGGAAGTCGAGCAGGCGGACCGTGTCCAGGTAAGAGCCCAGCCGGGAAGCATCAAAGGCGACCGGCTGGAGCAGGGCGTATTCGAGCAGCGCATGAGCGGCCGCGCGCTCGTAAAACAGCGGCCGCCCCAGGCGCAACACCGAGGCGACGAATTCCATCGGCGCCAGCTCATACAGGAACGGATACGTATACCAGCGCGCCACACGGCCGTGGAGCAGACGGTCGAAATGAGCCAGGGACCGCGCCGCCCACCTGGACGGATCCGGAGGCATGAAATGCAGCAGGGCGTAATGGGCCATCCATTCCGGCGATTCGAAACACTCGGCCACCTGCGGCAGGTCAAGCGATCGCGCCCGCCCTTCCAGCCGGCGCATCTCCTGCGCTGCGCGGGCGGAGGACAGCGCGGGCTGGAATGCCGGAAACAGCGAGCAGTGGGCCGAGACATAGAGGTCGACCGCCGCCGGCTCGGCGTCCCTGAACTGCACGAGCAGCCATACCTGCCGCAGGCGGTTCTCCAGCGCCCGCTGGATGCGAAGCGATAGATTCAGAAAGGCGCCACCTGGACTGCGCTCGGCGCGGCGCAGCAGGCGGCGGCCCAGCATCGGCGAGAAAGAGGCGAGCTGATCCTGCTGCCTCCCGGGCGCCAGATCCGCGGAGCGGGCCAGCCGGAGGAGGAAGTCGGTCACCCACGGCAGCGAAGCCAGCATCTGCGGCAGGTGCTCGAAACTCTGGTTTTCCGCCGGCGCCGGTTGCGACAGGTTGGCCGCGACATCGGAATACTGCGCCGCGAGACGCCAGAAAACGCAGCCGGGCTCCTCACGCACTGCGCCCCGGTAGCCGTGAAGAAGGTCGAGGAAGCAGGAGAGCACGGAGGACATGGAGGCAGGCGACGGCGCATCGATCAGGTCGAGCGCCGCCCCATACAGGCTGGAGGCGGATGCGGCAAGCGTGCGGTCGCTCCCCCCGGCGAAGATGCTGTTGAGATCCATCGTGCAATCGACGAGATGGTCGTCGAAAGTCTCGGGCAGCTCCTCAGCCTCCAGCTCGAGATAATTGGAGAGGCTTTCGAAAATCGGCGGGATTTCGGGGTCTAGGATGGCGAGTCCTCCCCCTGGGATCCGCCCTGGGCGGGCGCCAGGACCTCATTCAACGATCCCTGCCGGTAGCCGCGCAGGTCGATGGTGGAGTAAAGGAAACCCAATTCCTTGAAAATTGCGGACAGCTGGTCGAACATTTCCAGCGAAAAGGCCTGCGGCATTTCCGCGCGGTCGATTTCCAGCCGCGCCAGTTCTCCGTGATAGCGCACGCGGAACTGCCGGAAGCCCAGTGCGCGGATGCGCTCCTCCGCCTGTTCGATGCGGCGCAGCACTTCCGGCGTCACCGGCGTGCCGTATGGAATGCGGGAACTCAGACAGGCCGCCGCCGGCCGGTCCCACGTAGGCAGTCCCGCCATGCGCGACAGCTCCCGGATTTCCGCTTTGGACAACCCGGCCTCCACCAGCGGAGCCTTCACTCCATGCAGCCGCGCCGCATTCTGCCCGGGGCGGTAGTCGCCGAGATCGTCGGTGTTGACGCCGTAGACGATCACGGCGCCGCCATAACGCGGAGCGATCTGCTCCATGCGGCGGAACAGCTCGTCCTTGCAATGGTAGCAACGGTCCGGGTTGTTGGCGACGTAAGCGGGGTTGTCGAACTCGTGGGAGGGGACCAGCTCGTGCCGGATGCCAAAGCGCTGCGCGAAGGCGATAGCGTCGCGCTTGTGCGATTCGGGTATGGACGGCGAGTCAGCAGTCACTGCAATAGCGCTGTCGCCCAGCACCTCCCGGGCCGCCCAGGCCAGGTAGGCGGAATCCGTCCCGCCGGAGTATGCCACCAGCACCTTGCCCAGGTTCCGCAGGATGCGGAAAAGCCTTTCCTGCTTTTCCCGCAAGACCGTGGCGTCTGCGGCGTTCCTGCCCAGCGAAACGAGTCCCGTCATGCCTGCATTATACCCGCCCGGGGCGCGGCGCACGGCGGCCCGCCTCCTCCCACGCCGCCATCCGCCCTGGCATGCAGGCATTTTGCAGCTGATGTCGCCGTCCAGCCCGTCCGCCGGGAAGGTCTTTCCTGCAGGAGTGGCGGCATTCAAGGAAAAAAGGGCTTGCCCTCTCCGGATCGCGCTGGTACACTGGGCAGTGTTAGATGCAATTGACTTGCATCAGTAGCCAGCAACTGGCGATCCGGCGGACCGGTCCATCCCGGCAGGAGCGAACCGGCCCGCCGCCGACCACCGCATCGCGCGGCGGCTGCTTCCATTCTATGCCGCCGCAGGTGCTGAAACACAGGAGGCGACAGGAATGAGAGACATAGGCGGAAAGGCTTGCCTGAAGCGGTTCGTGGCTGCAGCCCTGCTGACGGCCGCGGCGTCATGGGCAGGACCTGGGGACGGACCGGAGCCTCTGTCCGCGCCGGAGGGCGCGCCGGGCCGCTGTGGAATGAGCATCGTGATTCAGGATTCCTCCGGGGGCCGCATTCCGGGCGCCTGGGTCAGCGTGACGGGCCCTGCAGACACGCGCGGACAGACGGATGGCGAAGGCGCCTTCTGCGCAGGCGCGCTTCGCGCCGGACGCTACCTGGCAACCGTGGAAAAGACCGGGTTTGAAAAGGCAGTGGCGCCGTTCACGGCGGACGGACGCGTTGGGGAGCTTGTCATCGAGCTCAAACCCGCCGCGGCGAGGCAGTCCAT
This sequence comes from Acidobacteriota bacterium, assembly GCA_049325215.1. GTDB lineage: Bacteria > Acidobacteriota > Terriglobia > Bryobacterales > Bryobacteraceae > JANWVO01. The sequence continues at coordinate 62,010 of JBMOMB010000014.1, forward strand.
CGACGTCGTGGCGACTCCGGAATTCGCCGCGGAAGCGATCGAGCGCATCACCGGCGCCCTGCTGGAGACACCGCGTTCGGTGACCGTATTGGATGCAAATGAGTTGCGCGAAAGAAACTTTCGCCAAGTCCCTGACCTGCTGGCCTTCGTCCCGGGCATGGGCCCCAACAGCCTGCGCACGGGCGCCTACCACTTCTATGCCCGGGGCTTCCGCATGGGAGGCGATGACATTCGCGTGGACGGCGCTACGGGCGCGGCGCTCAGCGGCGGTTACGGCGTTTCCACGTTCGGCGTGGAACAGGTGGTGGCCCTGAAAGGCCCCGCCGGGCTGCTGTACGGCCCCGCGGGGGCGCCGGGCGGCTTCATCAACCTTGTCACGAAGAAACCGCAGCCGGTCCGTTCGACGAAACTGGATTTCCGGGGCGCAGCGATCCCGGGACAGGGATTGGGCTTCGGCGAGCGCCCCTCGGGGATGTTCGACCTGGACTCGACCGGCGCGGCAGCGCCTAAGGCACGACTGCAGTACCGGGCGTTGTTCACAGCCGAAAATCAGAACTACTTCACACGGAATGTGCTGGACCGCAACCGCTACGCGCGCGGTTCACTCCTGTACCGGCTGGATCGGAACGGGCTGTTCACCCTGATGCCCGTGTTCCAGTACGGCTCCATGATCCGCCCGGCGGGCGGCGGGCTGGTCATCAGTCCGTCCACCTCTTTGTCGGTGAGCGACGGGCAGACCGGCCCCATCCACACGAGCGATCTCAACCCTCACAGCGTGAACCACTCCGCAGGCCAGCACCGGTATTTCATGTCCCAGGCGGGCTTCGACTTCCGTGCCGTGCCGTCGGCAAGCTGGACGGCGAACCTCAACTACCGCTGGATGCGCAACGACCGCTACATCAATCAGTGGACGCCCGCGGTCAACACAGCCCGGCAGATCTCTCTGCTGGTGGAGCGGAACGAGGTGGAGCGCCAGCAGACGAAAGGCGAGAGCCGCAACCGCCACCACGTGCTCGACTTCAACACCGGCTACGAGTGGCGCGGCCGCGGCTGGCGCAATCTGAGCCAGACCGGAGCCTTCACGCGCGTCGTGGGCGTGGCAGCCACCGCGCCGGCTGGGGCCGCTCCCGCCGCCGGATGGCCGGTCCAGATCTACACGGGCGTGCAGCGGCTGGGCGCTCCCGCCGATCTCTATCCTCCTCTCGTCTTTGGCCCCGTCACGCACACGACCACATGGAACGGCTTCTGGCAGAACCGCACCTGGCTGTTCGACGAACGGCTGGTGTTGACGCTGGGCCTGGGCTACGGCCAGGTGCACCCTGGAGGCCAGCCAGTGCACAAAGGCGAAGTGATTCCGAACTGGGCGGCGCTCTACCGGCTGCGCCGGAACCTGTCCGCTTACTACAGCTATTCGCGCAGCTTCAATCCCGTGGATCCAACACTCGAAGACATCCAGGGCCGGCGCAACGTCTTCGCCCCGGTGCGCGGCTTCAATCACGAAGCCGGTGTGAAGCTCGACCTGCCATCGCGCCGCACCACTGCCGCCGTCAGCTACTTCGACACGGGGATCGACAATGCGCTGGTGCAGAGCGGCGTCAACGATGTCAACGTCAACGGCGTGCGCTATTACCAGGCAGCCGGCACGCGGCGCGGGCGGGGGGTGGAATCCAGCGTCGAAACCCGCCTGCTGGGCGACGTGTTCGTGCAGGCAGGCGCGGCCTGGATTGAAGCCTGGTACACGGGCACAGGGCCGGCCAGCGCCGCCTCCACGCTCGCCATCCCGGGCTCGCGCGCCGAGAAGACTCCGCGCTGGAGCTGGAACAGCCGGCTGTTGTACGAGCGCAGCGAAGGCAGGCTGGCAGGATGGAGCGCTTCGCTGGCGCTGCTGAACCAGGGCGCGCGGCTGGGCAGCAACGGCGCGCAGACCTTCAGTGCGCCCGACCCGCTGTGGCTGCCCGCCTACACGCGGCTGGACGCCTCGCTTGCCTGCCGCCTGAACCGCCACTGGGACTGGGCTATGACGGTGGAGAACCTGGCCGACCGCCGGATCTGGATCAACGCCACCACCGGCGCAGCGATGGAGCAGGCGCCGCCGCGGACGGTGACGTTGCGGGTGAGCTGGCGCTTCTGAGGCGGCGCTCCCAATTCCGGCTGCGGCGCTCTGAAGAGCCGCGGCTGCAGGCCTTGCCAGCGGCCGCGCTTCAATGACGTCATCGACTGCGGTTGTTCGGGCTGGGACGGGCGCCTTGAGGAAGGCTCACAGGCTCCAGACGCGCCCGGTGGAGCAGAAGGAGCAGGAACAGCGCGGGCGCATGCGCCGCAGCAGGGCGCACCACCAGCGCCGCAGAAGCGGCAGCCTGGGTTCGGAAACGAGACTCGGGCGGCGGAGCGACACGGCTGATACGCGCTCCAGGTTCTCCTCGCCCGCCAGAAAGCGGACTTCCGGAAGCTGCGCGATCACTGCCGACGCCTCCGGCTCCAGCGGGGCCGTTTTGCGCAGATCCATGACGATGGGCCGGCCGTTGAGCATCGAACGCGCGGTGGCGATGGAGGCCAGGATTTGACCGGCGAGCGGCCGGTCCAGCCTGCCGCGCACCTCCAGCCGCAGCGCGTCCGGTTCGTCGTGCAGGTAGAACAACCCGCTTTCCATACACTCCCAGACGCCGCCGGGCGCAGACCCGTGACATGAATTCTCCTGTCACGAAAATTCTGCGCACGCATCCAAGCAACGCAGAGAGGTGCGCAAGTATGGCGCGAATCGTCGTGCTGGGCGCGGGCGTGGCAGGTCATACGGCGGCGTCTTTCCTGCGCCGCTGGCTTCCCAAGCGGGACGAAGTGGTGGTCGTCTCGCCGATGGCCGAGTACAACTGGATCCCGTCCAACATCTGGGTGGGCGTAGGGCTGCTGAAGAAGAACCAGGTGGTTTTCCCGCTGGCGCCGGTCTACGAAAGGGCCGGCATCGATTTCCGGCAGGCGCGCGCCGCCGCGCTGTGGCCTGAAGGGGACGCGGAGAGTCCCACGCCGGCGGTCGAGATCGAGTGGACGCGCGCCGACCGCCGCGGCGAGCGCGAAAAAATCCGTTACGATTTTCTGATCAACGCCACCGGGCCCAAGCTGAATTTCGAGGCCACGCCAGGGCTCGGACCGGGCAAGAACAGTTACTCGGTATGCACGGCGGATCACGCCGAACAAACCGCGCGGGCGTTTCTCGAAGAAGTGGAGCGCATGAAGCGCGGCGAGCGGCGCAAGTTCGTCGTCGGCGTGGGGCATGGCTCCTGCACCTGCGAGGGCGCGGCATTCGAGTACATCGTCAATCTCGAATTCGAGTTGCGCGCGCACGGCGTGCGGGACCGCGCCGAGATCCTCTACCTGACCAACGAATACGAGCTTGGCGATTTCGGCATCGACGGCGTGCACATCCGCCGCGGCGGCTACATCACGCCGAGCAAGATCTTTCACGAGTCGCTGTTCGCCGAGCGCGGGCTGGACTGGCTGACACGCGCCCATGTGAGGCAGGTGGAGCCGGGGCGCGCCGACGTGCTCACCCTCGACGGGGAAGAGCGCGAGGTGCTGTTCGACTTCGCCATGCTGCTGCCGCCGTTCCGGGGCGTGGACATGAAGGCCTACGGGCGGGACGGCGGCGACATCACGGACCGCGTATTCGCGCCCAACGGCTTCATGAAGGTGGACGCGGACTACACGCCCAAGCCTTACGAACAGTGGAGAGCGCGCGACTGGCCGCGGCACTACCAGAGCCCGGCTTACGAAAATCTCTTCGCCGCCGGCATCGCTTTTGCGCCCCCGCACCCGATCTCGCGCCTGCACACCAACAAGGATGGCCTGATGATCTCGCCAGCGCCGCCGCGCACGGGGATGCCCTCGGCGATGATCGGGAAAGCGGCGGCGGCAAGCATCGCCGACATGCTGAAAGGCGCGAAGAAGCCCACCCACTCCGCCTCGATGGCCGAGATGGGCGCGGCGTGCGTGGCCAGCGCGGGGGCCAACCCGTTCACCGGAACGGCAGCCTCGATTACGGTGTTCCCCATTGTGCCCGACTACGAGCGCTATCCCGAATACGGCCGCGACCCGGACTACACGTTTGGCGAGATCGGGCTGGCCGGGCACTGGATCAAGATCCTGCTGCACCATCTGTTCCTCTACAAGGCCCGGTTGCTGCCGGGTTGGTGGATGATCCCGGAGTGACGCGATGAACAACGCCGCCCGTCCTGACAACACGCCGCCCCATCTGCGGCCGTGGTTCTACGCGACCAAGCCGACGCGGCTGACCCGCTTCCTGCGCACCTTCCTGCCCTGGCAGATGGTGCGCTTCGCCGTAATCAATCTGAAGATGCTCGTGTTGATCCGCCGCAGCCACAAAGGGCTTTTGCATTAGCGGGCTGCTGTTCCCCGCCCTGCCCTGCCGCCGGACGGGCGCGGGCGGAACGAAGCCTACACCGCCGCCGGGCACGCCGCGGTGAGAGAATGTGGCCGTCACATCCCATTCCCGAGGAGATCTCGCGCATGATGGGCAACGCAGCGATCTGGAGCCGGCGCCAGTGGCTGGCTGCGGCAGGGACCGGGGCGGCGGCCAGCGTCTCTCAGCCCGCGAAGCGGCTGCCAAACTTCGTCATCCTCTTCGCCGACGATCTCGGCTGGGGCGATCTGGGCTGCTACGGCCACCCGTTGATCCGCACGCCCAATCTGGACAGCATGGCTGCCGGGGGCGCGCGATTCACTTCGTTTTACGCCGCAGCGCCGGTCTGCACGCCTTCGCGCGCAGGGCTGCTCACGGGCCGTTATCCGATCCGCGCCGGACAGCCGGGCAATACGGGACCGGACACCGTGGGCGGCCTGCCCTTGAGCGAAGTCCTGCTGCCTCAGGTTCTGAAGCCGCTCAGGTACCGCACCATGGCCATCGGCAAGTGGCACCTCGGATTTCAGCCGGAAGAGTATCTTCCCGTGCGGCGCGGCTTCGACTCCTGGCTCGGTCTGCCGTATTCGAACGACATGATCCCGCCGTGGGTGAAGACGGACCGGCCGCTGCGGCTGTACCGCGATGCCGAAGCGGTGCGCGAGGTGAAGGAGCAGGACGATCTGACGCCGATGCACACGGAAGAGGCCGTGCGCTTCATCCGGGAAAACCGCCAGCAGCCTTTCTTCCTGTATCTGGCCTACTCGATGCCGCATCTGCCGGTGAGCGCGCCCGCTCGGATGCGCGGCCGCTCACGCGGCGGCCTCTACGGGGACGTGATCGAAACGCTCGACTGGAGCGCAGGCGAAATCCGCCGCACGCTGGAAGAGCTGAAGCTGGACCGTGACACGCTGGTCGTGTTCGCCAGCGACAACGGCCCCTGGCACAACCTTCCCGCCCGGATGCTTGCCGGTGGTGTCGAGCCGTGGCACACAGGTTCCGCCGGACCGCTGCGCGGGGCCAAGGGCACGACATGGGAAGGCGGCCCGCGCGTGCCGGCGATTTTCTGGCAGCCGGGCCGCGTGCGCCCGCAGACCGTGTTCGACATGGCCTCGACGCTCGATCTGCTGCCGACCCTGGCCGCGATGGCCGGCGCGAAGCTGCCTGAAGGCCGCGTGCTGGACGGCTTCGATCTGCGCGGCACGCTGGAGCGCGGGGAGCCCTCCCCACGCCAGGAGTTTTTCTACTGTCTCGACAAGCGCCTGGAAGGCGTCCGGCAAGGCCCGTGGAAGTTGCGGCACGCGGCGGGCGGCGCACCGGAGCTGTTCCACCTCGAGCGCGATCCATCGGAGAGATACGACGTCGCGGTGCGCGAGCCGGAACTGGTGCGAAAGCTGGAAACACGGCTCAGGGAATTCGCCCGCGAGATCGGCGCCGCGCACGCCACAATGGAAGCAGGAACGCGAGCGCCAGCAGAAGAAAGCCCGCGCTGACCACCCAGCGGAACACGGTCAGCCTCTTGCGGTGGCCGCGCATCATGCCGCGAATCGCCAGCAGCGCGAAACCGGCGCTGATCAACAGATACCACAAGCCGTAAAAACCGGGCCGCCGTGCTGGGTCGGGAAACGGCATCCGCACCGATTCTATGGCGTGCGGGCATCGGAAACAACACAAGAGCCGCGCCGTTGCACCGGTTCGGGCGGCCCCCATCCGGGGAAAACGCGGCCCGCGCCAAGTTAAAATCTGATTGTTGAGTCCCGCTCGGTTCCGTCCGACAACACTTCCATGAGCCGCTCCGTCATCGTCGTGGCAGGTGTGCTGGAATGCGAAGGGCGTCTGCTCATCGGGCAGCGCCTCGAGAGAGACCGGCACGGCCTGAAATGGGAATTTCCGGGCGGGAAGGTGGAGCCGGGCGAGACGCCAAAGGACGCGCTCAGGCGGGAGCTGCGTGAGGAACTCGGCATCGACGCGCAGATCGGGCCGGAGATCGCGCGTTACGAGCAGTGCGTCACCGGGCGTCCGCCGCTGGTGCTGCTGTTCCACCGGGTGGAGTCGTTCGAAGGCGAGCCCCAGCCGCGCACGTTTCAGCAGATTCTGTGGGAACGTCCGGAGGCGCTGCCGGACTACGACTTTCTGGACGGCGATCTGGATTTCATCCGGCGGCTGGCGCGCGGGCGGGTGCGGCTGACCGGACGCTGGCAACGCTGAAGCTGCGCGCAACCATCGCGGCCGAAGCCGCCCGCACTCCTCCCGAAAGGATAAGCCCGCTTGAGGCAGCGGTGTTTTGCGCAGCGCACGGAGTGTGACTCTGTGCCGCGCTGCACCACAGGCAGTTGAGCCTGTGTGAGGGACTGCTTCCTCGGCGCGCTGCGCGCCCTCCGGTCGCAGCTCGGAAGGCGCTTCGCGCCCTTGAGTCGCGGATCAGAACGCGCTCCGAAAATTGCAGTCGAGGCACTGAAGACGGCCTGCGGACTCCTTCCGCCACGGTTGTCTCGGCAGCGCTCCGGCGCGCGGCGGCCGGGGCAGCTAAGATGAGAAAAAGCCCGTGGCTGTCATCCGCCATTCCGTCTGCGCGCTGGATTGTCCCGACTGTTGCGCGATTGTCGTGGAAGTAGAACAGGGCCGGGCCACGCGCCTGCGGGGCGACCCCGCGCATCCCATCACGCAGGGCTTCCTCTGCCCGAAAGTGGCGCGGTATCTGGAGCGCGAATACCACCCGCAGCGCCTGCTGCACCCTCTGCGCCGCGTGGGGGCGAAGGGCGAAGCGCGGTTCGAACCCATCTCCTGGGACGCGGCGCTCGACGAGATCGCCGGCCGCCTCCGGCGAACCGTGGATGAATTCGGCGCCGAATCGGTGCTGCCGTACAGTTACGGCGGCACGCTGGGCTTCCTGCAAGGCGGCTCGATGGACCGGCGGTTCTTCCACCGGCTGGGCGCCTCGCGTCTGGACCGTACGATCTGCGCCGCGGCAGGCGGCGCGGGATTGATGGAGGCATACGGGCGCAGGCTGGGCACGCCGCCGGAGGATTTCGTCCACGCGCGCTACATCGTCGCCTGGGGCGCGAACATCCTGGCGACGAACGTGCATTTGTGGCCCTTCATCGTCGAGGCCCGGCGGCGCGGGGCGCGCTTTGTAGTCATCGATCCGGTGCGGACGAAAACGGCCAGCCTCGCCGACTGGCACCTCGCCCCGTATCCGGGCACGGACCTGGCGCTGGCGCTCGGGCTGATGCACGTGCTCTACGAAGAAGGGCTGGCGCTAAAGCTGGAGGGCGATGACAGCCTGCGGGCGCGCGCAGCCGAATACCCGCCGCAGACGGCGGCGCGTCTGACGGGGATCGGCGCGGACGACATCCGGCGGCTGGCACGCGAGTACGCCACGACAAGACCGGCCGTGATCCGGCTCAACTACGGCATCCAGCGCAGCGAGCGCGGCGGGCGCGCGGTGCAGGCCATCAGCCTGCTGCCGGCGCTGACCGGCGCGTGGCGGGAGCGTGGCGGCGGGTTTCAGCTCACCACCAGCGGCGCGTTCCAGTTGAACCGCGAGGCGCTCGAGCGGCCCGATCTCGGCCCGCCGGCGCGCACGGTGAACATGACGCTGCTGGGACGCGCGTTGACCGAACTCAGCGGGCCGCCCGTCAAGGCCCTCGTGGTGTACAACTCCAACCCGGCGGCGATTGCGCCGAACCAGGCGGCCGTGCATGCGGGGCTGCGGCGCGAAGATCTGTTCACCGTCGTGATCGATCACTTCGTCAACGATACGGCGCGTTTCGCAGACATCGTCCTGCCAGCGACGACGTTTCTCGAACACACGGACCTGTATTTCGCATACGGCCACTACTACATTCAATTGGCGCGCGCGGCAGTGGCGCCGCCGGGCGAGTGCCGCTCGAACGTCGGGATCTTCCGGTCGCTGGCCGGGAGAATGGGCTTCGACGATCCGTGCTTCCAGGATTCGGAAGACGACATGATCCGCCAGGCGCTCGCGACGGATTCTCCGTACCTGGAGGGGATCACGCTGGAGCGGCTGGCGCGGGAGCGCTTCGTGCGTCTGAACGTGCCGGAACTGCCGATGGCGGACGCGCGCCCGAATCTGGATGGAACGCCGCTTGAGTACAAGCCGCCCGTGGAAAGCCGGCTGGGAGCGGGCTTCGACGGCCGCTTCCCGCTGGAACTGGTGAGCTCGAAAGCGCACGACGGGCTGAACTCGTCGTTCGGGATGCTCGGGCGCGTGCAGGCGGAGACGGCGGTGCTCGAGATGCATCCAGACGATGCGGCGCGGCGGGGCATCCGCGACGGCATGGCCGTGGAGGTGTTCAACGAAAGAGGGTCGGTGCGGTATACGGCTCGTGTGGGTGAGACGGTGCGGCCCGGGGTGGTTCGGGCGCCGTCCGGCCGGTGGCCGTCCGTGGCCGGCGGAGCGAACGTGAACCTGCTCATCGCCGACCGGCTGACCGACATCGGCGGAGGGCCAACCTTTTACAGTTGCCTGGTGGAGGTGCGCCCGTGCGAATCCTGACCGCCGCCGCGTTGATGCTGTTGGCTCTCGGCTGCCGGCAGCCGCGCCATCCGCACCCGGAGCTGACGGTGGAAGAGCCGGAGCCTCTGCGGGACTCGATCGATGTCCTGAATCCCGCCGATGAAGGGCAGTTGCTGGACGGCTTCTACTCGCGGGAGCCGGCCGGGTGGCGTTGGTCGGCGCCGCAGTTCACCATCACGCTGGGGGTGCCGGAGACGTTGCGGGGCCGGGATGCGCGGATCGAATTCGAGATGGTGATTCCCGAAGCCGGAGCGGCGGATCTGGCCGGGCTGACGATCACCGCCAAGAGCGGCGATCATGAACTGGGCCAGTGGAAGGCGCCCGGAGCTGGGACGCACACTGCGGTGTTCCCGGTCCCGGCGGCGCTGCTTGGGGAAGAAGGGATCGTCGTCGATTTCGCGCTCGACCGCTTCATTGCGCCGCGGGGAGGCGAGAGCCGGCGGCTGGGGGTGATTCCGGCGAAGTTCCGGCTGGCGGCGGCAGGGCGATGAGGCGGTTCAGTTGGCGCGATGCGTGGCTGGTGCTGCCGGCGCTGGCGCTGATGGCGTGGCTCGACTGGCACGGGCTCCGGAGCTGGTTTCATCAGGATGATTTCGCCTGGCTGAGCCTGGGCAGGCGGGTGCATTCGTTCGGTGATCTGCTCGATGCGCTGTTCCGGCCGGCGGCGCAGGGCACGGTGCGGGTGTTCAGCGAGAGGCTGTTTTTCCTTGGGCTGGAGCGGCTGTTCGGACTGGATCACCGGCCCTTTCATCTGGCAGTGCTGGCCACGCAGGCAGCCAATCTCGCCCTGCTGTGCTGGATCACGCTGAAGGTCACGGGCTCCCGGCTGGCAGCGGCGGCAGCGCCCGCGATTTGGGCGGCGGGAGTGGGGCTGGCGGTACCGCTGGCGTGGCTGTCGGCCTATAACCAGGTTCTGTGCTCGTTCTGCCTGCTGGCGGCGTTTGCGTGCCTGCTGCGGTGGCTTGAAACAGGACGGCGGCGGTGGCTGGCGGCGCAGTGGGTGTTGCTCGTGTCCGGCTTCGGAGTGCTGGAGATCGTGGTGGTGTATCCGGCTCTGGCGGCCGCCTGGTGCTGGCTCGACAGGAGGCGGGCGCCGCGCGAGATCTGGTGGATGTGGGGTGCAAGCGCGGTGTTCGCCGCCGCGCACATGATGCTGATCCCGAAACAGAGCGAAGGGGTCTACGCGCGGCACTGGGATTTCTCGATGCTGCGCACGTACGGGCAATACTGGTCGCTGGCGCTGGGCGGAGATCTGGGGCCGGAGCACTGGCCGGTGAGCTGGCTTCCAAGAAGAGCGGCAGCGGCCATCGCGGGGCTGGCGGCGGCGAGCTGGCTGGTGCTGGCATGGAAGCGCGGGGTGAAGCTGGCAGTGTTCGGATTTGTCTGGTTCACGCTGGTGCTGGCGCCGGTGCTGCCGCTGCGGGACCATGTGTCGGACTACTACCTGGCCGTCCCATCCGCCGGCGTCGCCTGGATTGCGGCGACGGGGCTGGCGGCGGCGTGGGGGCGCGCCAGGCTGGCAGCGGCGCTGGCGTTGGCTGTAGCCGCGCTGCACCTTGTTTATGCGGGCGCAGCGCACCGCGCCACGGCGGAGTGGCGCTATCAGCGCGGGCTGGAGGCCCGGCATCTGTTCCTGGCGCTGGAGCGGGCGGTGGAGCTGCATCCGGGCAGGCTGATTGTCGTGTCGGGGGTCGACAACGAACTCTACTGGGGCGCGTTTTATGATGCGCAGTCCCTGTTGCCTCAGAGAGTCTGCCTGGATCCGCGGGCAGCCGGGGCCATCCAGGCCCCGGCGGGATTCGTAGACACCGGCGAGGCTTTCTGCGCGCCCGCCGAGATTGCCGATGCGGCGCGGGGCAGGAGGCTGAGAGCGTACCGCTGGGTTCGGCCCGAGCGGCGGTTGCGGGCCGAGACACGGCTCTACCGGCACCGGTTGCCGCAGGAGTGGCTCGGCCTGCCCCCGGCCGGGATCGATACCGCCAACGAAACGGACGCAAGGTGGCTGGGCGAGGGCTGGTATCAGGCGGAGGCAGGAGGGCGGTGGACCGCCCTGCGCGCGGTGGTGACGATGGCGGCGCCGGACCGGCCAGGCCGGCAGTTGGTGATCCAGGGCTACCGTCCGCTCCAGCCGCAATCCGGGACCGTGTGGTTAACCGTCCTTCTGGACGGCGTTGAAGGCGGCCGTTACGCGCTGCCCGGGGACCGTCCGGATTTCACTCTGCATGTGCCGCTGCCGGCGCCCGGCGGCAGGCGGCCGATGCGAGTGGAGCTGGCGGTGGACCGCCCGATCGCCGCGCCCGGAGACAAGCGGGTGCTCGGTGTGATGATCTCCAGGTTGCGGTGGCGGTAGCCGGCAGGAACGAACAACCCCATTAAATTTCGTCTTTCTTTGAGAGGATGGCGCGATCTCTGAAACAAATCTGTCGTATTAGCGTCTGTATGGTTACGCTCTAACGATTTTGGTTGCGTCTGCCGATAAGGTGCTGTATCCTTTGTAGCCCGGAGGACCTGAACGGGCCCGCCGGAACCGGAAGACGCACTGGATCTTTGAAAGGCGAACGATGGGCGAGGATCTGTGGCAGAATCATGCGGGCAGATCCGACCGGCGAGGCGCCCCAGCGGGGGCAGCGTTGGCGCCTACCTGAAATCCACCGCTGGGGGCGCAGCGGAGGATGGCCCCATAATTGCAAGGTTGTGGTATCCTAACGGATTGCGTCTGTCGGCTACGGACGCCGGACAGACCCTACCGCGATTGTATTAGGGATTACTCATAGTAGAAATTCTGAGTGTGAAGCGCTAAGATTATGCAACCTGATTCGCTTTGAGGCGTCTACTGAAGTGCAGGTCAAAGCGGATCGGAATGAGAAAGAAGGGAGATACGGCCATGACGAAGACCGAACTCAACAAGTACAAGCAGATCCTGGAGGCGAAAATGGCCGAGCTGTCTCAGGCGGTTCGCGAGCGGGACGGAATCGCCATTGAGAAGACGCCGGACGCGATTGACGAAGTCCAGCACGCCGCCGAGCGCGAGCTGGCCATCCGCAACCTGGACCGCGAGACGCAGCTTTTGCGCAATGTCCGGGCCGCACTGCAGCGCATTGCCGATGGTTCCTACGGCATCTGCCTGCGCTGCGACGAAGAGATCAGTCCGAAGCGCCTGAACGCCGTGCCGTGGACTCCGTACTGCATCAGCTGCCAGGAATACATCGACAAGAGACGCGCCGAAGAAGGCGAGTCGATCGAAGAGCTTCTGGTCGCCTAACCTCCCTTCGTCCGGTCTCCCACGAAATCCGGGGGCGCGGGCAAGGCCCGCGCCCCTTCTGTTTCTGCCGGAGCCTCCCGGCTCAGCTCCCCTGCCGCAGCGCGATCACGGACAACATCCTCCCGGCGCCAGGGCCGTCCCTTCTCCAGGAGTGGAATTGCGGGCCTCCGCAGCAGGTGCAGGCATCGGAGGAGTCGATGTGCGGCTCGCGCAACCCCGCCCCGTACAGTTGGCGTTGAAGCGCCAGCCGCAGGTCGATGCGCGTGCGGCGGTCGAGGTCGTTCCGTTCCGGGAACCAGTCCCGGAATTGCACAGCCACCTCGGATCCGACCTCGTAACAGCACGGCCCGATGGCAGGTCCGAGAGCGGCCAGCAGGTCCTCCGGGCGGCAGCCGAAGCGCTCCTCCATCAGGCGCACGGCCTCGGCGGCGATGCCCTGCACGGCGCCACGCCAACCGGCGTGAACTGCGGCGGCGGCGCGATGGACGGGATCCAGCAGCAGCAACGGCACGCAGTCGGCGGTCTTCACCGCCAGGCGGGTATCCATGAGGTTGGTGGCCAGACCGTCGGCCTCGATGCCGGGCCGCCACTGTTCGGCGGTGATCACGCGCGCCGAATGCACCTGTTTCACTTCGAGCCAGGGGCGAGGCGGGTGAGCCTCAGCGGTGCCGAAGCAGTGCTCGGCGCAGCCGGCTTCAGCCAGCAGGGAAGAAATATAACAGCCGTTGGATGCGAGGATGCTCACGCCGCCGGGTTCTGCGTCTGGGCGATCATGACCTGTTTCTTGAACTCTTCCAGCATGGACTCGTCGAGCCTCACTTCGGTAGGCCGGCGGGCGAGGCTCATCTGGTCGATCTTGTCCTGGAGCTTGAGCAGCCCGTAAAACAGATTCTCCGGCCGGGGCGGGCAGCCGTAGACGTAGACGTCGACGGGCACGATCCTGTCGACGCCCTGCAGCACCGCGTAAGTATTGAACGGGCCGCCGACGCTCGAACAGGCGCCCATGGAGATGACCCACTTGGGCTCGGGCATCTGATCGTAGATGCGCTTGAGCACGGGGGCCATCTTCAGCGTGACGGTGCCGGCGACGATCATCAGATCGGACTGGCGCGGGCTGGGACGGAAGACTTCGGCGCCGTAGCGGGCGATGTCGAAGCGGGAGGCCGAAGAGGCGATCATTTCGATGGCGCAGCAGGCCAGGCCGAAGGTGAGCGGCCACAGCGAGGATTTCCTGGCCCAATTAAAGACGTAATCGACCGAGGTCACCAGGAAGTTCCGCTCGTTGACGTTCTCCAGGTACATGAGGTCTCCGTGCTCGTATTGTATATCAAGAGGTACGGCTCCGGTTTGACGTGTTGCGCGGGCCGGCCGGGCTCTGGGATTCTGGAGGCGATGCGGCGGCTTGCGGCGGCGCTGGCGATGGCGCTCGGGATGGCGGCTCAACCGCCGGCCGAACTCTACAAGCAGGCGGTGGAGCTGCATCAGCGGGGCCGGCTCGATGAGGCCGTGGATCTGTACAGGCGCGTGCTGGAAGCGCATCCGGAATCGGTGGTGACGCGGTCCAACCTGGGAGCGGCGCTCAGCGCGCTGGGCCGCTACCAGGAGGCGGTGAACGAGTACCGCACGGCGCTGGCCCGCAATCCCGCCAACGCAGGGGTGAGGCTGAACCTGGCCATCGCGCTTTACAAAACCGGCGAGTTCGAGGCCGCCGCGGCCGAACTGGCCGAAGTGAGGCGGGCGGAGCCCGATAACAGGCAGGCGCTGCTGCTGCTGGCCGATACCTATCTGCGGCTGGGCGAGCATCTGAAGCTGATTGCGATGCTCGAGCCGTTTGCGCGGTTCCGCCCGAACGACGACGCGGTGTCCTACCTGCTCGGCATGGCGCTGCTGCGGGACGGGCAACTGGAGAAGGGCCAGGCGGTGATCGACCGGTTGCTGCGGCGCGGCGATTCGGCCGAGGTGCAGTTGCTGATCGGCGCGTCGCAGCTTTCGGCCGGCGATTATGGAGCGGCTTTGAAGACGCTGGAGAAGGCGGCTGCGGCGGCGCCGGCGCTGCCCGGACTTCAGACGCTCGTCGGCATGGCGCGGATGGAGAACGACGACACTGCGGGGGCGAAGGGCGCCTTCCGGCTGGCGCTTGACCTGGACCCGAACGACTTCGAGGCGAACCTGAGGCTGGGCGCGATTCTGCGGATGGAGAACGAGCACTCCGCTGCCCTGCCCTACATCGAAAAGGCCCTGCGGCTGCGCCCGGCGTCGCTGGCGGCGCGGTATCAGAAAGCCGCGTTGCTGGCAGCGATGGGCCGCCAGGAAGAGGCGCTGCCGCTGCTGGAGGCGCTGGTGAAGGAGAGTCCGTCGTTCACCGAAGCGCACCTGCAACTGGCTCAGGTCTACTTCCGGCTCGGGCGCCGCGAGGACGGGCAGCGCCACCGGGCGATCGTGCTCGAACTCCAGGAAAAAGAGCGGCAGGCATCGCGGCCGAAGCGGTGACGGGCAGGGGTCACTCCAGATTGTCCGGCTCGTAGGGCCGGTAGCCATGCGCGGCCAGAAGCTCTCTGGCACGGGCGTCGTTGTCGCTGGTGACGTAGAAGAAAGCCCCGTGCAGTGCGCGCCGGAAGAGGAAGCCGCCCATGTAGAGATCGGCTTCGACGAGATAATCGATGGACCGTTCCGTGAGGAGTTCTTCCACCGCCTTGGCCTCGCGCAGGCGTTTGGCGATGTAGAGCAGGATCAACTCCTGGTCGCCGAAGAATGCCTCGTCGCGGCGCATCGCTCCCTCTTCAGCCTAGGGAAAAGGCGAGAGGAACACAATTGCCGTTTCCTCCCGGATCTGATCCTCATGCTTTCACCACCCCCGAGCATGGCTGCGGACTGCCCCTTATTGTGGGTCTGCGGCTGGCTGGACTCGGGCCGACGGGTTCTGTGCTGCGCATGAAAGCCGCGCGCGAGCTTGTGTTCACGGCCGACCTAAGCGCCTGGCGAGCCGGGGCGGGAAAGATGAAGTAGACTGGTCACGCCCGGCCGCCAAGGCGGTGATCGGAACCACTCTCCCCGGGAATCCTTCTCACCACGGCGGTCCGCAGAACGTCTCTTCCGGAGTATTGCGCGTTGCTGGCAGCGGCTCTCTTCCTCATTTCCGTCACGAGCCCGAACGGACAGATCCGGTTCGAATTGACACCCGGGCTGAAATACTCGGTGAAGCTCGACGGCCGGACCGTCATCGAGCCATCCCGCCTGTCGATCACCGTTGACGGAGCGGACCTTGCCTCGGGTGCAAAGGCGGGGCGGCCGGCGCGCCGGAGGATCCGTGAAAGTTTCCCGTGGCATGGCGCGCACGCCGTCGCCACCGCGGACTGCAACGAGGTTTCACTGCCTGTTTCGAGCCGCGTCTCCTACACGCTGGAGATTCGCGCCTGCAACGACGGCGCGGCATTTCGAACGATCGTCCCCGGCGCCGGCAGCCGGGTGCCGGACGAAGCCACCGAGTTCCGCCCGGCGGCGGGCAGCACGGTTTGGCGCCACGATCTCGAAGGCCACTACGAAGCGATTCACAAGCGGAGCCGGATCGGCGAAATCCCGGCGGGCGAGTGGCTCGCTCCGCCGGTCACATTCCGCCTCCCGGAGGGCGGCTACGCCTCGATTACAGAAGCGGGGCTCGACCATTACGCCGGCATGGCTCTGCAAGCGGACGGGGGAGGCGCACTCCTGGCGCGTCTGGGCCACTCGCATCCGCCGAGCTACCCATTCCGGCTCCGGTACAAGGAAGACATCGAGCGGCTGGCGAGGACCGCTGCCGTCAGCGGCGCCATCGTCACTCCCTGGCGCGTCATTCTGGCCGGCCGCGGCCTCAACGCCCTGGTCAACGCCGATCTGGTCTGGGCGCTCGCGCCGCCACCGGACCCGAAGCTGTTTCCGCAAGGCGCGGCCACACCGTGGGTGAAGCCGGGGCGCGCCGTCTGGAGGTACCTGGACGGCGGGGCGAACGATGCCGCCACGGTGGGCGAGTTTTCAAAGCTGGCGGGGCAACTCGGTTTCGAATACCAGGTGGTGGAAGGCTTCTGGCAGAAATGGACCGAGGAGGAGCTGCGGGCCGTGATCGCAGATTCCCGCCGCCATGGTGTCGGACTCTGGCTCTGGAAGCACAGCAGGGAGCTGCGGGAGCCCCAAGCCCGAGCCCGCTTTTTCGACCTTTGCCGCCGCGTGGGCGCAGCCGGCGTCAAGATCGACTTTTTCGATCACGAGGCCCGGGAAGTGGTGGAACTGTACCACACGCTGCTTCGGGAAGCGGCTGAACGCAGGCTGCTCGTCAACTTCCACGGCGCCAACAAACCTGCGGGCGAGGGCCGGACATGGCCCAACGAACTGACGCGCGAGGCCGTGCGGGGCATGGAATCGCGCAAGACGCCACGGGCCCGCCATGACGCTACCATTCCATTTACGCGCCTGCTGGCCGGCCCCGCAGACTATACGCCGGTCCATTTCGGAGAACGCCGGAACGACACGACCTGGGCCCACCAGATCGCCACTGCCGTCCTGTTTACTTCGCCGCTGCTGACCTACGCCGCCCACCCGGCGGCGATTCTCGCCAACCCGGCGGTGGACGTCATCCGGGCGATCCCGAGCGTGTGGGACGAGACCCGCGTGTTGCCCGGATCGGAAATCGGCGAGGCAGCAGTCTTCGCCCGGCGAAAAGGAACCGAGTGGTTCCTCGCCGTGGTGAACGGCGAGACGCCCCGGCGGCTGGAGATCAGCCTCGATTTTCTGGGCGGCGGTGTCTGGAAGGCGGCGATGGTTCGCGACAAGCGGCCTGCCGGAGATTCGGTGGAAATGGAGATTTCGGCCGTGCGCAAAGGGGGCAAGTGGGCCGTTGACCTGCTGGCGGGCGGCGGATTTGTGGCCCGGATCGCCCGCGAATGAGACCGCTTCAGGCGGCTGGCCCCATGCATGGAGGCGCACAGGCGCGACAAGGTCCGGCGCCGTTCCAGAATGGCTGAGAATTGGTCTCCCATCCGGCCACAATCCCAGTGATGCTGTTCCAGACGAAGCCGCTGGAAGCTGTCACCGACGACCGGATTCTGCACTGGCTGGCGCTGGTGATGACGCCTGGTTTGGGGACGAAACGGGCGATGGATTTGGTGGCGCAGTACGGTTCGCCGGAGCAGATCTTGCGGCTGGATGCGCGGGAGCTGGAATCGGCGGGTGTAGCGCCCGCGGTGGCCAGCAGCATGGCTGCGGGCTGTTCCTACGCGCCCGCGGCGGAGGTGGCCGAGCGGACGAAGCGAATGGGCGCCGAGACCCTCTGCTGGGCCGATCCGCGGTATCCGGCGCGGCTGCGGGAGATCTATGACCCGCCGCTGGTGCTGTTCGCCCTCGGGCGGGTGGAACTGCTCGACAGGGTAATGGTGGCAGTAGTGGGCAGCCGGAGGCCGACGGCATACGGGCAGGCGGTGGCGGAACGGCTGGGGAAGGATCTGGCGGCGGCGGGAGTGACGGTGGTCAGTGGAATGGCCAGGGGCATCGACACGGCAGCGCACCAGGGCGCGCTGGCGGCGCGGGGCGGCACGGTGGCGGTGTTCGGCTGCGGGCTGGACGTGATCTATCCGGCGGAAAACCGGGCGCTGGCGGAGCGCATCGCGCGGGAGGGGTTGCTGCTGAGCGAGTTCCCCGCGGGCACGCCCGGGCACGCCCAGAATTTCCCGATCCGCAACCGGGTGATCAGCGGATTGAGCGAGGGCGTGGTGGTGGTGGAGGGCAAGCAATACAGCGGAAGCCTGATCACGGCACGGCTGGCGCTGGACCAGAACCGGGAAGTGTTCGCCGTGCCGGGCAACATCACCAGCCCGGCCAGCTTCGGGCCGAACCTGTTGATCAAGCAGGGGGCGCAACTGGTGGAGTCGCACGAGGACATTCTGGACGGGCTGGGGTCGGAGGCGCGGGCGCGCCTGTTGCGGCAGGGGAGTTTGCCGGTGGAGCCGCCGGTGGCCGCGGCGGCTGAGCCGATGGCTCGCCTTGCTGGAGAAGTTCTTCGTTTTCTATATGTTGACAAGCCAGTCGCGCTCGATGAGCTGATCGAATCCATCCCCCACGCCTCGCCCTCGGAGCTCATTGCCGTGCTGTTCGAACTGGAGGAGGCGGGCCGTGTCCGCCAACTGCCGGGCAGAAGTTATGTTAAGGTATGGAGCGAGTAGCCATCGCGAACGGGGCGGGTTCATCACACAGTCTGCCACCCGGCCATTCCGTCCGCCCGGCTGAATCCGTATGCCGAAATCTCTGGTCATCGTCGAGTCTCCGGCCAAGGCCAAAACGATCGGGAAGTACCTGGGAAAGGACTTCACGGTCAAGGCGAGCCTCGGGCACATCAAGGATCTGCCGAAGAATCAGCTTGCCGTCAACGTGGACGACGGTTTCGAACCCACTTATGTAGTGATCGAGGGCAAGAAGAAGCTGATCGAGGAGTTGCGGAAAGCGGCGCACGCGGCCGAGGCCGTCTATCTGGCGGCCGACCCGGACCGGGAAGGCGAAGCCATCTGCTTCCATCTGCAGGAAGAACTCCAGCCGAAAAAAGGCAGCCGGCCCTCCATCCAGCGGGTGACATTCAATGAAATCACCGCGCCTGCTGTGAAAGCTGCATTCCAGCATCCGCGACCTGTGGACATGAACCTGGTGAACGCGCAGCAGGCGCGGCGGGTGCTCGACCGGCTGGTGGGCTACAAGATCAGCCCGCTGCTGTGGGACAAGGTGCGGCGCGGGCTGTCGGCCGGCCGCGTGCAGACGGTGGCGCTGCGGCTGATCACGGACCGCGAGAAAGAAATCCAGGCGTTTGTCCGGCGCGAGTATTGGACGATCGGCGTGCACCTGGCAGCGAAGAAGCCGCCGGTGTTGAAGACGCAACTGGCCAAGCGTGACGGGGTGAATGTGGAGATCCCGGACCAGGCCGCGGCGGAGGCCATCGTCAAGGCGCTGGAGCACGCGCAGTTCACCGTGCAGTCGGTGGTGACGCGCGAGAAGCGCCGCAACCCCGTGCCCCCGTTCATCACGTCCACCTTGCAGCAGGAGGCGGCGCGCAAACTGCGCTTCAGCGTGAAGCGGACGATGATGCTGGCGCAGCGGCTGTATGAAGGCGTCGAGCTCGGCCCTGAGGGTTCGGTCGGCCTGATCACCTATATGCGCACGGACTCGACGCGGGTGAGCGACGAGGCGCTGCGCGAGGTGCGGGGATTGATTGAAACGCGGTTCGACCGGCGGTACCTGCCCGAATCGCCCAACTTCTACCGCTCGAAGAAAGGCGCACAGGACGCGCATGAGGCGATCCGGCCGACCTCGGTGTGGCGGGAGCCGGACGCGGTGGCGGCGTTCCTGAGCGAAGACGAGCTGAAGCTGTACCGGTTGATCTGGCAGCGCTTCATCGCCAGCCAGATGACGCCTGCTCTGTACGACCAGACGACGATCGAAGTGGCGGCCCGGGGCGGTGACGGCGCCGACTACTTGATGCGCGCCACCGGGAGCGTGCCCAAGTTCGAGGGCTTCCAGGCGATCTACCGCGAGGGCAAGGACCAGAAGGACGAGGAGGACGAAGAGGAGCACACGCGGTTGCCCGAGGTGGAGCAGGGCGAGGTGCTGAAGCTGCGCTCGATCCATCCCGAGCAGCACTTCACCGAGCCGCCTCCGCGCTACACGGAAGCGACGCTGGTGAAAGAGCTGGAAGCCGACGGCGTGGGACGCCCGTCGACTTACGCCTCGATCCTGACGACCATCCAGGAGCGCGAGTACGTGAAGAAGGAGGGCGGCAAGTTCGTGCCGACCGAGCTCGGCATGATCGTCTCCGACCTGCTTGTGGAGAATTTCTCCGACATTTTCGACGTGAAGTACACGGCGACGATGGAGGAGGAGCTCGACGAGATCGAGGAAGGGCGGCGGGACTGGCGCGACCTGATGCGCGAGTTTTACGAGCGCTTCGAGAACGACCTGGCGCGGGCGGGGCAGGAGATGCGCGACATCAAGCGCATGGAAGTGCCCACCGACCAGACGTGCGACAAGTGCGGCCGGCCGATGGTGATCAAGTGGGGCAAGCACGGATCGTTCCTGTCCTGCTCGGGCTACCCCGAATGCACCAACACGCGCCAGATGACGCGCGGCCTGCACGAGCTGAACGGCGCTGGCGAAGGCGAAGTGGTGCAGGTCAGCGAGCAGAACGAGGCCGAGTACTGCCCGAACTGCGGCCGCGAAATGGTGCTGAAGAAGGGCCGGTTCGGCTCTTTTCTGGCCTGTTCCGGCTATCCGGACTGCAAGACGACCAGGCAGCTGGGGCAGCCGCAGAGGAAACCCGATGTGCCGCTGGAAGAGAAGTGCCCGGAGTGCGGACACCATCTGGTGATCAAGTCGGGCCGGTTCGGCGAGTTCACTGCCTGCTCGAACTATCCGAAGTGCAAGTACGTCAAGCAGCAGACGATCGGCGTGCAGTGCCCGCAATGCGGACAGGGAGAACTGGTCCAGCGGCGCTCCAAGCGGGGCAAGACGTTTTACGGCTGCAGCCGTTATCCGGAATGCGATTTTGTGGCCTGGGCGCGGCCGGTGCTGGAGAAGTGCCCCGAATGCGGGTCGCCGTATCTGGTGGAGAAACAGTTGAAGAAAGGCCACGCCATCGCCTGTCCGCAAAAGGGTTGCAAGTACCAGCGGGAAGCGGCACCGGCGGAGGCGCCCGCAGGGGCATAGCGGGCTGGCATTGCTGGGAGCGTGAGGCAGCCGGTGGAAGCGCGCCGGTGTTGCGCTGCCGCGGAAGCGGGCCGCGGCCGTGTTCTGTGCCGGGGGCGAGGCGGCCGGAGGCCGCGGGAGCGAGCGGTCCCGGCGCAGGACGAATCGCCGGAAAATAGTCGCCCGGGCGGGCCTTTCTCCGGTTTTTGCCGTGCGAAGCGGCCTGAAGCCGCGGCAGCGAGCCACCATGCCCCTGCGGGACAACAGCATGGATGAAAACCGGCACGGCCCGGCTTGCATGCTTCATGCCTCGATTAAAGAGCGCGAGCATTCTTTTCGCGATCACTTGCGCGGTGATTCTCCAGGGTGCGGTCCCGGCGGAGGAGAGTCATGGCGCGCGCAGCTGCGTGGGGACCGCTTACTCCGGCTGGAATCCCGGCGGATTCCAGCCTTCGTGCGCGGCACAGAAACGGCAACGAAGCGGCCGCAGGCATGGTCAGTGCAGCCACTGAAGCGCCGAAGGCCGTGTTCAGTGCCGCGACTGAAGCGGGCCGAAGGCCCGCGAGAGGGAGCGGCCCACGGCGCATCACAATGCGGGCGGCCGCTTGCTCGGGCCGCTCACGCGGCCTCCAGCATTGCAGGGCAGAAGCGCTGTTCGACGGCGTCATGGAACTGCCGTGCGAAATCCGCCGCATGGAGACGCCCACGCTGCATCTCACGCCTATACTTGAAGAAGGATGAGCCTGTATTTCGCTGCCGGATCGCCCGAAACAGATTTCACGCCAGCAGAGCTGAAGGAGGCGGTCTACCGGACGCTCGATGCCCTGGGTCCGCGCCAGCGCGTGCTGGCGCTGCCGCCCGACATCACGCGGGTCCACTCGCGTGCGGGCGAGATCACGCGGCTCGTCTACGACTATTACGGCCCGCGGCTGAAGGCCGTGCTGCCCGCAATCGGAACCCATGTGCCGATGACGCCCTCCGAGATCGAGCACATGTTTCCGGGCGTGCCGCAGCCGCTGTTCCATGTGCACGACTGGCGCAACGGCATTGTGACGCTCGGCGAGGTGCCGGCTGAGTATGTGAAGGAGCAGTCGGGCGGGCTGGTGGACTTCCCGTGGCCGGCGCAGGTGGACAAGATGCTGGTGGAGGGCGGGTTCGACCTGATCCTCTCGATCGGGCAGGTAGTGCCCCATGAAGTGATCGGGATGGCGAACTACACGAAGAACGTCTTCGTAGGCACGGGCGGGCGCGAGGGGATCAACAAGAGCCACTTCCTGGGCGCCGTGTACGGGATGGAGAAGCTGATGGGGCGCGCCGACAACCCCGTGAGACGGGTGATGAACTACGCGGCGGAGAAGTTTGCGCGGCATTTGCCCATCGTGTATCTGCACACGGTGGTGAGCAAGAATGAGGCTGGCAGGCTGGCGCTGCGCGGCCTTTACGCGGGTGACGATGACCGGTGCTTCCTCCAGGCGGCCGAGCTGAGCCTGAAGGTGAACTTCGTCATGATGGAGCGCCAGATCCGCAAGGCGGTCGTGTATCTGGATCCGGGCGAGTTCCGCAGCACGTGGCTCGGAAACAAGGCGGTGTACCGCACACGGATGGCCCTTGCCGACGAGGCGGAGCTGATCGTGCTGGCGCCGGGAGTGAAGGAGTTCGGCGAAGATCCGGGGATCGATCAGCTCATCCGGAAATACGGGTACGTGGGGACGCCGCGGGTGCTCGAGGCGGTGAAGAAGAACGCGGATCTGGCCAACAACCTGAGCGCCGCGGCGCACCTGATTCATGGATCCTCGGAGGGGCGGTTCCAGATCACCTATTGCCCGGGGCACCTGACGCGCGAGGAGATCGACGCGGTGAACTTCAAGTACGCCGATCTGGACATGATGATGAAGCGCTACAACCCGGCGAAGCTGAAGGACGGCTGGAACGTGGTGAACGGCGAGGAGGTGTTCTACATCTCGAACCCGGCGCTGGGGCTGTGGGCGTGGCGGGGGCGGTTCGAACAGTAGCGGCCGGGCAGGCGGCAAGAGCGGGCGCGCGCCGTTGCGGGGCGCGCGGCACGTTGGTTATACTGAGAAAGCCAGCCGATCCCGTGGGCGCGTAGCTCAACTGGCAGAGCAACTGACTCTTAATCAGTAGGTTGGAGGTTCGATTCCTCCCGCGCTCACCAAATCTTATCAATCACTTGCAAAAAACAGCTTGCCTTGCGAGGTAGACGGCTAGGTAGACTCTTTTCGCTTCCAGACAGGCATACGTAGCAGGGTAGACTTCTCCGGAGCCCACGGTCTACTTCGAGCGCGCCGACTCACGGAGCTCGCCAGTGAGGCAGCCGCCAGTAACGAAATCAGAGCCCGGGGCTGTGAATGATCCCCATCCAACCTGCCAGCACGCAAGGCGACCCTCTGTTGGTCCGTCGGAGCCCGTGGGCCTTCAATGCACGAGTCCATCCGACGAGATTGCCCGGAACGGCGTTGAAAGTTGCGACTCCCGACAGGCTCATAACCTACCCCACTCTGCGCGCGGTGGCAACCACCGGGAGCTTGCCTCTGCTGGCAAGTGCCTGGATGGCAGCCACCAGT
>JBMOMB010000015.1:0-259721 GCA_049325215.1 Acidobacteriota bacterium
CCGAAACGCAAATTCCGTCCCCCTGCCCCGCAGTTCGCCTCCCGCATCTGCGCTGATTGCGCCGCACGTCCCCCTTCAGCACCACTCTGCTGCGTTCCGCCCACCGCTACGGACGGATTACGGGCGCATTGGACCGCTCGCCGTTGCCGAAGCCCCGGACCGCCGCTTCCGGCCTCAATCACTCGGAGGTCGTGATCTGGAACGTGAACACGCGCCCGGCGAATTCCACCTGATAAGTGTTGGCGCCGGCGATGGGACCGGTGACCACCTCCACACGCCAGGATCCCGGGTAGATCTCGTTGGCCAGTTCCACGGAGCGCACGCTGCCGCCGCCTGAACTTGGCCAGACACGGGGAGCCGGATCGGTGAGAGGCAGCCCCGCCTGGTCGTGGATTCTGATGTATACCGTGACCACGCGGTTGGGGCGCGGCGTGCTCGGAACCTTCCGCACGACGATCAGCGTGCCCGGTCCCGTGCCGCGGACGCCATGCCAATACGGCACGCGGATCTGAGGCGGCAGGACCGCCGGCTGAGTCTCCGGCTGGGCATCTGGAACGGCGTCGCCGCCGCCATCACCTTCTCCTCCCCCCTCACCCTCAGTGGGAGTTTCCGCGCGCTTCCCGGGCGCAGCCTGGACTGCTGTTCTCCCGTCCGCCGCCTTGCCCGTGCCCGGCTCGCCTGCCTGCCCGCTCCCCTCACCCTCGGACTGGGCCTTCTTCTCCGTGGGCTTGATCACGACGAATCCCTCGTAGACGCCAGGCTTGAGGTCGGCGGCGGAGAAACGCACTTTCACCGCGGCGGACTCGCGCGGCCCGATCGTCAGTTCCGCCGGCTCCACCTGCGGCTTGAACTCGTTGACCGAGTCGATCTCCAGGGCAACGGTGAGCGGTTTGTCGGACAGATTCCTCAGCCGCAGCTCCCGCTCCTGTTCCAGCGTCCCGCCGCCCGCCCCGAAGCTGATCGAGACCGGATCGGCGGCGAGCATGGACTTCATCGCCTGCGCCACATCCAGCAGACCCGCGCCGGCCGAGTTCACCGGCGCCACTTCACCCGAGGAGAAGCGGAAAGGATGAGCGGCGTTGATCAGAAGCGAGCGGTAAGCGTCGACGCCCAAATCGGGTCTCGCGGCCTTCAGCACCGCTGCCGCACCGGCCACCAGCGGGGCCGAGAAGCTGGTTCCATCGATGGACGTATACCCGGAAGGGTCGCAGACATCACATTGCCCCCGGTCGCCGACGAGGGCAGCCGTGTAAACGCGGTAGCCCGTGGCCAGCAGGTCCGGCTTGATGCGCAGATCGACCGACGGACCACGGCTGGAAAAGTAGGAAATGCGGTCGGGAAGCGCATCCGGCGACGGGAAGCGGAGTGTCACCTGGAGGTCCTCCCAGAAAGTGAGATACTCCTGCAGGCGCGTGCCGTCGCTGTTGCGAATGAACATCCCCGGGATGGTCGGGTTCTCATCCACGTTCATGATGACGAGATCTTCCGGCGTGCCGCTGGCCGGATTGGCGGTATTGAAGACGATCGCTGCAGGGGCGCCCGCGGCCGCCGCTAAGGCCAGCTTGACATGGAAGAAGCACACGCCGCGCTCGATCAGAGGAATCCTGTTGTTGAGCGCGCCCTCCGGATACGGCTTGCACCCGTAACGGTCTCCGAACCAGGCGGCATCGACCAGGGGACCCATCACGGGCTCGTGCGACACAACGTTGCTGGAGGCCTGCGCAGGTGCCGGCGATCCTACCGATGGAATGACCTGCGTCTCCGGCGCCGGATCGTTCGATCCCGCGGCGATCACCTTTTCCGCCGATGCCGTGTCATCGACGGTCATGGGACCGGACGTATTGCCCGCAGCATTCACCACCACGATGCCCGCCGCAATGGCGTTGCCCACGGCCTCTGCCAGCGGGTCGTCATCGGAGGAGAGCGCCCCGACCGAGCCGAAGCTCATGTTGATGACGTCCATGCCGTCCTTGACGGCGTCATCCAGGGCCTTTAAGACGACATCGCTGTAAATGAGTCCGTCATCGGGGTCGCTGACGCGGTAGACGCCGAGCCACGCGGCCGGCGCCATGCCGGAAATCACGCCGCGCGGACTCTCGTGCCGGACGCCCGCCGCCACCATGGCTACGGCCGTTCCATGGCCGTCCTTGTCTCGCGCAGGCTGCCCGTCGTAACTGCGCGCGACGATGATCTTGGCGTTGGTGAGCGCGCGGTTCTCCTCACTGAGATCCGGGGGCGGATAGCCCTCTGGCATCACTGCATCCGCCGGCGGCTGGAAGCCCGGATGCCGCGGATCGATGCCGGTATCGAGGATGGCGATCTTCGCCCCTTTGCCCGCCTTCTCCACGCCTCCGCTGAGATCCCATGCCTCAGCCGCCCTGTGGTTGGCGAGAGCCCTGTTCAGGAACAGCTCATAGACGCGGACCGGAGTCACGCGCCGCACGCCCGGCAACCGGCGCAGCGCGGCCACATCCGGGGCTTCGACTACCGCCGCATTCAAAACCGTGTCGAGCCTCGCCCGCACGCGAGCGCCCCGCGCCCGCAGCAATCCTTCCAGGTTTCGCTGCTGCTGGCGGATCTCGGCGCGGCGCCGCTCCGGTTGGGCGTGCCGAATGGCCGGCTGGCCGGCAAACTCCACAATAAAGCGGCCCGGCACGGTCCCCTGCCCGAAGACGGGCAGCAGCGCTGCCAGAACCCACAGCAAGCATCCTCGAAGAGGCATCATCCATTCATCCCGGCTGGAATGGTCCCGCTCGCTGCCGGCGGGCATCTTCCATCCGAATCCATCGGCAGAAGACCTTGCCTCCAGCATATCCCCATAGGACGGGAGGAGGGAACCCTCAGTTTCGCCTGAAATCCGCCCTCAGAAAGGGCCGAGGGCCTTTCGGGGCCTCCCTTTGAGGCGGCCCGGGGGCCTGGCTCTCAGGGGACAAACCGGTAGCCGACGCCGCGCACGGTGTGGATCCAGCGCGGCGACTGCGGCGTATCCTCGAGCTTCTGGCGCAGCCAGGCGATGTGGACATCCACCGTGCGGGACGTAACGCCCGCCGAATACTCCCAGACGGCTTCCAGCAACTGCTCGCGCGAGACGGTGTGGCCGCGGTGCTCCACGAGATAGCGCAGCAGTTGGAGTTCCTTCCCCGCAAGCTGCACCGGCTTGCCAGCCTTGGTCACACTGCCATGGTCGAAATCGACCGAGACATCGCCAAACTCGAAGCGCGACAGGGGCCCGTAAGTGTTGCGGCCGGCGCGCCGCAGCAACGCCTCGACGCGGGCGGTCAGCTCGGCGGGATCGAAGGGCTTGGCGAGGTAGTCGTCAGCGCCGAGCTTGAGCCCAACCACGCGGTCCACGACCTGCCCGCGGGCCGTCAGCATCAGCACGGCGGTGTCGCGCCCCTGCTGGCGCAGCTCGCGGCACACATCGAAGCCGTTCTTGCCGGGCAGCATGACGTCGAGCAGGATCAGGTCGAACTGGCCTTCCAGCGCTTTCCGCAGTCCGTTCACGCCATCCTGGGCGGACTCCACCTCATGGCCCTCGGCGGCAAGCAGATCCGTGAGCGTGAGGACGAGCCCCGGCTCGTCCTCCACAATCAGGATGCGGGCCTTCATGCAGGCTTCCCTCCAGCGGGGGCCGGCTGCGCGGACTCGGCGGCCGGAGCGGCGGCTGCGCGCAACCGGAGGAGAAATTCCGTCCCGCGGCCCGGCCGGCTGCGGGCCTCCACTTCACCGCCGAAGGACTCCACGGCGCTCCTGACGAGAGAGAGACCGAGCCCGGTGCCGTGCACCTGATCGTCGATGGCGCGGCGCCCGCGGAAGAAGGGGTCGAACACGTGGGGCAATTCATCCGGCGGGATACCGGGCCCGCGGTCGGCCACGCATATTTTGACGAACTCTCCCTCGACTGCCGCCGAAAGCCCGGTCCAGCCTCCCTCGCTGCCATATTTGACGGCGTTCGAGATCAGGTTTTGCAGGCAGTGGGCCAGCGTCCGCGGCTCGGCCAGCACCGGAGGCAGGTCCGGCGGAATGTTCATCTCCACCTTCACGCCGGAGGCGTCGATCAGCGGCTGGCAGGCGGCCAGAGCCTGGCCGGCGGCCTCGTGAACGGCCACCGGTTCCGCCTGCAGGCGCTGCGGGGCGGAGCGCGACCGGGCGAACTCCAGAACCTGCTCGACGAGCTCGGTGAGCCGTTCGCTCTCCTTCTGAATCAACGCGCCGTACTTCTCCACCATCGCCGGATTGGAGGCGATCTTGCCGCGCAGATTGTATGCGGCGGTGCGGATGACGCTCAGCGGCGTGCGCAGTTCATGCGAAACGCCGGTGACAAAGTCCATCTGGAGGCTGGCGAGGCGCTGCGCGCGCCGCGTGGAGATGAGAATCGCCGCGAGCGCGCCCCCCATCAGCAGCAGAATGGAAAACGTGACGGCCAGGTTGCGCAGCCGCGTGCGCTCGACCACGGCATCGAGCGAGCCGGCGCGGTGGCGGACCCGAAGCTGGAGCCGCCCGAAGTCGGCGCCGGCGTTGCGCGCCCGGGGCGGTTCGCGCAGGCCAGAAGGACTCATGCGGCGGAACAGGCGGTCATACTGGATCTCCAGCAGCCCCGTCTCAGCGTCCGGCTTGCCGCCCAGCGCCTGCGGGCCATTCCGGTAGAAAATTCGGGACGGATCTGCGCGGTAAGAGATCTCGACGTTGTAGTCCGGCAGCGACTGGCCAAGATAACGGCGCAGGTGTTCCGGGATGAGGGATTCGCGGACATACCGCTCGTTGAGCTCGAAGATGAGCCACGCGGCATTGCGGCGCGGTTCGGCGGAACCGCGGCCGAAGCGCGCCAGCTCGAACAACATCGCCTCTTCCGGAGGCGGCGGCCCGGGGCGGAACTCTCTTCCATCACGATCCGGAGGAAGGCCGAGGATTGGCGCGAGCCGGGATTCGAGCCTCGCTCGGACCCCGCTCCAGCGGGGCGGCCACCCGGAGCTGCGCACCTCGCCACTGGCAGGGTCCACGATGGCCAGCTCCAGCCGCCTCCCGTTCAGCGTGACAAGGCCCACGGCAGCGAACAGGTCCGCATGGTGCGTGACCTCGCGCCACTGCGCATACATCTGCTGGAGCTGTTCCGGCTGGAGGGCGTCTTCCGGCGGCCGGCCCGAGGGATAGAAAGCCGAAACCGCGGCGGTGATGTCCGCATTGACGGAGATGGCCAGCCGCGTGATCGAATCCTGGAGGCCGGCGCGCAGACGGTCGCGCTCGGCGCGGGAGGCTTCGTCGATCCAGCGGTATTGCAGCGCGCCGAGGCTCGCGCACAGCACGATAAGCAGGACTGGCAAAGTCCAGGACCATCGTTGCCAGATGCGCGCACGCTGCACCACTGAATAAGCTACCCGAAATTGAAGACGCGACCAAGCCGGCGCGAGAAATGACGCGGGTTGTGAAGAAGTGTTAAATCCCAAAATCCCCGGCTTTGCATGAAACCGGGCCAGCGGCGGGAGAATCTGCGCTATTGTCGGACGATTGGAGCCCGGATTCATGCATTGGCGCAAATTTTGCACTCAAGTGGGCGTTTTCTTCTCACTTCTGCTGGCGGTGACGGCTGCGGCGCTTGCGGCGCCGGGCCTCTACATCGTCGAACTGGAAGGACCGCCCGCGCTGCGGCGCGCGATGGAAGAAACGCGGCAGGCGCGCGGCGGGCGCATGGACAGGGCCGGGAGAGGCTGGGCGAAGCACGCCGCGGCCATCGGCGGGGAACAGGAAACGGAACGCCTGCGCGCGGAAGAGCGGGGCGCGCGGGTGCTGGGCAGCGTCAGGCTGGCGGCCAACGCCTTGATCGTGGAGATCGATGACGATCAGGCCCATTCGCTGGCATCCATGGCCGGCGTGAAGCGCGTGCGGCCCGTCCGCGAATACCGCATGACGATGGATGCGGCGCTGCCTCTGCACCGGATCCGCGAAGCCTGGGAACTGACGGGCGGCGAAAGCCGGGCGGGCGAAGGCGTAAAGATCGCCATCGTCGACAGCGGGATCGACGCGTCTCATCCCGCGTTTCAGGCTGAGGACATGAAGCCGCCCGAGGGATTTCCGCGCTTTCATGGCACGGCGGACGAATCGGGCACTTCGGGCAAGATCATCGTAGCGCGCAGCTACGTGGACTACCTGCGCTACTTTGATGCGGACCGCTCGGCCAGAGACCACGTGGGGCATGGAACCGCGGCGGCGATGATTGCGGCGGGCGTGCCGCACGAGGGGCCGATGGGCTGGGTGAGCGGCGTGGCGCCGCGGGCGTGGATCGGCAACTACAAGGTCTTCGGCACGCCGGGCTTCAACGATTCGACCACGGATGCAGCGCTGCTGAAGGCGATCGATGACGCCATTGCCGACGGCATGGACATCGTGAATCTGAGCCTCGGCTCGGACATCCCGCCGCGGATCGAGGACGACCCGCTGGCGCAGGCGGTGGAGAACGCCGCCGCGGCGGGCGTGATCGTGGTGGTCTCTGCGGGCAACAGCGGGCCGGGCTGGGGCACCATCGCTTCTCCCGCGACGGCGCCCTCGGCGCTGAGCGTCGGCGCGTCCACCAGCAGCCGCACATTCGGCTCCAGCGTGGCGTTCGAGGGCCACGACGCCGTGCTGGCGCTGCCGGGCAACGGGCCTGCGCCGGTGGGTGCGGTGAAGGGGGAGGTGGCGGATGTGGCCGCGCTGGACGAAAGCGGGCTGGCATGCGGCGAGTTGCCGGGAGGCAGTCTCGCCGGCAGGATCGCGTTGATCCGGCGTGGCGAGTGCACCTTTGAGGTGAAGCTGAACCACGCGAAGGGCGCGGGCGCGGCCGGGGTGCTGGTGCAGGCGCGCGAGGAATCGCCCGACCCGATCACGATGGCGGTCGGCGCGGCGGAATTGCCCGCGATGATGATTTCGTACGAGAGCGGGGAGGCGGTGCGGAAATGGCTCGCCGGGGGCGAGACGCTGGTGGCGTCGATGGACTTCGGCTACGGCCGCGTGCCGCAGAAGGCAGGGCGGCTGGCCGGTTTTTCCGCCCGCGGCCCGGGCGTGGATCTGGCTGTCAAACCCGAGCTGACGGCCACCGGAACGGACATGTGGGTGGCCACGCAATCGCTGGATCCCTATGGCGAGATGTGGTCCGAAGACCGGTACACGCTGGCGGACGGAACCAGTTTTTCGGCCCCGCTGGTGGCTGGCGCGGCGGCGGTGGTGAAAGCTGCGCGGCCCGGTCTGGACGCCGCAGGCGTGCGGTCGGCGCTGGTGAACACAGCCTCCGCGGTTCCGGACGAAGCGTCGGCGTGGATCCAGAAGAGCGGCGCAGGACTGCTGGACGTGGAGCAGGCGGTGCGCACGGATCTGGTCTCCTCCAGGGCGGTGCTCAATTTCGGCGCGGCGGCTCCCGGCGAGGCGGTGGAGCCGATCGGGTTTTCGGTGAAACAGATCGGCGGCGGGCCGGAGACGTATTCCGTGCGGGTGGAGCCGCGGCGCGGTTCGGCAGCGCCGGCAGTATCGGTGCAACAGGTGGAACTCGCCGCCGGCGCAGAAGCCGGGATCCGGGTGGAGTGGCCTGAGGCAGCGCCGGAGACTGGGACACTGGAAGGCTTCGTGGTGCTGGAGGGCGCGGCGGGCGGCAAGACGCTGCGCATTCCGTACTGGCGGGCGGTGACGCGCGGAGAGCCGCGGGGCTTCACGATTTTCAACCTGTCGGCATCGGCGCGGCGCGGCTCCACGGTGCGCGACGCAGTGCTGTTCAAGGTGGTGGATGAGTGCGGCGTTCCGGTGCGCGGAGCGGAAGTGACGGTGGAGGAACTGGAGGGCGGCCGGGTCTTCAGCGTCTCGAACTACGACGATTATTCACCGGGGCTGTTCGGCGTCACCGTGCGCCTGAGTTTCCTCGCCGGCGCCAACCGGTTCCGCATCCGTGCAGGCGACGCGGAGTACGTGTTCACGATCAACGGCTTCTGACACCCGCGATCTGATAGTGTGAACCGCATGAGGGTTCTCGTGTGGTTCACGGTGGCGGCGCTGTGCGCGCATGCAGAACACCGCCTGCACGCGCTTGGAGTAACGACGAAAGGCTGGGTGGTGGGCGCGGCGCTGC
Organism: Acidobacteriota bacterium; assembly: GCA_049325215.1. Classification (GTDB taxonomy): domain Bacteria; phylum Acidobacteriota; class Terriglobia; order Bryobacterales; family Bryobacteraceae; genus JANWVO01. Next base: position 8,090 of record JBMOMB010000015.1, read on the forward strand.
TGCCGGGCGGGCTTTTCGTGAAGCGGGCGGACGGCGCCTGGACGAACGAGGGCTACCGGCATCCGCTGCTGACCGGGATCGCGTGGATCGCCGGCAGCCCGGAGACGCTGTTTGTGGCGGGGGGCGACGGCGTGATCCGCATCGACGCGCAGGGACGCTGGCGCGTGCTCACCGACGAGACGGTGACCGAGCTTCAGGACATCAGCTCCGGGGCGGGCGGGGTGCTGGCCTTCGGCCACACCGCCGGGTTCCGCGTCTCCGAGGACGGCGGCGCCACGTGGCGGGAGATCTCGGCAGGGCTGCCCAGGCGCTACGGGAAGGCGGTGCGGCTGGACCGCCTGCGGAGAGGCCGGGTGGTCGTTGGAACAGAAACTGGCTTTTACGTTTCAAACGATCTTGGTGGAAAATGGCAATTGGCGGGCGCCGCGGGCTTCCAAGCGATGCGCGTGGAGCAGTCGCCGCACGACGCCTCGCTCTGGCTGGCGGTGACGCAGAAGGGCGGCATCTTCCGCAGCACGGACGGAGGGCTGACGTTTGAAGCCACGCCGCGGGACCCCGCGGCGGGGCGCAACCTGTACGACATCGCCTTCGATCCCACCGATGCGCGGCGGATCGCCGTGTGCGGCTGGGGGCCCGGAGTGCTGGTGAGCGAAGACGGCGGCCTCACATGGCAGGCGCGGAACCAGGGCTTGCCGCGCCCGGATGTGTGGAGCGTGGCGTTCGACCCGGACAGGCCGGGACGGCTCTACGCGAGCGTCCACGAGGAGGCGCTATACGTCTCCGAGGACGCCGGAAAGACCTGGCGCGTGGACGGGCTCCCCGGGAGCATCATCCTGAAGATGGCGTTTGTGCCTGCGGGGGGTGTGCGATGAAGCGCCTGGCATCCCTGGCGCTGGCGGCGGCGCTGGCGTGGCAGAGCGCGGCGGCGCAGGACTACCAGCAGCGCCGCCGGCAACTGATCGAGAAGACGGCGCGCGTGGAGGACGCCAAGCTTCATTACGGCAGCATCGCGGCGCGGCTCTGGCTGCGTGAAGGAGTTCCGGCCGCCGAGCGCCGGCTGCGCGAACTGCTGGAGGGCGGCATCAGCGGCGATATGTTCTGGATGTTCCCGATGACGGCGATCGCCTACCTCGACCGCGGGCAGTTGAGCGAGCCGGCGCGGACGCTGATCCGCAAGTCCTGGAAGACGTACTATCCGTTCCGCGGCGACACGGAGAACCACTGGCTGCTGTACTACACGTCGATGTACCTGATGGCGCAGATGTGGCCGGAGATGGGCGGCGAGGGGTGGTTCAACGGGAAGAGTTCGAAGGAAAACATGGAGGAAGCCCGCCGCTGGATCGACAGTTGGGTGAAGCTGACCACCACCAAAGGGCAGGGCGAGTACGACTGCACGCACTATATCGGCGTCTATCTGCTGCCGCTGAGCTATCTGGCCGCGTGGGCGGAAGAGCCGCGGATGAAGAAGCAGGCTTCGATGATGATCGAGTGGATCACGGCGGATTTCGCCGCCGAAGACCTCGACGGCATTTACGTGGGGGCGCACGCGCGCACCGACGACCGGCAGGTGGTGGAGAAGTGGCGCGGCGTGTCGGCGGATTTCGCGTGGCTGCTGTTCGGGCAGGTGAAGGAGACGCCGCCGTTCGGCGGCTATTCGCTCTACTATGCGCTGGCCGAGGGTCCCGAGCCGCCGGAGATCCTGCGCCGGATCGCCACCGACCGCAGCCGCCCGTACACGCATCTCGAAAAGAAGCGCACGCGCAACCGCTGGCGCTTCCAGGACGAGCTGCACGGGCAGGTGTACAAGACCACGTACATGACGAAGGACTATGCGGTGAGTTCCGATCAGGGCGGCGTGCTGCAACCCGTGCAGCAGCACTCCTGGGACGTGACCTGGCGCGTGGACAACCCCGAGGGCGTGCACAACACGCTGTTCTCGCTGCATCCGTACTCGGGGGCTGTGGAGCTGGAGGAGTATTTCACCTTCTCGCCGGACTTTGGCACGGAAGCGGTGTGGCGCTCCAAGACGACGTATGATTCGCCGGACAAGCTGCTGGGCGGCTCGCCGTACGAGCGCATCGCGCAGAGCGAGGATGCGGTGATCGCGCTCTACGACATCCCGCCGGGCACGCGGTTCCCGCACATCAACGGGTTCTTCTCGAAAGACCTGGAAGAGGTGGCCGAGGACAGCTCGGGCTGGATCTTCTGCCGCGGAGGCAGGACGTGGATCGCCTACCGCCCGCTGGCGCCGTATGTGTGGAAGCCGTTCGAGGGCGGAGGGCGGAGGCTGTTCAGCCCGTATCTGAAAAACGGGACCGTCGTGCAGGCGGCGAGCATGGATGAGTATCCGGCGCTCGAGTCTTTCCGGAAGGCGGTGCGGGCGCTGCCGCTGGAGTATGCGATGGAGCCTTTGCCGCGTGTCGCGTTCCGCACGCTGCGCGGCAAGACCATCGAATTCACATACGGGCGGGCGCCGCTCATCGATGGCAAGCCTCTGGACTATGCGTCGTGGCCCGCGTTTGGCGGGCCATTCCTGCAAAGCAAGGCGGGCGAGCCGAGGCTGGAGATGACGCACGGGGGCGTGCGGCGCGTGCTGGACTTCCGCACGCTCACGGTGAGTGAAGAGAAGATGGTTCGTGCAAAGTAACGAACCGGAGAGAAAGGAAGGATCCATGGAAAGAAGAACATTTCTGGGCGCCGCTGGCGCGGCGGCGTTCACGATCGTCAAGCCGGAGCTGGTGCGCGGCACCCAGCGCAACTCAGCCGTTCGGCTGGCGCTGTTCGGCTGCGGCGGACGCGGCACGGGCGTTGCGGGTTCGTTCATCACGAACACGAGCGCGGCTGTGACGGCTCTGGGCGACCTGTTCGAGGGACAACTGGCGAAGGCCAAAGACCGGCTGGACACTGCGGCGGCGAAGGCGTCGAAGCCGGTGATCGACCGCGGGCAGTTGTTCGCCGGCCCCGATTCGCTCGACCGCGTTCTCGCTTCGAAAGAAGTGGACGCAGTGCTGATCGCCACGCCGCCGTACTTCCATCCCGAGCACCTGGCGAAGGCCGTGGCCTCCGGCAAGCATGTCTATTGCGAGAAGCCGGTGGCGGTTGACGTGGCGGGGTGCAGGGACGTGATCGAGGCGGGCAGGAAGGCCCAGGGGCGGCTGAGCCTGGCCATCGGGTTCCAGTTGCGGCACGCGCCGCCGTATGTGCAGATCCGGGAGCGGATCCGGCGCGGCGATCTTGGCGCGCTGGTGTGCGGCCTCTCGCACTACTACGCAGGCGCGATCCGCCGCCCGGAGTGGCCCAACGCCTCGCCGCAGGAGAGGAGGCTGCGCAACTGGATCCATGACAAGGTGATCAGCGGCGACATCTTCGTCGAGCAGAACATCCACCTGGTGGACCTGAACAACTGGCTGCTGGGGGCGCGCCCGCTCTCGGCGCAGGGCGTCTGCGGGCGGCGCGGGAGGCGCGATCAGGGCGACTGTTCGAGCCACTTCAACGTCACCTTCACCTACCCGGACGGCGTGCATGTGACGGTAACGTCGACGCAGTTCATCGAGGGCGAGTGGGACGTGGCCGTGCGCCTGTTCGGCGAGGAAGGCAACGCGGAGCTGCGCTACGATGCGCCGGTAAGGATCACCGGGCGCCGCGCGTGGAACGCTCCGGGCGTAGGCAAGCCAGAGAAGACAGAAACCGACGCCGCCGTGGCGGGCGCGTTCAAAGGCGCCATTGAAGACGCCGACGCGGAGAAGGAACGCCACTGGATCGAGAGCATCACGAGCGGGCGCTTCCTGAATGAAGCCGCGCAGGGCGCCGAGAGCACGCTGAGCGCGATTCTCGGCCGCACGGCGGCCTACACCGGCAAGACGCTCACTTACGACGAAGTGGCCGCCAGCGGCGAGAAGTGGGACGCTGGTCTCGACGTGCGGCGGCTGTAAGAAAACGCGGGCAGCGGAACGGATCTGGTAAGGTGAAAGATTCCCCCGATGGAATCGACGCTGCCCGATATTCTTGCCCGCATTGTCGAAAGAAAGAAGGCGGAAGTCGCGGAGAAGCTGGATCTGAGGCGCAGCCTGGAGACGACGGCCGCGTTCCAGAAAGGCCAGCGGCGCGGCTTCCGCGCGGCTCTGCTGCGCCGGCAGCCGGCCATCATCGCCGAGATCAAGAAAGCCAGCCCGAGCCGCGGCGTGCTGAGCGGAGACTTCAATCCGGGAGCGCTGGCGCGGGCCTATTTTGCGGGCGGGGCGGCGGCGCTGTCGGTGCTGACGGACCGCGACTTTTTCCAGGGGTCGCTCGGCGATCTGAAGATGGCGCGCGCCACCGTTCCACTGCCCGTGCTGCGCAAGGACTTCACCATCGACGAGATCGACGTGGTGGAAGCCGCGGCGGCGGGCGCCGACGCCGTGCTGCTGATCGCCGCCATTCTGACGGCGAAGCAGATCGAACAGTTCCGGCGCGCGGCGGAGCACTACGGCATGGCGGCGCTCGTCGAGGTGCACGATGACGCCGATCTCGACAAGGCTCTGGAAGCGGGGGCGGACCTGATCGGGGTGAACAACCGCGATCTGCGGACGTTCGAGGTGTCCCTGGAGACCTCGGAGCGGCTCGCCGCAAGGCTTCCGGAAGCGGCGGTACGGGTGGCCGAAAGCGGAATCCACAGCAGGGCGGATGTGGAGAGGCTGACGGCGGCCGGGTATCAGGCCTTTCTGGTGGGCGAGCATCTGATGAAGAGCGGAGATCCGAAGCGGGCGATCGAGGAGTTGCGCGGCTCGTGACGCTCATCAAGATTTGCGGCATCACGGCGCTGGAAGACGCGCTGGCGGCCTGCGACTCAGGCGCCGACGCGCTGGGATTCAACTTCTGGCCGCGCAGCCCGCGCTACATCGAGCCTGAACGCGCCGCGCGGATCATCGAGAGAATCCCCGGCGACGTGCTGGCGGTGGGCGTCTTCGTGGACGAGACGGCGGAGCGGATTGAGGAGATCGCCTCGGCGGCGGGCGTGGAAGTGGCGCAACTGCACGGCGAGTGCGGCGTGCCGCGGCTGCGGTGGTGGAAGGCGCTGGAGGCGGGCCCGGACGTGCGGCGCCAGATGGAACATTTCGAGGCGGAAGCGTTTCTGCTCGACGCCCCGGCGGGCGCGCAGCGCGGCGGCACGGGCCGCACGTTCGAATGGTCTCTGGCGGCAGGGCTGCCGGGCCGGATCGTGCTGGCGGGAGGGCTGGGGCCCGACAATGTAAGGGAGGCGATCCGCGCAGCGAGGCCGTGGGGCGTGGATGCGTGTTCGAGACTCGAGAGCGCGCCCGGCCGCAAGGATCCGGAAAAAGTGCGTGCCTTTGTGCGCGCCGTGCGGGAGACGGAATGACGGAGAAGACCATGCAGGGGCCGGACGAGCGGGGCCACTTCGGCCCGTACGGCGGGCGCTATGTGCCCGAAACGCTCATGGCGCCGCTCGAGGAACTGGAGCAGGCCTTTTATGAGGCGCAACGCGACGAGGCGTTCCGGCGCGAGCTGAAGGAGCTGCTCGAGACTTATGCGGGGCGCCCGACGCCGCTCTATGAAGCGCGGCGGCTGAGCGAAGAGCTGGGCGGTGCGCGGATCTTCCTCAAGCGCGAAGACCTGCTGCACACGGGCGCGCACAAGATCAACAACTGCCTGGGACAGATCCTGCTGGCGCGGCGCATGGGCAAGCGGCGGATCATCGCCGAGACGGGCGCGGGGCAGCACGGCGTGGCGACGGCGAGCGTCTGCGCGCTGTTCGGCATGGAGTGCGTCGTCTACATGGGCGAGGAGGACATGCGGCGGCAGCGGCTCAACGTGTTCCGCATGCGGCTGCTGGGCGCGAAGGTGGTAGGCGTGAAGACAGGCAGCCGGACGCTCAAGGACGCGGTGAGCGAAGCGATGCGGGACTGGGTGACGAACGTCGAATCCACCCACTATCTGCTCGGCTCGGCGCTGGGCGCGCATCCCTACCCGATGATGGTGCGCGAGTTCCACCGGGTGACGGGCGAAGAAGCGCGCCGGCAGATCCTCGAGCGCGCCGGCAGGCTGCCCGATGCGGTGATCGCCTGCGTCGGCGGGGGGTCGAATGCGATCGGGATTTTCACGGCATTCATCCGGGATGACCGCGTGCAATTGATCGGAGTGGAAGCGGGCGGAAGAAAGCTTGAGCCGGGCGAGCACGCGGCGCGGTTCGCCGGCGGCTCTCCGGGCGTGCTGCAGGGGGCGTACAGCTACCTGCTGCAAAACGGGGACGGGCAGGTGCTGCTGACGCACTCGGTTTCGGCGGGGCTCGATTACGCGCTCGTCGGGCCCGAGCACGCATGGCTTCACGATCAGGGACGGGCCGAGTATGTGGCGGCCTCGGACAGGGAGGCGCTGGAGGCCGCGCGGCGGCTGTCGCGGGCGGAGGGCATCATTCCTGCGCTTGAGAGCGCCCATGCGGTGGCGGAAGCGATCCGCCGCGCGCCGGAGGCGAAAGGACAGATTTTCCTGGTGAATTTGTCCGGCCGCGGCGACAAAGACACCGATATTTATCGCGAAAATTTTCCGGAACTGGATGCAGCCAATGGAGCCGAGTGAACGCATCAGGGAACGGTTCGCCGCAGCGCGCGCAGCCGGACGGCCGGCGCTGATCACCTACCTCACCGCGGGCGATCCCCGCCCGGAGCGGACGCCCGCGCTGGCGCTGGCGCTGGAACGCGGCGGGGCGGACATCCTGGAGCTCGGCGTGCCGTTTTCGGACCCGATCGCCGACGGACCGGTGATTCAGGAGGCCTCGGACCGGGCATTGAAAGCGGGCACGACGGTGGAGCGGGTGCTCGAGATCGCCGCCGAAATCCGGCGGCGGAGCGACATGGCGGTCGTGCTGTTCAGCTACATCAATCCGCTGATGCGTTATGGCTTCGACCGCCTGTGCCGCGACGCGCGCGCCGCGGGCGTGGACGGAGTGCTGATCACCGACCTGAGCGTCGAGGAGGCGGAGGAGCCGGTGGATGCCATGCAGAGGCACGGGCTGGACCGGATCTTCCTGGCGGCGCCGACGAGCACGGACCGGAGGCTGGACCTGGTGGCCCGCTACTCGAGCGGCTTTGTGTATGTGGTGTCGCGCACGGGCGTCACCGGCACGAGGGATTCGGTGAGCGGGGGCGTGCAGGATCTGGCGCGGCGGCTGCGCGCGCGCACGGCGCTGCCGCTGGCAGTGGGCTTCGGCATCTCGAAGCGGGCGCATATCGAGGAGGTGGGGCGCTACGCCGACGGCGCCGTCGTGGGCAGCGCGGTGATGCGCGTGGTGAACGAAAGCGCGGATGCGGAACTGGAAACGAGGCTGGAGAGGCTGTGCAGGGAGCTGAACGGAACCGCATGACGGCGGAGGAGGCGCAGGCTGCGCTGGACGAACTGCGGAAGCAGATCGACGTGCTGGATCTCCAGATCCTCGATCTGCTGAACCGGCGCGCGCTGGTGGCGGCGCAGATCGGCGACGTCAAGAAGGCCGCGGAGCTGCCGGTGTACGAGCCGAAGCGGGAGGAAGAGGTCTTTCACAACGTCACGTCGAACAACCGCGGACCGCTGTCGGAAAGCGCCGTGCGGCGGCTGTTCGAGCGCGTTATCGACGAGATGCGCCTCCTCCAGCGGGAGCGGCTGCGCAAGGAGCAGGAACGATGATCATCATCATGGAGAAAGGCGCCGCCGAGGAGCAGATCGAGGCGGTGATCGAAAAGCTCATCGGACTGGACTTCAACGTGCACCGCTCGACGGGCGAGGTGCACACGGTGCTGGGCGCGGTGGGGCCGTCCGAGCTGGTGGATCCGGACGAATTCAAGGTCATGCCGGGCGTGATGGAGTGCTACCGCGTGATGACGCCGTATCAACGCGCCGGGCGCGCGGCAAAGGCGGACAGGACGGTGATCCGGCTCCAGAGCGCGCGGGCGGGCCAAGCCGAGATCGGCGGGAGCCGCGTGGTGCTGATGGCGGGACCTGGAAGCGTGGAAGGGGAAGAGCAGTTGTTCCGGTGCGCGGAACTGGCGGCGCGCGGCGGAGCGAAGCTGTTCCGTGCCGGCGGGCTGCGCGCGCACCTGTCGCCGCTGAGCCTGACGGCGCCGGACGCCGAAGCGCTGCGGCTGATGCGGCGGGCGGCGGAGACGTTCGGGATGTTCCTGGCGGGCGAAGTGACGGAGACCGCCCACGTGCCGGTAGTGGAAGAGCACGCCGACGTGCTGCTGATCGGCTCGCGCAACATGCAGAATTACCCGTTGCTGCGCGCCGCGGGCCGGGCGCGCAAGCCGGTGCTCCTGAAGCGCGGCGCGGCGGCGACGGTGCAGGAGCTGCTGGTCTCGGCCGACATGATCCTGGAGGGCGGCAACGAGGCGGTGATGCTGTGCGAGCGCGGCGTGCGCACATACGGCTCCTACACGAAGAACACGCTGGACGTGACGGCGATTCCGGTGCTCCACAAGCTCTCTCATCTGCCGGTGCTGGCCGATCCCTGCCGCGCCGCGGGGCGCCGCGATCTGGCGCCCGCGCTGGCGGCGGCCGCGGTGGCGGCGGGCGCCGACGGTCTGCTGCTGGACGTGCATCCGGACCCGTCAAAAGTGCTCGCCGAAGGCGCGCAGTCGCTGGAACCGGCGCAGTTCCTGGAACTCGTCCGGCAACTGAAGGCGCTGGCCGCAGCGATGGGAAGGAGCCTCTGAGCCCCTCATGGAAACAGTCGTCATTGCCGGTGTCGGGCTGATCGGCGGCTCGTTCGGCCTGGCCCTGAAGAGCGCCGGCTTCCGCGGCCGCATCGTCGGTGTCAGCTCGCCGCAGACGATCGGGAAGGCGCTGCGGCGGGGCGCGATCGACGAGGGCGGGCGCCTGGAAGAGGCGGCGCCGCGCGCGGACCTCATTTATCTGGCCGGACCGATCCGCACGATTCTGGAAACGATCCCGCGGCTGGACGGTCTGGCGCACGCGGGCGCGCTGGTGACCGACGCCGGCAGCACCAAGCGGCGGATCTGCGAGGCGGGGCGCTGCCTGCGCGGCGCGCTGTTTGTCGGCGGGCATCCGATGGCGGGCAAGGAGAAGCGGGGCGTGGAGGAAGCCGATGCCGGGCTGTTCCGGGGACGGCCGTACCTGCTGACGCCGATGAAAGCTCAGGATCTGGAGACGCCCGCAGCGCGCGAATTCCTCGCCTGGATCGAGCGCATCGGCGCCGAGCCGCGGGTGATGACGCCGGAAGAGCACGACCGCACGGTGGCGCTCTCGTCGCACCTGCCGCAGATGCTGTCCACCGCGCTGTCAGCGGCGCTCGAAGACGCGCCGGGCGTCGGAGAAGCCGCCGGCCCGGGCCTGCTGGACATGACGCGGCTGGCGCTGAGCGGCTGGGAGATCTGGCGGGACATTCTTGAAACAAACCGGGATGAAATTGTTCGGGCCATCGGACTTTTCGAAGAGCGGCTCCGGGGGCTCAAATCACAGCTCGAGCGTGGCCTGCCGGACGAGGACTTCCGGCGCGGCGCCGAGTTTGCCCGGCGGCTGCGCGAGAGACGGTAAGCAGCGGGCTTTACTGGCCGAGGATCCTGGCTACCTCCTGCTCGTCGAAGGCGCGCAGAGTCTCCGAGCGGACATTGCCCTGCTTTGCCAGCCACAGATTGAAACCCATGGCCTTGTGCTCGTCGGGCCAACGCGAGACGGCGACGAGATCATACTGGCCTTGCGTGAGGTACAGGCCAGCCAGTTCTCCTCCCGACTCGGCCATTTTTGCCTTCGTGATCCGGAATCGTTCCGGGAGCGAGTCAATTGTCTGGGTACCCTGATGGGTGAAACGGAGCAGGCTCACGTAGGTGAACATGGAGGAGCCCTCCAATTCCCAAGCCGGACGTTGCGTTTGCGGGGATGCGGCGTGGGTCGAGGCTTTGCCTGCCGGCGCGCCGGCATGGCCGCACTGAGTACCAAACCGACGGTAGCATTGTGCCGCGGATGAGTCAAGGGGATTTCCAGCCGGGGCGTTCGTCCCATCCCTGCGTGTCGCCCGACGGAACAGGCAGCAAGAAGTAGCTCCAGCCCGAGCCGGACGCGGCGGCGGCGACACTGCAGCCGTGCGGAGCGGGAATGCGCTGCAGCGTCCAGTCGCCAAGACGCAGGGACTGCACGCCTTCGAGCAGGGGAGAGAGGTCCACGGCGGCCGCGGCAGGGACGGGCAGCGCCAAGGACTCCACCAGCACGCGCCGGGCGGCGGTGAGAAGCCGGAGAGCCGGGCGGCGGGCTGCCGGAGCGAGCGCGGCGATCAAGCGGCGCTCCGCGGGATGGAGCCACCTCTCCGGCCACAGGTCCGTGTCCGCCTCCGCCACCACGGCGATGGAGACGGGAGCCGCCGGCGACACGGCGAGGGCGGTCCACCCGCCGGAGCACGCAACGGAAACTCGCACCGCCAGATCACCCGGCCCGCCGCCAGCGCCGGACGCTGGCGCGAGTCCCGCACGGGCGGGAGCCGAGGGCGCCTCCGTGGCAGGTACGTCACGGACCGGTTCGCGCCGCGGCTTGGGTGCTGGCGGCGGGATCAGCGCGATTCCGAACAGCGGCGTGCGCGGGGGTTGCCAGTCGCTCGACATGCGCGGTTCCGGTTACCGGCGGAATTCGCTATGCAGCAGATCCACGGGACCGTGATCGTCGCAATGGCCTTCATGCGGATGGTGGAGGTGGCCTTCCACCAGGTAGTCGGTGTGACCGCCGTGGGGTACCGGTTCATGGCCACAGCCCGGCCCGTGCACGTGTCCCGGTCCGTGCCCCCGGCATTCGTGCGCGGGTGTGCAGACATCCGGGTTCCGCGCGCTGATCTCAAGCACGCACTCGTCCACGTGGTCCCCATGCATGGTGTGCAGGCAGCCCTCGTGGAGGTAATCGACATGGCCTCCGTGGCGGATGGCGGCGTGCCCGCACCCTTCGCCGTGGATGTGCGCGTGCTGCGGATGGATCTTGTGTTGGGGCATGGCCAACCTTCTCTCATATCGGAAATGAGAATGAGCAGGAAAGGCTAGTATATATCTTGAGGAGGAATTCTCATTAACAGGCGGGTTCAGCTTCGCGTCCATGGCATGGACTGCGGAGAGGAGGTGTCTCTGCTGCGCGCGCAGTTGAGCCGCGTGAAGGGGGTGCGCGAGCTGCATTTCGACGTGGCGCGGGGCCTGATGGAGGTGGAGTACGCGCCCGAGTTGACCAGTGAAGAGGCGATCGGGGCGGCCGTGGAAAGCATCGGGATGTGCTGCGAAAAATGGGCGGCGCGTCCCGAGCGCAGGCGCACGGGGAACTGGGAGCGCCGCGCGCTGTGGCTGAGCGGAGCGCTGCTGGCGGGCGGGATGTCGCTGCAACTCTGGCATGGGGAGGGAGTGGTGGAGACGCTGCTGGCGCACGGCCACGCGGGCGCGGCTCATCATCACACGATGCCGGCGGCGGCTCTAGCCTGCTACGCCGGGTCGATCGCGGCAGGCGCGAGCCTGTTCTGGCGAAAGTCCTGGGCGGCGCTGCGCAGCCTGCGGGCGGACATGAACCTGCTGGTGGCCGTATCGCTGCTGGGCGCGGCTGTGCTCGGCGAGTGGGCGGAAGGCGCGATGCTGGCGTTCCTGTACGGACTGGCGGGGCGGCTGGAGGCGATGAGCCTGGAAAGGGCGCGGCGGAGCGTGGCGCGGCTGCTCGAGCTGATGCCCGCGCAGGCGTGGCTGGTGCACGGGGACCATGAGCACCGGGTGGAAGCGCAGACGCTGAGGCCGGGCGCGCGCGTGCGGATCAAGGCAGGCGAACGCGTGCCGTGCGACGGGCTGGTGCTCGAGGGGGAATCGCTGGTGGACCAGTCGCCGCTGACAGGAGAGTCCGTGGCAGTGGAGAAGCGGGCGGGCGGCGAGGTGTTCGCCGGCACGCTGAACCAGAGCGGCACGCTGCTGGTGGAAGTGAAGCGGGCGGCGCACGACACGCGGCTGCAACGGATGCTGCGGATGATGGAAGAATCGGGCAGCCGGAAATCGGAGAGCGAGCGGCTGGTGGAGCGGTTCGCGCGGCGTTACACGCCAGCCGTGCTGCTGATGGCGGCGGCGGTGGCGGTGATCCCGCCGCTAGCCGGGGCGGGCGGCTGGAGCGAGTGGCTGTACCACGGGATGGTGGTGCTGTTGATCGCCTGTCCCTGCGCTTTTGTGATCTCGACGCCGGTAACGGTGATGGCGGCGCTGGCCAGCGCGGCGCTGCAGGGAGTGCTGGTGAAGGGCGGCGCGTTCCTGGAAGCGGCGGGGCGGCTGAAGGCGCTGGCCATGGACCGCGCCGGCATCCTGACGCAAGGCGAGCCGCGGCTGGCGCGCACCGAGACGCTCAGCGAGGAGCATGGAAAAGAGTTGCGGCAGTGGCAGCGGTGGCGCGCGGAGCAGGGCGGAGGAATACCGCTGACGCCGAAGTGGGCGGCAGCGGGCGGGGTCACGCGGTCGCTGGCGGAGAAGATCGGCGGGATGGCTGCCGAGGGTTGCACGGTGGCGGGCGGGCCGGAGAGCGGGGTGCTGGAGGCATGGTGCGATGCGCCGCTTGAAGCGGCGCGCCGTCATGTGGAGGCACTGAAAGAGCTGGGTGTGGAGCGCATCGTGCTGTTGGCTTCCGATCCGGCGCCGGCGGCCCAGGCAGCCGCTGAGGCGGCGGGAATCGCCGAGGTTCAGGCCGAGCTGTCGGCTGAGGAGAAGGCGGAGGCCATCGAACGGTTGCAGCAGGAGACGGGAGCGGCGGCAATGCTGGGCGACTGCGTGGCGGACGCCAGCGCCATGAAGCGCGCGGCAGTGGGCATCAGCGTCGCATCGCCTTCCTCGGAGGCGGCGCAGGAGAGCGCCGACGTGATTGTCACGGGGGCGGCACTGGAGAAAACGGCCTTCCTGGTGGCGCATGCGCGGCGGACGCTGCGGGTGATCCGGCAGAACGTGGCCATTGCCCTGGGGCTGAAGCTCGCCTTCCTGGCCGCCGCCGCCACAGGAAAAGCGACGCTCTGGATGGCCGTGGCGGCGGACACCGGTGCGACGCTGATCGTCACTCTCAACGGTTTGCGACTCCTGCGGGCCACGGCTCATCCAACCAGAGAGAGATGACCTCGCGCAGACACTGGATCCTGTTGCCGGCAGCTGCCCTGCTGCTGCGCTCCGAACAAAAGCAGAGCGTGCGCGGGCGGCTGCGCCAGGATGCTTTACAGCCTCCGGCGATCCTGACGAGAGAAGGGCGCGTGGTGGAGCTGGAAGCCGACCCGCCTTCAACCGCGGTGTTGCGGGACGCGAGGTTGAAGGACGAGGACTTCGAAGCCGTGGGGCGTTTCCGCACGCCGTCTCTTTTTGTTGTGGATCCCATTCATGAGCGTGCGCTGTTCGTGTGGCGGGACGGGAAGCGCCTGGTGGTGACGTACTGGTGCGATGTCTGCTCGATCCGCGCCTGGTCGCCGGGACGCTGCCAGTGCTGCCAGGAAGAGATGCGGGTGGATCTGCGTGACCCTGCGCTCGAGGAAATGCAACTGAAGTAGACTGCTCGTGTGAGGCGAGCGGCTCTGCTATTGACCCTTGCGGCGATGACCGGCGCGGCGCAGCGTTATGAAGCCCGGATGGAGACGGTGGACGGCTTCGATGTGGCCGTGCTCCGGGACGCAGCCAGCCAGACCGTGGTGAGGGTCGTTCCGGGGCTCGGCAACAACTCGTATGAGATGACGGTGCGCGGGCAACCGGTGTTCTGGTCCCCCTACCGGACGCTGGCCGAGTTCAAAGCCCGGCCGGCGCATCTCGGCAATCCCTTCCTCTGGCCATGGGCCAACCGCATCGACGGCATGGCGTACTGGGTGCGCGGGCGGAAGTTTCTGTTGAACGAGGAGCTGGGCAACGTGCGCCCGGGACCGAACCGGACTCCCATTCACGGACTGCTGACATACTCAGACCTCTGGAAGGTGACGCGCTGCAGCGCGGACGCCGGCGGGGCGTCAGTGACGTCGCGGCTCGAGTTCTGGCGGCGGCCGGAGCTGATGGCGCAGTTTCCGTTCGCCCACACGGTGGAGATGACCTACCGGCTCAGCGAGGGGCGGCTTGAGGTGGAGACCGTGATCGAGAACCTGAGCGGCGAGGCGATGCCGGTGTCGCTGGGTTTCCACCCGTATTTCCAGATCTCCGGCGCGCCGCGCGACGAGTGGACGGTGACGCTGGCGGCGCGGCGCAGGCACGTGCTGAACGAGAAACTGATCCCGACGGGGCAGACTGCGCCGCTGCCGTATCCGAAGAAGCTCAACCTGAAGGGCGTGGTCCTGGACGACGTCATGGACGATCTCGAACGGGATCCGGATGGCTGGGCGCGGTTCCGCGTGCAGGGCGGGCGGCAAAGCATCACCGTGGAGTATGGCGAGGCCTATGGTGTGGCGGTGGTGTATGCTCCGGCAGGGCGGGGCTTCATCTGCTTTGAGCCGATGACTGCCATCACCAATGCGTTCAACGCCACCCATGCCGGCTGGTACGGCGCGATGCCCTGGATTGAGCCTGGCGGGCGGTGGAGGGGCGTGTTCCGGATCGTGCCGGAAGGGTATTGACAAGCCCGGCGCTGGATCCGCCACGGGTTGCTCCCAGGCATCCCCCTGCTGAAGGATTGGCTCAAGGAACCGGGAAAAATTCGCGCCCGGGCGGGCCTCTCCCGGTTTTTCGGTCCCGGTTTTTCGAGAGGGTGCCTGTTGGGGAAATGAGAGGCCCGCCTGACGGCCGGGCCTCTCCCGAAAGCGGTCTGTGGCGGGGTACTACTTCACGCCGGCGGGTTTTTTGGGCGCAGCGGCGGGCGGCGCCGTGGCGGGCTTGGCAGCGGGTGCGCCGGCAGCGGGCGCTTCACCGGCGCCAAAGCGCTTGTCGTAGAGTTCGACGATCTGCTGCGTGATGTCGATGCCGTTGGCGGCCCAGAGCACGGGGCTCTGCTGCGCGCTGACGTCCAGCACCAGCGCGAAGCCCTGCTGCTTGGCGTACTCGTCGATGACCTGCATCATGCGCTGGCCGATCTCGTTGACGAGTTTGCCCTCTTCCTGCTGGAGCTCGTTCTGGAGATCTTCCGTGTCCCACTGGAGCTTCTTCTGCTTGTCGTCGATCTCGCGGCTGATCTTGTCGCGGACCTCCTGCGAGGCCGTGTTGGCGAGCGTCGAAAGCTGGTTGCGCAGCTTCTGGATCTCGTTGTTCTGGGCCTCCACCTGCTTGAAGCGGGGCTCGAACTTTTTCTGGATCGCCTCGCGGGCTTTGCCGCCGTCCTTGGTAGCGACGATGGCGCCCTGGATATTGATGATGGCCACCTTCGTCGGCGTCTGCGCCGGAAGGAGAGCGGGGACGAAGGCAACCAGCGTTGCCACGCGGAGGGTCTTCCAAACGGATGTCACGATTTTCTGGCTCCTCAAGATTTGCATGGTAGCATTGCGCCCGTCAGAACGTGCGGCTGATGGTGAAGCGGAACATGGTGCGCCGCTCGAAATAGGGCGCGGGGTTGGCGAAACTGAAGGTGGCCGCCTGGAAGGTGGCCATGTTCGGGAACATCGACGGCGTCACAGCGACGGGCGGGATGAACCACTGCTGGACGACCGTGGGGTTGTAGGCCCAATACAGGCGGAACGGTGCGTTGACGACCGGCATCATGATCTGGAACTCGACGCCCGTCGAGGTCCGGATCTTCTGGGTGGAGTCGATCACGATGGAGCGGTTCTCAAATCCCGCCTGCGGGAAGGTTCCGTTCAGAGTGGCGATGCGCCCGGGATTCAGACGGAGCTGGTTCTGGAGGCTGATGCGGTTGACTCCGGCGTCGAAGAACAGGGCCAGCGTCAGCGGCCCCACAATGGGGATGCGGTATTCGAAGTTGGCCACACCCTGCGTGTCGCCGCCGGTAGGCACGAGCTGATAGATCGGGATCTGCTGGAGCACATCGACAGTCTGCACCTTGCCATCGACGATGACCTTCTGCTGGCGGGCGCTGCCGTCCGGGTTGCGCACTGTAACGACGCCCTCGCTGGGGATGTATACGAAGGGCAGGATGCTCCAGATCTCAAAGCCGCGAACGTCGTTCTCGCCGCCCATGAAGACGCGGTTGAACGGCGGCGCCACCTTGCCGCCGTAGCCGGTGATGATGCGGCCGAGAATGCGGCCGCCGATGACATGGCGGGGCGACAGGCCGCGGCGGAAATAGGTGGCCGAAACGGTCGGCTCGATCATATTCACGTTGCCGCCCAGCGGGCCGCCGGCGAAGGAGACGCTGGCGAAGAGGCTCTTGCCCCGCGAAGGCGTGATCGGGTGATCCACGGTGTTATATGTGTAAGCCGGAATGACGCGGCTGGTGACGATGCCGGACAGTGAATTGGGCCCTTCGAAGTTCAGGAACTGCGAGTACTGGAAGTAGCTGTTGGAAGACGTATTGAGAGCCCGGATGTTGGAACGGTCGTAGCCGTAGGTGAGGCTGAGTCGGGCGAAAATGCGCCGCAGAGGATAGCTGAGAAAGACCGTGCCGCCCCAGCCGTTGGAGACGTAGTTCAACAGATTGTCACGGCCGATGGCTTCATATAGCGGGATCAGATTGCGCCCGGAGAACAGGGAGACTTCGCGCGCCTGGTCGTAGTTGAAGCGCTGGGTGTAGACGGTGAAGCCCGCCGAGATGGGACGGTCGAACAGGTACGGTTCGGTGAAGCCGAAGGTGACGTTGCGGAGGCGGTCGCCGAGTTCGGCGCTGATGGAGAGCGTCTCGCCGAGACCGAGGAAGTTGTTGGTGGCGTAACCGAAGCCGATGAAACTGCCGGCGATGCCGGAGACGCCGCCGTTGAGGGTGACGCTGTTCTTGCCGCGCTCCTTCACCTTGAGAGTGATGTCGACGGTGCTGTTGCGGGTGTCGCGGGTGATGGTGGCGGCTTCTTCTTCCTTCAGAGCCTCGAAGTAGCCGAGCTGATTGAGGCGCAGGATGCTCAGCTCCCACAGGCGGGTGTTGTACATGTCGCCCTCGTCGAGCAGCAACTCGCGGCGGATCACCTTGTCGCGGGTGGTGGTGTTGCCCTGGAAGTCGATGCGCCGGACGAAGAACTGCTTGCCTTCGTCCACATTGATGGTGAGGTCGATCTGGCCGTTGGGCAGCGGGTTGAAATCGGGCTCAGGGACGGCGTCGATATAGCCGTATTCGCCGTAGAACTTCTGGAAGTTCTTGATGCCCTTCTGGAGCTTCTCGACGGAAAAGACGTCTCCCGTGCCCATGCCGAACAGCGGCTTGAAGAAGATCTCCGGGGTCTTGAGAGCCTTGACGCCGACAAAGTTGATGTTGCGGATGCGGTACTGGAGCCCCTCTTCCACTTCGAGGCGGATGTCGGCCTTCTTGCCGGGCTTGATGGCGGTGAACGGCGGAATCCAGAGGCGCCCGCGGTAGTCGCGCAATTTCACGCTGCTGTCCGTAACGCGGGCAAGGAAGTAGCCGTGATTGGAGTAAAAGAAACGGATGCGCTCCTTGTCCTCGTCGAGCTTGGCCTGATCGAAGGTCTTGGCGAAGAGGCCTTCGAGAAAGATGCTGTACGGGATGCCGACCGGGCGGAGGTTCTTCATGGCGCGGCGCACGGCGCGGTCGCCGAAGACCTTGTTGTTGAGGATTTCGATCTTGCCGACCTTGACCTTGGGGCCCTCTTCCACGCGGAAGGTGAGCTCGACGGAGGCAGGCGGGATCTGGCGCACGACGGGCGTGACGGTGGCGAACTGGCGTCCACGCTCGGCGAGGTATTCCTTCAGCACGTTGGTGGCGCGCTGGATCTTGCCCTGGTCGAACTGCTGCTCGACGGCAAGCCCGACGCGGCGCTCCTTGAAGCGGTCCAGAATTTCGGACACGGTCAGCGATTTGACGCCCTCGTACTTGATGGTGCGGATGACGCGGCGCTCGGTGAGAAGGAAGCGGATGATCCAGCCCGTCTTGCCGGGTTCGCGCTCGACGGTGATGTCGTCGAAGCGCCCGGTGTTCCACAATGCCATGAAATCGCGGTGGATGGCGTCGGGGTCGAAGCGGTCGCCTTTGCGCGAGAAGATCATGGCTCGCAAAGTGTCTTGTGGAACGCGCCTGGCGCCGCGGAACTCGATGTACTCGATGACGTCAGGCACGACGGCGGGCGCGGCGGGCTTGGCGGCTTCCGGCTCCTTCACTTCCGGGACCGCCTCAAAGGGGCCTGGCTTTTTCGCCCCGGGCGGCTTCGGCGGCGCGGGCGGCTGCTGCTGTTCCGCCTGTGGCACTGATTCAAAAGGGCTCTTCGGCCTGGCCGCCGGCGGCTGAGCGGCCTGGGCGGAGATGGTGGAGCCGTCCTGTTCCAGCGGCACAGCTTCGGCTCGCGGGACGGCAAATCCGAAGCAGAGCTGGGAGAGGAATAAGACGGACAGGCTCCCACGCCTGAAGATCATCTTAGGCAGAAGTGATCCTTTCTGTTCGCGCCTGCGACAGTGACGTAGCGGAGGTCACAGGCGTTTCACCCATGAACCCAGCTCGCGGGCTCAAAGTCTTCATTCTAGCCAAAACGCGCGCGCCTCAACAATCGGGCTCAGTTGGAGAGGGCGTCCCCCCGTCCTCCTGCCGGCCGGAACCCTCGCTGCCGGCGGCAGGCGGGACGGGCGCCTCCGGCTCCGGAGGCAGCTCGTGGACGGCATCCCGCTCCACTGCCAGCTCGCGCAGACGATGGAGGACGGCAGGGAACCGCGCCAGCAGAATGGCGGCCGCCGCGTGCGCCGGCGCCGTCGCCGATGGCGGGAAATAGGGCGCCGCGGCAGGGTCGAGCCGCGGCCAGACATATTGTTGCGAGAAAAAGTGCCAGCTTGTGAGCCAGAGCGCCGCCCGCAGAAGAGCCCGGCCCGTTCTCCCGCCGCCTCCCAACATGGCGAACACGATGCCCAGCGCACCATAGAGCAGCAATAGCAGGGCTGCGCCGACCAGCGTGGCGCGCCCGAGTCCCAGGTAATACACGCGGTCGCCAAAGAACGGGGCGGCGGCCACGTTGAACTTGGACCACCAGGGTTCGCGGACCAGATGGGAATGGATTCCGAACCAGACCAATACCGAGATGGCGGCAGGCGCTGCCGCTTCCACGCCCGCTGCGAGGCGCACAATCCACGCCGGAGGCCGCTTCGGCGCACCTGGACGCTCGCCGGTTTCAGTCATAACGGGCCGCTGCGAGGGACCGCCCCTCAGGACTCAGGAGCCGAATAGTAGGAGTGATAGTAAGTGTACTTGCTGTACAGTTCACTCTTCTGGGCTGCATTCACCACGATACCGAGAATGTTGTTCTGACAGAGGGACCCAATGGCCCGCGTGACCGAATCGATGGTAGTCGAACCGATCCGGACAACCAGCAGCAGACCGTGAGCCATGGTGGAGAGCAGACTGGCGTCGGCGGCAAACAGCAGAGGCGGAGTATCGATGATGACCCAGTTGAAGAGCTCCGGCAGATCTTCGATCATTTCCTTCGCGGCCGGAAGGTTCAGCAGTTCGAGAGGGTTGAGCACCGCTTCGCCGGCGGTCATGACGAACAGGTTGGTGCCCTCGAGGCGCTGGATGATCTGATCGAGGCTCGCTTTGCCCTGCAGGTAATCCGTGATGCCGGGCGAACGCGGCAACTGGAAAAGCGTGTGGATCACCGGGCGGCGGAAATCAAAATCGGCCAGCAGCGTGAAGTTGTTCTCCAGTTGCGCCTGGGCGACGGCCAAATTGGCCGCGGTGAAAGACTTGCCTTCGGCCGGCGACGGCGAGGTGATCACCAGAGAGTGGATCGGCTGGAGCGTCTGGATGTGATTGAGCCGGGTGCGAAGGCTGCGGAATTCTTCGGCGGGCGCCTCGCCAGGCCGGGCGGGATCCAGCAGGGAGGCATCCGGCGAAGGGTTGAAGGGAACGACCGGGAAGCGCGCAATCGCCTCACCCAGCTCAGGGGTGACAACCCGGGAGGCCTCAGCCGTCTCGGCCGGCTGTGGGGCCGGGAGTTCATCCTCCTGCACCCGCGGCGGGGTAACCGCCGCCGGCTGCGCCTTCCTCAATGCGTCGTGAACTCGGCTCATTCGCTCCTCCTGGTCTGATTCTCAGCGGACATGCCTCAGGCCCGGACTCAGCCCCTCTGGGTGTAGTAATAGAACACGGCCCCGGCCATCATCAGGAGCCCAACCAGGATGGCGCACGCCCATGCCAACCACGCCACGCGCCGCCTGCGCCGGACAACGAAGTCATTCTCCAGCAGCGGGATGCTGCCCAGCACGGTGAGGCGCGTGTAGGCGCGGACATCCTTCAGGTTTTTCAGCGAGGAGTCCTTGATTTCGCGCACGCTGGCCAGGGCGATGCCGACGGCCAGGCCGAGCGCGACGCCTACCGCAATAATCAGCGGCCGGTTGGGAGCGATCGGCTCCTCCGGAATGACCGGCGATTCGAGCACTTCCATCGTTTCGCTTTGCCCGCGGCTCACCAGATCGGTGGCCATGTTGGAATCCTGGAGCTTGCGGCTGAGGTCTTCATAGCGGCGCGCGGCTAGCTCGCGGTCGCGCACAAGCTGCAGGTACTCCTGGCTGACGGAGACACCGGATTCCAGCTTGCCCTGGGTGGCCTTGATCCGGTTCTTCAATTCGTTGATCTGCCGGTTGTAGTCCTCGATCTCCATGTCCTTGGCCTGCAGAGCCGACTGAACGCGCGCGATGGCGGTGGAAACTTCGCGGAGTTTCTGCAGGTTCTCGGCGGGAATGCCACGCGCCTGGCCGCCCTTGCCTGCCGGGGCTTCGGCCAGACGCTTCTTCTCCGCCTCGATGAGCTCTTTGAGCTGGGCTTCTCTGCCTTCAATGAAGGCGACGAGACGGCGCACGTCGGGATGGGTCTCGGTATACGACTCCCGGAGCACGCGAAGCGCGTTGCGCGAACGCTCGATCTCCCGCTGAAGCTCGCCGATTCTCGGGTTGCTCTGGGCGGCGATGGCGGCCGTTTCTTCGGCCGGCGGCCGCTGGGAGAGCGCCGCCGCTTCCTCGCGGAGTTCGCGAAGCTGCGTTTCCAACTGGATCCTGTCCTGCTGGGCGCGGCTGAGTTGCCCGGCGGTAGCTTGCAGGGAAGCCTCCATCGTGGACAGCCGTGAAACGACCATCTGCTCCTGTTCTGGAAGCTGGCCGAAGTACTTCGACCGGAAGACGGCGATGCGGGCGTCGATGTCGTCCAGTTCGCGTTTGGCCGATTCGTACTGGTCGGAGAGGAACAGCGTGGTCTGGCGGGAACTGTTCAGGCGGCTCTCGATGCTCTGTTTCGTGAAACGATCGATCAGCTCCGAGCAGATCTTCTGGGCGAGCCGGCGGTCTGAGTAGACAAAGCTGACCGTGAAGACGTGGTAACGGGGGGCGCCGGAACGCGAGTAGGACTCGATGTTGTCGATGCCGATGGCGCGGCGCATGCGGTCGATGACGTCTTCCAGGGGCAACCGCTTGCGGTCTTCGGGATACAGGTTGTAAGTCTGGATGAGGTTCTGGAGGCTCGACCGCGTGATGATTTCCTGGGCGATGGCGTTGATGCGGGCCGTCAGCTCCTCGCCCACGTTGCCCGGCACCAGCCGCGCGGGCACTTGCGGCGGCGTGATCCGGATCTTGCCCCTGGCGATGTAGGAATCTTCCCACAGAAACGCCGTAATCACGCCCAGAACAAGCCCCAGGAAGGCCGGCCCCAGAATCCATGCCCGATGGCGGCGGGCTACGTCAACATAGTCCTCCAGATCCAGCGGCCGGCGCGGAACCGACACGGGCTGCTCGGCGGCAGGCGGAACAGATTGCAGGGGCATTGCGGGCATGGTAACCTCCCCAGGCTCAGGGAACGAAGATGTGATCCCCGTCCTGCAAGAAGATGTTCTGCTCAAGCTTCTTGCCCTTCATCACTTCGTTGTAGTTGAACTTGATCCGCTGGGCGCCGCGCATGATGATGATCTTGTTTCGTTTGGCCCACTGGCCCAGGCCCGCGGTGCTGAGGGCCTGAAGCACCGTGGTGGGCGTCACGAGAGGCACCGGGCCGGAGCGCAGCACATTGCCGGAGATGTAATAGCGTTTGCTGCGTACGCTGGCGACGGAGACGATGACCTCAGGCCTGGTGAGGAACTTGCTCAGGGCCTCAGCGATTTTCACGCCAAGAGCTTCCGGCGTCAGCCCCACAGCCTCGACCTCTCCGGCCAAAGGAAGCGTGATCCGGCCGTCCGGGCGGACAACGACGTTGCCGCTGAGTTCGGCTTCACGCCAGACCCGAATGTTCAGCACGTCCTCCACCCCGATCTTGTAAGTCTTGGGATCGACTGGCGCAGGAGCGTCTACCGTGGCCTCGGCCGGTGACTGCTGGCGGGGCGCCTCGGGTCCTGCCGGCGGGGCAGGCGCCACCGGGGGCTGCGGCGCGGCCGCAACGCAGGAGCACAGAAGGGCAGCCACCACGGCTGCGAACCTGCGGCTGGAAATGCTCGTGATCATGATGGTTCCTCCGCGACCTCTGGCATGGGTATCTGCCACCGTTCCGGCTCAACGGCCGAGGGCTCCTCAGCGCCACGGCAGCAGTCAGAATCCCAGACACCAGCATTTTCATTCTACAGGAGACCGCGCAGTCCGCCGGGATCGATTTGGCGCGGCCTTGTCCCATGCCTTTCGTTCCACCCTGGCGGCGCCGGGCCGGAACCGGGGTTCTGGAACGAAAGTCCCGCCCGCGCATCCAAACAGGACGTATGCGGTATTTCCTGCTGAAAACAGACCCTTCGGAATACTCCGTGGAAGATTTCGAACGGGACCGGCGCACCGTGTGGGACGGAGTCACCAACGCGCAGGCCGTGGGTTTCATCCGCCGGATGAGGAGCGGCGACCGGGCTTTTCTCTATCACAGCGGAGGCGAATCGGCGATTGTGGGAGTCGTGAAAATCGTCTCCGCGCCGCGCCCGGATGCCGTGAATCCGAAGTCCTGGGTGGTGGACGTCGAATTCCTGCGCCGGATCGAACCGCCCGTGGGGCTGAAG
The DNA here is from genome assembly GCA_049325215.1 of Acidobacteriota bacterium. Taxonomy (GTDB): domain Bacteria; phylum Acidobacteriota; class Terriglobia; order Bryobacterales; family Bryobacteraceae; genus JANWVO01. The sequence goes on from JBMOMB010000015.1 coordinate 31,068, forward strand.
GAGATCAAGGCGGAGGGCCGTTTCAGCGGCTGGGCGCTGGTGCGCCAAGGGCGGTTGTCGACCATGGATGTGCCAGAGGAATTCCTCGCCTGGATGCGGGAGCGCTATCCCTCGTTGAAATTGTAGCCAGCAGCGCGCAACATCCGGTACACGCGGGACACGGGAAGCCCGACCACATTGAAATAGCAGCCCTCGATCTTTTCCACGAAGCGCGAAGCAAGGCCCTGGATGGCGTAGCCGCCTGCCTTGTCGAGCGGCTCGCCGGAACGGGCGTAGGCGGCGATTTCCTCCTCGCGCAGCGGGATGAACCAGACGCGCGTGGATTCGACGGCGGTCCAGAAGCGGCCCTGGTGACGCAGGCAGACGCCGGTCAGGACGAAGTGATCGCGTCCATGCAGGAGACGAAGCATGCGCGCGGCCTCTTCCGCGGAGTGCGGCTTTTCGAGGATCTCACCGTCTACTACCACCGTGGTGTCCGCGGCGAGCACAAAGTCTTCCTCGCCCGCCTCGACAGCCTCCGCTTTCTCCCGCGCCAGCCGCGCCACATACTGCTCCGGCGATTCGCCCGCGAAGGGTTCCTCTTCGATGCCCGCGGGGCGGACCACGCAGGCGATGCCGGCGTTGGTCAGCAGTTCGCGGCGGCGCGGGGATTGCGAAGCCAGGACGATCATCGGACACACAGCCTAGCATGGGGCGCCGGGGCCGCGCCGCGGCGCCACAGGACGAAGCCCGCGCGGGGACCGCTCCATGCGGGCGCTTCGCGCCCTCCAGTCGGGGCACAAAACAAGATGGCAGCCCGCTTCAACAGCGGCTGTCCTCACGGCCCGAGAACCGCCCAATCGCAGCTTCGGTGCACGGCGCTCCGCAGCGCACATGAGGGCAACCGTGTTCCTGCTCCCTCTCTGCGGGCGATGGTACAATCGCATCGAATCACGCGAATGGAACAGGCTGGCCGACTGCTTGGACTTTCGAAGGCGGCGCGGAGGCATCTTTCACCGGAAGAGCTGGCCCTGGCCGCGTGGCCGGCGGCGGTGGGCAAGAAAGCGGCGCAGCATACGAAAGCTGTGGCGCTGGACGGCGGCCGCCTGGTGGTGGAGGTCGGCGACGATCTCTGGAGGCGCAATCTGGAGCTGTTGAGCGGGCAGATCCTGGCCAACCTGCGCTCGATGCTCGGCGCCTCCGCGCCGCGCTGGATCGAATACCGGCTGGTTGTGCCGCGGCGACCGGCGCGCAGCGAGGTGCCGGATCCGGCCTTCCGGCTGACGGCGCAGCCCTCTGGAGAGGACGCGGAGCGGATCGAAGACCCGGTCTTGCAGCGCATCTATCTCCGGTCGAAACGAAAGGCCCTGGCATCGTGAAGATCACCGAACAGGAAGTCCGCCATGTGGCGGCGCTGGCGCACCTCGAGTTGTCCGGGGACGAGCTGAAGCGCATGACCCACGACCTGGACGAGATCCTGGCGCACATGGACAAGCTGCGGGAGCTGAACACGGAGGCGGTAGAGCCGATGGCGCAGGTTCTGTTCCCCGGCGCGGAGAACAGCACGCTGCGCGAAGACGAGCCGCGCGAGCCGCTCAGCCACGAAGACGCCATGGCCAACGCGCCGGCGGCAGGGGCGGGGCATTTCAAGGTGCCGCGCGTGATTGAACGTTGAGGCGCGCAGGATGGAAATCGGGAAGCTGACGATCGCAGGCATTCAGGAGGCGCTGCGCGCCCGGCGGGTGAGCGCCCGCGAGCTGGCGCAGGAGGCTCTGCGCACGGCGCGCGAGGAGAACCCGAAGACCAACGCCTACCTGCTGCTGGCCGAGGAGCGCGCGCTGCGCGCGGCGGAAGCGGTGGACGCGGCGCTCGGGCGTGGCGAAGATCCGGGACCGCTGGCGGGCGTGCCCTTAGCCGTGAAGGACAACATCGTCACGCGGGGCGTCCGCACCACCTGCGGCTCGCGGTTGCTGGAGCGGTTCGTTCCTCCGTACGACGCGACGGCGGTGGAGCGGCTGGAGCGCGCGGGCGCGGTGCTGCTCGGCAAGACAAACTGCGACGAGTTCGCCATGGGGTCGTCGAACGAGAACTCGGCGTTCGGCCCGGTGCGGAATCCGGCGGCGCCGGACCGCGTGCCGGGCGGCAGCTCGGGCGGCTCGGCGGCGGCAGTGGCGCAGGGAACCGCTGTGGCAGCGCTCGGCTCGGACACCGGCGGCAGCATCCGCCAGCCGGCGAGCTTCTGCGGCGTTGTGGGGCTGAGCCCGACCTATGGGCGCGTGTCGCGCTACGGGCTGGTGGCGTTCGCTTCTTCGCTGGACCGGATCGGGCCGCTGGCGCGCAACGTGCGCGACGCCGCGGCGGTGCTTCAGGCCATGGCCGGGCGCGACGAGCGCGACTCGACCAGCGCCTTCGCTCCGGTGCCGGATTACCTGGCCGCGATGACGGGCGAGGCGCGCGGGCTGCGCGTGGGCGTTCCGCACGAGTATTTCGAAGGGCTGACGCCGGACACGGCCGCGCAGATGGAGAAGGCGCGGGCGCTGCTCGCTTCGCTTGGCTGCGAACTGCGCGAGATCAGCCTGCCGCACACCTCCTACGCGATTCCCTGCTACTACATTGTGTGCACGGCTGAGGCGAGCTCGAACCTGGCCCGCTACGATGGCGTGCGCTACACCTGGCGGGCGCCGCAGGCGGAAACGCTGGCGGAGATGTACTCGCTGACGCGCGGCCAGGGCTTCGGCGCCGAGTGCAAGCGGCGCATCATGCTGGGCACGTATGTGCTCAGCGCCGGCTATTACGAAGCCTATTACCTCAAGGCGCAAAAGGTGCGCACGCTAATTACGCGCGATTTCCTGGCCGCTTTCGCGCAGGTGGACGTGATTGCCACCCCGGTGAGTCCCTTTCCGGCGTTCCGGCTGGGCGAAAAGCTCGACGACCCGCTTCAGATGTACCTGTCCGACATCTTCACCATCACCGCGTCGCTGGCCGGGCTGCCGGGCCTGAGCGTGCCCTGCGGCAGGACGGCGGAGGGCCTGCCGGTGGGGCTGCAACTGATCGGGCCGCATTTCGGGGAGCCCGTGCTGTTCCGACTGGGCGATGCGTTCGAGCGCGCCGGCGGCGGCAGCATCTGAGCCCGGGCCAGCGGCATTCCCTAGAATGAAAAGAAGCTTCCGCGCGGCCCGCGCCGCAAGGAAGCCGCATCCGAACGGCTGCTTCGTTCATCTGGGATAGCTAGAGGAGTTTCACAACAAGATGCCATTCACCCTGCCACAGCTTCCGTACGCCTATGACGCGCTCGAACCTTACATCGATGCGCGGACGATGGAGATCCATCACACCAAGCACCACGGCGCCTACGTCGACAACGTCAACAAGGCGCTGGCCACCGCGCCGGATCTCGCCAACAGAAGCCTGGAAGAGCTGCTCGCCAACAATCTCGCCATCGTGCCCGAGTCCATCCGCACGGCTGTCCGCAACAACGGCGGCGGCCACTGGAACCACTCCCTGTTCTGGGAGATCATGGGGCCGAAGCAGGGCGGCGAGCCCACCGGGCTGCTGGCAACCGCCATCAAGCGCGTCTTCGGCGATTTCAACCAGTTCAAGGAGAAGTTCGCCGCCGCCGCCATGGGCCGTTTCGGTTCCGGCTGGGCGTGGCTCATCATCGGCCAGAGCGGGCTGGAGATCGTCTCCACGCCGAACCAGGACAATCCGCTGATGGAGGGCAAGTTCGCCGTCATCGGCCTGGACGTGTGGGAGCACGCCTACTACCTGAAGTATCAGAACCGCCGCGCCGAGTACGTCGGCAACTGGTGGAACGTCGTCAACTGGAAAAAGGCCGAAGAGCGCTTCCGGCTCCAGGACTATTCCAGGCAATTCGCCGGCGGCGCGGTGTAATCGCGTCCCAATCCATGCATAATTGGGTAGAGACTGGCTCTGCCTGAAATGCACGAGGAATTTCTCCGCCGCGCCATCCGGCTCGCCGTTGACAACGTCGGGCAGGGGCGCGGCGGTCCTTTTGGAGCCGTGGTTGTACTGCAGGGCGATGTGATCGCCGAAGGCGCCAACCACGTTACCTCCGAGCTCGACCCCACGGCGCATGCCGAGATCGTGGCGATCCGCGCCGCCTGCCGCAGGCTGGGGCGGTTCGACCTGCGCGGCGCATCGATCTACTCTTCCTGCGAGCCCTGTCCGATGTGCCTGGGCGCCATTTACTGGGCGCGGCTGGATGCGCTGTACTACGCCGCCGGACGCGAAGACGCCGCGCGCGCCGGGTTCGACGACAGCTTTCTGTACGAGCAATTCGCGTTGCCGGAGACGGAGCGCGCACTTCCCACCCGAAGAATGCCGCTGGAGGAGGCTGGACTGCCGTTCGAAGCCTGGCTGGCCAGCGCGCATCGCATTCCCTACTGATCCGGAGTTGCCATGCTTGTTGTGACCTCACACACGCTGGAGGGCTGGACAATTCAGCGGTATCACGGGCTGGTGAGCGGCGAGGCGATTCTCGGCGCCAATATCTTCAAGGATTTCTTTGCGGGCATCCGCGACATCGTCGGCGGCCGCAGCGCCGCGTATGAGAACGAGCTGCGCAAGGCCAAGCAGCTTGCCATCGACGAGATGTGCGAGGAGGCGCGCGCGATGGGCGCCAACGCCGTCATCGGCGTCGATCTCGACTACGAGACGATCACCGGCTCCCATGGCGGAGGAATGCTGATGGTGACTGCCGCGGGCACCGCCGTCACCGTTGCTCCAGGCGGGCACGTTTCAAGCTAGTATCGGTGAAAAGCGCTGATGGGCGCGCACCTCGAACTTCGGGACCTGGCGAAGGAATATCCGGGCCACACCGCACTGGCGGGCGTGTCGCTCGAAATTGCGCAGGGCGAGTTCTTCGGCCTGCTGGGGCCGTCCGGCTGCGGCAAGACCACCACGCTGCGGCTGATCGCCGGCTTCGAGCAGCCGACGCGCGGGCACATCCTGCTGGAAGGGCGGAGGCTCGACGGGCTGCCGCCGTATCAGCGCAACGTCTCCACCGTCTTTCAAAGCTACGCGCTGTTCCCGCATCTGACGGTGCGCGAGAACATCGAATTCGGACTGCGCTACCGCAACGGCGAAGGACGGCGCGAGACGAGTGATTGCATCGAAATGCTGGGGCTTGGCGGCAAGCTGGACCGCTACCCGCGTCAACTCTCCGGCGGCGAAAAGCAGCGGGTGGCGCTGGCGCGTTCGCTGGTGCTGCGCCCGGCAGTGCTGCTGCTCGACGAGCCGCTCTCGGCGCTGGATCCGAATTTGCGGAAGCAGGTGCGCGTGGAGCTACGCACGCTCCAGCGCCGCGTGGGGATCACCTTCGTTTTTGTGACGCATGACAGGGAGGAAGCCCTGTCGCTGTCGGACCGCATTTTGCTGCTGAAAAACGGCAGATGCGAACAGATTGGTTCGCCCGAGGAACTGTACCAGCGGCCGCGGACGCGTTTCGCGGCGTCGTTTCTCGGACCGATGAACTGGATGGAGGGCTTCGGCCTGCGCCCCGAGGCCACGCAGGTTTCGCGCACTCCGCCGGATGGAGGCCGCAAATCCGCGCCCGCCCGTGTGGTGGCCTCCCTGTTTCTCGGCAATTGCATCCATGTGGAGGCGGAAATCGCGGGCGGCGCGCGCGTTGTGGCGGAACTGCCTGCGTCCAGCGGATCTTTTCGCCCGGGCGAACCGGTGTTCGTCTCCTGGCGCGAGGAAGACGAGATCCGGGTCGCCGAGCCATGAACGCGCGTCTTCGCCCGGCCGCGCTTGCTCCCGCCGCCGCGTTGATGATCGCCACCGTCGGCGTCCCGTTCGCCGTGCTGGCGGCCTACGCATTCCAGAGCCGGGGCGCGTACGGAGGCGTCGTGCCGCCGTGGACGCTGGAGAACTGGCAGCGCCTGGCGGATCCGCTGTATCTGGGCATATTGCTGCGGTCGTTCCTCGTGGCGGCCTTGTCCACGGCGCTGTGCCTGGCGATGGCCTTCCCTCTCGCGCTCGCCATCACGCGCGCCGGCCGCTGGAAAAACCCTTTGCTGGCGCTGGTGATGCTGCCGTTCTGGACCAGCCTCCTGATCCGCACCTATGCCTGGATGTTCCTGCTGCGCGATACGGGGCTGATCAACTCGCTGCTGCTGAAAGCGGGACTCACCAGCGAGCCGCTGCCGCTGTTGTACAACTGGGGCGCGGTGGTGCTGGGCCTGGTGTACGCGCACCTCCCGTTCATGGTGCTGCCGCTGTACGCCGCGATCGAGCGGCAGGAGCCTCATCTGCTGGAGGCGGCCGCGGACCTCGGCGCGCGCGACTGGCAGGCGTTCTGGCGCATCACGCTGCCGCTGGCGGCGCCGGGCATCCGCGCGGGCGTCCTGCTGGTCTTCATTCCCTGCCTGGGTACGTATCTGATCCCCGATTTGCTGGGCGGCGGCAAGACGATTCTGGCGGGCACGCTGATCCAGAATCAGTTCACCGCGGCGCGCGACTGGCCCTTCGGCGCGGCGGTCTCGCTGGCGCTGATGGCCGCCGTGCTGGTGCTGCTGTGGCTGGAGGCGCGGCGGCGGGAGGAGCCGCTGCTGTGAAGCGCGCTGTCCCGCTCAGCGCCGTGCTGCTGTATGCGTTCCTCCACGCGCCGCTGCTTGTGCTGGCGCTGTTCAGCCTGAACGAGGGCCGCTTCACCGTCTGGGAGGGCTTCTCGCTGCGCTGGTACGAAGAAGCGTGGCGCGATGCGCGGCTCGTGGAGGCTGCGGCGAATAGCCTGTGGATCGCCGCCGCCGCCACACTGCTGGCCACTGCTGCCGGGACATTGTGTGCGTACGGACTGTGGAAGCGCGAATCGAAACTCCTGATGATGGCGCTCTCGGTGTCGCTGGTGACGCCGGAGATCGTCACCGGCATCGCGCTGCTGGCGTTGTTCCAGTGGCTGTTCCGTTACGCCGGATTGCAGCTTGGACTGCACACGGTGATCCTGGCGCATGTCAGCTTCTGTCTGGCGTTCGTGGTGCTGGTGGTGCTGGCACGCCTGCGGACGATGGACCCGGCGCTGGAAGAAGCGGCGATGGATCTGGGCGCGCGCGAGTGGGAGGCGTTTCTCCGCGTGACGCTGCCGAACCTGCTGCCGGCGGTGCTTTCGGCGGCGCTGCTGGCCTTTACCATTTCCTTCGACGACTACGTGATCACCTCGCTGGTGGCGGGCGTCGACACCGAGACGCTGCCGATGGTGCTGTACGCGATGGCGCGGCGCGGCGGCTCGCCGGTGGTGAACGCGATCTCCACGGTGATCGTCGTGCTGCTGGGCGCCGGCATCCTGGCGGCGGAAGGGCTGAGGAAGAAGCCATGAGGCGGCGCGCCCTTCTGTTCTTTCCCGCGCTCAGCGGGCTGGCGGGCTGCCTGCGGCCGGGGCGGCAGCGGCTGAACGTGTTCCACTGGTCGAATTACATCGCTCCGGAGACGCTGCCGCGGTTCGAGCGGGAGACCGGCGTCAGGGTTCGGCTGGCCACCTACGAATCCAACGAGGAAATGCTGGCGCGCGTCCTGAGCGGCAATTCGGGCTGGGACGCCGCGTTCCCCTCGAACTATTTCATCGGACCGATGCGCGAACTGGGGCTGCTGGCGAGGCTCGAACACGCCCGCCTGAGCCGGCTGGCGGATCTGGAAACACGGTTCCAGCGGCCGGGCTGGGATCCTGGGCTCGAATTCTGCGTGCCGCTCTACTGGGGCTCGAGCGGCATTCTGGCGAATCCCCGGATGGCGCCCGTGCCGCGGCGATACGCCGATCTGTGGGAACCGCTCTACGCGCGGCGCATCACGATGCTCGACGATCCGCCGGAGGTTTACGGGGCGGCTTTGAAGAAGCTGCGGCTGCCGCTCAACGCCCATGCGCCGGAGCAACTGCGCCAGGCTCACGCGGAGGCTCTGCGTCAGAAGCCGTTGCTGCGCGCCTATCTGAATGCCGAAGCCCGCGACCTGATGGCAGCCGGAGAGCTGGCGGCGTGCCAGACCTGGGCGACGACGGCGCAGCAGGCCATCAGCGCCGCGCCGCATCTGCGGTTCGTATATCCGGAAGAGGGCTTCGCCCTGTACGCCGACTGCGGCGTGGTGTTGCGGGAGTCGAAACGGAAAGATCTGGCGCACGCGTTTCTGAATTACCTGCTGCGGGCGGATGTGGCGGCGGAGGTGGCGTCGGCCACGTATACGGCAACGGCCGTCCGGACGGCGCGCACCCGTCTGCCGGCCGACGTGCTGGCGATGGAGACGCTGTTTCCGCCGGAAGAGACGCTCGCGCGCGGCGAGTGGTTCGAGCCGCTGCCGCCGCAATCGCAGCGGCTGCGCGACCGGCTGTGGACGGAGCTGAAATCCGCCTGAGCCAGCGATGGACAGGGCAGGCGGCGGCCCGGTACACTTGTGGATCGGCGCGATCGAATGGCCATGATCGAGGAAAATTCCCGGCCCCCCGAGCCCACATACAGCCGCATCACGCCGGAAGGCTCGTGGATCGCGCGCCGCATCTGCGCCGTCATTCTGGCGGCGTGGCTGGGCGGGATTCTGCTGGTTTCGCTCAGCGCTCCGGCGGTCTTCGGCGCAGCAGAGGCCGTGCTGAGGCACCCGCTGCCTGCACACATGGACGTGTTGAAGCGGATCGGGCCGGACGCGATGGCGGACCTGCTGCGGTACCACGCCGGAGAGGCCAACAACCAGGTGTTCACGCTCTGGGGCTCGATGCAGGTGGCGTACGGAGCTGCGGTGGTGCTGATGCTGCTGTTCTTCACCAACGTGGGGAAGTGGCGGCTGACGCTGGCGGCGTCGATGCTGGCGCTGGCGCTGTTCCAGAAGCTGTATCTGATTCCCGCCATCGTGGACACCTCGCGCCGATACCGCGCGGGTGGCTGGATGGAGGCGGGGCGCAGGTTCCAGTTCCTGCACGGCTCGTTCGCCGCGTTTGAAATTGCTTCAGCCCTGCTGGGACTGGCGCTTCTTGTGCTGCTTCTTCGGACCAGGAGCGGCAGCCGGCGGCGCGCCCGCGCCTGACGCCGATCCGTCCAGTTCAACGTGATCGATGACGCCGACCACGGCTGCGTCGATGGGCGCCAGCTTGTGGCCCACGGCCGTAAAAGCGGCATAGCCGTCGGTGGTGACGAGCACCCTGTCATGGACGCCTGCGTCGACGCTGTCCAGAGCCACCATGGGGGCGCCGCGGTCCGTGCCGTCGAGGTTCAGCGGCTGCACCAGCAGGATCTTGCGCCCCTCGTGGGTGGCGTGCTTCTGCGTGGCGGTGAGATCGCCGATGACGCGCGCGATCAGCATGACGGCTCCCGCTTCTTGCCGAGGTGGAGTTCATCCACGATGCCGACAATCGTGGCGTCGCTGGCGACGTCGCCGGGCAGGAACGGGAACGACGCTTCCCGGCCCCGGACCCAATAGATGACCTCGCCGGCGCCGGCGCCGGTGGAGTCGGTGCAGATGAGCGGTTTGCCGTGAGGGGTGAGATCGGGAAGAACCGGCTGGACGATGAGCAGGCGCTGGCCTTCGAGCCCCGGGTTCTTCACGCTGGCCCAGACGCGGCCGATCACTTTGCCCAACTGCACGGCCGCCCGCCTTTCTAGCCCGCCTCGTCGAGCGACACGCCGTCGACGATGCCGACGATGACGCAATCGACGGGTTTGTCCTTGCAGCCTTCCGCCATGCGCGCGCTGCTGCCGGATACGGTAATGACGAGCTCGCGGAATCCGGCGCTGACGGTGTCGACCGCGACAAGATAGCCAGACTCCTCCTTGCCGTCAGGAGTGACCGGCTTCACCAGGAGAAGCTTGTGCCCCTCCAGGCGCGGATCCTTCCGCGTAGCGACGACCGTGCCGACGACGCGCCCTAGCGTCATGGTTTGCTTACTTGGAAGACTTGCCGATCGGCAGGACGTCTTCCAGGCTCGGGTGCGGGCGCGGAATGACGTGGACGGCGACGAGCTCGCCCACGCGGCGCGCGGCGGCGGCGCCGGCATCGGTGGCGGCGCGCACGGCGGCCACGTCTCCGCGCACCAGCGCCGTCACATAACCCGAACCGATCTTCTCCCAGCCGACCAGAGTCACCTTGGCGGCTTTCACCATCGCGTCTGCGGCTTCAACCATCGCCACCAGACCGCGCGTTTCAACCATTCCCAACGCTTCACCCATGGGCTATTCCTCTCTGCTTATCCAGAGTCCGGCGCAGGGCGCGCGGACCGAAACCGGCCGCGCGGCCGCAAGTCGGCTGCGCGTGTTCTGATTTTACCCATGTTCGGCCCGGCCGTGCAGGGAAAGCGCATCATCGTCTGCTACACTCATGGCCAGAGGAGCTTCTTACCACATGAAAAACTGGATCCTGTTCGGAGTGTCTTTCGCTCTTGCCTCAGTCATGACCATCGGCGCGCAGCCGAAACAGCGCGCCAGCCCGCACGAGACCACGTCGGCTACGATCGCCGGCAAGAAGATCACCATCGAATACGGCCGCCCGTACGTGAAAGGGCGCAACGTCTGGGCTGAGCCGCTGGCGCCGTTCGGCAAGGTCTGGCGCACGGGCGCCGACGAGGCGACCAAGCTCACTACCGAAGCCGACATCATGATCGGATCGCTGCACGTGCCCAAGGGCACATATTCGCTCTTCACCATTCCCGGCGAGAAGGAGTGGACGCTGATCCTGAACAAGGAAGCCGATCAGTGGGGCGCGTACAAGTACGACCAGAGCAAGGACCTCGGACGCGTCAAGATGACGGCGAAGAAGCTGTCTACGCCGGTGGAGCAGTTGACCATCTCCGTCGAACCGGCCGGCGCCAGCCGGGGCGTGCTGAAGATCGCCTGGTCGAACATGGAAGCCTCCGTTCCGGTCATGGTTCACTGATTCAAAACGCGTTCCCATGAAAAAGGCGCCGGCCCGCCGCCGGCGCCTTTTTTCTTGCCGCCGGCTTGCCCGTGGCAGGCCCCGCCCCAGGCTCCGGCCTCAGCCGCCAACTGTTACGGAACGTTTGCGGCTTATTCATCGATTTTTCACCCAAGACTGTTTTTCTGGAGAAGGTGGCCAGGAAGCAGTCTGCCATGAAATCGCTCCTTGTATTCTGTTGTTCATTTGCCTGCCTGTGTGTCGCCGTTGCGCAGGAGACGCCCAAGGGGGTCGTCACGGGCGACGTGATCGACGGCGCCAACGGGCAGCCGGTTCCGAAAGCCAGCATCGTCATCGCCGCTGAGCCTCCAGTCCGGCTCCAGTCGGACGAATACGGCAAGTACCGCGTGGAACTGGCGCCCGGACGGTACAAGATCCTCGTTTCTGCGGAGAAGTATCTCGACGCCACGATCGAAACGGTTGAAGTGAAGCCTGGAGAGACAACGGACGGCACGGTGGTGCTTGCCGCGAAGTCCCAGGTCACCAAAGTCGACGTCCAGGAGGCCGTCTCGCCCGTGGCGGCGACGGCGGAGTCGATGCTGGTGGAGCGCAAGCTCGCCGCCACAGTGACCGACGGGCTGTCGGCGGAGGAGATCCGCCAGACTGTGGCATCGGACGCCGCCGGCGCGCTGCAGAAGGTGACGGGCGTCTCGGTAGTGGAGTCGGGCTACGTTTACGTCCGCGGGCTGGGCGAGCGCTACAGCTCGACGATGCTGAACAACTCGCTCATTCCCACCACGGAGCCCGAGAAGCGCGTAGTGCCGCTGGATCTGTTCCCCTCGGCGCTGATCGAAAGCATCCGGGTGGTGAAGAGCTATACGCCGGATCTTCCGGGCGAGTTCTCGGCGGGCGTGGTGCAGTTGACGACCGTCGATTTCCCTGCCCAGCCGGTGCTGAAGGTTTCGATGACGTCCGGCTATAACACGGCCACGACGCGGAAGCGGTTCCTGACCTATCCGGGCGGGAGATTCGACGCCTTCGGCTCCGACGACGGCACGCGCGCCCTTCCTTCCGCAGTTCCTCAGGACCAGCGGATCATTCCGGGCCGTTTCACGGCCTCGCAGTTGCAGGAGATTGGACGGTCATTCGCCAACAACTGGGAGCCCCTGTTTGTTGACCAGATGAGGCCGCAGCAGAGCTATTCCGTTGTGGGGGGCAACACGTTCAAGCGGGTGGGCATCGTGGGCGCACTGACCTTTTCCAACCGCCCGCAGAACCAGATGGAACTCCAGCGCTACATCCGCATGGGCGGCAGCAAACCGCTGATCTTCACCAACTACGAAGACTTCAACGTCGGCAATGAGGCCATCCGCCTGGGCGGGGTGCTGAACGTCGCGTTCAAGCTTACCCCCAACAACAAGATCGTGGTCCGCAACACAATCACACGGGACGCGGACAAAGAAGCCCGTGAGTTCCGCGGTTACGACGGCTCCAACGACGGCACGCTTTGGTCGCAGCGGCTGCGGTGGGTAGAGCGGTCGCTGCTGTCGAACAGCATCGAGGGCTCGCACGCCCTCGTCGATCATGGCAACTGGAACTTCCGGTGGCAGTTCACGACCGCCGAATCCCGCCGCGACGAGCCTGACATGAGGGAAGTGATCCGGGGCCAGCTCGACGACGGCCGGTGGAGTTACGCTTCGCTGGCCAGTTCCGGACTGCGATTCTCCAACGGACTGAGGGAAAGGATGTACGAGCCGCAGGGAGAGGTGTCCAGGCCGTTTTACCGCGGCTGGCTCACCGGCGCCGTTTCGGTGGGATTCCGGGGCACTTTCCGCGACCGGCAATTCCAGGCCCGCCGGTTCCGGTTCATCCCCATCCGCTCCACCACGCTGAACCTGTTCGCCCCGTCCAACCAGTTGTTCGCTCCATCCAACATCCGCCCGGACGGTTTCCAGATCATTGAATTCACGCGCGCTACGGACCGCTACGACGCCACCATGGACATCTACGCCGGCTATGTGATGGCGGACGTGAACCTCGGTCCCCGCTGGCGCGTCACCGGAGGCGTCCGCGTGGAGGACGCCGATATCACCGTGACGACACTCGATCCGCTGGTTCCGAATGCAAAGCCGCAGATCGCTTCGCTTGTCAACCGCGATCCGATGCCCGGCGTGAACGTCACCTATATGCTCACGCCCCGGCAGAATCTCCGCGCCGGTTTCTCGAAGACCGTCTCGCGCCCGGATTTCCGCGAACTCTCACCCTTCGATTTCAACAACGTCTATGGCGGCTTTGTCACCCAGGGCAACCCCAATCTGCTCCGCGCCAAGGTGCAGAACACGGACTTCCGATGGGAGTGGTTCCCCGGCGGCAACCGCCTGCTGGCGGCGAGCTTCTTCCACAAGGACTTCGACAATCCGATCGAAGTCACAATCCTGCCGGCCAATGACCTGCGCCAGACCTACGTCAACGCCGCAGGCGCCCGCAACGTGGGATTTGAAATTGAGGGCAGAACCACGCTGTCGGTGCTCTCACCCCGTCTCCGCGAGATTTTCGTCGGCGGCAACTACACGTTCGTGGACTCGCAAATCCGCATCCGCCCGCAGGATTCGGTCCTGCTGACCAATCCGAACAGGCCGCTGCTGGGCACCTCCCGGCACATCTTCAATGTGCTCACTGAGTGGAGAAAGCCCCGGTGGCGCTCGGAAAGCCGGTTGGACTTTAACTACGTCGGGCGCAGAATATCCGACGTCGGCACTTTCGGCGTTCCGGATATTTATCAGGAGCCGCTCACAATGCTAGATTTCAGCTATCGCTTTTACCTGGATGAATCGGGCAAGTATTCGATCCGGTTCACCGGGGAAAACCTTGCGGACAATCATTATCACTGGACGCAGGGCGAATTTACGCAACGCAGTTTCCGCCTCGGCCGCACTTTCACGGTGGGCCTGGCGGTGAACATTTTCTAAGTGTGGCGCCGGCTCTCCGCCCGGCGCAAAGTCAGCAGAGGAAGGAAAACCATGAGGAAATTTGCGCACTTGGCAGCAGTTCTTGTAACTGTCTTGTCATCAACAGCATACGCAGGCCAGCCGGTCCGGCAGGCAAGCGCGGACCTGATCGGGCGGGCAGCGGCGCTGGAGAACTACGAAACCGGCATCGCCGCCTGGATGTGGACCGATAAGGTCTGGTACGGCGTCAACGAGAGCATTTCCCTGAAGTGGACGGTGAAGACGTACGGAGAGTGGTATCCTTTCACTCTCGTCGCATATCTTCAAAACAACCAGACGGGAGAGAAAAAATATCTCCCCGGTTTGTCCTCCGAAACACGTGATATTCATGGCAACGAGCCCGGCAGTTTCCGCCCGGTCCTGGTGGCCGACGCCGAGCGCCAGGCGCTGCTCGGCCAGGACGGCCTGCTGGGCGGCGCGCTGGATGCGCCGGACGAGCCCGGCATGCACACGCTGGTGGTGGAGTTCCGCGACGTGAACGGCCTGCGCGTTCTGAAGACGCTTTACGCGAAGTTCGCCGTCATCACCGATATCGTGGATATCACCGGCAACATCGAGTCCGACCGGCGGCTGACCAACGACAAGCTTTACCGGCTCAACGGAGCTGTGTTCGTGCGCAACGGCGCGACGCTGACCATCGACCCGGGCACCGTGATCATCGGCCAGCCGGGCAGCGAGCCGCCTTCCGTGCTTGTAGTGACCCGCAATGGCAAGATCCGCGCCGAGGGAACCCGCAGCCGTCCGATCATCATGACTTCGGCGCGCCCCTTCGGAGAGCGGCAGAGGGGCGACTGGGGCGGGCTGATTCTGCTCGGCAAGGCTCCGATCAACGTCGATGGCGGCGAGTTCGCGATCGAAGGGCTGCCTGCCAGCGACGACTCAAAGTACGGCGGCAACGACCCCGAGCACGATTGCGGCACGCTGCGCTACGTGCGCGTGGAGTACGCCGGATCGATCTTCGCTCCGAACAACGAGGCCAACGCTTTCACCTGGGGCGGTTGCGGCGCCAAGACCGTCGCCGAGTACCTCCAGGCCAGCTACGGACTGGACGACTCGTTCGAATGGTTCGGCGGCACGATGAACGCCCGTTATCTGATCGGCGGACTCGGCGCTGATGATTTCCTGGACTTCCAGCTCGGCTTCACCGGCAAGATCCAGTTCGGCTTCTTCTATCAGGACGCCGACAATCCCGGCAACCGCGGGATCGAGGGCGACAACAGCGAATACAACCAGGGCGCCCTGCCGCTGTCGAAACCGGTCATTTTCAACACCACCTTCGTCGGCTCCGGCGTGCAAGGGTTCGACGAGAGCAATGCGCCCGGCATTTATCTGCGCCGCGGCGCAGGCGCATCGGTGAACAATACCGTTGTCACCCGCTTCTACAGCGCGGGCCTGCACATCGACGGCTCGTCGACGGAGGCCCAGATCGACAACGGCAACCTGACAATGAACGGCATTCTGCTCTGGAAGAACAATATCGGCACCGGCGGCGATGCCACCATCGACGGCCAGGTGCGCTCCGGCGCAACGGCGTCTTTCGCGAAGGGCGAGCGGGGCCAGGGCAGGCAGTTTCTGGCCGCGGATCCGATGCTGCGGCGTCCGTTTGAAGTGAACGACCCTGATTTCCGGCCCCTGCCGAATTCGGTGGTGTTCCGCGCCAACTGGGTGCAGCCGCCCGACGACGGCTTCTTCAACCAGTCGGCCCGGTTCATCGGCGCCGCCGGCGAGACGAAGTGGTGGGAGGAGTGGACCAACTTCGTCACCGACAAGGCCATCAAGCCGTAAGTCTTGCGGGCATCTTCCGCATCAGGCGCCGCCTCCCGCCCGCACGGGAGGCGGCGCTTGTCTTTTCCGCCCCAAGTTCGATATCGTGCCGGACGAGGAGCACAACTGCAATGCCGGAACTGACACGAAGAGATCTGCTGGCGGCCGCCGCCGTGACCATCCCCGGCGCGCGCGCGGCCTCCGACGGCAAGCTGCGCGCGGGCCTTGTCGGCTGCGGAGGGCGCGGTACCCAGGCGGTGACCGACCTGCTGGTCGGCAACGAGAACGTGGAGCTGGTGGCGATGGCCGACGTCTTCGAGGACAAGCTCGAAGGCTCGCTCCGCAACCTCCGCGAAGGCCGCGGCCTGAAGCGGTACGAGAACATCCAGGTCCCCCGCGGCGGGCAGACGAAGCAGATGACCATGGACGACCTCATGAAGGACGTCCCCCCGCGCATCCAGGTGCCGCCCGAGAACCACTTCGTCGGCTTCGACGCCTTCCAGAAGGTCATCGGGTCAGGCGTCGACATCGTCATGCTGTGCACGCCGCCGGGCTACCGGCCCATGCATTTCGAAGCCGCCATCGCTGCGGGCAAGCATGTCTTCACCGAAAAGCCCGTGGCCACGGACCCGGTGGGCTGCCGCCGCTTCATGGAAGCCGCCCGGCTCTCCGTGGAAAAGAAACTCACCGTGGTCAGCGGCGCGCAGCGGCACGCGCAGCGGGAGTACATCGAGACGGTGGACCGGATCAAAAACGGCGCCATCGGAGACATCCGCTCGCTCTATTCGCACTACCTCTCCGGTCCCGTGTTCCATGTGAAGGCGCGCGACCCCAACTGGTCGGACTTCGAGTGGCAGCACCGCAACTGGTACAGCTTCGTCTGGATCTGCGGCGATCAGATCGTCGAGCAGCACTTCCACAACATCGACTTCATCAACTGGGTGATGGGCACCCACCCGGTGAAGGTGGTCGCCAGCGGCGGCATCTCCTGGCGCAAAGGGGACGATCTCTACGGCAACATCTATGACCACATGGCCTCGGACTTCGAGTATCCCGGCGGCATTCGCTATTCCTCGCACTGCCGCCAGTATCCTCAGGGCTGCGCGCGCGACGTCAGCGATCTGATCGTCGGCACGAAGGGCGTCAGCAACGGGCTGGATCTGGCCTCCGGCAAAGGCATCAACCCTTACGTCCAGGAGCACATCCACCTGGTGAACTCGATCCGCGGCACGGGACCGTATTTCAATGAAGGCATGATGGTGGCCGAATCGACGATGACGGCCATCATGGGCCGCGAATCCGCCTATTCCGGCATCGCAGTCACCTGGGACATGATCATGAACTCGCAGCTCGATCTGATGCCCAAGGCGTTCGACTACAAGCTGCAACTCCAGCCGCCCCCGCTGCCCGAGCCCGGCAAGTACAAGTTCGTGTGAAGAAAAATTCCGGGGGACCGCAGTGTGGCGGTCCCCCAGCTTCCCCCACCAAAGGAGAAGGACTCAAGGGAGGACTGTGATGCTGCCAAAGACTCCGTGCGTTCCTTTCCTCGCCTGTCCTGACACGGCGGCGGTGAAGTAGACGGCGTTAGGATTGCCGCCATTGCTTCCGTTGCCGGTGATGAGCCCGTAGAGCCCTTCCAGCGCCACGGGGTTGCCGTCCCGATAGCGCAGCATGCCCGCGTAGCGGCCGGTGGCGGGATCCAGGGCATGGATCCTGCCATCACCGAGATTGCCCACCAGGAGCGTGTTGCTGAATTCCCCGAAGAAAGAAGGCGCCATGGCCAGTCCCCACGGCGCGTTCAGCGGGCCGCCAGTAAACAGACGCCGCAGCAGATTCCCGTCCGTATCGAAAACGTTGATGATTCCGCTGCCCTCCCCGGGCTCTTCCTCCATGCCGGAGGCGCTTTGCCGGGCGTAGGTCACATACAGGCTCTGGCCAAACCGCTGGATGTTGAACGGCGCATAGCCGGCGGGCAGGTTGGGGTCGCGGAAGCTGCCGGGGAGCCGGATGGGACGGAACGCGCGGTCGAACGCCTCAATGACGCGGTTCTTGAAATCCGCGGCATACAGCGTCGGCCCCTGGGAGGAGACCCCGAGTGCGAGCCCCATGTACACGGCGGACGGATTGTCGGCCACGACGATCGCGTTGACCGGATCGATGTTGCGGTTCCACGCCGCGATGACGCCGCTTTGCGTCGCGAACAGGAAGGAGGCGGGCGCTCCAGGGCCGATCTCGAACGCAGGGTGGCCGTTCCATACCTGGCCCGTCACCTGCGCCGGGCCGCCTCTGCCCGCGCCTTGCGGGATGCGGACGACAAGCGGAGAGCTCGCCGGAAACGGCTGGCCCGTAGAGTTGTACAGAGTGCTGGTGGCCGTGCCCGCGTTGGAGACCCAGAAAGCGGTCGTCGGGCCGAGCGCAATGCCCCACGGGATGGCCAGATTGGTGTCGAGGCGGTCTCCCCAGCCGGGAAGATCCGAGACAAGATGTGCAACGTCGTAGGCGGATGTCCGCACCCCCAGCGGAGCGGTTTCCTCCTGAATCGTAAGCGAGGAAGTGTAAATGTAGTCGCCCTGATTCGTGCCGTCGCCGTTGGCTGCGTTGCCCGCCACATAGAATGAGACAGCTCCCGCGCCGGCAGGCGGCGCGGTCCAGTCGAATTCGAAGTCCGCGCCATTCCGGATTCCAGTTCTGGTGCCGGCCACGGTGTGCATGATGAGCTGGATCTGGTTGTTCGCGGTGCAAGGTTTCGCTGCGCCATTGCCGCAGACGACGCGGGCGAGGTCGCCTGGGGGAATCAGATCGCCCGCCGCCGAGTTGGCAGGGTCGCTTGCCAGCCGCGCCGTGAGCTGGAATCCCCAACGCTGCTGGTCAGGATCGCGCACCTCGACTCGCATCCGGTACGTCAAACCGGGCTGGTAGGAACCGCCGGGAAACACGACGCGCACGCTTCCCTTCCCGGAGTTCAGCGGGTAACTGTTGTGACATTGGGTACAGGCGAGCGGATTGTCGCCCGGCGCGCCTGTCAGCCGGAGAGCGGGGCCGAAACTCCTGGCAGCGGCCGGGCAGGCCGCGAGGAGACTCCATAACAGGAGCTTGTGAATCTGTCCGATGAGCCTGGATTGGTTGCGAGTGAGGGACATGGCAATCGTGATGCTACGGCCTTTGTGCACTGGCAGTTGTGCGAGGACTGTAAAGAAGGTGTGAAAACCCGCCCGCCGGCCGCGCGGATCCCCTGCCGGTCTCCAGCGGGGCGCTACAATCGGGAGAACCGTAGGGTGATGCAGCACATCCTTGTGATCGACGACGACGAGAACCTGCGCGATACGATTTCTCTGCTTCTCGAGAAAGAAGGCTTCCGCGTCTCCACGGCCGCCGACGGCACAGCGGGCTTCGAAGAGGCCGTCCGGTCAAAGCCGGACCTTGTGCTGGTGGATTTGCGGATGCCGGGCATGAGCGGAGCCGAGGTCTGCAAGCAACTGCGCGCGGCCGGCAGCAAGACACCCATCATCGTGCTCAGCGCCGTGGGAGACGAGATCGACAAGGTGCTTCTGCTCGAAATCGGCGCCGACGACTATGTCGTGAAGCCGTTCGGAACCAGGGAACTCCTGGCGCGCATCCGGGCGGTGTTGCGGAGAGCATCCCCCGGGGCAGGCCGCTCCATAAAGTTCGGAGAAGTGGAAGTGGACGTGGAGCGCCGCATTGTCCTGCGGAGGGGAGAAGAGGTGCGCTTCACGCGGGCTGAGTTCAATCTGCTGACGTTCTTCCTGCAGAATCCCGACCGGGCGCTCACCCGGGACATGATCCTGAATGCAGTGTGGGGCTATGAGTCGTATCCCAACACGCGCACAGTGGACGCCCATGTAGTCCGGCTGCGCCAGAAACTCGAGCCCGAACCCAACGCGCCTCGGCACTTCATCACCGTGCACGGTGTCGGCTACAGGTTCCTGCCATGAGCGCCGCTCCACAGGAGGGGCGGCTGGTGATCCTGGTGGAAGACGCGCGGGACTGCTCGGCAGCGCTGGAAGTGGCGCTCGTTTCCGCCGGCGCGTTCACGGTCCGAACTTGCGGAAGCGCCGAGGAGGCGCTGGAACTGTTGCGGTCCGGCCAAGCCTCGGCAGTGGTGACGGACATCCACCTGCCCGGCATCAACGGCCTGGCCCTGATCCAGGAACTGCGGGCCCAGCTCCCCGCTTCGCGGCTGAAGATCGTCGCCGTAAGCGGGGACGGAGATCCGGCGCTGAAGCATCAGGCGCTCTCCGCAGGCGCGCACGCGTTTTTCCAGAAACCCTATTCCCCCAGAGAAGTCTGCCGTGTGCTGGAGGAACTGATCGATGAGGATTAAGACAATCGTATTCTGGTTGGCCCTTGCAGCCCCTGAGCTGCCGGGGCAGGACACGTTGCGGGACATTCTGGCGCGGATCGAGAAACTGGAGGCGGAGAACCGCGCCCTGCGCAACGAAGTGGAACAACTGCGAAGCGCCGTGTTGGAACGCGCCCCCGGCGCCAAAGACGAGCGCCTCTCCGAGAGGCTGGAAGTGCAGGAGACCCGCACGGCGGAACTGGCCCAGGTCAAGGTTCAAACGACGTCGCGGTTTCCGGTAGAGCTGACAGGAATGGTGCTGTTCAACGTGTTCGCCAATGGCAAGAACGGGTCAGGCCAGTATCCGACGACGGCATCGCTGACGGCAGGCCCCCGCATCGCCGGCGGATCGTTCCGGCAGAGCATCGTGGGGCTGCGCTTTCACGGCCCCACGGTGGCTGGAGGCGGCAAAGTCTCCGGCCTGTTCCAGGCCGATTTCTGGGGCGGCTCGGACTCCTCGCTGAATCACCTGTTCCGCATCCGTACCGCGGTCGTCTCGGCAGACTGGACACGCTTCTCGATTTCTGCGGGCCAGGACAAGCCGTTGATTTCTCCGCGCGAGCCTGAGTCCCTCGCGCAGGTAGGAGTCTCCCCTCTGACCGGGGCCGGCAACCCCTGGCTTTGGCAACCGCAGCTCCGGCTGGAGGAGCGCATCGCCATCGGAGAATCGTCAGGAGTGCGCCTGCAAGGGGCCCTGTTCCAGACCAGCGAGGGGCGAAACCTGGTCCCTGATGAATATGCCTCATCGACGGCCCCGGCGAGGCCCGGCTATCAAGGCCGGTTCGAGTTCTGGAAAGACGGAGGAGCGGAGAGGCGGGTGGAGCTGGCGTCGGGATTCCATCTCAGCTCGAGCAGGAGCGCAGGCTTTTCGATTCCCTCCCGGATCTTCAGCGCCGACTGGTTGATCCGGCCGGTGGCATCGCTGGAGCTCTCGGGGCTGTTTTTCAACGGCCAGAACATTGCGCCGCTCGGCGCGCTGCGGCAGGGCTTTGTTTTCGCCGGCGGTGCGCCGCGGCCCGTCCGAACGCGCGGAGGCTACGCGCAGCTCGCGTGGCGTCCGTCTCCACGCATCTCGTTCAACGCTTTTTCCGGTCAGCAGGACGACCGCAATGCGGACCTCCTGCCGGGCCGGATCGGCAAGAATCTGGTTGTCGGCGGCAACGTCATTTTCCGCGCCTCGCCCAATGTTCTCCTGTCGTTGGAGTCTGCAAACATCCGGACTCAATACCTGGGATCCGGCTACCGGAAAGTGATGCATTATGACCTGGCGATTGCTTATCTGTTCTAGCGCCCTGGCGTGCGTCACGGTCTGCGGGCAGCAGGTGGCAGGAAGCGTGGCGCTCGTGGATTCAAAGGACGAGAGGGTCGTGCGGCGCCAGGATCATTCCGGCGTGGTGGTCTGGCTGACCCCGGTGAAAAACGTTCATCTGCCCGCACCGCCTGCCGCGCCTGCCGCCATGGCGCAGAAGAACAAGGCATTCCAACCGCACGTGCTTGCCATCCAGGCCGGAACGGCAGTCGACTTTCCCAATTACGATCCCATATTTCATAACGCGTTTTCCACCTACGATGGACGCATTTTCGATCTCGGCCTGTATCCGCCGGGGGCGTCGCGCCGGGTGCTGTTCGACCGGCCGGGAATCGTGAGAGTCTTCTGCAACATCCATGAGTCGATGTCGGCGATCATCGCCGTGCTTCCAACGCCATGGTTCTGCGTGACGCCGCGGTCGGGCGCCGTTTCCATTCCAGACGTGCCCGAAGGCGAGTACCTGGTTCACTTCTTCCACGAGCGGTCCCTGCCGGACGTCCTCGACAGACTGCGCCAGAAGATCATCGTCGGGCCGGGGGGCGCCAAACTGGGGGCGGTCCGGATCTCGGAGGCGGGATACCTGCCCATGCCGCGCAAGAACAAGTATGGCCTGGATTATGTGCCCGACCTCCAGGACAGGCGCGGGTACTCTTCCCCCTCCGGGAAGTGAGCAGACGCGGACATGAAGCGGCTCTCCCTGCATGCCCGGATCCTGGCTGTCACGGCCATCGCCGTGACCCTGCTGTTCACGGCGACCGGGCTGCTCGTGCAGCGCCACACGGTCAGCCTGATTGCGGAGAGCCTCGAGGAGGAGATGCGCACTGGCTTCCGCGCTTACGAAGAATTGTGGAAAGCCCGTGAAGAGATGCTGTCCTCGATCAGCCTGCTCCTGGGCCGAATGCCGGACGTGCGCGCTGCGTTCTCCACGGGCGACGCGGCGACGATCCGGGATACTGCTTCGGAGGTGTGGAACCGGATTGCCCGGGACGACGCCCTCTTCGCCGTTTGCGACCCGCAGGGCCGTGTGATCGCGTTGCTGGGCGGCGAGTGGGAACCCGGCATCACGCGGCTGGACTTCGTCGAACTCGCCCGTGCCCGGTTTCCGGCGCAGGCCGCCGGTTTCCACGCCGTGGGCAGCCGTTTCTATCAGGTGGTGGTGACGCCGGTCTATGTCAGTTCGCCGCGGGAACCGGTGCTGATCAATGTCCTCGTCGCCGCCTTCGCCGTGGACGAGAGACTGGCGCAGAGGCTTGAGGCGTCCATCCCCGGAGTCAGGTTCGTCTTTCATGCGGGCGACAGGATCATCGCCGCCCGGGGCAAGAACGCTCCGGCGGGCGGTGCGTTCCAGCGAGAACTGAAGCGCCCGCTGCGGGGCCTGGATGGCAGGCCCGCGGGCGAACTGAGGATCATCCGCGCGCTCGAGTCGGCTCCTGCGGCGCTGGCCAGGCTGCGCCGCGACGTCGTCCTGATCTGGGCTGCGGCGCTGGCGCTGGCTCTGTTCCTCGCCGGCCTCCTCTTCCAGAGAATGCTGCGCCCCCTGGCGGAACTGGACGCTGCGGCCAGAGAGATCTCCCAGGGCAACTTTGATTTCGCGGTCGAACCGAAATCCGAAGACGAGATCGGCCGGCTGGCGCGAACCTTCAACGCCATGAGGGAGAGCCTGAAAGAGGCCCGCCAGCAGTTGATCCGGCAGGAGAGACTCTCGACCATCGGGCGTTTGAGCACTTCGCTGGTGCATGACCTGCGCAACCCTCTGGCCGCAGTTTACGGTGGAGCGGAGATGCTGATGGATGCCGAACTCACCCCGGAGCAGGTCCGGAGGCTGGCGGCGAGCATTTACCGGTCCTCGCGGCGCATTCAGTCTCTGCTCGCGGAGTTGCAGGATGTCGGAAGGGGGGCCGCGTCGCAGATGGAGCCGTGCCGTGTTCTCGATCTCGTGCAAGCGGCGCTGGAGGACTCGGCCGAGCTGATGCAGCGGCACGGGACCCAGGTGCGTGTGGAGGTGGATCCGGAGGTCTCCGTCCGGGTGGCCCGCGCCACGCTGGAGAGGGTCGTCACCAATCTGCTGGCTAACGCAGCGGAAGCGATGCCCAATGGCGGCGAGGTATTCATTCGTGCCGAGGTGCAGCGCGGACGCATTGTGTTGACTTTCCAGGACACGGGGCCTGGCGTTCCGGCCGAGATCCGCGACCGGCTGTTCGAGCCTTTTGTCAGCCACGGCAAACGAGACGGCCTGGGTCTGGGGCTGGCCCTTTCGCGGAAGATCGTCCAGGAGCACGGCGGCGACCTGTGGTTCGAGCCGTCGGCCTCGGGCGCCTGCTTCCGGCTGGCGCTGCCGCTGCCGTAGCCTTTTACGTTTCTTTCACAAGCGGATGACCATGTGCGCCGAGGCGGCGGGCACACTGGAGCCATGATGAAGAGGCTTGCATGGGCCGTTCTGCCGATGGCGCTCGTGATTCAGGTGGTCCCGGCGCCGTACAGGATTGAACCGGCGCCGGCCTCCTCGACACAGTCCGTCAGTGCGGATCCTTCAGTGCCGCGGAACGTAAAAGAAGTCCTGCGCCGCGCCTGCATGAATTGCCACTCCGAGCAGACGCAAGTCCCCTGGTACGGCCACGTGGCGCCGGTCTCCTGGCTGCTGGCGCGCGACGTGGAGAAGGCGCGCGGGGCGATGAACCTTTCGCGGTGGGGCAAGCAGGAGTCTTCGATTCGCGCGGCGCTGGCGGCCATCGCCTGCGAGGACGTGCGCAGCGGCCGGATGCCGCCCGCGGCCTATCTCATGATGCACCCGGAGGCGCGCCTCTCCCGGCAGGACGTCGAGGCGCTGTGCGGTTGGTCCGAGCAGGTGATGGCAGTGGCCCGGCTGAGGCTGAGGCGATGAGCCGATTCTTCAGCCCACAAATTGCCAGCCCTTCCGGAAAACCGGCTTCAGATACCGGTTGGCTTCCTTGTTGTTCGTGAACTCCATCCGGCGGGCATCCCAGAGGAGCTTCCCCTCGACGCGCATGGCGATGACGCCGAGCAGCATCCAGGAGACAAACGGCGCGGCGACGTTGAAGTTCGAGCACGCGGGCTCGCCCCCTTTGCAGGCGCGGATCCAGTCCCGGTAATGGCCGGGCGAGCGGGTCAGCAGCGGCGCGGGGAAACGGTAATCCTTCATCCGCGCCGCCGGCACCAGGCGCGTGTTCTCGCCGTAGCAGCCGGTGGTGAGCATGCCCTTGTCGCCAATGAAGAGACTGCCGTTGATGTCAGGGTCGCCGAGGGATTCGCCCTCGGGCACGCCCTCGAACTTCGGCGCCTCCTTCAGGCTGTCGTGCCAGGTCAGGGTCAACGGAGGCATGTTGCCGCGGGCTGGGAATTCGAAACGGATCACGGTGCGGTGCGGGAACGTGTACTTGCCCACCCCTTCTTTTTTCACGCACTCGACGCTCACCGGCCAGGCTTCGCTCAGCCGCAGCGCCATGTTCGGCGTGCCCAGGATATGGCACGCCATGTCGCCGATGGCGCCGCAGCCGAAATCAGGAAAACCGCGCCAGTGGTGCGGGCAGTACGCGGGACTGTAAGGACGGGGGAGCGATCCGCCGAGCCATGCGTCCCAGTCGAGCCACTCGGGCACGGGCGCTTCCTTGGGTTCGACGCTCGGATCCTGCGGCCAGTAACGCCCGGGGCGGTCGGTCCAGGCGTGCACTTCCCGCACGGCGCCGATGTCGCCCGCCCAAACGATCTCGCATGCCTGGCGGGCGCCTTCGTTCGAGTAGCCCTGGTTGCCCATCTGGGTGGCGACCCTGTACTTCTGGGCCGCTTTCAGCAGTTCCTGCGCCTCCCAGACGGTGCGCACCAGCGGCTTCTGGCAGTACACGTGTTTGCCGCGCACCATGGCCCACATGGCGGCCGTGCCGTGCATGTGATCGGGACAGGAGACGAGGACGGCGTCGATGTTCTTCGCCTCCTTGTCGAACATGCGCCGGAAATCCTTGTACTTGGGGACATCCGGGAATTGCTTGTACGTGCGTTCGGCGCGCTTGTCGTCGGGATCGGCCATCGCCACGATGTTCTCCGTGGCGGCGCAGTTCATGATGTCGGAATAACCTTTGCCGCCGGCGCCGATGGCGGCGATGTTCAGCTTCTCGTTGGGGCTCTTGTAACCCGCCAGCGTGAGAGACGGCACGCTGCCATAGCCTGCGCCGGGAACGGCGCCCGCCAGCAGCGCGCCGAAGAAGACGTGTCTTCGCGAGGGTCCTTCCTGTCTCATCCGTGTGCCCTCCAGGGATCGAATCGCTTTCATCCTAACGGATGCGCGCGGCCGGCGCTACGCGGATCAGGACCGGACCCTGGAGGCGAATTCTCTAACGCGTTCCGCAATCTGATCCCGGATCCGGCGAAACGCGCCGAGGCGCGTCTCCTCATCGCCCTCCACTGCCGCCGGGTCCTCGAAACTCCAGTGGATGCGTTTGGCGATCCCCGGGAAGACGGGGCATGTTTCCGCCGCGTTGTCGCAGACGGTGATCACGTAGCGGAATTCCGTGCCGAGGAACTCGTCCAGGTGCTTGGACCGGTGCCCGCTGATGTCGATGCCGATCTCGCGCATCACGGCAATCGCCTCGGGGCGCACCTGGCTGGGCTTCGTTCCTGCGCTGTAGATCGCAAAGCGGTCTCCCACAGCGGCCCGGAGCAGCCCCTCCGCCATCTGGCTGCGGGCGGAATTGCCGGTGCACAGAGCCAGGATCTTTTCCACTATGGTTTCCTCGCTCTCACGTAGGCGCTCATGAACCTCCCGTCCGCTGCGGCCGCGGCCGCCTCCACGTCAATGCCCGCCTCGGCGAGAAACTGCCGCGCGTCCGCCAC
Source organism: Acidobacteriota bacterium (assembly GCA_049325215.1). Taxonomy (GTDB): domain Bacteria; phylum Acidobacteriota; class Terriglobia; order Bryobacterales; family Bryobacteraceae; genus JANWVO01. Next base: position 57,178 of record JBMOMB010000015.1, read on the forward strand.
GTTGTATATGCGGAACGGTTCGATGGAGATGTCCGCAAAACCGGCCGCAGCGAGCTTTGTGCGGTATTCATTTTCTTCCAACGCCCCGGCGATGCATCCGGCCCAAAGCTCCAGGCTGCGGCGGATCTCCTGCGGCACCTCGCCGCGGACGACGACGTCAGCGACGGCGAAGCGGCCTCCCGGCTTGAGCACGCGGTACACTTCCCGCAGTACACGGTCCTTGTCGGCGGAGAGATTGATGACGCAGTTCGAGATCACCACGTCGACGGCCGCGTCAGGCAGCGGGATGTTCTCAATCTCGCCTTTGAGGAACTCGGCGTTCTGGATCCCCGCCTTGCGCTGGTTCTCGCGCGCCAGAGCCAGCATTTCGTCGGTCATATCCAGCCCGTAAGCCCTGCCCTCGGGGCCGACACGGCGGGCGGAGAGAAGCACATCGATGCCGCCTCCGCTGCCGAGATCCAGCACAGTCTCACCAGGACGCAGTTCCGCCATCATCGCAGGATTCCCGCAGCCAAGCGATGCCGCCACGGCAGTCTCGGGCAGCACGGCGGTCTCGCTTTCGCCGTAGAGGGCGCTGGTGATGGGGTTGGTTCCGCCCGCGCCGCAACTGGCGCCGGACGAGCAGCAGGACGCGGCGTCTCCGCTCACAACCTGCAAGGCCGCCTTCGCGTATCGCTCGCGCACCGCTTCCTGTATCGGTTTCGAGTCGCTCATCGGTTCACCTCCTGCATTTCAAAACGTGTGGTTTGATGACGGCTTCGGGTTCCAGGACGCGCGTGCGAGTGCAACACTCCGCGTAAAGGAACGAAAGCAGCGCTTCCAACGCCTCCGTGTCGGCCGCATACCAGAGATAGGTGCCCTCGCGCCTCACGCGCACCACCCCTGCCTGGCGCAGCTTGTCCAGATGATGGGACAGAGTGGAGGCAGGTATCTCCAGTTCCGCCTGAATTTCTCCGGCGGGCATTCCCGCAGGATGCGCTGCCAGCAATAGCCGCATGATGCGCAGCCGCTGCGGCGCGCCCATGGCGTCCATCATGCCGGCGAGGCGCTCGATGTCAGCCGCGGCCGCCTTGCCCTTTTTCATCCTTCGAGTATAGTCGAAATAGCGGGCCGGCGCAACCTGTGGGAACTTATTTTCTGTACAGAGCTGAGGCGGCCCAGGCATGGCCTTCCAGCGGCGTGAGCCAGGCCAGAATCGCATACTCGCCCTGCGGCCATTCAGACACGGGGATCTCGGCCACCCAGGTCTTTTCGCCCCGGATTTCCTCGCGTCCCATCACCGTGAGGAACGCCCGCCCGCGGGACCACCTGTAGAATTCCTTGCCGTTGGAGTCGTATGCGGAGACATCGAAACGCTGGCTGCTGGAGAAGTTCAGAACGAGGGGCCAGGGGAGCGTGTGCCGCAGCGTGATCCTGACGAGCAGCGTTTCTCCAGAGGGAACCAGCGAGAGCGCGAATCCGGTCTGCGGCGCACGGACGTAGGTGACACCGCCAAGGCGGGCGTAGATCAGGTTGTATTCGCGCGGTCCGGCGATAGTGGTGCGCACGCGCCGCAGCATGCCGACCCAGGGCAGCCAGTCTTCGCTGGCGAGGCCCGCGTCCATGCACGGCCCCGGACCGTACAACACGCGCAGGACGTTTTCGAATTCCCCCACGGGGCCGGAGTACTTTGCGTGACGAGACTCAATCGTGGCCCGGCGGCTGCACGGATCCATCCACGTGTCATAGGAAATGCCTTCGGGAGCGGCCGCGTCGAGGAGCACCAATTCCCGTTCGGCGCCCTCGTCCCACGCCAGAATCCGGCCCGCGGCATCGTTGCGCACCCACGCGTCGCCGTTTCCGGTCAAGCCCTGGACCAGGTTGTAGCGGTTTCCGGCGAACTCCCTGGATTCCTTGACTTCAACCACACGGATGCCACCCGGGCCATCGTAGAGCCACAGGTTGCCTTCATCGAGAGGCAGATACAGCGTCTGCGCCGACAGCGCAGCGGCGAGAAGGCTAAGAGTAGAAATTCTTGTTCCAGACATGGCGCCGCAGGACCTCCAGCACAGAGGCGGGCAACGGCCCTGCGTCTGAGACGGCGGCATTGCTCTCCACGTTTCGCACCCGCCGCATTCCGGGAATGACCGTGGAAACCGCGGGATGCGACAGGCAGAAGCGCAAGGCGGTCTCGGCCAGGGGGCGGTCGAGTCCGGCGGACTTCAGGTCCGCGATCAACGCCTGCACTCGTTCATGCACTTGCCGCTTGCGGTCCCCGCGGAAGTAGAAGGCGCGGAACTCGCCAGGATCGAATTCCGTCTCCGGGGTGATGGCGCCGGTCAGCGCGCCTTCATCTAGCGGACAGCGCGCCAGCACCCCGATGTTGCGCTCCTGGCACAGCGGGAACAGGTTCTGTTCGGGGGTTTGATCAAAGATGTTGTAGATGACCTGAACCGTGTCGATCAGTCCGGTGCGGACCGCATCGAGGGCCGAGTCCGGCTGATGGTCGTTGATCGAGATGCCCCAGAAGCGCACTTTGCCGGCTTTCTTCGTGTCTTCGATGGCGCGGCGCCAGTCGCCGCGTTCGAGCCACTCCGGATTCCACACATGGAACTGCTGCAAGTCGAGCGTCTCCACGCCGAGATTGCGGAGCGAGGTCTCCGTGCAGCGGATTACATAGTCGTAAGGGAAAACCTCTTCGATTCCAACGCCCGGCTGCGCAGGCCAGGTGCGGTTCTTTGGCGGCACCTTGGTGGCCACATAGGCCTGCGCCCCGGTTTCGCGCAGTGTTTCGCCGATGATGCGCTCACTGTGGCCTTCGTTGTAAGCTAGCGCGGTGTCGATGAAGTTCAGGCCCAGCTCCAGGGCGCGGCGGAGCGCGGTGCGGGCTTCGTCTTCGGAGTGGCCGCGCCACTGGTTGCCGCCGATGCCCCAGGCGCCGAAGCCGATCTCGGAAACCTGAAAACCCGTTCTGCCTAGCGTGCGTCTGTGAATCACGAAACCATAATAGTAAAGGGACGCCATGCGCATGCTGGCCGCATTCCTGCTGTTCGGCGCCTGCCTGTGGGCGCAACAGTTCCGCCTCTACCTGAAAGAGGGCGGGTGGCACATGGTGCGCGAGTACCAGGTGGTGGAGGACCGTGTGCGCTATTACTCCACCGAGCGGAGCGACTGGGAGGAGATCCCGCTGGATCTGGTGGACCTGAAACGCACGGAGGCGGAGCGGAAGGCGCGCATCGAAGAAGAGAAGAAACAGGCGGAGATCGCCGACGCTGAAGAGGCGTTCGAGCGCGACATCGCGCGGCAGATTGCGCGCATTCCGGTCGATCCGGGGCTCTATTACTTCGAAGGCGGCGAAGTGAAGGAGATCAAGCGCGCCGGGCTCAAGTCGGTGGCCAGCAGGAAGCGGACGGCGCTGAAGATCCTGGTTCCGGTGCCGATCGTTCCCGGCAAGGCGTTCCTGGAGCTGCCCGGGAAGAACGCGGGGGCGGCGCTGTCCGGCGACCGTCCGGAGCTGTACTTCCGCATCGACTGGACGCAGACGTTCGTGCTGGTGCGCGTCAAGCCCAAGCAGAAGGGCGAAGGGCGCGTCGTGGGCATCCTGCAAACCGAGCCGGTGACAAAGATGTCCTACTTCGAGTTCGATACCGTGGACATCTTCCGGCAGCAACTGAAGAGCGACCTGTTCAAGATCTGGCCGTCGAAGCCGCTGGAGCCAGGCGAGTACGCGCTGGTGCAGTACTCGGAGGGCGAAGCCGTGGATGCGGGCGAGATTCTGGTATGGGATTTCCGCGTCGTGCCGGCGGCTAGCGGCCGGTGATTTCGTGGAAGAATCGCAGCGATTCGCGGGCGGCGCGTTCCCAGCGGAACATCCGTTCGGCGCGCGCGCGCCCTGCCGCGCCCAGGCGCGCCCGCTCATCCGGATCCTCCAGCAGCCTGAGGATGGCGTGGCGGATTTCTTCAACGGATTCCGGGTTCACGAAAAGCGCGGCGCCGCCGGCAATTTCGGGCAGAGCGCTGACGCTGGATGTCACGCACGGCGTGCCGCACGCCATCGCCTCCGCCACAGGGAGCCCGAAGCCCTCGTACAGCGACGGATAGACGAGCACCGTTGCGCCGCGGATCAATTCCGGCAGCAAGGCTTCCGGATAGTAGCCGAGCCAGCGGACGCCAGCGCGCGCGGCGCGCAGCCGCGCCACCGTGGCCTCGCAATGCCAGCCCTCGCCGCCTGCCAGCAGCAGGTCATATTCGGCAAGCACGGCTGCGGGCAGCGATTCCCAGGCATCGAGCAGCCGGTCCACATTCTTGCGGGGCTCTATGGTGCCCACGAATAACGCGTAAGGTTTGCGGCGCGGCGGCGGCGGGGGCGCTTCGAAGTAGGCGTCGGCGACGCCGTTGTGGATCGTCCGGATTCTGTCCGGCGGCAAGCCCAGAATGTCGATGGCGTCCCGCCGCGTCGCCTCGCTGACGGCGATCACGCCGGCGGCGCGGCCGAGCACGCGCGCGGCAAATTCCCGGTCGGCGCGCACGTTGGCTTCCGAGTGCAGTCCGGGCATCTTCCAGCAGGTCAGATCGTGCAGCGTCGCCGTGAACGGGGTCCGGCGCGGCGGCGTGCGCACCTGATTGGTGCAATGGAACACGTCCGCTCCGCGAGAGCACCAGCCGGGAAAAGGAACGCCGGCCCGCTGGTTGGCCACCGCCATGAACATCCCGGTCCAGGTGGCCAGCCGCCCGGAGACGCTTGAATCGTGGACGAGGCCGCCGAGCCTGGCCAGCGGCGGGTACAGCAGGATTTCATCGCCGCCGGGCTGCTGCCGGAGCGCGCGAATCCAGTGATAGAGCGCTGTCTTCACGCCGGCGCTGCGCAACAGCAGGGGCGTCGCATCGATGACGATTTTCACCGGAGGCTCACTCCATTCTGCGGTTAGCGAGCAGCCATTTGCCACCCGCTTCAAGCACCCGGTGGACGCGGTCCCTGCCGAGCAGCGATTCTACGGTCTCCAGCTTCGCCCCTTCTACGATGAGCCATGCCAGTTGCGGCTTCTCCCATTCGGACTTGAGCTCTTCGTCCTCCAGAAAGACGTCGGGAGCGCCGGGAGCATAAGAGCCGTACTCGAGGTTGTGGTAGCGCCCTCGCCAGAGGAGCGCGCGGTCGAGTTCCGCATAGAAGAAGACGGAGCTGAACACGTAGTATTGATCGCCGAAAATGACCGTGCCTCGCGGACTGCGCCGGAGTTTTTCGGCGATCGGATAACTGCTCAGATACGGATCGAAAACCTGCATGGCGAGCCGCGCGGCGTTGAGAAACAGCACCATCATCACGGCGGCGCCGAGCAGCGTGGCTCTGGGGCGGAACCGCCAGCACGCAGCCGCGCCAATCGCAAAGGCCAGAGCCGCGAGCGCCAGCGGCAGCTTCAGGTAAGCGAAGGACGCGAGCGTCAGGTCGCCCATGTGCCCTAACGAGAGCGTGTACAGGTCGGGATTCTGCGTGAGGGAACGCGAGATATCGCCGGGCGCGGGCATGGCCCACACCGACGCCAGAATCGCCGCAGCGCAGATGCACGCCGCGGCCGCCGTCACGCTGACGATCCGCGAGAGCCGCATCACCCAGCCCTGCGCTTCCGCCATGACCACGCCCAGGGCCAGCGCGAAGGCCGGATAAGCGGGCATCGAGTAATATTCCTGCGTCGTCGAGAACGTGAAAAACAGCATCACGAAGCCCGCCCAGCAGGCCAGCATGCGCAGCATGCGGGCGCGGCGCCCGCCGTCCTCAATCCGCAACCGCGCCACGCCCGGCAGCCACGCCGACCAAGGGAAGAACCAGACGAGATGGAAGAGCCAGAACAGGTGGCGCGGCACGGTGTTGTAGTCGCGCGGCCAGCGGCGGTTGAGGAATCGCAGGATGTGCTCGTTGAAGAAGTAGAACCAGAAGAAGCCGCGGTATTGACCGGGGCCGGAGGTCATCGAGAAGTCGAACCAGGGCGGATTGCGCAGCGTGGCGAGCACGTGCCACGGCGCCGCGACCAGAAGGATCAGCAACGTTCCAGACAATGGCCGCAGCCGCTTCCACGTGTTCAGGTCCATCAGACGCCGAGTCCAGAGGAGCCAGAGGAAACCCGCCGCGCAGGGAAACACGAGCGCGATGAGGCCCTTGAGCAGCAGTCCAGCGCCAATCGAGAGCGCCATCACCGCGGCCCACAGGCGCGGGCGTGCCTCCTCGTCGTCGAGCGCGCGCATCATGCCGAAGACCGCCAGCGCAATCGTGAAGGTCAGCGTGACATCGGGAATCAGGATTCGCGTAAAAAGAAACGTGCCGATGGAAGTGCCGGTGACGAGCGCCGCCAGAAAGCCCGCGGCCTCGCCAAACGCCCAGCAGCCCATCCAGTACACCAGCGCGGCCAGCGCCAGCACGGAGAGCACGACGGGCAACCGGGCGGCCCAGTCATGCACGCCGAACAACGCGTATGAGCAGGCGATCATCCAGTACTTGAGCGGCGCTTTCTCGAGATAGGGAACGCCGTCGAGCCTCGCCGTCACCCAGTCGCCCGATTCGAGCATGTTGCGCGCGATCTGCGCCTGCACGGCGTCGACGTCGTCCATCAGGTGCGGCGGCGCGAACATCGCCGGCACGTAAACGAGCGCCGTCAGAGCCAGAGCCAGCGCGAGCCGCGTCATGCGTGGACGTTCCATCGCCTCATCCAGAGAAAGAGCGTCAGCAGTCCCCAAAGTTGATAGCCGTAGTTGGCCCGGCGGCGGAAGTGGTCCGTCTTGATCTTCTCCACGATCTCCGCGCGGAACAGGCCGGTGGCGCGCACGCTGTCCGCTGAGAGAATCTCTTCCGCCATTGGCCGCAAGGGGCCGCGGAACCAGCGGTGTGCGGGGATATCGAAGCCTTCCTTCGGCCGCGCGAGAATCGCCGACGGCAGTTTGTCCCGCATCAGTTCACGCAGCAGGAATTTGAGCACCGGGCCGCGGACCTTGAAATCCTCGGGCAGCCGCGCGGCGAACTCCACAATGCGGTGGTCGAGAAACGGCGGCCGCACTTCCAGTGAATGCGCCATCGACATCCGGTCGCACTTGTAGAGGATGTCGTCCGGCAGGTAGTATTTCTGGTCCGCCCACAAATACTTGTTGATCTCGCCGCAACGGAACGCCTCGGTGGGCAGCGTGTGCAGGAGTTCGCCAGGCCGCGGATAGCGCGGCGCATCGTACAACGCGCGCTTCGTGCCTTCGTCAAAGGAGCCGTTCCAGTAGAAGTGCGCGTCATGCGGGTGCAGCAGCGTGCCCTCCAGAAAGCGGCGGGCCTTGTAATCGAAGCCGATCTTCGCATCGGACACCGGCAGGAGGCGCGTGCACGCGGCGCCGAGACGGCGCATCCAGCGCGGCCAGCGGCGCGCCTGGATGGCCAGGGCATCGGCTCGGTAAGTGAGATAGCCGCCGAAGAGTTCGTCGGCGCCTTCGCCTGAAAGCGCCACCTTCACATGGCGGCGCGTCATCTGCGACAGGTACCAGACCGGCAGCGCGCCGGCGTCGGCGGAGGGCTCGTCGGAATAGTAGCTGAGCTGTTCGATCGTCTCCGCCAGATTCTGTTCCGGGTTCAGATCAAACTCATTGTGATTCGTGCCGTAATGAGCGGCGACGGCGCGGAAGTACTGGCTCTCGTCGTGCGAATGGCCCCGGAATGAGATCGAAAACGTGTTGAGCTTTGGGGCTTCCTGCGCGGCGTAGTGCAGCACGGTGGAGGAATCCAGCCCCCCGCTGGCCCAGACGCCGACGGGGACGTCGGCGATGAGATGCTCGCGAAGCGACAGCCGCAACAGCCGGTCCAGCTCCTCCCTGGCATCTTCCAGGGTGATTTTCGGATCGGGCTCGAAGCGCAGATGCCAGTACTTCTCCCGCCGGATGGCGCCGTTCTCCCACTCGATCCACTCGCCGGGCAGAAGCTTTTCGACGCCCTCCACCAGCGTGTAGGGCGCGGGGACATAGTTCAGCGATAGGTAGTAGCCGAGCCCGTTGCGGTCCAGCTTCCTGTCGATTACCGGGTGATGCAGAATCGCTTTCACCTCGGAGCCGAAGTACAGATCCCTGCCGTGGTGGCAGATGTAGAGGGGCTTGATGCCCATGCGGTCGCGCGCCAGCACCAGCCGCCGCCGGCGCTCGTCCCACAGCGCGATGGCGAACATGCCGCGCAGGCGCGGGAAGCATTCCGTATCCCATTCGAGGAATGCGTGCAGAATCACTTCGGTGTCGGAGCGGGTGCGGAAACGGTGGCCGCGCCGCTCCAGTTCGGCGCGCAGTTCGGCATGGTTGTAAATCTCGCCGTTCTGGACAACCGCAGTCTCCCCGTCATCGCTGAACATGGGCTGGCTGCCATGCTCTAGATCGATAATCGACAGGCGTGTGTTGCCGAGCGAGACGAGATCGGATTCATGAAACCCAAGCGAATCCGGTCCGCGGTGCCGGATCAGGCCGAGGATGTCGCGAATCCGCCCCGGCTCGACAGGATGGTCGAGCTTTGTGTAGCCCGCAATGCCGCACACAAGCCCTCAGGATAGCAGTGCGCGGAGATGCGGTTCAGCCCCCGCCGGCTGAGCAGCTGGGCAAAAAAATCGCCCCGCCCCGGACGGCTCCTGCCGGGGCGGGGCAAGCCACAGGGGCGTCTTGCGGTCAGAAGAGGAATTTCGCCGTCAATTGCGTGCGGCGCGGATAATTGGCCTGCGTGGAGGCGATCGCCTGGCCGAACTGCGCCGAAGTCACAGCCGTGTTGGGCGCCGGGAACAGCGGGTGGTTCATGGCGTTGAGGAACTCCGCCTTGAACTGTACGTTCAGCCTCTCGTTGAACAGCCGCGTGTTCTTGGTGAGCGCAAGATCGAAGTTGCTGATCTCATGCGCCCGGAGGAAGCTGAAGCGCGGCGGGAACCAGCGGACGTTGCGGTCGAGCTGGTAGGCGGCGCGCTTCTCGAAGCCGGCGTCGGTGTTGAACCAGCGCTCGACGGTGCGCTGGTCCCGCGGCAGCTCGATGTCTTTGAGGTTGCCCAGGAAGATGATGTTGCCGAAGTTGATCGGCGCGCCGCTCTGGAAGGTGTACACGCCGGAAAGCTGCCAGCCGCCGAGGAAAAGATCGGCGAAGGCCGGCAGGGAGGATCCCCATCGGCGCCCTCTCCCGAAGGGCGTCTCCCAGATGGCGTTGACTACCAGGCGGTGCGGGCGGTCGAGGTCGGAGATCACTTCGACGGGCCGCGGATCGTTGGTGTTGAGGGTCTCGGTCGCCTGCATGAACTTGGAGAACGTGTAGTTGACGCCGACCATGTATCCCCGGGAGAAGCGCTTTTCGAGGCTCGCCTGCATGGCGTGATACCACGAGTAGCCGTCGAACCGCGAAGCGCTCACCGAGTCGAAATGCGGGTACGGCCTCAGGAGCCGTTCGCGGGCCATGTTGGCGCCGGTGAAGGAGCTGGTCGCGCCCTCGGGCATCAGGCCGCGGAACGGGTTGGGCAGGTTCTGGGTGAGGTAGTTGATTGTAGTGTTGTCGCGCAGCAGGCTGTGGCTGAGATATTCGAGCGGCGTCGCGTTGAAGTTCTGCCCGATCTCCACGTGCGTGCCGCGATTGCCCACGTAGTTGAGCTCCGCCACATAGCCGGCGCCGATCATGCGCTGGAAGCCGAACTGCCAGCGCTGCATGTAGGGCCGCAGCGGCCTCTCGTTGAAGAACGAAACCGCATTGCCGACGTAAGTCTGATAGCCCTGCCCTGCGCCGACAGGCGTCAGAATGCCCTCGGGGAAGGGATTGGACAGGGTGTTGATGAACGTGTAGCCGTCGAGCGTGGGGATGAACGGCGTGTTGCGGCTGAATCCGGTCTGGATGACGTCGCCGCGGCGCTGCCCGAGGAAGCCGAAAAACATCCCATAGCCGCCGCGCATGACGGTCTTTGGATCAATCTGGTAAGCGAAGCCGAAGCGCGGCATCCAGTTGTTTTTCGGCGACTCGTAAAGCGTCCGCGGCTCGCCGTTGACGCCGGCGAAAGTGAGACCGCCGCGCGTGGTGAACTGCGACGGCGGCACTTCCGGCGTGGGGTTCTTTGCATACGCTTCGCGCGCGGCGGCTTCAAACGGCTGCGTGTAGCTGGTATCGAAGCGGCGCACACTGCGGTTGAACCGCTCGGTGAGCGGACCGTCGTACTCCCAGCGCAAGCCGAGGTTCACCGTCAGGCGGGAGTTGACTTTCCAGTCGTCCTGGATGAACCACCCCCATGCGACCGACTGCTCGGCGTAACTGTCGCGGACCGCGACATAGCTGGACGACGTGGGAATGCCGAGCAGAAAGGCGGCAACGGACTGGCCGCGTGCGTTCGGGGCGGTCGGAGAATTGTCGAGCGGCCCTCGCGTGTAGGTGGCGTCAAAGATGAAGCGCCCCGTCTGCTCGTTGCCGAAGAACGTGGCCGTTTCGCGGTAGGAGCGGAACTCCATGCCGGTCTTCACGGAGTGGCGGGAGAACATCTTGGTGAGAACGGCGGTGACGTTGTGCGTGTCGTTCGGGCGGTCCTCGCCGCTGAAGCCGGTGCCCTGGTAGCCGGAGATGTCGAACCGCGGGAAGCGGCGGATGTCCGGCGAGAGCGCATTGTTGTAGGACGCGGGGAAGCCGAGCGACGTCAGGTCGAACCCCTTGCCGAGCGGATTGCCGTCCTGGCGGCGGATGAACCGGTTGTAGCCGTACCGCGTGTTCAGCACCATCGTGGGGCTGAGCGTCCAGACGTCGTCCACCACCGCCGAGCGCGAGATGAACCAGAACGACTGGCCGGTGGCGGCGTTGTTGAAATAATCGTTGTACCAACTATCGCGGTCATACCAGCTCGTGCGGAAGTACATTCGGTTGGCGTCCGTAATGTTGTGGTCGACGCGGATCGTGTTGGAGAGGTAGTCGGCCGTTTCCATCAGTTCCGGCCGCAAGTAATTGTTGGTGCCATCCGGGTTGCCGGCTTGCAGCGGCTTCGGGTAGTAGGTGTCCAGCACCTTCTTCGAGATCGGATTGAACAGCGACGGCGGAATGATGTTGCCCGGGAACGGGTCGGACTGGAACCGCCCTCCGGAGACGGGGCGGCGCGTCCAGGGATTGTAAATCTGGAAGCTGCTGGAAACTTTCAACAGCGCTGAGAAGTCGCCGTTCTTCATCTCCTCAGTGGGCACGGTAGGAGTGCCGTTGTTGCGCGGGCGTCCTTCCTTGATCCCTTCCATGCCCCATTGGAAGAACGTGCGGTTGCGGCCGTTGTACAGCCTGGGGATGTGAATCGGGCCGCCAAGCGAGCTGCCGTAGCGGTGGTAGTAGAAATCGGCCAGCGGGATGCCGTTGCGGTTGGCGAAGAAATCGTTGGCGAACAACGATGGCGTCATGTTGGTGTAATAGCCGGTGCCGTGGAACGCGTTGCTGCCGGACTTGATGCTGATGTTGGTGACGCCGCCCTCGGTCTGTCCGAACTGCGCATCAAAGGTGGCCGTCTGCACCTTGAACTCCTGCACGATGTCGGCAGGAGGCACGTAGGAGGCGATGACTTCGCCCGCGTTGGCCGTGGCGGTGCTCACCGCGCCGTCAATGGTGACGTCGCTGCGGTTGGCGCGCGTGCCGTCCATGGAATAGCCGACGATGTGGGTGGGCTCGAACGGGCGGTCCAGCCTCGCATCACGGGTGAACGACACGCCGGCCGCGAGTCCGATGAGGAAGTAAGGATTGCCGTGCGGGATGGGCAGCTCGGTCACCCGCTTGGAGTCCACCACCGTGCCCATCGACGCGGTCTCGGTCGACAGCAACGGAGTCTCTCCCGTCACGGTGATGCTCTGCTCCGTTCCGCCGACCTCGAGCTGGATGTTCACGGCGATGCGGTCGTCTACGCGGACTTCGACATCGTCGCGAATCGCTTTCTTGAAGCCGGGGATCTCGACAATGATCTGATATTTCCCCGGGATCAGATACAACGCGTTATACGCGCCGGCATCGTTTGTCTTCAGGGTCTGCCGGGTTCCCATAGCCTTGTTGACGATTTCCACGCTGGCGTTGGGCACCACCGCTCCCGATGGATCAGTGACGATGCCCGTGATGGCGCCGCGCGGATCCTGCGCCATGCCCGCCAGGGCGAGCAGGAAGCACAGCGAAATGATCCACACAATGCGAGACTTCATGGCTTTCCTTTCACCTCGTCTAATGCGCGCCGCTCCGGCGGGCGCGCTGCCCGCTCTGCGGCGTGATGGACAAACTCCCACTGTTGTTTGTCTCGCCGCCGGGCGGACCCCAGACGACGAGCTTCACCGTGCCGAGCAGCCCGCTCGGCGCCGGCTCGAGATTGCGCATATCCTGCATCTGGAACCTCTCCCCATAAGCTGCGGCGAGCACCCGGTAGTCGGGCTCGCCGAGCTTCGCCAGCAGGTTCAGGTTCGTGTTGGAAACTTCGATCCGCAGGCGGTTCTCGCCTTCCTTCAACGACCCGCTGAGATCCAGCCGGTACGGAGGCGCAAACACGCTGCCCGCGCGCTTGCCGTTGACGAAGACCACCGCGGCATCGCGCACCGGGGCATTCAGCCACGCCCGCATGCCAGCCTGGCGTGGCGGCTGTGGGTCGGCAGGCAAGGCGGGTCCGAATTCGAGCCACGCCCGCAGATCATCGCGATTCACACGGATCGTCTTCTCATACGCCGCTACGCCCGAGTAAAAGCGGGTTTCGCCGTCCTCCGTCCAGGAGCGCAGCTTTTCGAAGCGGACCTTCCGGCCCGTTTCCAGGAACGTGACTTCCCAATCCGTGCTCAGGTCCACCTGGCGCAGCGGCTGCCTGCGCGGATGCGCTGGACCCGCGCCAGATCCAGCCAGAAAGACGAGCGAGCCATAGGCGGGGATTTCGACTTCGTCGCGGAACTCCTGCTTCTCTCCGCTCAGCAGGTCCCACGCGAGCCTGGGCTCAGCGGGGACACGGAACCGCAGCCGCCCACGCCAGGGCCTGTTGGCGGTGTTCGCTACGAAGAAGATGTCGCCGCCGCTCAGCCGGCGGTGCGCATAGGCCAGGACCGCAGAAGCCGGCTCCCAGCTCAGCGCAGGCTCGAATGCCTGCCGCAGCGCATCGGCGAGACGGTGATCCTCCGGGACCACGGTCACGCGGGCTTCGGCGAGAAGTTTCTCCATGGCTGTCCGCACCTGCCGGTCGTTGTCCTGCGCATTCCGGTGTCCCGGCGACAGCCGCGGTTTGCGTCCCACGATGAACACATGGCCCCCGGAATTCGCAAACGCAGCCAGCCGCTCCAGTACGCCGGCATGAATGCGCTCTGCATTGACAAGCACCACGCCGCGGTAGCGCCCCCCGCTCAACGCTTCCTCCAGCAGTCCGTCATCGACGGCATCGAAGTTGTAGCCGGAGTCGAGCATCTGCGGGATCACGCTGTCGCCGATGACGGAGTGAACGGCGCGGTCGATCGATACGTGCCCGCTGGCGGCGGAAAAGCGCGAACGGATGTCTGCGACGGGCAGATAGAGCAGCAGGTCAGCCGCGGGCTCGCCCTGGCGCAGCAGCCAGCTCACGCGCTGAAGGTAGAGCGCAAGGTCAGGCATCACCGGCCACCAGGGATTGTGGTCATTCAGCGCCGCCGCCGCGTAAAAACCCCAGCCTGGCTTGCCTGCCTGGGGCGGCGAATACGGCCAGCCGTGGCCGATGAGCTGGTTGATGCCCTGAATGAAATGGATATCCGCCTCCGCCTTGACGTCGAGCGGCGTGGCGGCGAAGGTCGGCGAGTGAAGCCACGTCCAGGTTTCGGAAGCGGTGACTGGACGCCGCAAAATGTGGTTCGCGCTGGACGCCCACCGCGAGGCGCTGAGCCGCCGCCATTGCGTCTGCTCGCCATCAGCCAGATCCACAAAGCGCTGGCTGGCCAACGTCACCGGAGGCGTGCCGTACACCTGCGCGCGCAGCTTCACCCCCTGGCGGCGCGACCATTCGGCCAGCGGCTGGAGGAAGCGTTCCTCTGCCAGCTCGGTGAGCGTCAAAGCCCAGTCATGCCGGATTCGCGCCTTTTCTTCGTTCCAGTCGCCCACCAGCGCAGGCAGATGCGGCAACAGATCATAGCCGCGCCGTTTCCGGAACTCGTCCGGCAGGTCCGGAGTCCAGTCGGATCCGAACACCTCCAGGCTGTCGCAGAACACGGCATACGGCCGCAGCGGGCCGAGCGCCTCGAGCAGCGATCCGCCCACTGTCTCCAGATACCGGTCCAGCGCCGCCCGGCTGTAATGATCGAACACGAAACCTTCGGCGCCGATGGAGGCCCTCTTCACCATCTGCCCCGTATGGCTCTCGACGAACCGCAACCCTTCGCCGGGGAACTCGCCCAGCACCCGCTCTCCCCACAGCAATCGCGGCGGGCGGCTCAACGGTTCCACCCGGAGCCTGTACGCCGCCAGCTCCCTCGGGATCTTCGGCCCGCCGAACGGCCAGCCGCTGCCCAAAGTCAGGTCTACGCGCAGCCCCAGCTCTTGCGCTCTTGCCGCAGTGAATCGCAGCGCCTCAAAGAACTCCGCCGACAGGAAGCGGAGATTCCGGATTCCGCTGGAAGGGTCATCCAGCGCCAGCGGATAAACGGGCTGGATTTCCACTCCCCCGATCCCCGCTGCCTCCATCGCCTTAAGCTCGCGGTCCAGTTCCTGATGCGTGACCGCTGGTCCGAACCACCACCACCGCATCATGATTCGCGCGTCGGCAGGGGGTGAGGAGAGCGCCTTCGCCAGTTCTTCGACAGACGTCCCGCCTGCCGTAATCACCGGAATCAGACTGAGAACCAGGCCTTTCCAGGCGGTGAGCATCATTGACTCCTGCATGCGGCGGGAGAGACCTGGCTCCCACCGACAGACATATCAGTATATGGTCCCCATGCAGCACAGGCGCGCTACACTGGAACTAACCCAAGATCGGCCGAATGACAATTTCGTGCAATGATGGGGCAGTGAGAAGTTTCTAAGAAATTCCTAAAATCCGCGGTGTAACGTCTTGGAAACTCATCCGCTGTACAGGTTCGGGCCATTCCGGCTGGATGCCGCCGCCAAGGTCCTGTTCCGGGACGGGCAACCGCTGCACCTCACCCGGAAAGCAGTGGAAACCCTGATCGTCCTTGCCTCCCGGTCCCCCGAAGTAGCCACGAAGGAAGAGATCATGGCGGCCGTCTGGCCGGACCGGGTGGTGGACGAAGCGAATCTGGCCCAGAACATTGCGGTGATCCGAAAGTCGCTCGGCGCTTCTCCCGGCGAACCGGCCTACATAGAGACCTTTCCCGGACGCGGCTACCGGCTGCTGGGGCCGGTGGCAGAGGAGCGCCCGGAGGGAGCGGCCGCTGCAATGCCCCATGCTGCCGGGCCGGTCTCTGATACAGCGGAAACCCGGGCTCCGGCGCCGCGAAACCTCTGGCCCGCCATAACCGGAGTTTTGTTGCTGATGGGCGCGGTTCTGCTGCTGCTTGCCGTGGTTCGGCGCCAGGGGCCGGAACCCGCGCCAGCGGTGACGCCGGTGACCCGGCTGGCGGGCAAAGAGTTCCAGCCGGCGATTTCGCCCGACGGCTCCGCCGTAGCCTTTGTCTGGCAGGAGAACGAGCATGCGCTGCCGGGCATCTGGGTGCAACGGTTCGGAGAGAGCATGCCGAAACAGCTCTCCGCGCCGGGCTACTCGTGGTCGAGCCCCGCATGGTCGCCCGACGGGCGGCAGATCGCCTGCTTGCGCTTCGGAGCCTCGTCGGGCGACATCGTGGTCCTTCCGGCGGACGGCGGCGAACCGCGCGCCGTGGCGCCTGTTCTGCCAACCCGCTTCGGGCTCGCCTACTACCACCTGGACTGGTCGCCCGACGGCGCGACACTGGCTGTGGACGACACTCCGTCGCTGAGCCAGCCGCTCTCCATCTTCCTGGTGCGCCTGGACACCGGCGAGAAGCGGCGGCTGACGCAACCGGAAGAGATGATCATCGGGGATGTGGCGCCACGGTTTTCGCCCGACGGAAGGACCGTCGCTTTCATCCGGGCCTTCCACCGCAGCTATCAGGAGGTTTTCACCGTGCCCGTGGCGGGCGGCGCACCCCGTCAGTGGACGTCGGATTCCCGCATGGTGACTGGCGTGGACTGGTCCGCGGAAGGGTTGCTGGCCGCCTCCTCCCGGGCCGGCTCCTACCGCATCTGGCGGCTGGCGCAGGGCAAGGAGCCCTCACCTACCGGCATCTACGGCGAGTTCCCGATTCAGTTCTCCTACTCCCGCCGCGAAGCGCGGCTTGTCTACTCGCTCATCCAGAACGACCCGAACGTCTGGCGGCTGACTTTTGGCCCCCCTGTGACATGGAAGCGCATCGCCGCTTCTTCGGGTCAGGACGCTTCTCCGCAATACTCGCCCGACGGCCGGAGGATCGCGTTCCGTTCAGACCGGACCGGCGAGGAGCAGATCTGGGTCTGCGACGCGGAGGGCGGCAATCCCGTGCAGGTCACTACCGGCAAGGGCCGCCCGTCGGTGCCCCGCTGGTCGCCGGACGGGCGCCGGCTGGTGTTCAACGACGCCGCCACGACGGATATGTTCATTGCCGAGGATAACGGCGGGCGCTGGACGGTGCGGCCCTTCGGCGCGCGCGGCGTCCACCCGGTGTTCTCGCCGGATGGCCGGCTCATCTACGCCGCGGCGGCGGGGTCGATCCTGCGCTATCCCGCTAGTGGCGGCGCGGCGGAGGTGGTGACGCCGGTGCGGGGACTGTCATTGGATGTTTCCCCGGACGGGCGCTACATCTACTTTGTGCGCGAGCCGGCCGACACCACGCTGTCGCGGGCCGACGTAAGCACGGGCGAAGCGGAGCGCGTGCTTTCGGGACTCGTTCCCTACTGCACGTCCTGCTGGGCCCTGGATGAACGTGGCATCTACTACCTGGGCGTGCGTCCCAGGGCGCCGGCGCAACAATCGCTGTTCTACAGGGACTGGAAAACCGGGGCCGTCCGCCTGGTGGCCGATTACCCCGAGCCGATCCTGCCCATCGGCATCGGCCCGTTTTCGCTCGCGCCAGACCGGCGCTCCATGCTGGTGGTCCGCCTGGATCCCGCCAACGCCGACGTGATGCGCGCCGACGGCTTCCGCTGACCCGGCTTCACGCGTAGCAGCGGATCTCGAAGACCCGGGCCAGATCGCTTCCGTTTGTAGCACTGATGTGGAGCCGCAGCCAGTCCGTCTCGACTGCATCGAAGCGGTGTCGGCGCAGGCGCTCACAATTGCCGCTGACGCGCGCGCGAGTCCACGCGGCGGAAGACCCTCCCCGGAACATGGGGCCGTTCATGGCGCCAGCACGCATACGTCGCGCAGGTTGCGGTAGCGTTGTTCAAAGTCCAGACCGTAGCCCACCACGAAGCGGTCTTCGATCGTGAACCCGATGTAGTCGCCCTCCACCTGGATGCGGCGCCGGGAGGGCTTGTCCAGAAATGCGATCGTCTTCAGCGAGCGCGGCTCGCGCTGCTCAAGCAGATGTTTCAGGTAATTCAGCGTGAGCCCGGTGTCGATGATGTCTTCCACCAGCAACACGTCCTCATCCTGAATCGGGCGGTCGAGATCCTTGGTGAGCTGCACCTGGCCGGAGGTGGTGGTCCCTTCATAGCTTTTCGTGCCGATGAATTCCACGCGGAGCGGCACGTCGATGTGGCGGATCAGATCGGCCAGGAACATGAACGACCCCTTGAGCACGCCCACCATGACGAGCGAGCGCCCCTTGTAATCGGCGCTGATCTGGCGGCCCAGCTCCGCCACGCGCTGCTGGATCCGGTCGTGCGGGATGAGGACTTCGAACCGGGGGCCGCTCATGCCCACTAGTCTGCCACGCGCAGGCGCGGGCTGGGCGGACCGATGTGGATGTGCGCGGCCGAAGCACGGCCGCGCACCGCTCCACGGAAAGCGTAATACGGGATCTGCTCGCGCTCCAGAAACTCGCGCAGCCAGAGGCCTTCCGGCGAGTCCGGCAGCAGGGCCACATCCACGCGCCCGCGATGATCCAGCCGCAGGCGGCGGTGGAAAGACGTCTCTCCCTGCGCACTCACCGGGAGCGTGCGCCCGAACTGCCGCACGAACGCCTCCTCGATCTTCCGGAACTGCGCCGTGCTGAAATAGCCGCTGCCGTCGAACCGCTCCTGAACCGGCCGGGACTCATCCTCTTCCTGCCCCGCTGCAAGAGCAGCCTCGAGTTGCGCCATTTCGGCCAACTGGCGGATGAATTCGGCGCGCGAACGCGCCAGTTCCAGCGTGCGGCGCCGCTCAGCGAGCTCTTCTTCCAGAAGCTTCAGCTCGTTGCGCGCCAGCACGCCTTCCTGCACCAGTTCGCGGACGTTTTCGGCCTTCTCTTCCACCCTCGCCGCTCTGCGCTGAGCGGCATCCACCATCTGATCGCACAGCTCCAGCCCGAGTTCATCCGGCCGGAGGGAAGAGTACAGGGTGCGGTTCAGGACGTCTGCGTCGCCCAGGTCCGCGGCGCTCTCGCGGATTTTTTCGACCACTGTCTGCCGCCACTCGAGCCGCTGCCCGAACAGCGCCGGCAGGCAGGCCATGGCGGCGCAAACAAAAAGCTTGCGCACCGTTTTCATTGTAGTACGATACCCGGTAGGGAGAGGTTCTAACCGAAACTCTTGCGGAAACGAAAACTCAACGGGGCAACTCCTTCCACCGCCACGGAAAGCCCCACGTGGCTCATCGCCTTCCGAGCCGCTGAGTCCAAGAAAGCTTCCGGAATCCGCGTGCTCGACCTGCGCGAAATCGCGTCGTTCTGCGACTACTTCCTCATCTGCACCGGCAACAACCAGAGGCAGAACCAGGCCATCTGGGACGAGGTTGCCAAGCAGATGAAATTGCAGGCTGGTGAAACGCCGCTCAGCGTCGAGGGATACGAACACGGCGAGTGGATCCTCGGCGACTTCGGCGACGTGATCATTCACGTTTTCTCGCCGGAGAAACGCGACTATTACCAGCTCGAGCGGCTCTGGCGGGACGCCAGGGACGTGCCCGTTCCGCCGGAAGCGGCTGCCTGAGCGGCGCGCAGGCGCGCCGGATCATGCCGCACAGATCTCCGCTGCGCGGGCGATTCTACCTCCCCGTGCCTCCAGATCGCGCATCATGGCTGCCGCCTCGTCTTCATTCAGCGCCCGCACGGCGTCCTGCACGAGACTGACGCGGATGCCGCGCTCGAGCAGGCCGCGCACGGCGTGGCGCACGCAGATCTCCGTCACTACCCCGTAAACCACGGCGTGCTCCACCTTCAGTTGCTGGAGCAGCCCGGGCAGCTCCGGAACGGTAAAACAATCCACGCTCCGCTTGTTTAAAACAACCTGGCCGGCTTGCGTGCAATCGGGCTTCCGCTGCCCGAATGTTCCCGCCACGCAGTGCGGCGGCCACTGGGCGAATTCCGGGTCGTTTTCCAGATGCGCATCGGCGGTGGAAATCAGGGGGATGCCGTGTTCCTTCGCCCACCGGTTCAGCCGCGCCACCTGCGGCAGGATCCGCTCCGCGCCAGGCACGTAGAGCGCCCCGGCGGGCAGCATGAAGTCGTTCTGCGTGTCGATGTCGAAAAAGGCTGTGTTCATCTGCGCGCCCGTACCTCCCCGGCCAGTTGGATGAGTTCCTCGCTCAGATCGATCCGGTAAGGCGGATCCACCTCGAACAGCGTCCGCAGCTTCTTCGGAAGGGCCTCGATCGCGCGGCGCCCGCGCTCTCGCGAATCCGCCGCGGTGGGCAGCGGTACGGCCAGTTCCCCGCGCAGGACCACGGGCCTTAGAAGCGCCTCGGCCTCCGGCGAGGGGCACTCGTGCGCGCGGCCGATCATGTCGTGATCCCGGAAGCGGAACACCTGCTTGGCTCCGGGCAGCGTAGCCTTGTCCGCGCTGAACTTGGCCGTATAGCGGCGCCCCAGCGGCGAGACGTGCTCCACCAGCTTGTAGACCGCTCCGTGGTTCGGCGCGTCCAATGATGTGGCCAGCTCCGTGCCCACACCGAAGGCGTCGATCGGCGCGCCCGCGGCCACGAGTTCCAGAATCTTGTACTCGTTCAGGTCGCCGGTGGCCATGATCTTCGCTTCGCGGCAGCCTCCTTCATCCAGGATCCGCCGCACGGCCCGGGACAGTTCGACGAGATTGCCGCTGTCCAGCCGGACACCCCAGAAAGGCTTGCCCAATTGAACCGCCTGCCGCGCGCCTTCCAGCGTGTCGTAAGTATCGATCAGGTACGTCGTGCCCTCTCCGAGCAGCGCCTGCAACCGCTCGAACGCCTCGCGTTCCGTGGGGAAGCTCTGCACCCAGGAGTGCGCCGCCGTGCCGAACACCGGAATCCCGAACCGCATCCCCGCCAGCACATTCGACGTGCCGGTGCAGCCGCCGATGAAAGCCGCGCGCGCCGCATACAGGCCCGCCTGCGGCGAGTGCGCCCGGCGCGTGCCGAACTCGATCACGCCCCGGCCGCTGCTGGCGTCCACCATCCGCGCCGCTTTGGTCGCGATCATCGTCTGGAAACCGACCATCGACAGCAGGTAAGTTTCCGGAATCTGCGCCTCCATCAGCGGCGCACGCACGGTGAGCAGCGGCTCGCCGGCGAAAACCGGAGTTCCCTCCGCCACGGCAAACACATCACCCGTGAAACGGAAGCGCCTCAGCGCGTCGAAGAAGCCGGGCGCCACCCGCCGGAATTGCGGCAGGCCCTGCAAATAGCGGATCTCTTCTTCTTCGAACCGGAGATCCAGCAGGTATTCCACCGCCTGCGCGAGGCCGGCCGCGATCAGGTAGTTGCGGTTCGCCGGCAGCCGCCGCACGAACAGTTCGAATGTCGCCGTCTCCTCCGCCTTGCCGGCCGACCAGTAGCCCGCCGCCATCGTGAGCTGGTACAGGTCAGTCAGCAGAGCGTTCACTGCGTCGGGTCCATTTGCTCGGGCGCTGGCTGGGCGCTCATTTCTTCTTTTCCTGCGGGGCTTCTTTCACGTCCGCGGCCGCTTTCTCCAGATCTTCCACGCTTGAAGAGGCGATCTCATAGAGAGCCGGCTCTCCGTCGCGGCGTGCAATGTACTTGTCTCCGCTCCTTGAGATGAGCACCTTCTCCGTGCCTTTGGCCGTCACGGTCACTTCGATGACCGGCTGCGTGAAGCCGGAAGCCGGAAACGAGGCGGCCGACAGTTCGCGCAGGCGGTCGATGAGCGTCTGCACGCCCACGGCGTCCATCGGCTTGCCGCCGTCGCTCCACTTCTCGCCAGACTTGCTCAGGGCCAACTGCCGTTTCTGTCCGCGGTACTCGATTCTGGATGGATCGTCGAAGCCGAAGTCGAACAGCTTCTTGTTGCGGAAGTCGTCGAGGCCTTTGTCCAGCGCCTTGGCGTCGAACTCCTGCACCAGATGGAAGCCCTCGACGGCGGAACTGCGCGCATAATACTTATCCTTGTTCTTGCGCAGCTCCAGCTTTTGCGCGCCTCCCGCATCGGTCACCGTGACCATGACCAGGGTTTCGCCCGCCTTGAACTGCTTTTCCAGGTCGGCCTTCTGATCCGAAGTCAGCAGGGGGTCCAGCTTGAGATCCTGGAGCCGGCGGATGTAATCATCCACGCTCCAGGAGTCCGCCCGGTACATCTGCGGGCGGCTGATCACCCAGGAGCCCTGAGCGTTCTTGGAGAACTCGAGCGCTTCCTTCTTCCGCGCAAGCTCCACGCGGACGATCTTGTCCCGGTCGAACGTCAGGATGCGCTTGTCGCGCAGATCCACGGCGAGTTTGTCCAGCCCGCCCTTCACCCAAGAGGTCAGCAGGTACACCCTGGGATCGCCGTCCACCTGCGCGAAGCCGCCGCCGCCGACGGGCGCGTCGTCGCCCAGAAGCACGGTCCGCGTCCTGCCGTCTTTCAGCGTGATCACCACGCGCGCATGCGGCTCCTTCAGCCCGAACACAGCCAAGTCCTGCGGCTTCTCCTCCACCACCTTGTCCGCGTTCAGCGTAGCGGCGGAAGACACGAGGCTGTCGATAGCGGACCTGTCCGCCGCCAGCGGCTCCGGCGCCGTGATCCGCCACACACCGTCGCTGCCTTTCTCAATGCGGGTCGTCTCGCCCTCGCGCCGCAGGATCTCGATCTTCGTGATGTCGTCCTGCTTGAGCGAAAGCAGCTTCGGCTGCTTCGGGCTCTCCGGCTCTTCTTTCTTGTGACGGTTGGACCACCAGACAGCTGCCGCCAGCGCGGCGAGCACGGCCGTCGCAATCAGCAGACCCTTGGGCCGCATCGGTCTACCTCCTGCGCCACCAGACGGCAATGCCGAGCGCGATCACCACCAGAGGGATGACGAACTGCGAGACGGTGCGCACCAACTGCATCTGCGCCCTGGTGAGCTGGATGCGCCGGTCCTCGGGGTCCTTGGGGCGGATCGAGATCAGATCCTCGTCCGAACTCAGCCAGTTGAGCATGTTCATGGCGAGGTCCCGGTTGCCGCCGAAGCCGAGCGCATAATTGGCGGCGAAATCCGACGAGCCCACCACCACGAAGCGGCCCTCCACCGCATTGCCGTCCTTTTCCTTCCCCGTGCGGTACGTGCCCGCGGCGGCGACGCAATACGACTGCGGCTCGCCCTTCGGCATCGCCAGCGCGCCGGAGGCCAGATTGAGATTGGTCGCCGCGATGGAGTTCCGGGAAGTGGAGACCAGCTTCTCCACGGAAGTCTTGTCTGTCGGCTTCGCTTCCATCGAACGGACGATGGGGAAGGCCGTGGCCGTGCGCTTCATCTCGCGCACGATCGGGTGCGTCTCGTACCGCGTGCCCAGCGCCGTCTCCGGCCCGAGGCCGTACAACCCTCCGATGCCGGACGTGTCGAGGATCAGATCCTTGTTCAGCTTCACGCCCCAGTCTTCCAGCACTTTGGCCAGCGCGGCGTTCTCAGCCACGCTGTCTTTGGGCGTCTTCAGCGGAGGGTCGACGAGGAACAGCGCGCGGCCGCCGTCTTCCACGTACTTTTTCAGCGCGTCCACCACCGGTTGCGGATAATCCGTGCGCGGACCCGCCACCACGACGATCGTGCACGCCTCGGGAATCTGCGGCTTCTCCAGCAGGTTGACGGTGTCCGTCTTGTAGTTGTTTTTCTCGATCAGTTCTTTCAGCGACGAGTACGCGGGCGCGTCGCTTTCTTCCAGAGAGTGCTCTCCCGCGCCCGTGGTGAAGCAGACCGTCTTCACGCCCGACTTCAGCAGCCGGATCAGCGCCGACGTGATCTCTTCCTCGGACACACTGCGGGCCTCTTCCCGCTTGCCCGCGGTGGACAGGATCACCGTGCCCGTGCGCGTCACGCCATACTGCTTGGCCACTGTCGGCTTTTTGTATGGATCGATGTAGGCGACCTTGAGCCGCGGCGACAGGTTGTTGTAGCGGTCCAGAAGATCTTTGGCGCGGGAGAAGTCCGCCGTTTCGTCAAAGTAGGCGATCTCGACATCCGCCTTCAGCCCTTTCACCACCTTGACAGTCTGGTCCGCCAGCGAATACCGCTTGTTCGAAGTGGAATCGTAGGACTTGTTGTACCGGTTCGCCAGAAAATTCACCGTGACCAGAATGGCGAGGACCACCAGGATGTATGTGGAAGCGTACGCCCCGTACCGGGCCTGGCGGGACTTCAGAAACTCGGCTTTCATCGTTTACGCCCTCCACCGGAGCGACTCGAGGCTCCGCGACGTCAGGAAGATTCCCAGGAAAATCAGCGACAGGAAGTAGACGGCGTCCTTTGAGTCGATCACGCCCTTCGAGAACGGCTCGTAATGCCGGACTACCGACATGTAGCCCATCACCGTTGCCCATGTCGCCGTCTCGTAGCCAGCCACCCACTCGAACACCCACAACAGCAGGCACGCTCCGAATGTCACCGCGCCGGCGATGATCTGGTTGCGCGTCGTGGTGGAAATGAACGTGCCCACGGCCAGCAATCCGCCAGCCTGAAGGATCAAGCCCAGATAGCCGACCAGCATCGGGCGCCAGTCGGGCTTGCCGTAAGCGAACAGAAAGCCCATGTTCAGCAGGCTGATGCCAAGCAGGCAGGCGTACAGGATCACGGCCGCCAGCCACTTGCCCAGAATCACCTCCATGTCGCGCACCGGCGAGGTCATCAGCAGTTCGATGGTTCCCTGCCGCTTTTCCTCGGCGAACAGCCGCATCGAGATCAGCGGGATCAGGAACAGTCCCACCACGGATGTGTTCATCAGCAGCGGCCGGATGACCATCTCATTGACGTCCATCGGGAAGCTCCGGCCCATCATCGCCGACTGCATGCTGATGTTCACAAAATAGCCCACGGCATTCCAGAAGAAAAATCCGAAAATCGTGGCATACATCGCCAGCAGAAGATAGGCGATGGGAGAAGCAAAATACGACTTGAGCTCTTTCCTGCAAATGGTCCAGATGTTTTTCATTGCCGGCCTCCTTTTGCACTCGTCTCGGCCGTTTTTTCCGATGCCGTGAGCTCCAGGAAGACCTCCTCGAGACTCATCGCCACCGGCCGCAGTTCGTGCAGCGACCAGCCGTTTTCGACGACGCGCCGGGCGAGCAGCGCCCGCACGTTCTGTCCCGGGTCGGACTCCACTTCAAAAGAATGCAGGCCGTTGCGCGAATCGCGGTGCACGACCCGCGCCACGCCGGACACACCCGACAGCGCCCCGCGGATGTCCTCCGCCCCCGCGCCCGCCACTTCCACCAGCACCGCCTCCTGGCCCCGCAGCCGCGATGTCAGGTTCTCCACGGTGTCCTGCGCCACGATCTTGCCCTTGCTGATGATGATTACGTGGTCGCAGGTCTGCTCGACTTCCGGCAGGATGTGCGTCGAAAGGATGATTGTATGCTCGCCGGCCAGCGACCGGATCAACTGCCTCGTCTCATGGATCTGTTTCGGATCGAGTCCAGCCGTGGGCTCGTCCAGAATCAGCACGTCCGGATTGTGCAGGATCGCCTGCGCCAGCCCCACGCGCTGGCGATAGCCCTTTGAAAGCTTCGAAATCAGCTTGCGGGAAACGTCCGTCACGGCGCAGCGCTCGCTGACCTCCCCCACCCTGCGGCTCACATCCGCGTGCGGGATGCCCTTCAGACGCGCCACAAATGCCAGGTATTCGTGAACCTCCATCTCGGGGTACAGCGGTGGCGTCTCCGGCAGATAACCGATGCGGCGTTTCACTTCGAGCGGCTGATCCAGCACGTCGAAGCCCGCCACGGAAGCCCGCCCGGCAGTGGGGGGCATGAAACAGGTAAGAATCCGCATGGTCGTCGTCTTGCCGGCGCCATTTGGCCCCAGGAAGCCAACGATCTGCCCCTTGGCGACCTCAAAGCTGATGTCATTGACGGCGACATTGCGGTCGTATCTCTTTGTCAGGTTCTGGACGCTGATCATCGGATCATCCTCGATGCGGGAATCGGGAACACGGGCTGTCCCGCCACCGGCAGCGCAGTCGCTACCCTCGCTCAAGTGGTTGACGCTACATAGGATAGAGGAGCCTGTCCGTCACTGTCAAACCGGCTCTGCCTGGCAATTGCAGGCTGCCGCGGCCGTCCTCTATCATTGAAGGGTCCGCGAAGAACGCCCCCTCGCAGGGACCCGGCCTCTTCGCCCGCCGGCCTGAATCACATGCGCCGATCCA
The DNA here is from genome assembly GCA_049325215.1 of Acidobacteriota bacterium. Taxonomy (GTDB): domain Bacteria; phylum Acidobacteriota; class Terriglobia; order Bryobacterales; family Bryobacteraceae; genus JANWVO01. The sequence continues at coordinate 82,794 of JBMOMB010000015.1, forward strand.
ATCTCGGCTTCGTTGTCGCCGAACTTGTCCTGAAAGACTTCCGCGTCCGCTACCGCAACATGTCGCTGGGCGTGTTCTGGTCTTTGCTGAACCCGCTCACCATGATGGCCATTCTCACTTTCGTTTTCACGAAAGTGCTCGACAATCGCATTCCTTACTACCCTCTGTACGTCCTTTGCGGACTGATCCCGTACAATTTCTTCACCCTCTCCTGGGTCACCGGGACTGTCTCGATCTCCGAAAATTCCGCCCTGGTGAAGCGGATTCCCATGCAGACCGCGCTGCTGCCGCTCGTGTCCGTGCTCTCCAACACCCTGCACCTTGCCATTCAGCTCCTGCTGGTTTTCGCTCTTGTGCTTTGGTACGGGCTGCCCGTCACGTGGCACTATCTGTGGCTGCCGGTGATCTGGATCCTCGAACTGTTGTTCATTTACGGGCTGGCTCTGGCTTCCAGCAGCCTCCACGTTGTTGTCCGGGACGTGCGCTACGTCGTGGAGTCCGCCAACCTCGTCCTGTTCTGGCTGGTCCCGATCTTCTACAGCTTCGCCATGGTGCCGCAGAAGTACAAGAGCCTCTATGAGTTCAACCCCGTGGCGGCATTGGTGCTGGCGACGCAATCTGTCATCTTGGGCCACCGCTCGCCGCCGCAGACGTTGATGTGGAAAATGGCGCTTGTCTCTGCCATATTTCTCTTGCTCGGGACGTTTATTTTTTCCCGCATGAAGCGCCGTTTTTACAGGTATCTATAAATGAACGAGGCGATCCGCGCCGAAAACGTCTCCGTGATCTACCGCCCCAGAGGGAGCCGCAGGCTGCTGCGGCAATACCTTCAGGACCGCCTGACCGGCAGGCAGGCCGAAGGTTTTTACGCCTTGCACGATGTCAGCTTTTCGCTCGCCCGGGGCGAAGGGCTTGCTGTCCTGGGCGCCAACGGCGCCGGCAAAAGCACGCTGCTCGCGGTCCTGGCCGGTCTTCTCACCCCGGACTCCGGCCGCGTCGCCGTGGACGGCCGCATGAGCACGCTGATGGAGCTGGGCTCCGGCTTCCACCCCGACCTCACCGGCTGGGAGAACCTCCGCCTCTACGGCGCCATCCTTGGCATGTCACGCAGCGAGTTGCGGGGACGGGCGGAACGGATCGTCGAGTTCGCCGAATTACAGGGCTACATGGACCAGCCTCTGCGCACATTCTCCTCCGGCATGGTCCTGCGGCTCGCTTTCGCCGTCGCCGTGCATGCTGAGGGAGACGTCATCCTGATCGACGAGGTCCTCGCCGTAGGTGACGCCGCGTTTCAGAAAAAATGCCACCGCCGCCTTCTGGAATTGCGTGAGAATGGCGCAACCCTGGTCTGCGTGTCCCACGTCTCCGCCACGCTGGAGCCGCTCTGCGGCCGGGGCATCTGGCTGCACCACGGCCGCCTCGTCCGCAACGGCTCTTATCAGGATGTCGCCTCCGCTTTCACGGCCTTCATCAACGGGGAGAACCGCCACCTCTGGGATGCGCTCCCCGATGCGCCCGTCCGTACATCCGCCGGAAGTTAAGGCGCTTGCGCTACGTTGAAGCCCGTGACGCGAATCGCGGGAGCCTCGCCCCGGCAATCGGCATCGCTCACTTCCGTGCGGATGCCCACCGACTCGCCGGGCATCAGGGTCACGTAATTTTCCGAATAAAGCGCCGGCAGAATACGGTCGCCGCTCCTGCCCCGCACCGCCATCAGCCGCACCATCAACGCGGGGGTGCGCTCCGGATTGCGCAGCGTGGTTTCCAGGATCCAGGCGCCGCCTTCGCGCCGCGCACGCGTTTCAGTGGCGAGCTTCACCTTCGGCAGCCTCACCAGCGCGGTGTAGTCCTCCCCCGAGGCGCTGCGCCAGTACAGGTTCGACGAGAGAAGCTCGCCGCCCCGCCGCAGCTCCAGACGGATGAAATACACCGGAGGCAGGTTGGGCGGGATCTCCAGCCGGAGCGGCGCCATGACGGAGTCTTCTTTGCTGTCCACCCCCGCCTGGTTCTCCCGCAGCACCTCGCCCCCCAACCCGAGAATCCTGGCCACCACCGTCAGCCCGGACACGTCTCCAGCGTGGTAATTGACCACCTCCACCACGTTGCCCACCGGGTTCCACTGCACGTGGAGCGGCTCGTTCGCCTTCTTCGCGCCGAAATACGCGGCCGTAGGCTCCAGGTAGTAATCGTAGGTCTGCCAGACGAAGGAAGGCCATGCCGGGTGGCTCATCCAGATCAGCAGCCCCATCCGGTTGCGGCTCTGCGCTTCGAACATCGCCCGGTAACCGTCGTAGTTGAGGAACTGCGCCAGTTGCACCCACTCGCGCGCGTCCCGCGCGCCGCCAAAGCGCTTCTCGATCAGCTCGCGGAACGACGCCCCGCCCTGCGCGCCCGTCAGGCAGAAGTCGTGGATGCCCCACAACCGCCCCTGCGGCCACATTCCGTCTTCCGGCAGGAACTCGCGCAGGCTTTCCCACGTCACGATGTTCGGCATGCCCATCTCGCTGTGGAACTTCGGCGTGGCGCGGTCCCTGAAGTAGTATTCCAGCGGCATCGCCCGGTACGGCCCGTGCCCGCTCACCACCTCATCGGCCGAGCTGCTGATGTAATGCATGCCCGGATGCAGCTCCGCCACCAGCCGCCGCAATTCGCGGTCCAGCGGCGCAGGAGGGAAACCTTCATTTCGGCCGCAGTAAAGCCCGATCGAAGCGTGACGCCGGATGCGCGCAATCAGATCCCGCGCGTTGTCCAGAAACATGCGGTGATCGTCCGGGTCGGGTCCGTCCCAGGGGTTCGCCAGCCAGAAGTCCTGCCATACCACGATCCCATGGCGGTCGCACGCTTCGTAAAACTCCTCCTCGCCGATCATGCCCACCCAGTTGCGGATCATCGTGAAGTTCTGGTCGCGGTGGTAGCGGACGGCCGCATCGTACTCGCGCGCGCGGTAGCGCAGCATCGATTCGCTGAAACCCCAGTTGCCGCCGCGCGGGATGAAGCGGCGCCCGTTGATCCACATCCGCAGCGCGCCCCCCTCCTCGCTGAAGGTGAATTCCCGCACACCCGCCTGAAAGACCATCTCGTCCGAGACCCGGCCATCGCTCTCGAACCTCGCTTTCACGGAATGCAGGTACGGCTCCCCGTATCCGTTCGGCCACCACAGCCGCGGCTTGTCCAGGCGCAGCATCACCGGCACGGCGCGCGTTTCGCCCGGCTTCAATTCTACCGGCTGCGAAAATTCCCTCTCGCCGAACGTGCCGCGCAACGCGCCCGCTGCGGGACGGCTCCCGTGGTTCTGTAAGACGAACTCCAGCCGGACATCCGCGGAGGCGCGGTCCGCGCTGACGCGGCTCGTCACCAGCGGGTCCGCCACCGTCACCGCGCCAGTCGCGGCGAGGGAAACCCGGTTCCAGATTCCCGTGTTGCGTCCCCGGATCGTCGGAATCCAGTCCCAGCCGATGGAAGCATGGAACGTCGGATTGTCCGCCCCCAGCGCGCCGCCGTTCTTGTCCGGGTTCTCGAACGTCTTTTCCTTGACGCTGCCGGGCGTGGCGTTCTTCTCCACCAGCACGGCCAGAGCGTTCTTCTCCCCGGCCCGCGCTTTGCCCGTCACATCGAACCGGCCCCGCCGGAACGCCCCATCGATGCGGCCCAGGAATTCTCCGTTGAGCCAGACCTGCGCCTTCCAGTTGATTCCGTCGAAATTCAGCCAGAGCTTCTCGTTCTTCAGTGCAGCCGGAACCTGGAACTCGTTTCGATACCAGAAATCGGAGTGGAAAAACGAATCCGAAATCATCAACTGATTGTCGGCGTAATTCGGATCTGGAACGGCCCCGATGTTCAGATAAGACACGAGCACGGTGCCGGGAACCGTCGCGGGAATCCAATCGCCGTCGGCGAATCCTGCCCGGCTGAGCACCTCCCCGCGCGCCTGCACGAGACTCGCGCGCTGCAGCCTCCATCCACCGCCCGCCAGCAGCATCTTTCCGCCTTCAACCCCCGGTTGCGGCTTTGGCGCCCACACGGGTCCGCCGCGGCCGTACACTTCAAACTCCGAGAGGATATAGCCCTCTTTCACCACGGGCTTCGTCATCCACACGCGCACATACCGCGCCTTCACGGGGGAAGGGAGCCTGATTTCATCCGCCAGCGAGGGGCCGCCCGGCAGAGGGGCGGCATCCTTCCACTGTTTGCCGTCCGCAGAGACCTGCACGCGCCCTTCCGCCGCGCGCCAGATCCAGTGCAGCGCCACACGGTCCACGGCGCACTCGGCCCCGAGATCCACCATCACCCACTCCTCGCCTGCGCCCGCGCTTTTCCAGGCGCTTGTGAAAGGATGCGGACCGCTGAGGGGCAGCTTCTTGCCGGCAAAGTAGGGCGTGATCTCGCCCACGCGCCACTGGGTCACCGAAGGCGCCTCGAATTCCACCCGGAACCATCTTGCCGTCACCGCCGGCGCCAGCGGGACGCTCGCGGCGAACTCCTGTTTCGGCCTGTCCCGGCTCCCGGCGCGCCCCGCTTCCCGCCATGTGACTCCGTCGTCGGAGGCTTTCACGGCCAGCGTCCAGCCGGCATCGCCGCCATTGCGCAGATTCAGCCGCGCCTCGACGTCGATGCGGTCCGCCTGCACCGGTCCCTCTCCTCCTAGGAACCCCGCCTGCACCCAGCCGCGCGGCCCCTTGAAATCCACGGTTGTCACCCAGTTGCCGTCCAGCAGCCACTCGCGCTCGTTCTCATCGAGCACGGGTTTCTCGCTGCTGCCAGTGACGAGCCACCGCGGCAGCCGCTGTTCACGAATGCCATCCGTGACGAGCTGCGCGGTCAGATTGTAGTCATAGCTCGATGAGTGCCACGCCGCCCGGTGCAAGGCGAGATTGCGGTACGTTGTGTTGTCGATCCGTGAGACCGGCGAGAAATCTTCACGCGGATCGCCGGGATACACGCCCACGCCGCGCGTCTGCATCTGCCCCATCGCACACCCCGCAAGAATAACGACGATCAGTGCGAAACGCCGCATGATGATCTCCTCGAAACAGCGATGATACACCCGCACTATACGGAATTCCGCCGGAGCATCGCCTTGCCTTATCTGGGGTCGCCCTCTTCCACCCACGCCAGATTAAAATGCGCGTGGCGGATGGTCTTGCGCGGCTGCCCTTCCGGCAGATGGTTCAGAAAGACGCTGTAGCTCGCGTGGATCGTGCCGTCGGGTGCCTGGAAAATCGACGGGTAATGGAACGACCCCGGGCGGTCGGCGCGCGTGTCCAGTTCAAGATGCCGCTTCCACTTCCACGTGGCGCCTTCGTCATCGGAGATCGTCAGCGCCAGCGAGTGCCGCCCCTTTTCCGTATCGTTGTTGATCATCAGCCATCGCCCGTCGCGCAGGTTGATCACTTCGAGCCCTGTGCCCGAATTCGGAATCTCCGTGTCTTCGGCAAAGGTCCACGTCTCGCCCTGGTCTTTCGAGTAGCTCACCTGCACCCGCTTTGGGGGCGGCCCGTTGTCCCTCATGTAGGCGGCAATCGTGCCGTCCTTCCGGATGGCGAAGGTCGGCTGGATGCCGGCAATGCTCGCGATCGGCTGTGAACCGCGCCACGTCAGCCCGCCATCGTCGCTGATCGCCACTAGCGAAAAATCGAACCCGTCGGAATACATCGGCAGCAGGATGCGCCCCGACGCGAGCTGCACCGGATGCGGCCGCGTCATCCAGCCGAGCCGCGTGGTGAGCTTGTCCTTCGCCATCTCCGCGATCCGCGCCGCCTGCTTCTCCCATACGGTGCCTTTCATGCGCCGCGCCAGTTCCGCCGCCGTCTCCTCGATCTTCACGGGCTTCGGCAGCACCAGCCCGGCGCGGTCCCAGCGCGGCACGCCGCGCCCGTCGTACTTTTCCGCCATGCGGAAGTTCGTCACCGCGCTTTCCCACAGGTTCGCGAGAATCGTCTGCCAGAACAGCCACAGGCGGCCTTGCCGGTCCACAAACAACACCGGATTCGTGTCCGGATACCCCGGCTCGTCGGCCAGAACAAAAGGCGCCGACCATGTTTTCGCGCCGCGCGGCTTCACCGCGCCCATGATCTGCACATCATCGGCGGTCCGCTCGCCCGAGCCGCGATACCAGCACACCATCAGCCCTCCGTCCGGCAGCCGGACGATCGACGAGGCGTGGTTGTGCTTCGCATCCAGAGGGAAGATGTCCTCTTTCGCCACAAACGGTTTGTCGGCGGCGCCGGCCGCCAGCACAAAGCAGAGAGACAGGACAACAGTGAATCGCATAGCTCCGACTATTCTTCCACGCGGCGCCGGACGAAGGGCAGCGCCAGCAGTCCGAAAACCACGACCGCCACGGCGTCGCCCGTCAGGATGTACCACGGCCACGGACCCATGAAATCCAGCAGAGACGGCGCATGCGGCTTGCCGCACAGGTACATGTAGTTCGTATGGAAAACGAGGTTGAACGTTCCCACAAACGCCGCCCACGCGTGCAGCACGAGCATCGCCCGCCAGAAGGCGTTCCGCCGCGGGCGCGCCATGCCCGCCCATGCCAGAAAGACCAGCGCGGCGATCACGCCTCCATGCGCCGTGAAGAAGTACATCGTCGGGTACGACCAGAACGGCGCCCACAACTCGGGCGTCAGCACGGCCATCGAAGCCCCGCCGATGCCCACAAACCAGGTGGCGTCGAAAAGCCACCGGTTCAGCGTGAGCAGCGTGAACACCGTCATCCACAACGACAGGTCGCACAGGTTCAGCGGCAGCGCCTCGGGAAACCGCCCGCCCTCGGTATAAAGCCGGTACGCGTACCAGACCAGCTCGTTCACCGCCAGAAAGATGCCCGCGGCGAGCCGCACGGCGCGCCCCCGGCGCGCTCCCGGCCCCGCGGCCAGCCGCAACAGCGCCGCCGCGAGCGGAATCGCCAGGATCACGCCCCAATGGCGCGCGCCGAACAGGACGAAGTCGGTTTCCACGGCGTCAGCGCAGCTTCACCGGGGCGCCGCCCGCTTCCCGGCTGCGCTGGGCGGCGTCCATGAATGCAAACATTTCCAGCGTTTCCTCTTGCGGCACCGGAGGCACCCGCGACTGGAAAAACTTCACGATCTGCTCCACCAGCCCGCGGTAGCCCGTGTAGAGGTCTTTCGGCGCCTGCCGGATCTCCTTGCCCGCGAACGCGACGGCGCCATAGCCCCCATACGGCCTCGTCAGCCGGATCGCCGCCACGCGGCCATCTTTCCACCGCCCGGTGACAATCTCCGCATCGGGCGCATACGTACGCGTCACCTCCTCGCAGCCCGTGCCCATCAGCACGTACAGGATCTCCACGGCGTGGATACCATACCAGGACAGATCGAGCTGGTGCGTCGGCTCCAGCGGTCCCGGCCCCCAGACAAAGGCGCCGTTCACTCCTTGCCCTTTCAGTTCAGGCAGCATCGACGAGTACCGCAGCGCCGAGGAGCTGAACCACGGCACGCCATACTTCTGCGCAATGCGCGCGATCTCCCGCGCGTCATCGAGCGTGGACGCCAGCGGCTTGTCGATGAACACAGGCTTGCCGGACCGCGCGATCTCGCGGAACTGAGACAGATGCACGCGCCCGTCGACGCTTTCGAGCAGCACCGCATCCACCTTGCCGAGCAGAGTGGCGATGTCCGGCACGATTTCAACGCCGAACTTCGATTCGAGCTCCGCCGCGTATTTCTCCACGCGGTCCCGGCTGGAAGCGAGATCCGCGCTGCCGCCCTTGTACGCGGCCACGATCCGCGCCCCCGGAATGTGGTCCTTGTGGTTCGGGTCGTTCAGAATAGTGGTAAACGCGATGACGTGCGAGGTGTCCGTGCCGACGATCCCCAGCCGGAGGTCGGCGCCGCAGGCGCACGCTGCCGCCAGAACGAGAAGAGCTGATAACTTCATGGGCGCATTGTATCCGGATCGCGCCCGCGCGTGAACGAGGGGCTGTGATCGACATTGTAAAAGTCACGTTCTCGGTCACCTGCGAGTCGCTCGAAGAAGGCTACCGCAGCGGCATCTTTCCCATGGGGCATGAGGGCGAGCGCGCCTTCACGTGGCACCGGCCGGACCCGCGCGGCATCATCCCGCTCGAGTCCTTCCACGTGCCGGCTTCGCTGCGCCGCAAGCTGCGCCGCGGCGGTTTCACGATCACCACGGACAGGGCGTTTTCCGAAGTCGTGAGGGCCTGCGCGGCGCGCCCCGGCGTCTGGATCACGCCGAAACTGCACGCTGTGTACGAAGAGATGCACCGCCGCGGCAAGGCCCACTCACTCGAGGTCTGGACCGGCGGTCAGCTCGCCGGCGGCATCTTCGGCGTGCATCTCGGCGGCGCGTTCTTCGCCGAATCGAAGTTCCACCATGTGACGGACATGTCCAAGGTCGCGCTCGTCACCCTGCTCGAGCGTCTGCGCGCCGCCGGCTTCGCGCTGTTCGACGTGCAGTACTGGACGCCGCATCTGGCGCAGTTTGGAACCGCGGAGATCCCACGGGACGAGTACGAAGCGCGCTTGCGGGCGGCGCTCCAGCTCGACTGCCGGTTTCCCGCTTTCTAGCTATGGCTTGAGCCACCGCTCCAGCCACGCGAAAGCATCCTCCTGCATGGGCACATCAAAGCGGTGCGGCCCTTCGTAGAAGCGCGCGGCATAGAGATCTTTCGCGCCCGCTTTGGCGTAAATCGCCGCCAGCTTGTCCACAGAAGCCTGCATGCCCTCCGGCGGGAACAGCGCGTCGCCCCGGCATTGAAGCACCATCAGCGGCCGGCCCGCGCGCAAACCCGCCACATCCGGCAAATCCATGTGACGGTGCAATCCGGGCACGAAATGCACAAATGAGTGCGTGTCCATGTGCCCGCGCATCATGGGCCGCACGGTGGACATGAACCCCGCAATGCAGCAGGCGCGAATCCTGTCGTCGAGCGCGCCCAGGAACAGCGAGCGCCAGCCGCCGAAAGAGACGCCCACGCAGCCGATGCGCTTCACGTCCACTTCCGGCCGCGTGCAGAGATAGTCGACCGTTCGGATGTCGTCCCACGCGGTCACGCCGGGCCAGGTGAGGCCTGCATAGGTCAGTGTCTTCACGATGGCCGATTCCTTCGCGCGGCACTCCGCGTTCAGCCTCCGCACATCTTCCAGGCTGAGCTTCGCGCGCTCCCAGCCGTCGGGCGATTCGCCGGGCGCCCCATAACGGCGCTCGCCAAAGGGAAAGGCGTCGATGGTGATGACCACATAGCCGCGGCGCGCCAGCTCCGTGGCCGTCGGCCGCCCGCCATAATTCACGGCGTGATACTCGCGCATGGCCGGGTGGTTCTCGCCGAAGTCAATCACCTTTTCCTTGCCGAACAGGAACATCCCCCCGTGCGAGTGCAGATCGACAATGGCTGGCGAGGGCGTTTTCAGATCCTTGCGCCGCAGCAGATATGCGGGCACGCGCACGCCCGGCGCGGTGGAGAAAAGGATCTTCTCGAACACAATGCCGCGCTCTTCGAACCGCGCCACCGTCTCCGCCTGCGGCGCCGCGGCCGCGGGCGCAGGCCCGAGGGCGCCCAGCACTGCCGCGCGCGCCTGTCTGCGCCACTCCTCCACGTTTCGATACCGCGCCTGGAGAAACGAGAGAGGATACTCGGCAGGCGGCGCAAGCGTCTCGATCGTGGGGTATAGGCTGCCTGCATCCGCCTGCACCCGTGCAGGCCCAGCCTGATCCGGTGGCATCTGGGCAGAGGCAGGAAAGGCAACCGCCGCGCCCAGCAGTCCGCGGCGGGTGAGAGGGCAGAACCGCATTGCCTCATTCTCTCCTATGGACGGCTCGAAGGCCCTGGGGTGGCCCTCCTGTCAGGGCAATAGGCGGCTCCGTCACTCTGCTGCCAAGCCATGACATCTATTGCGATTCCAGCACCAGTACTGCCAAGCGGCACATGATGCCGACAATGACATCGCCAGTACTGCAATCCTCCACGCCAGAGTCGGACATGGCCGTACCGCCCCAGAAAAAGCATCCGGCCCCGGAATTTCCCTCGATGCTCTCATATGTAAATGTGAGATTGAGATCCCACGCCATCTTATTTTCATTCAACTGATATGGACAAGCCGTCTGCCCGCCAGCGGCTGCGTTCCACGGCAGCGCATTCGTGTAGGCGCCAGGACCGCAGATCGGGCTGCCAGGAAAGCTCAGGTCCAGGGAGAGCTGCAGGGCGCCTACCCCAATATCGGTAGTCGTGCCACGGGTCTGACCGTTCGCTTTGAAGAGGGCACACACGGGCACGGCAAGGACCGGAAGCCACCTCTGCAGCGGACTACTCCTTTCGCTTTAAAATGGTGTGCTTTTGGAGAAGCTCGAAATACTCTCTATATATCGTCACCGCTTCTCTAACCTTTTCAGGCTGGGCGCCGGCTTTCAGCATATTGTAGAGAGCGTGAAGGACATACAGATTTGCGGAATCCTGCTGCTTTTCCCTCTCCTCGACAAACTTTCTGAATGCCTCAACCGGCCTTTCTGACTGAAGCTCCCTCTCGGCACGGATAACTGCATCCATGCCCTGCCTGGCCCTGGCCTCACGGCCCTTCTGGAACGTCGCGATCTCACGGTCGTCCCCAATAGCGGTATCATCACCCAGCACGACAAAAGTCACCTCGACTTTTGCGCTGACCGGGAGATCATTGGAGACACCCCGAAAGACGGAAGCAGTGGTGGTACGAGTCTGGCCCGGCTGCCAGGCTTTGTCCTTCTGGGCCGGAAGCAGGAAAGCGATCTCATCGACGTTTAAGGACCTCGTTTCAGAACTCCCGTCCGGAAACATTGCGGTCACCTTCAGCCCCCAGGTAGTGATAATCTGCGGGGCCACGTTACGCATTGTGATCTCAATGCGAGCCCTCGTTCTATCCAACGGGTTACCCCGGATGTCTACTGCAATGACCTGAACAGCATCATCAGTCCCTTTGTCGAGCGTGAAAGCCAGCACAGCCAGGCAGTAAACGAATCCAGTGAGGGCAGCACGCAACGCTGGGGTAATCTGAAATATTCTTCTGCCTCTGTTCATGGCATCTCCTTTTGACCAGCTTTGCCTCTCTTCTGGGTCTGTTCTGAGCCACTGGCGCTTGCCCATTCATGCGATACCCCGTTCGCCCCATTATTTGCTTGTTTGATTCCTGCCAAGAAGGGGGAGCAACGTTTTTCCGATTATGCAACAAGGCTCACTTTTTCAATAAGTTGGAAAGGCCGCCCGATCAGGGCAAGGGGGTGGTTTGTTCCGAATTCTGAACAATGCCACCGTAGCCGGCTGGTCCGGCAGCCATGAGTTCTGCTATGGGTGCAAACCCAATCTGGCCTGCCTGCGGAAGATGCGCTCTTGCTGGCGCGGCAAGTCGCGCCGGGCAGGACTGGCAGCGTCTGCCCCCCGGGGTTTCGGGGATTGTCTGAATTAGGGCGGCACACGCCTGAAACGGTTGGCTAGCCGCGCGGCCGTGGCGTCGAAGGAACTGGCGGCGTAAACGGAGGGCTGCTCTACGTTGACATCGACGCCAGGAACTCGGCGTTGTTGCGGGTCTTGGCCAGCTTGTCGAGCAGCAGCTCGATCGATTCCACCGGCGACAGCGGCGCCAGCACCTTGCGCAGGATCCAGATGCGGTTCAGCTCCTCGCGCGGGATCAGGAGCTCGTCCTTGCGGGTGCCGCTCTTGTTGATGTCGATGGCGGGGAAGATGCGCTTGTCCACCAGCCGGCGGTCCAGGTGCACCTCCATGTTGCCGGTGCCCTTGAACTCTTCAAAGATCACGTCGTCCATGCGCGAGCCCGTGTCGATCAGCGCCGTGGCGATGATGGTCAGCGAGCCGCCCTCTTCGATGTTGCGCGCCGCGCCGAAGAAGCGCTTGGGGCGCTGCAAAGCGTTCGAGTCGACGCCGCCCGAGAGCACCTTGCCCGAAGGCGGCACGACGGTGTTGTAGGCGCGCGCCAGGCGCGTGATCGAGTCCAGCAGGATCACCACGTCGCGCTTGTGCTCGACCAGCCGCTTGGCTTTTTCGATCACCATCTCAGCCACCTGCACGTGGCGCTGCGCCGGCTCGTCGAAGGTCGAGCTGATGACTTCGCCCTTCACCGAGCGCTGCATGTCGGTGACCTCTTCCGGGCGCTCGTCGATCAGCAGCACGATGAGGATGATCTCGGGATGGTTGGCGGCGATCGAGTGCGCGATCGACTGCAACATCATCGTCTTGCCCGTGCGCGGCGGGCTGACGATCAGGCCGCGCTGGCCCTTGCCGATGGGCGTCAGCATGTCCATGATGCGGCCGGTGTAGTTGTCGCGCGTGGTCTCCAGCCGGATCCGCTCCAGCGGGTAGAGCGGCGTCAGGTTGTCAAAGAAGATCTTGTTGCGCGCCTGCTCGGGCGGCTCGAAGTTGATCGCGTCCACCTTGATGAGGGCGAAGTAGCGCTCGCCTTCCTTGGGCGGACGGATCTGGCCGCTCACCGTGTCGCCGGTGCGCAGGTCGAAGCGGCGGATCTGCGACGGCGAGACGTAGACGTCGTCGGGTCCGGGCAGGTAATTGTACTCGGGAGCGCGGAGGAAGCCGAATCCGTCCGGCAGGCACTCGATGACGCCCTCGGAGAAGATCAGCCCGGCCTTCTCGGCCTGCGCCTGGAGGATCCTGAAGATCAGCTCCTGCTTGCGCATGCCGGCGACGCCGGGGATCTCGAGCTCGCGCGCGATCTGATTCAGGCGCGCGATCGACATCTCCTTCAGCTCGCCGAGGTCGAGATTGCCGCGCTTGTTCAGCGCGCCCTGCCGCGGAGATTCTTCCTGCGGCGCCTCGCGCGGTTCTTCGGCGCGTTCGGCGGGCTCCGCCGCCTTCGGTTCGGCCTCGGTACTCCTGGCCGCCGGCCCGTTGGACTTCGTCCTGGTCTCGGACATCTTTCTGCGGGTGGGCGCCCCCTCGCGGGCGGCGTTCTCCGCAGGGCGGCTCTCAGCCGCCTGCGCGTTCTCCTCAGTGACGGGGTCCTGGTTCACCGGGTTGTTGTTTTCCAGATCGTTTGCCAAATCTCTTTCACTCCTTGGCCTGTCAGGCCCGAAAACCAGAACAGGTCCCCGTCCGGGTACGGTCCGCGGATGGCTTTCTGGCTTTCGTTTCGTTCCTTCTGGTTCAGCTTGTCCGACTTCGTTGCAACGACGGCGTACGGCCTGGAGTGCGCCTCCAGCCAATCCTTGAGCTGGAGATCGGACTCCATCCATCCGCGCCGCGCGTCGAGCAGCACGAAGCAGAGAGCCAAACTCTCGCGGTGCAGCAGGTAGCTTTCAGCAAGCCCCTGCCAGCCCCTCTTCACCGCTTTCGGGGCCTCAGCATATCCGTAGCCGGGCAGATCAGCGAAGATCACCCGGCCGTCCACTTCAAAGAAATTGACGGCCTGCGTCCTGCCGGGCGTGTTGGAGGTGCGGGCCAGCTTCTGCCCCAGGAGGCAGTTTAGCAGGGTCGATTTCCCTACGTTGCTGCGCCCCAGAAACGCCACTTCAGGCAGACCCGGCGGCGGGAAATGCCGCGCGTCCGTTGCGCTCACCAGGAATCTGGCTTGCGGACGCACTTCTCCGCCGCTCCGATGCCGCCCTCAATGGGCCCGGTTCTCGTCCACGGAGATCTCCGGCATCACCTCCAGGGGATGAGCCGGAGGCTGCGCGGCCAGCGCCTCCAGATCGCCCGCCAGGGCGATTTTCAGCACCTCGTCCATCCACTCGACGAAGTGGATTTTCATCTCGCTCCGGATGTTCTCCGGAACGTCGGCCAGATCTTTCTCATTATCCCGCGGCAGCACCACCTCGAAGATGCCGTGGCGGTGCGCCGCCAGCAGTTTCTCCTTGACGCCGCCAATGGGGAGCACGCGCCCACGCAGCGTGATTTCGCCTGTCATCGCCAGATCGCCGCGCACCGGAATCCTCGTCAGCGCGGAAGCCAGCGTCGTGGCGATCGTGATACCCGCCGAGGGGCCATCCTTGGGAATCGCTCCTTCGGGCACGTGCACGTGAATATCCAGGTGGCGGTAGAAATCCCGCGGCAGCCCGAGCATCGAAGCGCGCGAGCGGATGAAGCTCATCGCCGCCTGCGCCGACTCCTGCATCACGTCGCCCAGTTTGCCCGTGATCGTCAGCCGCCCCTTGCCTTCCATGATAGTCGCTTCGGTCGTCAGCACCTGCCCGCCCACTTCGGTCCATGCCAGGCCGGTAGCCAGGCCCACCTCGGGCTTCTTTTCCGTGCCGAGATCGCGGAACCGCAGCGGGCCAAGCAACTGCTGCACCTTCGCGCCGTCGACGATCACCTTGGCGTGCACCACGCCGGATTTCTTTCTGCCCTTCTTTTCGCTCTCCAGTTCGGCCGCCGATTCCGCCATCACGATCTGGCGCGCCACCTTCCGGCACACGTTGCCGATTTCGCGTTCCAGGTTCCGCACCCCGGCCTCGCGGGTGTAGTTCTGCACCAGCGTCATCAATCCCGAGTCCTGGAACTCCAGATGCTCCGCAGCCAGCCCCGTGGCCTTCATCTGCTTCGGCACCAGGAACCGCCGCGCGATTTCCATCTTTTCGAACTCGGTGTAGCCCGACAGCCGGATCACTTCCATGCGGTCCTGGAGCGCCGGCGGGATCGTGTGCAGCACGTTGGCCGTGGCGATGAAGAACACCTCGCTCAGGTCGTACTCGACGTCGAGGTAGTGGTCCATGAACATGTGGTTCTGCTCGGGGTCGAGCACTTCAAGCAGCGCCGCCGACGGATCGCCCCGGAAGTCCGTCGACATCTTGTCCACCTCGTCGAGCATGAACACCGGATTCCGCGTGCCGGCCTTCTTCATCATCTGGATGATCTGGCCCGGCAGCGCGCCGATGTAAGTCCGCCGGTGGCCCCGGATCTCGGCTTCGTCGCGCACGCCGCCCAGCGACATCCTGACGAAGTTGCGTCCAGTCGCCTTGGCGATGCTCATGCCGAGCGACGTCTTGCCCACGCCCGGCGGCCCGACAAAGCACAGGATCGAGCCCTTCGGGTTCTTCACCAGCCGCCGCACGGCGAGAAACTCGAGAATCCGCTCCTTGATCTTCTCCAGTCCGTAATGATCGGCGTTGAGCACCTCCTCGGCGTACCGGAGATCGCGGATTTCCTTCGATTTCTTCTGCCACGGCACCGACAGCATCCACTCCAGGTAGTTGCGCGACACCGTGGACTCGGCCGACATCGGAGGCATCTGCTCCAGCCGCCGCAGCTCCGCAAGCGCCTTATCGCGCGCGTCGCCGGTCATGCCGGATTCATCGATCCGCTTGCGCAGTTCATCGAACTCGCTTTTTTCGCCGTGCCCCAGCTCCTTCTGGATGGCCTTGATCTTCTCGTTGAGGTAGTACTCTTTCTGCGCCTTCTCCATCTGCCGCTTGACGCGGCCCTGGATGCTGCGGTCGACATTGAGCTTCTCGATTTCGATGTCGAGCATGTCGGCGATCCGCGTCAGGCGGTCGACGGGATCGAAAATCTCCAGCAGCTCCTGCTTCTCTTCGATCGTCAACTGGAGATTCGCGCCGATCGTGTCGGCCAGCTTGCCCGGATCGTCCACCCGGACGGCGGCGATCATCGTCTCGTAGTTGACGTTCTGGCTGAGCTTCACATACTGCTCGAACAGCGAAGTCACGCGCGCCGTCAGGCTTTCCAGTTGCGCGCTCGGCTCCACTTTCTGCGGCACCGTCCGCACCAGCGCGCGGAAGAAGCCCTCTTCCTCGGAAACCGAGACGATCTTGCCGCGCTCCACGCCCTCCACCAGCACCTTGATGTTGCCGTCGGGCATGCGCACGGACTGCACGATGCTGGCCACCGTGCCCACCTGATAAATGTCCTCGGGGCGCGGGTCGTCCACGGTCGCGTCGTGCTGCGTGGCCAGGAAAATCTTCTTGTCGGTGGCGAGCGCTTCTTCCAGCGCCCGGACGCTCGGTTCCCGCCCCACTACGAACGGGGTCATCATGTGCGGGAAGATCACCACGTCCCGGATGGGCATCATGGGGAGCCGCCGCGCTTCCAACTTCTCTTTCGAGCTGCTCATGGGTTGATTGTCGCTGTACCGGACAGTTTCACTCTGGGGAAATCCGGGCCACCCGGCGCCCGTCCTGCCAGGCCGAGTGGATCAATGAACCTCAGCCGGCCTTCTCGAGCAACGCCCAGTTGATCTTCTGCGTCATGACCATCTCGCGCGTCACCAGGAACTCCCGCACCTTCTTGTAAGACGGCAGGTAGTACATGACGTCCAACATCAATTCTTCGAGGATCATCCGCAGGCCCCGCGCCCCCACCTTCCTTTGCAGAGCCAGCTCAGCGATCGCCTCCAGGGCGTCATCGCTGAATTTCAGTTTAACATTTTCGTACTCGAACAGCTTCTGATACTGCTTGATGATCGCGTTGCGCGGCTTCACCAGGATCTGCATCAGCGCTTCGCGGTCCAGATCCCCGAGCACCGCCGCCACGGGGAGCCTGCCGATGAATTCGGGGATGAAGCCGAACTTGATCAGATCCTCCGGCTGGAGCTGTTCGAGCAGCGTCATATCCCGCTGCTGCGCCCCGCGCGCCCCCTCGCGGTTCTCCTCCACGCTCTTGAACCCCAGCGTCTTCTTGCCCACGCGGCGGGCGATGATCTTTTCCAGCCCCACGAAGGCGCCGCCGCAAATGAACAGAATGTTGGTCGTGTCGACCGGCGTGAACTCCTGGTGCGGGTGCTTCCTGCCGCCCTGCGGCGGCACGTTCGCAATGGTCCCTTCCAGGATCTTCAGCAGCGCCTGCTGCACGCCTTCGCCGGACACATCGCGCGTGATCGAGGGGTTCTCATCCTTGCGGGAGATCTTGTCGATCTCGTCGATGTAGATGATTCCCGTCTGGCACCGCTGCACGTCCCAGTCGGCATTCTGCAGCAGCCGCAGGATGATGTTCTCGACGTCCTCGCCGACGTAGCCCGCCTCGGTCAGCGTCGTGGCATCGACGATGGCGAACGGCACGTCCAGGATCCGCGCCAGCGTCTGCGCCAGCAGCGTCTTTCCCGTGCCGGTGGGTCCGATCAGGAGGATGTTCGACTTGGAAACCTCCACCTCTCCCACCTTGTGGCGGTTCATCTGGATCCGCTTGTAGTGGTTGTACACCGCCACCGCCAGCTTCTTCTTGGCCGGCTCCTGCCCGATGACGTATTGATCGAGATACTCTTTCAGCTCCAGCGGCTTGGGCAGCTTCTGCGGCACGCCGTACGGGCGCTCCGGACGGTCATCGGCCAGTATCGAGTTGCAGACGGCGATGCACTCGTCGCAAATGTAAGCTCTCGGGTAGTCGCTCGGAGAGGCGATCAGCTTCCCGACCGCGTCCTGGCTCTTATGGCAAAACGAGCATCTGAGAATTTCGTCGCTCGGGGATCGCTTCACAAATCTTCTCCCTGCGGCCCGGGCCGCACATGGCTAGCCCCAGAACCCGGGGTTCCCGTGCCCTCATTATCCACCGAAAGGCTCAACGCTGGCAATGGCCCCTGGAGAGAATCAGGACATCCTAACAGTTTAGATGCCGCCAGCCGGCCGAAAGATCGCACTGGTTCCAGTACCCTGCCCGCCAGGCCGATCCGGAACGGGCCGGTTGTCAGCCTCATCGCCGCTCCGATATGCTCGAACTACATTCCCCATGAAACACCGCATCCACATCTTTTTCTTCTTGCTCGTCTTCGCTCTGGTCCTGCCCGCTCAGGAGAAGGCCGATCTCGAAGCCATTTACCGGATCAAACAGGAAGCCTTCCAGAACTCGAAGGTCATGGACATCCTGCTGCAGCTTACCGATGTTCACGGCCCCCGTCTGGCGGGCTCGCCCCGTTACCGCACCGGCGCCGAGTGGGCCCAGAAGACCCTGAAAGAGTGGGGCGTTGAAGACGTCCGCTTCGAGCCCTGGGGCCAGTTCGGCCGCGGCTGGGAAAACAGGAAATTCTATGCCGCCATGACCGAGCCCGCTTATATGCCTCTCATCGGCGCTCCACAGGCCTGGACCTCCTCCACCGACGGCGTGATTAGCGGCGAACCCATCCTCGCCACTCTCCGCGAAGAAGCCGACCTCGAAAAGTGGCGCGGCAAGCTCGCCGGAAAGATCGTCCTTATCGACCAACCCCAGGAGATCACCCTGCATGACAAGGCTGATGGGCGCCGCTACACGGATCAGGATCTGGCGGAGATCGCCACGGCGCAGATCCTGCCCTTCGGCCGCCGCCAGGCCGGGCCTGGCCAGCCGCAGCCGAATTTCATGCAGATGATGGCCTTCCGCCGCAAGCTGAACGACTTCCTCCGCGAGGAAAAGGTGGCCCTGCTCATTCAGAACGGGCGCGGGGACCTCGGCACCTTCTTCACTTCCAGCGGCGGCTCCCGTAACCCCAAGGATCAGCCCGCTCCGCCCGCCATCGTGCTCACGGCCGAGCATTACAACCGCATCTGGCGCCTGCTCGACCGCAAGGTGGCGGTCCGCATTGAAGCCGAAGTCCGCAACGAATGGACCGACGCCGACCAGCACAATTTCAACATCATCGCCGAACTCCCCGGCGCGGGCAAACACAAGGACGAGATCGTGATGATCGGCGGCCACTTCGACACCTGGCACGCCGGCACGGGCGCCACCGACAACAGCGCCGGCTCGGCCGTCATGCTCGAGGTCATGCGCATCCTCAAAAAGCTCGACCTCAGGCTCGACCGCACCGTCCGCCTTGCGCTCTGGGACGCCGAGGAACAGGGCCTGCTTGGCTCGCGCGGCTACGTCACCAAGCACTTCGCCGACCGCGCCACCATGAAGACCTTGCCTGAGTACGAGAAGTTTTCCGCCTATTACAACGTTGACAACGGCGGCGGCCGCATCCGCGGCATCTATCTCCAGGGCAATGAAATGTGCCGTCCCATCTTTGAAGCCTGGCTCGCGCCCCTGCGCGATCTCGGCGTCACCACCATCACCAGCCGCAACACCGGCGGCACGGACCACCAGAGCTTCGACGCCGTGGGCCTGCCCGGATTCCAGTTCATCCAGGACCCGCTCGAGTACGGCACACGCACCCACCACACCAACATGGACGTCTACGACCGCATCCCGCGCGAAGACATGATGCAGATGTCCGCCGTCGTCGCCACCCTGGTCGTCCACACCGCCAACCGCGAGGAAAAGCTGCCTCGAAAGCCCCGCCCCGAGCCGCGCCCGCAGCAGGGTCCCGCCAGCTTCTAGTCCCGCTTCTACTTCAACAGCGCGTCCACGGTCGCCCGCGTGATCGGGTGGTACCCTGGGCGCGCTTTTTCATAGATCCGCCGCGCGCGCTTCAGCCCCTCCGGCGTTTTCGCGAGCTCCGCGTACAGAGGCTTGACGAACTTCCGCCGCCCCACTTCGATCAGGAACCGCTCCAGCCTCGCATATGCCGGCTGATATCCGCTGCGCACCGCCATCAGCAGCCACTGCGCCGCAATCTCGCTGTTGCCGCTCTCCGTGAATCCCCACTGCCGGTCGAGCTCCGCCATCCGCTCCACGGGCAGCTTCTCCGGCATCGCCCGCAGCCAGTGCAGCCACTCCTGCGTCGCCCAATCCTTGCGCGGCTCCGCGCCGAACTCATAACGCGGACGCGGCGCGCCCTTGGGCAGGCCCGGCTCGTAGAGCCACTCGCGCACGTCCTCGCCCGGGAAGCCGCGCTCCAGCTCCGCAAGGAAATCCGCCGTCGTGATCGATTGAAACGCGAACCTCTCGAAGTACCCGCGCAGCCAGTTGTCCCACCGCTCGCGCCCGTGCTTTTCCTCCAGCCACCGCAGCAGGAGCGCGCCCTTCACATACG
The DNA here is from genome assembly GCA_049325215.1 of Acidobacteriota bacterium. GTDB lineage: Bacteria > Acidobacteriota > Terriglobia > Bryobacterales > Bryobacteraceae > JANWVO01. The sequence continues at coordinate 102,608 of JBMOMB010000015.1, forward strand.
GCACCTGCGTCATGCCATCATCGGGATCCCTGCCCTTCAGGTCGAGCACCAGCTTCTGATCCGCCTCGGGCAGCCGCCGCAGCTCCTCCTCCAGCTCGCCTACCTCCACCGCCATCTCCATCTCGCTGCGGGCGCGCCCGTACAGCGCCTCCTGGATCCGCCGCTCGATGTAGGTCGTGAATCCTTCGTTCAGCCAGAAGTCGTTCCAGGCCGCGTTGGTCACGAGGTTGCCCGACCACGAGTGCGCCAGCTCATGCGCGATCAGCGACACCAGGCTTCTGTCGCCGGCGATCACCGTTGGCGTGGCGAACGTCAGGCACGGATTCTCCATGCCGCCGAACGGGAACGACGGCGGCAGCACCAGCAGGTCATAGCGCCCCCAGCGGTAGCGCCCGTAGAGCCGCTCCGCCGCCTCCACCATCTTCTCGACATCGGCGAATTCGCGCGCCGCTGCATCGAGCACCGCCGGCTCCGCCCACACGCCGCAGCGCGGACCCAGCGCGCGGAATTCCACGTCGCCCACCGCCAGCGCCATCAGGTACGAGGGCACCGGCAGGGGCATATGGAAGTGCCCGTCCCTCACCCGGCGCGCCGCCATCAGCGCCTTCAGCGGCACGGGCGCGTGAATGCGCGCCGAAAACGTCACGCGCACGCCCGGCGAGTCCTGCAACGGAATCCAGCTCCGCGCGTGGATCGCCTGCGATTGCGAATACAGGAACGGATGCCTCTTGCCTGCCGTCTGCGGCGGCTCGAGCCACTGCAGTCCGCTGGCCTCCGGCGACGTTTCGTATTCGACGAGCACGCTGCGCTCGCCGGGCTCGAGATCGATCTCGAGCGGCGCACCAAGGATTGGGTCCTTCGCCCCCAGGCGGAAATTGTCCGTTCGCCCGTTCACGCGCCGGATCGCCAGGTCGCGCGTGTCCAGTACGAGCCGCCGCCCCGCCGGCTCCAACTGGAGCGCCGCCGCGCCGCGCAGCCTGCGCTCCTCGAACGACACCGTCAGGTCCAGCTCGACATGCCGCACGCGCGACTCATGCGGGTTCGAGTAAGAGTGGATATCCTCTGCGCTCACTACCGCTATCCTAGCGGGATCGCGGCGGCACCCGCCCGTGCTGTGATAGCTTCGATTTCTTGCATGCAACAGGCTTCCACGGGCAGACTTCAATCTCTTGACATCTTCCGGGGCTTCACCATCGCCTCGATGATCCTGGTGAACAATCCCGGCTCATCGCCGGCCTACGCGCAACTGGAACACGCCGAATGGCACGGCTGGACGTTCACCGACACCGTGTTTCCGTTCTTCCTCTGGATCGTCGGCGTGGCGATGACACTGTCCACCGCACGCCGCATCGAGCGCGGCCAGTCGCGCGCCGAACTCCTCCGGCACGCCTTCCAGCGCGCCGTCATCCTGTTTCTGCTGGGCGTCTTCGTGGGCCCGTTTCCTCACATCGATCCGGCCACAATCCGCATTCCCGGCGTGCTTCAGCGCATCGCCGTCTGCTATCTCATCGCGTTCCTGATCTTTCTCTACACCAGTGTGCGCGGGCAGATTCTCTGGCTGCTCGGTTTCAATGCTCTGTATCTGGGGCTGATGTGGTTTTACCCGACGCCCGGTTGCGGCGCGGGCTCATGGTCGATGGACTGCAATTTCGCGCGCTACGTCGACTCCCTCTTTCTGAGCGGACACATGTGGCGGCACACGCGGGACTGGGATCCTGAAGGCATCATCAGCACGCTGCCGGCCGTTTCCACGGTGCTTTTCGGCGCGCTCGCCGGCCATGTTCTGCGGCATTTTTCGTGGCACCGGGCGCGCCTCCAGGCTTTCGTCTTCGGCGGTTCGGCGCTGTTCGCCGCGGCTCAGGTGATGTCGATCTGGATCCCCGTCAATAAGAACCTGTGGACGACGTCATTCGTCTTCCTGATGGCTGGCCTTGCCATGATCGCTTTCGCCTTCTGGTACTGGGTGGCGGAAATGCGCGGTGCGGGGCGCTGGTTCCGCTTCTTTGAGATTTACGGCTCCAATGCGATCCTGATGTTCCTGCTGTCGGGCATCTTCGCCCGCGCTGCCGAAGCCACGGGCTTCCACCAATGGTGGTACGGCAATGTCTGCCTCGCCGTCACGTCCGTTCAGAAAAACGCCAGCCTGCTGTATGCACTCACCAACGTGGCGGCTCTCTGGCTGGTGGCATACGCGTTGTGGCGAAAGCGCTGGTTCCTCAAGTTCTGAATCATCCGCCCTGTTTCGCCGCCGCCAGCTTCTCTGCCATGCGGAACGCAGCCACGAAGCTCTTGGGCGACGCTACGCCCTTCCCCGCAATGTCGAACGCCGTGCCGTGATCGACGCTCGTGCGCACGACCGGCAGTCCGAGCGTCACATTCACGCCGCCCTCGAAATCGAGCAGCTTCAGCGGAATGTGGCCCTGGTCGTGGTACATGCAGACGACCGCATCGTAGCGCCCCCGATGCACGGCGAGGTAGAACAGCGTGTCCGGCGGCAGCGGCCCCTCGACGGGCCAGCCCTGTGCGCGCGCCCACTCCACCGCGGGCGCGATCACGCGGATCTCTTCATCGCCGAATGCGCCGCCCTCGCCCGCGTGCGGGTTCAGCCCCGCCACGGCGATCCGCGCCCCGGGCCTCAGCCGCTGCACCGCCTCGCATGTCAGTTCGAGAATCCGCCGCACGCGCTCCGGCGTCACCCGCGCAATCGCCTCGCGCAGCGAGCAGTGCGTGCTGATGTGTGTCACCATCAGCCTCTCGCTCGCCAGCAGAATCGTCACGTCGCTCGAGCCGCACACCTCTCCCAGCAGCTCTGTGTGGCCGGTGAAGCGCGGATCGCTCATCTGGATCGCCTGCTTGTTGACGGGCAGCGTCACCACCGCTTCGATTTCGCCTGCCAGCGCCGCCCGCGCTGCGCGCACCACGGCTTCCCTGGCGGCGCGCCCCGCCGCCGCGCTCAGCTCGCCAGGGCGCACTTCACCGGATTGCAGCAGGCCGAGATCCATCACGTTCAGCGCGCCGGAGGCGGACTCCCGCGGCTCGCGCACACACCGCAGCGGCACGCCATAGCCGAGCGCACGGTTGTAGTAATCCAGCGCCGCCAGTTCGCCGTAAAGGACAAACGGCTCACTGACGAGCCCGCCGCGCCAGGCCTTCAGCACAATTTCCGGCCCGACGCCATTGGCATCCCCCATCGTCACGCCGATCATGGCCGCTCCCATGCCTCCCAGCGCCGGATTACGGCGTGATCCGCGCCGCCCATCCGCCCCCCGGCGCCAGCCGCACCCTCAGCACCGTCTGCCGGTTCACCTTGCCCTTCTTCATCCGGTAGTCGATGCCGGCCCGGTGCGCGTTCACGCCGTCTTCATAGGAAGTCATCGCAAACTCTCCCGCCGGCAGAAAGTCGAACCGCAACTCCAGCTCCCGCCCGGTCCAGTTCGTCATCGCCCCCACATACCACTGCCTGCCATGCCTGCGCGCCACCGCCACATATTCTCCGATGCTCGCATCCAGCACCACCGTTTCATCCCACACGGTCGGCGCCGGGCCGAGAAACTCCATCGCCTCCGGTTCGCGCAGGTAATTCGACGGGCTGTCGGCGAGCATCTGCAACGGGCTTTCATAAATGGCGTACATCGCCAGCTGGTGGCACCGCGTGCCCATCGACATCGGCGTCTGGAACAACGGCGCAAAGCTGCCGCGCGCGGCGTTCTTCATCGCACCCGGCGTGAAGTCCATCGGCCCAAGAAACATCCTTGTGAACGGCAGCATCACCGTGTGGGACGGCTCGATCTCCGCGCTCCACTTGCTCCATTCGAGTCCCTTCACTCCCTCGTTGCTGATGATGTTCGGCCATGTGCGCGTCATCAGAGCCGTGCGCTGCAGGCCGTGATAATCCACCAGCATCTTCCGCTTCGCCGCCTCGCGCGCCAACTCCTGGAGGAAGTTCACCATCTTCTGGTCGTCGCGCTGCATGAAGTCCACCTTGATCCCCTTCACGCCCCACTTCGCGTACTGGTCGAGCGCCGCCTGCATCTGGTCCGCCAGCGTCTTCCACACCACCCACAGGATCACGCCCACCTTTTTCTGCGCCGCGTATGAAGTGATCTCCTGCATGTTCACCTCAGGCACGACATCGAGCACGTTGCCGAGCTTGTACCAGCCTTCGTCCAGAACGATGTATTCGATGCCGTATCTCGCGGCGAAATCGATGAAGTACTTGTACGTGGCCGTGTTCACGCCGGAGCGGAAGTCCACGCCGTAGACATTCAGCGCGTTCCACCAGTCCCAGGCGACCTTGCCCGGGCGGATCCAGCTTGCATCGGCGATCTGCGTCGGCTTCTGGAGCAGCCACACGAGTGGATTCGTCAGCAACTCGCCGTCTTTCTCCGCCACCGCCACCAGCCGCCACGGGAAGGTGCGCGTGCCGCGCGTCTCGGCGATGTAGTCTTCCGCCTCCACCACGCGGAAATTCCGGTCTGTGTGCAGGGCTTCTTTGCGCGGGTAAGGCGGGAAGGTCGCATCGAGCCCCTTGCCGCCCGTAGCCCGGAACCACATGCCCGGATAATCCTCGATGTCCGCTTCCGCCAGCGCCAGCTTCACTCCGCCTGCATCGACGACCACGGGCAGCGTCGCAAGCGTCCCCGGCGCGATCGAGCTCAGCGTGCGCCGCGCGTACGTCCGCTCATTGTGCGAGAAGAAGCTCTCCTCCGCCGGATAATACGCCTGATAGTCCTCCGGAAAACGGAACGACGCCTCTTCGTCGAACACCTTGACCCCCGCCTGCGGCAGCGCGGTCTCCAGCCGGTAGGCGGCGCCCTCGTTGTAGGCGCGGAACGTCGCCGCCAGTCCGCCTTCCCCTTCCAGCCTCAGCTCGTTGTAGCGCTCGCGGATCCGCGCCGTCTTCAGCTTCACCTGCGGCTCGAGCACGGCGTCCTGCGAGCGCTCCTTCGCGCCGCGCACCTTCAGGCCCACGCCCAGCCGCGCGCCGTCGATGCGGATGGAAGCGGTCGAGTTCTGCATCACGGTCTTGCCGCGCACGGCAATGTCGTAAGCGAGCCGCTCGCCCGCGCGGATGCGGACTTCAATCCGCCCGTCCGGCGAACGCAACGTATAGTTCTGCTGCCCGAAAGCGGCCGCCGTGGCCATGCCGAGCAGCGCAGGGATCAGCCAGACATGATTCCCAATGAATGACATCTCGAACCTCTTTCTCCGCGCGGCGCGGCCGCGCGGCGCTTGATGCGATTCTATCGCCGCCGCAGCGCCTCCAACTCAGCGCTTCATGGCGCGCGTCTTGCGGTCCAGTTCGGAAAGTTTCAGCCGGACGCTCACGATGTAGGGCGGCTCGCCGGGAGTCCAGTGGCCGTATGTGGTTGTCAGGATCGTGCCGTCGGGCAGCCGCAAAACACCGGGATAGCAGCAGTCGAGGTCCTTGTGGTTTTTCATCAGCCGCACCCGGTACTGCCCTTCGCGGCCCTGCTCGATGTCCTCGAACCTGCCGACCCAGGCCACCCAGTCGCCGCGCGTGGGGCTGGCGAGCGCCGTATCGCGGAAGGAAATGAACAGCCGTCCGTCGCGCGCATACACCGCCGTGTGGCGGTCGCCTGTAAGCGCGCCCGGCAGCTCTCGCGGCTCGCTCCACGTCCTGCCCTCGTCGCCGGAAAACGACACGAACGAGTTGAACTTCCGGCTGTTCTCCCGCAGCAGGACGGCCATGCGCCTCCCGTCGGGCGAGCGCACCAGCCCCGGCTCGCACAGGTGAGCCTCCGGGTGCGAAAGGATCGCTACCGGCTCGCTCCACGTCAATCCGCCATCGCTGGAAACGGTCTTATACACGATGAACCGGCCGCGCTTGCCGTCTTTGCGCAGGAAGCGGCCGTCGTCGTGGAACAGCGCCATGTAGCGCCCGTCACGCAGCCGCTCGACGCTTGCCATCGCCACCACCCCGCCGAAATCGCCGATGGGTTCGAGCGGCGTCCACGTCGCGCCGTCGTCTTCCGATACCGCCATGCGGACCGGATACAGCCCCGAAAACAGGATCAGCCGCTTCTTGCCTTTCCCATCAATCACGCGGTGAATCGTCGGCGTCTCCTGCGACGTGGCCCAGTTCTCCGGCACGGGCAGCCTTTCCGGCCACGTCCGCCCGCCGTCGCGGCTGCGCTTCAGTACGATCGCTCCGCGTCCGTGGCCTTTCGGATACACGGCCAGCACGGTGCGCCCGTCTTCGAGCAGCACGGTTGTCGGATGCCCCAGATATTGCCCCGGTTCGCGGTCCACCACGATCTGCCGGTGCGTCTCCTGCGCCAGATCGATTAGCGGGATCGAGTAGCCGCGCGGCGGCTGGCAGAACGCCGGCGCTGCAAACAGCACGAGCAGCGCGGACCGCATGGCGCTTAACGGATCATCGATCCCGCCAGCGGAGACAGGATCGTGCTGCTGATGTTGGAGACCACTTCGCCGTCGCTGAGCCCCGGAGTCGCGGCCATCTTTTTCCACTCCGGGCTCGTCGCGAACGCGCGCCAGTTGGCTTCGCGCGCCGCCAGGCTGTCGAACGCCACCATGTAGGTCAGGTTCGGCATGTTCGCGCCCGCAATCATCTCGCCGAAAAACACCGGAGCGAGGCCGAACTTGCGGAACAGATCGATCTCGCCGTCCTCGAACATGCCGATCTTCTTCTTGAGCGACTCCGGCGTGTTGGATTCATAGGTGCGCAGTTCGAAGATGCGCGCCGCGCGCCCCTCGCCCCCGGGGGGCGTCTCGATCGCCGGGAACTTGCGGAAGCCCCGCAGCAGATGCACGTCCATCCGCTGATACGGCAACTGGACCTGCCTGTAGAGAGCCTCCGTGGCGGCTTTCAGTTCGCCGTCCGCGCCGAGCCGCTGCCAGCACTGCTCGAACGCCGCCAGTGAAGCATGCTGCGCCACCAGCAGCAGGAACGGTCCGCCGGGCGCGATTGAGCTCGAGAACAGCCCCACCGGACCAGCGCCCGCCCTGCGCATGGCCGGCGCGAGCGCCTTGCCCAGATGTTCGCTGAGCCGGCCCCGCTGGTTGTCCATCGTGTTGCGGAGCCGGAAATAGCGCATTTCCAGGATCGCCGGGTTCGTTGATTGGGTCGATGATTGCATCATGGCTGCCGCAGGCAGGCCGGCGCCGCCGGCCAAAAGGGTTCGTCTTCTCATGACGCGTGCGATTGTATCGCACGGCGCGCGCCGCTGTTACCAGCCCACCGGCCTGCCTTTGTTCTGTTCGGCCAGCCAGTCTTCCAGCGGCTTGAAATACGCGCGGATCGCGGCGGCGTCCATCTGCCGCGTGCCGGTGACTCTTTCGAGCGCCTCCTGCCACGGACGGCTGGCGCCCATTTCGAGCATCTCTTTCAGGCGGCGTCCCGCCTCCTTGTTGTCATAGATCGAACAGCGGTGCACGGGCCCCTGGCAGCCCGCCGCATCGCTCAGCGCCTTGTGGAACTGGAACTGGAGAATGTGCGCGAGGAAATAGCGCGTGTAGGGCACGTTGGCAGGCACGTGATACTTGGCGCCCGCGTCGAAATACTCGTCGCCGCGCTCGCTCACCGGCGCCACGCCCTGATACTTCCGCCGCAGGTCCCACCACGCGCGGTTGTACTGTTCAGGCTTCACCTCGCCCGAGAACACCTTCCACCGCCACTGGTCGATCAGCAGCCCGAATGGCAGGAAGGCCACCTTGTCGAGCGCCCGCGCCATCAGCAGCCCGAGATCCTTGCTCGCGTCGGGAGCGCGGTCGAGCAACCCTATCTTCACCAGGTACTCGGGAGTGATCGAGAGCGCGATCGTGTCGCCCACGGCTTCGTGGAAGCCGTCGTTGGCGCCCGAGCGGAACAGGAACGGCAGCCGGTTGTAGGCGCGCTGATAGAAGTTGTGCCCCAGTTCATGGTGGATGACGTTGAAGTCGTCGGCGTTGATTTCGATGCACATCTTGATGCGCAGATCGTCCACGTTGTCCACGTCCCAGGCGGACGCATGGCACACCACGTCGCGGTCGCGCGGTCGCGTGAACATCGAGCGCTCCCAGAAGGTCGGCGGCAGCGGCTCAAAGCTCAGCGAAGTGAAGAAGCGCTCCCCGTACTTCACCATGTCCACCGGCGTGGTGTTGCGCCGCTTCAGGATCGCCGTCAGGTCGTAGCCGGGATCGGCGCCTTTGGGTGCGAGCAGCGGATAGAGATTGTCCCACTGCTGCGCCCAGATGTTGCCGAGCAGATGCGCCGGGATAGGGCCTTTTTCCGGAACCACGGACGGTCCGTACTTCTCGCGCAGCTTCCACCGCACATACGCGTGGAGCTGCTCGTACAGCGGCTTCACCTGTTCCCAGATCCGGTCCAGCTCCCGCGTGAAATCCTCGGGCGGCATATCGTAGCCGCTGCGCCACAGCGCGCCCGTGTCGGCGAAGCCCAGCTCCCGCGCGCCTTTGTTGGTGATCTCCACCACCCGCGCAAAATCCTTCTTCATCGGCGGAGCGATCGAGTGCCACCCCTGCCAGACATCCAGCAACTGCTTCGGATCGCGGCTGGAAGCCATGATCCGTGTGATCTCATCGATGTTCAGGCACTTCTTCTCATCCCCGCCGGGACAGTACTTGCCCTTGCCGTACGCCGACTCGAGCCCCGCCGCCAGCTTCGTCATCTCCGCCGCTTCGGACGGATCCGACGGCGCAGGCAGCGTGATGGCCAGTTTCAGCAGCTTCAGCTTCCGTTTCAGGTCGTCCGGCAGCGCCATCTTGTCGTACTTCGCCGACTCTTTCGCCAACCGTACGCTGGCCGTGACGAGACGCTCGTTCGCCTTCGCCGCCAGCGCCTCGGTGTCGATTGTGATGTAAGTCGATTGCACCCAGGAGGCCTGGGACGCTTCATTCGAGAGCTGAAGAAGCTCGCTCTCCGCTCTCTCCAGGAATCGGCGCGCCTCTTCCGCAGTGGGCGCGGTGCGGCAACCACATGCCGCCAGAAAAGACAGCACAACAAGAATGCGTTTCATGGAAATCTCCAACCCGCCCAGTCTATCCGAGCAGGCGGTGGGCGAGAAGCACCAACAGGATGCCCGCCGCGGAGGTGATCACCTTCATCACCGTCCAGGTGCGCAACGTGTCCGGCACGCTCAGCCCGAAGCACTGATTGACAAGCCAGAAGCCCGCATCGTTGACGTGCGACAGCGCTGTGCCCCCGGCGCACAGCGCCAGCAGTAGGATCTCGGGCGAATACCCCGGAATCCCCTTGAACAGCGGCGCCACGATGCCGCCCGCGGTGATGATCGCCACCGTCGCCGAACCCTGCGCCACACGCAGCGCGAGCGCCACCAGATACGCAACCACGAGCGGAGACACCGCGCTCTCCGCCAGCAGCTTTCCTCCATAAGCCCCCGCGCCGCTGTCCACGATGATCTGCTTGAACGCGCCTCCGCCGCCGATGATCGCCAGCAGGCCCCCCAGCGGTTTCAACGCTTCTTCAGCCAGTTTCAGCACCCCGTCCCGGCTCAAGCCGCGGCGCAGGCCGAACAACGCCATCGCTGCCAGCGCTGCGGTCATCAACGCAGTGAAAGGATGGCCGAGAAACCGGTACGCGGCCAGTCCCGCCGCCTGCCGCATATCCGCGACGCTCGCCGCGAAAATCAGGATCACGGGCAGCAGCAACACCAGCGCCACCAGCATCGGATGCGGGGCGTCTTTCGTTTCCTTCGGCGGAGCGGCGGCCAGCGGCGCAGACTCAGGCGCCGCCACATGCATGCGCCGCGCGATCCACAGCCCGTAACCCATGCCGCCGGTGAGCGCCATTGGGATGGAGAGCAGCGCGCCATAAAGAATCGCCTTCCCCATGTCCGCGCCCAACAACTGCGCCGCCGCCGCGGGCGCCGGATGCGGCGGAACCATGGCGTGCGTCACCGTCAACGCCGCCGCCACCGGCAGCCCGAAATACAGCAGACTCCTGCCCGACTCCCGCGTCAGGCTGTAGACCAGCGGCACCAGAATGATGAAGCCGACTTCGAAAAAAATCGGAAGCCCGATCAGGAACGCCGCAAAAAACACCGCCCACACGGCGTGCTTCGGCCCCGCTTTCTCCAGCAGCCAGTCCGCCAGCGCGCGTCCGCCGCCGGAGTGTTCCAGCAGCCGCCCGATCACCGCCCCCAGTGAAACAACCACGGCGATGAACCCCAGCGCGTCGCCGAATCCCGTCTGCATCGACTTCAGCACCCGCGCCGGCGCCATCCCCGAGCCAAGGCCGAGGGCCATGCTGACGAGCAGGAGCGAGAAGAACGCGTGGAGCCTGAGTAAGAGGATCAGCAACAGCAGCAGGACCACCGCGCCGAGCGTGAGCACCAGCAGCGCAGGGCCCTCGACCATGGCCCCGCCATTCTACCTCAACCGCTCTGCCCCCAGTCCGCCCGCTGCGCACCCGCGGTGAAACCGTGGCTGACGAACCGGGCCGCCGCCAACCACCCTCCCCCTCGGTCTTCGGCGGTTCCCAGAGCCTTCCGCCCCACATACGCCAGAGCCGCACCGATAGCCGCCCCCACCGGCGCCAGCACCAGAATCTGATTCCACTTGCCGATCATCGCCGGCGGCGCCGCCGCGGCGAGCGCGCCCCACAGAACACAGCGCAGAACCCGAATCTGGCGCCTCTCCGTTACACTCGCCACACCTCCGAAAATCGCGCCCGAAGCCAGCCCCAGCCAGATGAAGATCCGGGCGATCGCTTCCGGCTCGCCCGGATCGATGCTGCCCGGATCCGCGAGCCCGATCATCACAAAGAAAGACGTCCAGAAGCCCGCCCACAACACGAACCATGCCATCGTCAGCCTCGCCGGTCCCAGCAGTCTCCTCTCGAGTGGAGGCATCCAGCCCAGCCTAGCGCATCCGCAATGCCGTCTCAGGTCACTGGCGCGGGATTGAACAGCGCCAGATCGTTCTCGAGCCCGTGCCGCTCCGTCCACGTTTTCCGGCCCGAAGCGACATCCAGGATCAGCCGGAACATTTCCCACCCGGCCTGTTCCAGCGGGATCTCCCCGCTGGAGATCCGTCCGGCATCGAAGTCGATCAGGTCCGGCCACCGCCGCGCCAGCGCCGAGCGCGTGCTGACCTTGATCACCGGGCACATCGCCAGACCGTAGGGCGTCCCCTCGCCGGTCGTGAACACGTGCACGTTCATGCCGGCTGCCAGTTGCAGCGTTCCACAGATGAAGTCGCTCGCCGGCCCGGCGAGAAACCAGAGCCCCTTCCCGCGCGCCCGCTCGCCCGGCGGCAGGACACCGTCCAGCGGCATCGAGCCGGACTTCGCCACCGACCCCAGCGCCTTCTCGACGACGTTGGCCAGCCCGCCGCGCTTGTTGCCTGGCGTGGGATTGGCGCTGCGGTCGGCGCCGCCGCGCGCCAGATACGCGTCATACCAGGCGAATTCGCGCTTCAGATCCTCCGCCACTTGCGGCGATGCCGCGCGTGCCGCCAGCAGATGCGCCGCGTCCCTCACTTCGGTGATCTCGCTGAAGATCACCGTCGCGCCCGCGCGTACCAGCAGGTCAGTCGCCACGCCCACCGCCGGATTGGCAGTCACGCCGCTGAACGAGTCGCTCCCCCCGCATTGCACGCCCACAATCAGATCCGCCGCCGGGCGCCACACACGCCGCCGCGCATTCAGCCTCTCCAGCCTCTTTTCGGCCAGTTCGAGGATCCGCGCCACCATCGACTCGAACGATCCCAGCCCGTCATCCTGGAGCCGCACCAGGAACGGTTCTTCGCCCGGCAGTGCGAGCCGCGCCGGCTGCAACTTTTCGCAGCCCAGGCTCACCACCATCACTTCGCCGCCCAGGTTGGGGTTGAGAGCCAGATTGCGGACCGTGCGAATGGGGATCTCCGCACCCGGCGCGTCGATGGCCACGCCGCAGCCGTAGGGGTGGGTGAGCGCCGCAACGCCATCAACGTTCGGAAAGCGCGGCAGCAGTTCGCGCCGGATCCGTTCCGCCGCGTGCTCCACCACTCCCGCCACGCACTGCACGGTCGTGGTGATGCCGAGCACGTTCCGCGTGCCCGCCGTCCCGTCCGCGTTACGGTAACCTTCGAACCCGAACCCCTCCAGCGGCTCGCCGCGCGGCGGTGCTTTCGACGGAGCCCGCAATGAATCGAGCGGCGGCGGCTCTGGCAGCTCGATCCGTTCCTCGCGCACCCATTCGCCGGCCTCGATGTCCTCGATCGCGCGCCCGATCACCGCGCCATAGCGGATCACTTCTCCTCCGCGCGGAATCCGCGCCAGTGCCACTTTGTGTCCGGCGGGCACGGATTCGCGCAACTCGACGCCGCCATCGGCCCGCGCGCCTGCGGCAAGCCCCGTCTCCACCGCCACGATCGCCACGTTGTCCCTGGCATCGGCGCGGATCACCTGAGCCCCTTGCATGATCCCAGCCTATTCCACTGCAGGCCCCGTTTCACGCTTTGTCAGCGTTTCCTGTAATGCACTTCGCTCTGTTCCCGCAGCCGAGCCGCCGCCGCTTCCACCGTGATGTCCCGCTGCGGCATCGCCAGCATTTCGTACCCGACCAGGAACTTCCTCACCGTCGCCGAGCGCAGCAACGGGGGATAGAAGTGCGCGTGCAGATGCCAGGCCGGATTCCGCTCGCCCGCCGTGCGCTGATGGAACCCAAACGAATACGGGAAAGAGATCTCGAAGAGATTGTCATAGCGCGTCGTGATCCTCTTGAGGATGCCGGCGAGCCCGGCGCGCTCCTCACCGTTCAGTTCATCCAGCCCGGTGACGGCGCGGCGGCTCACGATCATGGTCTCGAAAGGCCACACCGCCCACCACGGCGCCAGGACCACGAAATGATCGTTGGCGCAGACGATCCGCTCGCCCAGTTCCAGTTCGAGCTTCAGATAGTCTCCGAGCAGCGTGCGCCCGTGCCCGCGCCAGTATTCTGTCTGCATCGCCTCTTCGCGCTCGACTTCATCCGGCACGATGCTGCTCGCCCAGATCTGGCAGTGCGGGTGGGGGTTCGAGCAGCCCATCATTTCGCCGCGGTTCTCGAAGATCTGCACGTAGCGCAGGAAGGGCTCGCGCATCAGAGTCTCGTATTCCTCCACCCATGTGTCCACCACAGCCCGGAGATCTTCCACCTCCATCTCGGCCATCGTCAGATCGTGGCGCGGCGAGAAGCAGATTACTCGGCAGACGCCGCGCACGCCTTCGGCGCGCAGCAGCTCGTGCGGGGACGCCTCGCCATCCGGCGAATCGGCGAGCAGGGCGGAAAAATCATTCGTAAACACGAACGTTTTTTCGTACTGCGGGTTCCGGCGCCCGCCCGCCCGCTCGTTGCCCGGACACAGATAACACTTCGGATCGTAGGCGGGCCGGGTCTCGGCGGGGAGCTTCTCCACCTGCCCCTGCCAGGGGCGCTGTGTGCGGTGCGGACTCACCAGAAGCCACTCGCCCGTAAGCGGGTTGTATCGCCTGTGTGGGTGCGTGCGGAGATCGAGCATCGGAGCTCCTGAAGTTCTTATGGTAGGCAACGCGCGCGCCCGCCTGCCGGGCGCGGCGATATGATCGTGCCATGCGCAGGCTAATCTGGTTTTGCTGCTGGCTTCCGCTGGCGGCGCAGAACACGCCCAGGCCAACGACAGAGGTGTTCCACGGCGTCTCCGTGACGGAGAACTTCCGCTGGCTGGAAGACCCGGATTCGCCGGAGACGCGCGCCTGGATCCAGGCGCAGAACGCGCGCACCCAGGCGTTTCTTTCGCGGATCCCGCAGCGCCCAGCCATTCGCGTGCTGCTCGAACGGCTCCACCAATACGACCGTTACCCCACGGTCAACCGCGGCGGCGGAGCGGTTGCAGGCTACTTCGTCCGGGGTCCGCGCGTGTTCTTCCTGCGCCAGTCGGGGCTCCAGAACCAGCCCGTGCTCTTCGTCCGGGAGGGCGGCAAGGACCGCGTGCTGCTGGATGCCAACGCCCTGTCGCCGGATGGCACTGCGTCCATCAACACGTTCTCCATCTCGCGCGACGGACGTCTGCTCGCCTATGCCGTCTCCCGCTCCGGCTCCGACTGGGTCACCTGGCGCGTCCGCGATGTCGCGACATCGAAGGATCTGCCCGACACGCTGGAGTGGTCGAAGTTCTCCACCGCCGAGTGGGACGCCAAAGGAGAGGGATTCTGGTACGGGCGCTATCCCGAACCGCAGACCGGCGCCGCTCTCCGGGCGGTGAATGAGAATTTCACGCTTTACTATCACCGCATCGGAACGCCGCAATCGGCGGACACCTCCGCCTATCGCAGACCCGATCAACCCCGCTGGTCGTTCACTCCGCACCTTGCCGCAGACGGGCGCTACCTCATTCTTGAAACCGCCGGCAGCACGGCGATCGAACGCCTGATCCACTTCATCGATCTTCAGGCATCCGAGCCTGCGCCGAAGCCCATCGTGGACGAATTCCGCTTTTCGTACCGCTTCATCGGCAGCCGCGGCTCGCGCATTCTGCTGCTCACCAACGACGGTGCGCCGCGCTACCGCGTGATCGAAGTCGATCTGACGAACCCCGCTCCGGCCAACTGGCGCACCGTGGTAGCCGAAGCCGCGGACACATTGCGGCAGGCGCGGCTGGCAGGCGATCAACTCGTTCTGAACTACATGCACGAGGTCTCGGCGCTGGTGAAGATCGCGCCGCTCTCCGGAGGCGCGCCGCGCACCGTGCCGCTGCCGCAGAACTCTTCCATAACCATCGCCGAGGACTCCGCGTCGGTGTTCTCGGTGACGAACTTCATGACGCCTGAAATGTTGTATCAGTGCTCCGGCGGAGCCTGCCGCCCGCTGTTCGTGTCAAAACTGCCCTTCGACCCGGCGAAGTACGAAACCCGGCAGGAGTTCGCCGTGAGCAAGGACGGCACGCGCATCCCTGTCTACATCACCGCGCGCAAGGGGCTCGCGCTGGATGGTTCCCATCCGGCCCTGCTGTTTGGCTACGGCGGTTTCAACATCTCAGTCACCCCCGCTTTCAACGTCTTCACGCTGGCGTGGCTCGAGCGGGGCGGCGTGTACGCCTCGGCCAACCTGCGGGGCGGCGGTGAATACGGCGAGGAATGGCACCGGGCGGGGATGAAACAGAACAAGCAGAACGTGTTTGACGACTTCATCGCCGCCGCCGGGCACCTGATCTCGCGCAGGTACACGAGCCCAAAGAGACTCGCCATTCGGGGCGGCTCCAATGGCGGCCTGCTCGTCGGCGCCGTGATCAACCAGCGCCCGGACCTGTTCGCCGCGGCCATTCCCGCGGTGGGCGTCATGGACATGCTCCGTTTCGACCGTTTCACCATCGGCCACGCCTGGGCCACCGAGTACGGCTCGCCGAAGAACCCTGAGGATTTCCAGGTCATCTACCGCTATTCGCCGCTGCACAACATCCGTCCCGGTACGGCGTATCCCGCCACGCTTGTTCTCACGGCGGATCATGACGACCGCGTTGTTCCCGCGCACTCCTTCAAGTACGCCGCCACGCTTCAGGAAGCCCAGGGCGGTGATGCCCCCATCCTGATCCGTATCGAGACCTCGGCCGGCCACGGTGCCGGCAAACCCACGTCCAAGGTCCTCGACGAGTCGGCCGATGTGCTGGCGTTCCTCCACCGGGTGCTGTTCCCTGAACCCGAGCCGCGGATGTTCCGCGTCTCCATCGACCAGGACCACCTGATTGGCGGGGCCGACTTCTCCTTTCTCAATCAGCCCTTGACGCCGGATCACCGTATCACGGTCCGGGATGGACGTTTCGTGGATGCACTCGGACGCCGCGTCCGCTTCTGGGGCGTCAACCTCGCCTTCGGCGCGAATTTCCCCGAGCCTGCCGACGCCGCGCGCATCGCAAAACGCCTGCGCCGTCTCGGGGTGAATCTCGTCCGCCTGCATCACATGGACACGAGCCCGGACGCTGAGCCGTCCAACGCTCGCTCCCTCCTGACCACCGCCCCGTACCCCACGTTGAATCCCGTGGCCGTGGAGCGCCTCCGCGCGCTGCTCGATGCCTTCCGGGAAGAGGGCATTTACGTCAATCTCAACCTGCACGTCGGCTACACGTTCCGCCCCGGCATCGATCCCATCGGGTCGTTCGCCTTCCCTATCCCGAACCAGTCCAAGCCCGTGCACGTTTTCAACGAGCGCATGGTGGAGCTGCAATGCGAATTCGCGCGAAAGGTCATCGATGCGCTCCGCCTGAAGGAAGACCCCGTGCTGGCGATGGTCGAGATCAACAATGAAAGCTCGCTGTTGTACTCTTTCCAGACCGGCGCGCTGAAGAAGTACTGGCCCGACGCCACTCTTGAGGAAGTCATCGCGCGCGACAAGGCCTATCTGGACCGCATCGCCGCCGTGGTACGGGAGCGGCTCGGCCCCTCCGTCCCGGTCACCGGCACGCAGGTGGAGTTCGGCGGTCCGTTCACCTTCGACACGCACGCCGCGCTCGACTACCTTGACGACCACTTTTACATCGACCACTACAACTTCCCGAACCGCCCCTGGGATTCCACCGACTGGCGCATCCGGGACTCGTCCGGCGCGGGCTCCGGCTACCTGCAATACCTCCACAAGGCCTTCGCCCGGCAGGCCAACAAGCCTTTTACGGTGAGCGAATTCAACCAGCCCTATCCGAACCGGCAGGCGGCCGAGATCGACCCGACCTTCGCCGCCTTCGCGGCTTTTCAGGACTGGGACGGCGTGATGCACTTCGCTTACGAGCATGGCCGGGCCTGGGACCGCAACGCGCCCTCCGGGTTCAACCTGAACGGCGATTTCTCGAAACTCGCCGCTTTTGGCCAGGCGGGCTATCTGTTCCGCAAAGGCCTGGTGCGCCCCGCAGAGCGCGAATTTGTCATTCCCATGCCGCGCTCGTTGCGCGAAAAAGCCACGGCGGAGAGGATGCAGTTCCGCCTCGCCAGCTTCTTTGAATCCCTCGGCATCGACCCGAATCTGGCCTTCGCCCGCCGCATCGCGGTCGACCCGACGGTGGAGATGGCGCCCCGAGGGGAGAAGGCGCAGCCCCCCTATCGCGCCGACAACGGCGACATCAGCTACGACCCCGTCCGCCAGCTTTTCCTGATCCACTCCGAGCAGGCGGCGGGCGTCTTTGGCTTCTTACTGGATGAACCAGCGGCGGCAGGACCGATGACGGTGGCCCTTTCGCCACACGATCGGGGCTTTGCTTCGATCCTGCTGACGGCGCTCGACGGTAAGCCTCTGGAAACATCGGCCCGGCTGCTGCTCACCAATCCGGGCTTTACGCTTGGCGAAAAGCAGAAGCTGATCCGGTATAAAAGGGACCCGTCGTGGTTTACGCTCGCGCCGGAGAATCCGGAGCGGCCGTCTTCTCCGTATTCCGTCTCCGGTCCCGTGGTCATGGAGCATGTGGAAGCAGCCGTGACGCTGAAATCGAAGCTCCGCGCCATTTCGGTGTATCCGCTGGACGGCAGAGGCAGGCGCCTCGGCCCCATCCCGGTGGAAAAGACGCCCCAGGGCTACCGCTTCCGTCTGAGCGCCGAAACCCCGTGGTATGAGATCACCACAGAACGGCCCCTGTAAGTGCGGGCGAAGAGGACCCGGTTCCAGGGAGGAGGTATGCGGGCGCCTCTTGATTGGGTGTTGGGGTGAGGGCGCCCGCACTCGTAACGGGGATTGCCTAACAGACGCGCGGCTTGGGGCGGCAGGTTACACTCCGCTGGCGGAAACGAGAAAGGTCCAGACATCTCTAGGCTCGGCCCCCGCCGCGCCCCGAACTACCGTAGGATGAAGACGTGTTCTTCTGTGGCCATTGCTCTGCCCAAGGTCAACCTCGCCTGACGACAGCGTTTGAGCATGCTCTGGAGGGAATGGGACTCGCTCACAGCCATTACAGCCAGGGTCCCCTCTCCATCTGGCATGGCCCCCAGATCCCGCGATGCTTTGCCACGCTGGAGACTCCCCGCGGTTACGCCGTGGCGGCCGGCGAGCTGATCTGGCAGAAGGACCAGCTTCAGGAACAGGGCCAAGCCGAACTGCCGCGATTGCTCCAATGCCTCCTTGAGAATCGGCCTCAGGAACTGGCGCAGGCGAACGGGACTTTTGCTGCGCTGGCCTGGGACGCCGCCTCCTCCCGACTGTGGCTCGTAGCCGACAGCCTGGGCGGCCGTCCTCTCTATTTTGCTGAGGCCGCCGGCACGCTGTATTTCTCAACCATCCTGGACGTCCTGCTGCGGATTCCGGCTATCCCGGGTACGCTCGACTTCGATGCCTTCATCGAGAAAGAGGCGCTGTATTGTCCTCTTGGGGACCGCACGTTGCGGCGTGAAATCCGCGTTCTCCGCGATTCCGAATACCTCCGCTGGAGCCCCGGCCACGTTGAGCGCGAACGCTATTTCGACTGGTCTCGTATCGAGTTCCAGTCGCTCACGCTGGAACAGGCGGCGGAACATTGCGCCGCCGCTCTCGCCGCAGCGGTCGCAGATCGCGCCCCGCGTCCCGGGGAAGAGGCGAGAGTGATTCTTTCCGGGGGGCTGGACTCCCGCTGCGTCGCGGCGCTTCTCCACGAATTGGGGGTTCCCCTTCGCGCCGCAACCCTGCGAATCCCTGGCACTCAGGACTACCATTACGCGTGGCGCTTCGCCGATCTGATCGGGAGCGAATTGGTGGAGGCGCCCTATGAGATTGACCCGGCCCCATTCCTGACCGGCATCGACGTCATCAAGCTCTTGTCTTCGGCGGCGCGCCCCTTCCTGCCCGGGCGCGTCTTTAGCGGCGATGGCGGAGGGGAGACGTTCGGCTTGCTTCTGCTCAATCCGAAGTTCATATCCTATCTTGCCCAAGGCAACACGGAGGCGGCGCTTCGAGAATATGCAGCCAAGCACCCGGTGAATGCGCGCATTTTCCGCGGGCCATGGAGCCGGGCCGCCCGTAACCGGCCGTTACTGGCTCTACGCGAGGCATTGGCAGAATACTCCCATATGCCTCCAGAAAAGGCGATGCACTTGTTCGTCCTCACCAGCGACCTCCGCCGCCACCTTCATGACTTCTTCGACATTGCGCCCCGCATTGGCTGCGATCTCGTCACTCCCTTTTACGACCGGCGTGTTCTGATGTCGGTGCTTCGCTTGGCGCCGCCCCTGGCACCTTTCCTCCAACACCGCCTGTACCACGAGGTTGTGAAACTCATGCCGGAGCCCTGTGCTCGTGTTCCTTGGCAGACTTACCCGGGGAAACTGCCTTGTCCGGTTCCGGACGATGGGCCCGCCCTAAAGACCCAGTGGGATTGGCAAAGGGAATTGAGGCCTGTGATATCCCGCCGTTTCGCCCGAGAAATGGGCCGGGATCTCCTGCGCTGGCGCGCTCCGGCCAGTTACCTCAATCTGCCCGTGCTGGCAGCCGCATGGGTTTTGCATACCCTGCGCTGTGGCAACTACGCTCACCTGTTTCGTCTGGCTCTGGCGCTGACGGACGAGGTGCACTACCCCAGGGCGCCCCGGCGAGACCGCCCATGAGTAGCTTGCTGAGTGCGGTGCAGTGGCACCTGGCGCAGTTCGGCCTAGTCGCTTACCGGCGTCAGTTGGTCTTCTACCGGCGGCTGCCCGGCGCGCCGCACGGCGCCTGGTTTCGTCCTGCCGGTTTCGAATTCCGCTTCGTGCACCTGGAGGAACTCGAGCCGCTCCAGTACCCCGGCGGCTGGCTCACGCTGCCGGAGGCGCGGCAATGGCTCGAGAGGGGAGATTCCGACATGCTCGCCGCCATTCGCGACAACCGCATTTGTTCTTACCTGTGGGTGGAGCGGCGCGTGGCACGGATCGAATTCCTGGATGTGGAGGCGCCTTTGCCGGCGGGGCATGTGTACATCTCGAAGGTGCTTGTGATGCCTCCCTGGCGGCGGCATGGTCTGGCCAGTGCGATGTATCAGTATTTCGCCTCGCGGGAACCGGCGCTGGCGGCCCACAGCGCTTGCGTCCCCAACAACGCTCCCATGCACCTCCTCTTTTCAAAACTTCAGTGGCAGCCCCGGCTGCTGATTAGTTCGTGGAGGGTGGCCAGATTGCGATGGCACAGGGTAGAGGACACGTATACCGGCCAGAAGACAGGTTTCCTGAGCGCCCGCAGAGCGGCCTCGTTGCTGTTCTCAGAAGGGGAGATAGACGGGTGATCTGTACTCTGCAGCCGGCTAAATCTTGCCAATGAAAGCCATGCACACCCCGTCCAGCGACGTCCTGCCCACGGGCCGCGAATCAAAGGAGCCGCTACACAAAGCTGGGATCTTCCGGGAACAGCAGTTCCCAGCACATTCCAGTCCACCGCTGGAGGAATGGTATGTCCAGTTCTGATGTCCGCGCCACGTCCGGTACTTCTCCAGCCTTCAAGTCCATCGGCGCCGGCAGCGGCGCCCTGCTGAACGGACTGCAATTCGGCATCACGGTTCTGGTCACCTTCATTCTCGCTCCGTATATGCTGCGGCGGCTTGGCGATGCCTCGTATGGACTGCTGAGCGTAACGTGGGAACTCGGGGGCTACTTTGGCCTGTTCGATCTCGGCCTCCGCAGCGCCATCAATTACTATGTTTCCCGCTCAGTGGCTGCCGGCGCGGTTCATGATGTACGGGCCGTTGTCCGCACTGCGTTTTGGCTTCTATTCGCCCTTACGGTGACCGGGTTGCTGGTCAGTTGGCCGCTGGCTATGTTGACTGTTGGCTTCATCAGGAAAGGGCCGCTGGATCCTGGCACCGTGCGCTCGATCCTCTGGCTGGGGCTGATCGTTTTCTCGCTGAACTTGACCGGGGGACTGGCGAGCGCCGTTCTTGCCGGCTTGCGGCGGTTCGACTGGCTCGTTGCTACCAATCTGGCAGGTACGGTGGCGGCTGGGCTGCTCGTCTTTGCGGCCATCGAGGCCGGCATGGGGCTGTTCTCCGTCGCTTTCGCGCAAGCGGTCGGGACGATGCTGCCCTGGATTGCCCAGCAGTGGATCCTGCACCGCTGGAAACTCGCATCGGGATTCTGGCCGCCGCGATTGGATCGGTCCCTCATAACCAAGTTGACGTCTTACGGAGGCGCCAATCTGCTGATGCGTGTCAGCGAGTTGCTCGCTTTTCAGGCTGACCAGATCATCATTGTCCAGGCCGCCGGACCAGCGGCCGTCGCGCAGTACCACGTCGGGCGCTACATCGCCCTCCATTCCCGCAGCTTGGTCAGCGTGCTTTGCATGGTGCAGGCGCCCTATTTCACTGCGCTATCGGTGGCTGGGCGGCAGGAAGACACGCAGGCCCTTCTGCTGCGCCTGAACCGCTGGATTTGCGCCCTCGCTTTCCTGCTTCTGGCGGGCGTGTTGTGCCTGGGAGAGCCGTTCCTTGCTCTCTGGGTTGGCGCACGTTACGTCGCTGGCGACTGGTGGAGCCGCAGCGATGTCGTCCTCGTGTTCTTCGCCTGCGCCATGGCTTTCCGCGCCCTTTCCTCCGTGCCATATCAATACTTGCTCGGCACGAGGCGGCTGCGGTTCGTTACCTTCGTCCTCGGGATCGAAGCTCTGGCCATCCTGGGCGGCAGCGTTGTGGCGATCCGCTGGAAAGGCATCGCCGCCGTCGCGCTCGTCAAACTGATCACGAGTTTCCTCACCTCTGTCGTGGCACTAGTTCCCTACACGCTCCGGGAAGCCGGCGTGGGCGTGTCCGATTATCTTCGCATGAGCCTTTTGCCTGCGCTGTTCACCGGCGCGGCCACGGCTGCCGTGGCTGGTCTTCTTCGATTCTGGATGCCTGTTTCCACCTGGCCGCAGCTCTTGCTGTGCGCCAGCGCCAGCGCTGCCGCCGGCGCCGGGGCTTTTCTGCTCTTCTCCACGGCCGAAGACCGCGAGTTCATGCTCAGGAAACTCCGCACACCTCTGGGCTGACTCCGTCGCCTCCCTTTTTGATAGAACCGTTCCATGCGCTTCGCGATCCTGATGGCTGTTGCCTCCGCCGCCGTCTGCTCCGCCCAGCCGGCGTGGCGCGAGGAAGGGTTGCTCCATCTGCGGAAAAGCCCGCACGCCAGGCTTCACCCGGTCCCTGTCCGCGCCGTTGCGTTCCAGAAAGGCTTCTGGAAGACCCGCCAGGACGTCACCATCGAGCGGTCCATCCCCACTCTGCTCGAGCTGCTCGAACAGAACGGCATCGTCGACAACTTCCGCCGCCTGGCCCGCCCGGACCGCCAGCCCCCGCGCCGCGGACCGCTCTACACGGACTCTGATCTCTACAAGTGGATGGAAGCCGCAGCCTGGAGCCTGCAAGTCCGTCCCGACCCGAAACTGGAAGCCACTCTCGATCAGCTCACCGATACCATCCTCGCCGCGCAGGAGCCGTCCGGTTATCTCAACACCTGGTTCGTCGACGAACGCGCTCCGCTGCGCTGGCAGCAGCAGGTCACAGGCCATGAACTCTACTGCCTCGGGCACCTGATCCAGGCGGGCATCGCATTCTACCGCTCCACGGGCAAGCGGAAGCTGCTCGACGGCGGCATCAAGTTCGTCGAATACCTCCTGCGCGATTTCGGCCCCGCGCCCAAGCGGCCGCTGCTGACCGGCCACCCCGAACTCGAACTCGCGCTCGCCGAGCTGTACCGCACCACCGGCGACAAGCGCTATCTGGATCTTGCCGCCTACCTGTTCAGCGGCGTCGAACGCGAGCGCCTCAAGCTGCGCGAGCGAGACCTGGTCTACACGTTCTCCGGCAAGCCTTTCACCGAGCGCACGCAGTTCGAAGGCCACGCCGTCCGGGCTCTGTACGCCGCCACCGGCGCCGCCGATTTTGTCCTCGAAACCGGCAACGATGCTTTCCACCGCACGATCCTGCGCCTGTGGGAAGACCTCGCCCTCCGCAAGCTGTACGTCACGGGCGGCGTTGGCTCCCGCGCCGCGGGCGAGACTTTCGGCGATCCTTACGAGCTGCCGAATCTCCAGGCGTACACGGAAAGCTGCGCCGCCATCGCCGGGATGCTCTTCAACCAGCGGCTCCTGCATCTCACCGGAGAGGCGAAGTACGCCGACTTGATGGAGCGGGCTCTGTACAACGGCATCTGCTCGGGCATGTCATCGAGCGGCACGCTTTATTGCTACCGCAATCCCCTTGCCGCGCCCTCTTCCGACGTCATCCGCAACCCCTGGTATTCGACCACCTGCTGCCCGCCCAATCTCCAGCGCACGTTCACCGCCCTGGGCGGGTATTTCTTCAGCACGTCCCGGGACGGCGTCTGGGTGCATTTCTATGACAACGCCACACTCGAATGGCAACTGGAGTCCGGCACGCCGCTGCGGCTCGCCGTGAAAACCTCCATGCCCTGGCAGGGCGAAACGGAGATCATTGTGGCGCCGCGGACAGAGGAGGAGTTTACGCTGCACGTCCGCATCCCCTCGTGGTCTCTGTCCACCTACGTCGAGATCAATGGACAGCGCATCAGCAGCCCGGCCCGGCCAAACGAATACCTGGCCTGGAAGCGCCTCTGGCGGCCCGGCGACCGCGTCCGGCTGGAGTTCGACATGGCGCCGCGCCGCGTCTTCGCCAATCCCCGCGTGGGTGAAGACTACGGGAAGGCCGCCTTGCAGCGTGGACCGTTTGTCTATTGCCTGGAGTCGATTGACAACCCCGGCTTCTCCGTTTTCGAAGCCGCGCTCTCTGGCGGCGGTTCGATCCGAACCCTGCCTCCGATGGCGGCGCCCGCCGGCGCGGTGCGGCTTCTCACGGGAGGGTTTGCTTACAGCCCGCCGCTGGAAGAGCGGCCGCTCTACGGATTCCAGCCGGTCACACCCCTCAAGCCCGTGACGCTGACTTTCATCCCGTATTACGCGTTTCACGACCGCGGCCCCGCCGACTACACCGTCTGGCTGCCCTGCCTGAACTGCGGCTGGTAGCACGGGCGGCGTCAGCGCTGCCTCACGCCAGCCGCACTTCGCTCAGCCGGGGCTGCGGCGCAGGCTTTCCTTCGATCCACGCCTCGAACACGCGCTCATGCTCCTCCACCGCCGCCACGCGTGTCAGCGCCCGCATCGAGAGACCGCCCCATTCCAGATCCACGGCATCTCCGGACAGCCGCATCCTGGGCTGGGCATTGGCAAATGCCGCGCCCGCATCGGCCACTTCCAGCGCCAGCGCCGCGAAGCCCGTCCGCACCCGCGCCCACTCCACCAGGCGCGGCGCCTCCGGCGGTTTGAAGTCGAGGGTTGCCGTCAGCGTGCCTTCGCGCGGATGCAGGCGCAGCGCCAGCGGGCGCGCGCCGAACCGCCCGCCAAGCACCATGAACCGCACACGCAGGAGCGGGCTCTCGATCTCGGCGTGCTTCTCATCTCCCTCCACGCGCGCGCCGCCCGGCAGCCCGTCCACGTGAAACTCGGCAAACAGCCGCCCGCACTCGAACCGCCCGTCCCGGACCGGATCGAGCGATATGTGGTGGTCCCCGCCAGGATTGCGGAAACCGATCACCGCCAGCACCCGCCCCTTGTCCTGCACGCTGTGGAACACCGCCGACGAGAAATCGTAGCCGTCCTTCACAACGCGAAGCTGCACGGCGCGCGCCGGCCGCGAGGCGTCGCCGAAGTAACCGATCAGCGGCCTGCGCTGCATCCAGAAATCGCTGCGCGAGGCGCTGCCCAGCGAGAAATCCCGTGAGAAATAGGATGCCCCGGCGGTGGGCGGATCCGCGATGTACAGCTCGCGGTGCATGCGTCCAGGCAAAGGTTGCAGGAAACGGGGCGCCAGATCCTCGGGGCAGCGATACTCGTGCAGCGCCGCCTCGCCGTCGTCGCCCGTGCGGTTTTCCGGAGTGGCCAGCCCGAGCCGTCCGGAGAGCGCCTTTTCCAGCCAGACGGGACGCCCGAGGTCGTTCGAGTAACAGCGGCTCATCGGTCCGCTGAACTGCCGCCGCGCCGCGTCCCAGTGCGCCGCCATGTGCTCCCACAGCCGCCGCTCCAGCGCCGCCGCCCGCCGCCGCGCCTCGCCGTCCTTCACATGCATCCGGATCCGCACCAGCGCCGCCATCGTCACCCGCGCGTAGGTGGGCGAATTGTATTCGGCAAAGCTCCCTGTGCGGTCCACCTCGGCGCAGACACGCCTCATCCTCTGGCGTCCGTACTCGAGCAGACCGCTTTCTTCAAGCAGCTCTCCCGCCGCCAGCGTCACGAAGCCGCCCAATACCGCGATGTTCGTGTAGGAAGGACTGACGTCGCGCCGCACGATCGAGCGTGCCGCGTGGAGCAACGATTCGCGGACGCGCCGGCTTATCTCCTCCGGCAGCCGCCTGCCGTGGCGGTAGAAAATCTGCGCCAGCAGCGAACCGTTGAAATCCGCCCAGTTCCGGTCCGCAGGCGCCATTCTGTCCGGCGGCTCCTCCAGATACCAGCCCCAGATTCCGTACCACTGCGATTCCGGATCGGTGACCTGAAGCGCCAGCACGCGGTCCAGGATCCGCAGCGCCCGCGCCGCCCGCTCTTTGGAACCATCCTCAAGCAGCAGCAGCGCATATTCGAGCGACTCGCGCGTCGGATGCGCCAGGCACTCGCGGAGCCGCGTGTGGTAGCGGTATTCCGGCCCCAGCAACACGCGCAGCATCGACTGCGAGGCATCAAACCGCTGGTCGCGCGCCGTCAGCGCCTTCTGGAGCAGCAGCCGGTCCCACGCCGCCGGCCAGCCGCCGCCCGGGTCCTGCCGGCGGCAGGACAGGCCCAGGCCGACGAGTGGCGAAAAAGCAAATGCACGCCGGTCCATGCGGCATCTCCCGGCTTTGAGCGTATCAGCGGTCGCGGTCCGCCACCAGGTCGGTGGCCGCCAGCAGAGCCGCACGCGCGGGTGTGTCGGCGAACTGCTCGAGCAGTCCGCGCGCCTTGGCCGTGAATTCGCGCGCCCGCAGGCGCGCCCGTTCGATGCCGCCATGACGAATCAGCACGGCCTTGATCTGATCGAAGGTGGCCCGCCGGTAGGCGCGGTCGGCGAGCACGGATTCCACCAGCGCGCGCTCCTCCGGCGCCGCGCTGTCCAGCGCGTAGCACAGCGGGAGCGTCACTTTGCCCTCGCGGAGGTCGTTGCCCACCGGCTTGCCGAGCACCGATTCGCGCGCCGTGAAGTCGAGGATGTCGTCGGCGATCTGGAAGGCCATGCCGAGGTTCCAGCCGAAATCGCTCAGCAGGCCCTGCTCTTCCTCGCTCGCGCCTCCGGCGATGGCGCCCAGCCTGGTGCACGCCGCAAACAGGCTCGCCGTCTTGTGGTCGATCAGCTCCAGCGCATCGGCTTCGCTGATGTCGATCCGTCCCAGCCGCTCCAGTTGCAGAAGCTCGCCGTCCACCATGCGCTGCGTCAGCGAGATCAGCAGGTCCAGGATTTCGAACCGCCGCAGCCGCAGCGAGATCTGGAACGCCTGCATATAGAGCCAGTCGCCGGCCAGCACGGAAATCTGATTGCCCCAGACGACGTTGGCCGAACTCTTCCCGCGCCGGGTCTTGGCTTCGTCGATGACGTCGTCATGCACCAGCGTGGCTGTATGGATCAGCTCCACTACCGCAGCCAGTTGAATGGCCTCGGGCGTAGGGTCGCGGAACAGCCGGCAGCTCACCAGCAGCAGGATCGGCCGCAGGCGCTTGCCTCCATTGCCCTGAAGGTAGCGGGCGATGCTGGAAACCGCCTCCACGCTGCCAATGGACTCCAGGCGGAACACGCTCTCCACCTGCTTCAGGTCGTCAGCCACCAAAGCAGTAATTTCGCGCGCCGTGAGCGCCAGGCCCAGTCTTCCGGCAGGCATTGGATGCCTAAAGTTTAGCGATTCGTTACGGTTCCCTGCAAACACAGGCGGCTCCAGTTGTCCCATGTCAGGCGGGCGATCCGGTCCGGTTCCACGCCGCGCAGCCCGGCCACGCAGCGGGCCGTCTGGACCAGATACGCCGGCTCATTTCGCTTGCCCCGGTACGGCACGGGCGCCAGATAGGGCGCGTCGGTTTCGATCAGCAGCCGATCGTCGGGCACGAGCCGCGCCGCCTCCCGGATCTCCTCCGCCTTGGGAAACGTCACAATCCCGGAGAAACTCAGATAAAAGCCCAATTCCAGCGCCTCTTCCGCCTCCCGTGGGCCCCCGGAAAAGCAGTGGAACACGCCGCCCGCAGCTCCGTGGCGGCGGATCAGCTCCACCGTGTCGTCCCACGCCTCGCGCGTGTGGATCACCACGGGCAAGCCTGCTTCACGCGCCAGATCCAGTTGTCTGGAGAACACCGCCCGCTGCGTCTCCCGTGGCGAAAAATCGTAGTGATAATCCAGCCCGATCTCGCCCACCGCGGCCACCTTCGGGTGCCCCATCAGCACGGACAGCGCCGCCCAGGTCTCTTCAGTCGCTTTCGCCGCGTCGTGCGGGTGCACGCCCACCGTCGCGGAAATGAACGGATAGCGCTCCGCCAGCCGGATGCCCGCTTCGAGATCCGGCGGGCCGTCGCCGGTGCCGACCGCCACCATGCGCTCGATGCCCGCCGCGCGGGCCCGCTCGATGCACGCCTCGCGGTCCGCGTCAAAGGCGCGGGCGTCCAGGTGGCAGTGGGTGTCGATCAACGGAGCGTTCATTTCAGCCTGGCCCCGGCGGGAACGTCGCTCACCGGCGCGACCAGCACGGGCGGCCCGTTTTCAAGCGACGCGGCCACGATCATGCCCTGCGACACCAGCCCGCGCAGCTTGCGCGGCGCGAGGTTCGCCACAATCACCACTTTCCTCCCGACGAGATCCTCGGGCGCATACTGCTGCGCGATCCCGGCCACGATGGTGCGTGGCTTCTCTTCCGCCACGTCGACCGTCAGGTGGAGCAGCTTGTCGGCGCCTTTCACGCGCTCCGCCGCCAGCACCTTGGCCACGCGCAGATCAACCCTGGCGAAGTCGTCGATCGTGATCTCCGGCTCAAGCGGCGGAACGCCTTCGGGACGCTGCCATGGAGCCGGCGCGGGCGCTTCCGCCTTGCCCAACAGCGCCTGAATGCGATCGGCTTCCACCTCGTCCAGTTCCTCAATCTTCTGAATGGTCTTGGCCATGTCGAGGCGCGGAAACACCGCCTCGACCTCTCCGATCGCCTGGCCTTCCTGCAGGCCGCCCCAGGCGAGCCGGTCGATTCTCTCACTCTCCACGATGCCTTCCAGCCCCAATTGTGACCAGATTTTCTGCATCGCCCCCGGCATCACGGGAGCAAGCAGCACCGCGGCAATCCGGATCACCTCCGCCGCCGTCCCCAGGATCGTGTCGAGCCTCGCCTGGCTCTCCGCGTCGTCTTTCTTCGCCAGCAGCCACGGCTGATAGGCGACGATCGCCTTGTCCACCGCGCCCAGCAGCGACCACAACTGCTCCAGCCCGCGGTGGAATTCAAACCCATCGAACGACGCCCGCCACCCGCGGATCGTTTCCTCCGCCTGCGCGCGGATCGCCTCTTCCGGCGCAAATGCGGGAATCCGCCCGCCGCGGTACTGCCGGATCATCGTCAGCGTGCGCGACACCAGATTGCCCAGCCCGTTGGCCAGATCCGCGTTCAGCCGCGTGATCAGCGCATCGTAGCTGAAATTGCCGTCCTGCCCAAACGGGATTTCGCGCAGCAGGAAGTAGCGCAGCGCGTCGGCGCCAATCACCTGCCGCAGCGGCTCCGGGCGCACCACGTTGCCGCGCGACTTCGACATCTTCACCGAGTCCTTCAGGATCCAGCCATGCGCCACGATCCGCCTCGGCAGCGGCAGGTCCGCCGCCATCAGAAAGGCCGGCCAGTAGATGGCGTGGAAGCGTAGAATGTCTTTCCCGATCAGGTGAACGTCGGCAGGCCACCACTCCTCTTCCCGCACCGCCGTCAGATAGCTGATCAGCGCATCGAACCACACATAGAAGACATGCCGCCCCTCCACCGGCACGGGAATGCCCCATTGCAGGTTGGACCGCGTGATGGAGAGATCCCGCAATCCGCCTTTCACAAACGAGCGGATCTCGTTCATCCGGTAATCCGGGACGACGAAATCCGGCTGTTTTTCGTAGAGATCGAGCAGCGGTTTTTCAAATGCCGACAGCTTGAAGAAGTAGTTCTCTTCCGTGACCGTTTCCGTGGGCCGCTGGCAGTCCGGACACGGGTCGCCCGGCTGCGCGTCGTTGACGTAAAGCTCGCAATTGAAGCAGTACTGCCCTGTGTAGGCGCCCTTCTCGATGTAGCCGTTGGCCCGGCAGCGCTCGAACAGCCACTGCACGGTGGCGTGATGGCGCGGATCGGACGTCCGGATGAAGCGGTAAGGAACGCCGAAAAGGTCCCATTCCCGCTGGAATTCCAATGCCAGTTCGGTGGAAAAATCGAACGGAGACAACCCTTTTTTCTTCGCCGCCCGTTCGACATTCTGGCTGTGCTCGTCGCTGCCGGTCACCAGCAGCGTCCGCTTGCCCAGCATCCCCTGGTAGCGGCGGATCGTGTCCGCGGCCAGCGTGCAATACACCGTGCCGAGGTGCGGCGCCGAGTTCACGTAGTAAATCGGTGTCGTAATGTAAAACTTCTCGCTCATTGCGAATTCCTGTAGGCCGCGATCGCCGCGGCGTAAATCTCTTTCAGCGGCTTGCCCGCCTGCGACGCCAGCCGCCGGCAGTCTTCGTACTCTGGCGCGCTGCCCGACGGCGTCACCTTCACGCGCACCCGCCCGTAGGGCGTCTCCACTTCCACAAGGCGGCGAGGCTGCACACGCCGCTCCGCGTCCCAGAAGCGCACGCCCAGCGTCGTCGTCTCCTCGAACAGCAGTGCGGCCAGCCGCTCCCGCGCTTCCGGCGCCGAGATCACGGAAAGCCGCACTCCCGGCCGCTGCTTCTTCATGTACACCGGCTCCAGCGTTACGTCCAGCGCGCCGGCTTCCAGCAGGCGTTCCATGGCGTGGCCGAGCCACTCCGGGGCCGCGTCGTCGATATTGGCCTCGATCACGGAGACCAGCGTGGTCTCGGGCGCGCCGCTCGCCCGTCCGATGAGCACGCGCAGCACGTTGGCCATCGCCGGCAGGTCCTTCGTGCCCGCGCCGAAGCCCGTCCGCTCGATCGTCATGGGCGGCATGGCGCCGTAGCCTTGCGCGAGCGCCGCCAGGATCGCCGCACCCGTCGGCGTGGTCAGCTCGATTTCCGGGCCACGCGCATACACCGGAACGCCCTCGAGCAGCAGCGCGGTGGCGGGCGCGGGCACGGGCATGATGCCGTGATCGGCTTCCACCGTTCCGCTGCCCGTGTTCACCTTCGAGGCATGCACCGCTTCCACGCCCAGCATCTCGAGCGCCTGGCAGGCGCCGGCGATATCGCAGATGGAATCCACCGCACCGACTTCATGGAAATGCACCTTTTCGATGGGCACCCCATGCACCCTGGCCTCTGCCGAGCCCAGCGCTTCAAACACTTTCACGGCGTTCTGTTTGGCCCGATCCGCGAGCCGCGAGGCCTCGATCATCTTTACGATGTGGGGCAGGTGGCGGTGCTTCTTCTGATCCTCGTGCTCCACGGTGAAATGCGTGGCGGCGATGCCCTTGCGCTTCACCTTCTCCGCGCGGAACCGTGCCCCCGTGCCCAGGCTGTCGAGCGCATCGAACAGCGCCTGCGCCTCGGCGCCCGCGTCGATCAGCGCCGCCACGGTCATGTCCCCGGCGATGCCGGAAAAAGCGTCGAAATAGGCGATTCTCATGATTCGATGATCTGCGGCAGGATCTGGCCCGACGGCCCGCGCAGGCAGAGATCGGCCGAGCCGCTCAGCGGCGTTTCCTCCGTGTTGACTTCGATCACGCGCGCCCCGTGGCTCTGCGCCAGCGGCGCCAGCGACGCCGCCGGATACACGACGGCGCTCGTCCCCGCCACAATCAGCAGCTCGCACTGCCGCACGGCTGCTTCCGCCTGCTCCCAGGTGGCGCCGGGAAGCGGCTCGCCGAACCACACCACTCCGGGGCGCAGCATGCCGCCGCAGCTCTCGCAGTGCGGCGGCAGATCCGGCAGCGGCACGCGGAAATCGCTGCGAACGGCCCGGCAGGCGATGCACATGGTCCACCAGATGTCTCCGTGCAGCTTCAGCACCCGTTGCGAGCCGGCGCGGTTGTGCAGCCCGTCCACGTTTTGCGTGATCAGCGTGAAGCGGTCCCCAAGCCGCTGCTCAAGCTGCGCCAGAGCATAGTGGCCCAGGTTCGGTCTCGCCTCCGCAATCAGTCCGCGCCGCCAGTCATACCACTCCCAAACCGTCCTCGGGTCGCGTGCGAACGCCTGCGGCGTCGCCAGATCCTCGGCGCGGAAATTGCGCCACAACCCGCCCGAACTCCGGAACGTCGGAATCCCGCTCTCGGCGGAAATGCCCGCACCCGTGAGCGTGGCCACCCGCCGCGCGGCGGCAATCCACTGCCGTGCCTGCTCGATGGGATTGTCGGGGGTCAAATCTCATTATGCCCCGCGGCTTTCAACGCCCGCAGCGCATCTCCCAGCCGCTGTTCCGGCACCAGCACCCAGTCGGTGTCGTAGGTGGAAATGGCGAACACGGGCACTCCCTCCTTGGCCAGCGGCACCAGAAAGGATGCCAGTACTCCTGTGGTCTGGAATTCGAACGGCCCGGCCAGTTCAAGCATCGCCCAGCCTCGCTCCGCGCGCACGCCTTCCGGCACGGCGTCCGCCGCGCAGACGAGCGAGAGCTCCTCCGGCGTGCGCGTCAAACTGACGAAAGCGCCTGCGGCCCAGGAAGGGAAGGGCTCTGCCGGGTCGAGCCGGCATACCGCCCACTCCCCAGGATGCACGCGAAAATCCAGCAGGACCGCCATTAGCTCTACCCGAGTGTAACAGGGGCTGCTGCAAGGCTACGCTGTATGATGATGCGAACCCGGCAGTGTTGGCTCGTGGCGCTGGCGGCCGTGCTGGCCGTGGCGGGCCTTCTCTGGCTGGCGCGGGTCCGCATTCTCGCCGCGGCGGGCGCGTTTCTGGTCGATTCCGACCTGGCGCAGCCGTCCAGCCTGATCCTGCTCCTGAACGGCGATCTCGACACCCGCCCCGCCGCTGCGGCGGCGCTATGGAAGCAGGGATTGGCGCCTCGCATCGCCATCGCGCGGAGCGAATCTTCCCGCGCCGTGCAGATGGGCCTGGTCCCGAACGTGACCGATCTGGCTCTGGCGATGCTCCGCCGCGAAGGCGTGCCGCGGGAGGTGATCGATGAGATCCCCTTCCCGGGCGGGGTCACCAGTACCTGGGACGAGGCGCGAGCCCTCAAGGCCTGGCTGCCGCAGCATCCCGTCTCTTCGATTCTCATCGTGACCAACGCCATCCACACGCGCCGCGCGCGCTGGATTTTCGCCAGAGAACTCCGGGGCGCGAATATCCGCATTGCGTTCTTCGCGGTGCCCGACCGCCGTTACAGCGTCCAGCGGTGGTGGGACAATGAGCACGGCTTCCTCGGCGTGTACAACGAGTACCTCAAGCTCGTTTACTACCGCCTGCGCTACTGAGTCCCGGCGCGGCTCTCACGCGCGGGTTTCTGACTGCGCCAGGCCGTCTTCTGACCCGCGGCTGGAGGGCGCTTGGGCCTCCGCAAGCAGCCAGCACGAGCCTGCTGGACATCAACATGGAGCAAAAGCGCAGCCGTGATTTTCGACGGGGCGCGCCTGCGCTTGACCCGAGGCTGCAAAGGCCTGAGGACGGATGAGAAGGAGAGAAGACGCCGAGCGCTGCCGCGGAAGGAGAAAATGGCAGAGCTGGGGACCTGCTGCCGAAGAGAAAACCCGCGGCCCCGCCGGGAAGCGGGGCCGCGGGCTGGAGGTGGTGATGGGGTGATGCGGGATCAGTACTCCATGTCGGCGCCGTGGCCGCCGGGGGCCGGGGCCGGCTTCTTCTCCGGAATCTCGCACACCATCGCTTCGGTCGTGATCATCAGACCGGCGATGGAGGAGGCGTTCTGGAGCGCCGTGCGGGTCACCTTGGTCGGGTCGATGACGCCGGCCTCGACCAGGTTCTCATACTCGCCGGTCTGGGCGTTGAAGCCGAAGTTCGGGTCGGAATTGGCGAGGATCTTGCCGACGACGATGGCGCCCTCGTAACCGGCGTTGCCGGCGATCTGGCGCACCGGCTCCTCGCAGGCGCGCTTCACGATGTTGATGCCGATCTGCTCGTCGTTGTCGCCCTTGATCCCGTCCAGCACGCGCGAGGCGCGCAGCAGAGCGACGCCGCCGCCGGGCACGATGCCCTCTTCGACCGCCGCGCGTGTGGCATGGAGGGCGTCCTCGACGCGGGCCTTCTTCTCCTTCATTTCGGTCTCGGTGGCCGCGCCGACCTTGATCACCGCCACGCCGCCGGCCAGCTTGGCCAGCCGCTCCTGCAGCTTCTCGCGGTCGTAGTCCGAAGTGGTCTCTTCGATCTGCGTGCGGATCTGCTTGATCCGGCCTTCGATCGCCTTCTGGTCGCCGGCGCCGTCGACGATGGTGGTGTTGTCCTTGTCCACCACGACGCGCTTGGCGCGGCCGAGATCCTCCAGCCGGACGCCTTCCAGCTTGATGCCGGTCTCTTCCATGATGGCCTTGCCGCCGGTGAGGATGGCGATGTCCTCGAGCATGGCCTTGCGGCGGTCGCCGAAGCCCGGCGCCTTCACCGCGCACACGCTCAGCGTGCCGCGCAGCTTGTTCACCACCAGCGTGGCAAGCGCTTCGCCTTCCACCTCCTCGGCGATGACAAGCAGCGGACGGCCGGAGCGCGCGATCTGCTCAAGCAGCGGCAGCAGATCCTTCATGTTGCTGATCTTCTTCTCATGGATCAGGATGTAGGGCTCTTCCAGCACCACTTCCATCCGGTCGGGGTCGGTGATGAAGTAGGGCGAGAGGTAGCCGCGGTCAAACTGCATGCCGTCCACCGTGATCAGCTCGGTGTGCATCGTCTTGGACTCTTCCACCGTGATCACGCCGTCCTTGCCCACCTTCTCCATCGCCTCGGAGATCTTGCTGCCGATCTCCGTGTCGCCGTTGGCCGAGATCGTGCCCACCTGGGCGATCATCGGGCCCGAGATCGGCTTCGAGAACTTCTTGATCTCCTCGATCACCGCCTCCACGGCGCGCTCGATGCCCCGCTTCAGCGCCATCGGATTGGCGCCTGCGGCCACCGACTTCACACCCTCGCGGTAGATCGCCTGGGCCAGGATGGTGGCCGTGGTCGTCCCGTCGCCCGCCACGTCGGACGTCTTGGAAGCGACCTCGCGCACCATCTGCGCGCCCATGTTCTCCAGCGGGTCCTTCAGCTCGATCTCCTTGGCTACGGTAACGCCGTCTTTGGTGATCAGAGGCCCGCCGAACTTCTTCTCG
The DNA here is from genome assembly GCA_049325215.1 of Acidobacteriota bacterium. Classification (GTDB taxonomy): domain Bacteria; phylum Acidobacteriota; class Terriglobia; order Bryobacterales; family Bryobacteraceae; genus JANWVO01. The sequence continues at coordinate 136,879 of JBMOMB010000015.1, forward strand.
ATGACGACATTGCGGCCCTTCGGACCCAGCGTGACCTTCACTGCGTCAGCAAGCTGGTTCACGCCGCGCAGGATCGCCTGGCGGGAACTCTCGCTATAAACAATCTGCTTGGCTGCCATACTGTCTTCTCTCCTCTATCTCGTTTGGAAACCCTTACTTCTCCAGAACTCCGAGAACTTCGTCCTCGCGCAAAATCAGGAACTCCTCGCCGTCGATCTTGATGTCGCTGCCGGAGTACTTGCCGAACAGGATCCGGTCGCCCACCTTCACGTCCAGAGGAACCACAGTGCCGTCCTCGAGCCGCTTGCCACGGCCCGCAGCCACCACCTCTCCCTCCTGCGGCTTCTCTTTTGCCGTGTCCGGAATGATAATGCCGTTCTGCACCGTTTCCTGGGGCTCGATCCGGCGCACAACGAGCCGGTCATAGAGCGGACGAATCTGCATCGCTTTGCTTTACCTCCACGATTGTGTTGTCGATTCTCGCTTCGGCGCGTGAAATCGATGTGGAACCCGAGCGGTTCCCCGCACCGCTTTCCATTATTAGCACACTCCGCCGAAGAGTGACAAGATGTCATTGCAAGTTATTGCAATTACGTTACTTATTGAATTGCTCTGGCCTGGACTATCAGCCGGCGTGCTCGCCAGCCGGTCCGCGGCGGCGGGAATCTTAGTGCGTGTCACTCAATGCTGTGGCCTCCAACTGGGCAGACTCTTCCGGACTCGCTCCTTCCTCCCGCCCGGCGCCGAAGGCGCTCTGTCTTTCTGCCTCGCCTCGTTCTGGCTGGCTCCCGCCGCGTCTCTGCGCCGCGGCAACTCCTCTGTATGCAGCCCGGTCCGGGCGGAAATCAGCTCCGGTGCTATTCTGGCGGTATGCTGCGGCGCGTCCGCTGGATGCTGCTGGTGGCCATGGCCGTGGTGGCGGCGGGCGTGGGCGCGGTGTACTGGCGGGAACGGGAGTCGCGGCGGCTGGCGCGCCAGGCGCCGCCTCCGCCGCTGCCGGAGAACACGTCGGCGGTAGCGGCGCAATGGGAATACGAGATCAAATCAGGGGCAAAGTCCCGGATTTTGATCCGAGCCTCCCGCTTTGAACAGTCGAAAGAGCCGCCAGTGATCCATCTGGAAGGGCTCGAGATGGAGATCCGGCAGGTGGATGGCCCGCGCTACGACCTTGTGCGGAGCGGCCGGGGCACGTTCAGTCAGAAAGACGGCGTCCTGGCGGCGGATGGAGCGGTGGAGATCACCTTGGGCCTGACGCGGGACGCGGCGGCGCCGCCGGGACGGATCATGAAGATCCGCACTTCAGCAGTCCGGCTGGAAGTGCAGACGAACCGCGCGTGGACGGAGAAGGAAGCGGAGTTCGAATTTGGAGCGGCGCGCGGGCGGTGCGTCGGGGCTTCTTACGATCCGGGGGCGCGGGAGATCGTCATGGAATCGCAGGCGGAACTTGAGTGGGCGGCTTCGGCGGGCAAGCCGCCTCTGCAGGTTTCGGCGAGCCGCGTTCTCTATCGCGAACTGGCCTCCGAGGTGATGCTGACGGCTCCATCGCGGCTCGTGCGCGGCGGATTTGAGCTCCGGGGCCAGGACGCCTTCGTCAAGCTGAACGAGCAGGGGGAGATCGAGCGGGTGGAGACAACCGGCGCCACCGGGACGGACCAGATGCCGGGAAGGCGGCTGGATTACGCAGCCGGCGGACTGATTGTCCACTTCGGCGAGAAAGCCGAGGTGCGGAGGATCGAAGCAACGCAACGGGCGCGGCTCGTTTCCACGGCTGCGGCGGGGATCACAGAAGTGACCTCGGACCGTCTGTATCTGGACTTTGCGCCGGGCAAGTCTGGCTCGGAGCTGCACCATGCCCTGGCCATGGGGCAGGGCCGCGTGGAGAACCGCCCGGCGGCGGTCAGGGAACGGCCACCGCAGCCCGTGCGCCTTCTGGAGGCAGAAGTCATCCACATGGCGATGCGGCCGGGCGGCGAGGAGATGGAGCGGGTGTCGACCGACGGACCCGGCCGGATCGAGTTCCGCCCGGCACGCGCGGAAGACCCGTTCCGCGAGGTGAAGGGCGAGCCGCTGGCGCTCGACTATGGCCCGGAGAACGCTCTGGAGACGTTCCGCGCCCACAAGGCCGAGACGCGGACCGTGAAGCGCGGGCGCGACGGAAAGCCCGTGGAAACGCGGACCCGGAGCGGCGAGCTTCTGGCGCGGTTCGATACGAAAACCGGGAACCTGGACCAGTTGGAGCAGTGGGGCGCGTTCCAGTATGAGGAAGGGCCGAAACGGGCGCAGGCGGAGCGCGCGCACTATGAGGCGAAGACGGAGAAGATGGAGCTGCGGGGAGCGGCGCGGGTCTGGGATGAATCGGGGCTGACGGCGGCGCCCGAGATCACGCTGGATCAGAAATTGGACGTCATGACGGCTGCGGGCGGCGTGAGCACGGTGATGCGGACGGAGGGCGGGGGCGGAATGATCGAGGGCGGGGAGCCTCTGCGCGCGACCTCGCAGCGGATGCGGGTCGAGGACCGCAACAACCGGGTCCTGTTTGAGGGCGACGCCGTGCTGTGGCAGGGCGATATGCGGCTGAGAGCGCAGCGGGTGCGCATCTTCCGCAAAGAAGAGAGGCTGGAGGCCGAGCAGGGCGTGGTGGCCGAAATACCCGACGCCCGCGGCGGCGCGGCCGGCGCTTCAGGCCAGCGTGTCTCCGTGGTGCGGGCGCCGGCGATGGTATACGAGGGCAAGGCGAAGCGCGTAGTCTTCACCGGCGGCGCCCGCCTGGAGCGCCCGGCAATGACGGTCGAATCGCGCGAGCTGTCCGGCTATTTCCGCGAAGAGACGGCAGGGGGCAAGAAGGAGACCCGGCTGGAGCGGCTGGACGCGCAAGGCGCCGTGGTGATCCGGTCGGAGGCGCGCGCCCGGAAACGCACCGGGCGCGGCGAGCATGCCCGGTATTTCCTCAGCGAAGAGAGGATCGTGCTGAGCGGCGGAAATCCCAGTGTGGAGGACGCGGAGAAGGGAATCACGCGTGGCGCAGTCATCACATGGTTCGGCAGGCAGGACAGGATGATCGTGGACAACGAGGGCGCGGGGCCGGCGGTGAGCCGTGTGAAACAGAAGGGAAGTTGACTCCGCCAGACGGCCCGCCATGAGCCGGCTGCGCCGGCCGCATAATAGGAGACAGTGACCGGGATTTCGGGCAATGGCAGGAGCGTGCTGCGCACGGAGGAAGTGAGCAAGTCCTACCGCAAGCGGCGCGTGGTGGACAACATCAGCGTGAGCGTGGCCACTGGGGAAGTGGTGGGCCTGCTGGGGCCGAATGGCGCGGGCAAGACGACAACTTTCTACATGATTGTGGGCATGGTCACGCCTGATGGAGGCCGCATCTTCCTGGACGACCGGGAGATCACCGACCTGGCCATGTATGAGCGCGCCCGCGCCGGCATCAGCTACCTGCCGCAGGAACCCTCGGTGTTCCGCCGGCTCAGCGTCGAGGACAACCTGCTGGCGATTCTCGAGACCCTGCCTCTGCGCCCTGCTGACCGCAGGATGAGGCTGGAGGAGCTGATCGAACAGATGGGGCTGGAAGCGGTGCGGAAGAACAAGGGTTATGCGCTCTCGGGCGGCGAGCGCCGGCGCGTGGAGATCGCCCGGGCGCTGGCCATCGAGCCGAAGTTCCTGCTGCTCGACGAGCCATTCTCGGGCATCGACCCGATTCAGGTTCTCGAGCTTCAGAGGATCATCTCCCAACTCCGGGAGCGTGGCATCGGCGTCCTGATCACCGATCACAACGTGCGCGAAACGCTGGCGGTGACTGACCGCGCCTACATCATCAACCAGGGACGGATCTTCCGCGCCGGCACGCCACCTGCTTTGGCGCTCGACCCGGATGTCCGGCGCGTGTATCTGGGCGACAACTTTGCCTTGGGCCGGTGAGGGCGACGCAGTGGACCCGCGCTTCCACATTCGGCGCCCGGGAAAGCAGGAGCGAGGAAGGCTGGGCCGCAGCCTCCACGGCAGGCGGCGCCTAGTTGCGGCGCCGCAACAGCGGCAGCAGCAGAAGCCCGAAAGCAGCCAGACCGAGAGTACCCGGCTCTGGGATTTCCGAAACAACCGCTCCGCCGAGAGTCAGGTTGTCCAGCACCACATACGCATTCCGCGCCTGGAATCCCCCGATGTCCGCTGTGCCCCGCGTAATTCCCCGATAGGCTCCCTGATCAGAACCGCCGGGAGTCGAGATGGGGGCAGATGAGTTGATCTCATAACTTTCAAGCACGTTTCCGCTCGAGTCCAGCGCGTCGATGTACATGGGCCCATAACCCGAATCGGGCACATAGTTCAGGAAAGCGCTCACCGACTGCACAGTGAATCCGTTGAACATGAAGCGCACGTAGCCAGTGTTGGTGTCGAGTCCCACATAGGCGCCATTGGAAGTCGCTCCATAAAACCAGTTTCCGTTGGACGCCAAACCGTAGCTTCCTTGTCCGAGAACGGCATCGTTGGAAGAAGTGAAGATGACGTCCATGCCCACCAAGCCGCCCACCTGAACGGGCCCGAATGTGAAGTTGTAACCCGTTCCGGAAAACTGATCGAAGGTAATGACCACAGGCGAGCTGACCGAATTGCTGGTGATCAGGGCAGCCTGAGAGGCAAGCGGAAAGGCGCTGCACAGCGCCAGCAGCACTATGGGGTATTTCATGGGTGTCTCCTCCTGGAAGTCAGACTGCGAGTCCGACTAAAAAATTCCAACGCTCGTGCCAGTATACACTCCCCCGTGGCGATCGGCAAGCTTTATAATTCGCGAAGTGCCGATGTGGGGCGCGGCCTGCCCGTCTGCCGGGCAGCGCGCCAGGAAGAGGCCCCACGGCGCGCGGCGCGTCCTGGGCGCCGCAGCGAGGCTTCTATCGGGAACTGCTTCCGGCTCGCGATTCCGCGTGCGGAAGAGTCTATGTCCCGGTGCGGAGCGCCGGCCCCGGATCACCGGAGCATGCAGTCACGGCAAGACGGCCCAACCCGAAAGAAAATCTGGAAAGACCAGCCGGGGCTTACGGCTTGAGTCCGAAATAGTCCTCGGCCAGCTCCGGTTTGATCTCCATGGCTCGCGCCCAGCATTGCCGGGCCTCTTCGGCGCGGCCGGCGCCTTCCAGCACGTAGCCCAGTCCGACCAGTGCCTCGGCGAAATCCGGCTTCCACTCGAGCGCCTGACGGTACAGGAGCTCGGCTTCCTCCTTCTGGCCGAGTTGTTCGTGCAGCATCGCGGTGTTGTAAAGGACCTCCGGATCGCTGTGGCCGGACTCGATGAGCTGCCGGTGATATTGCAGGGCCGCGTCCAGGTGGTTCTGCTTGAGCGCATTGACGGCCGCGGCGCGCAGGGCGGCCTCCCAGCCGGGCTTGATGGCAAGGGCGTGCTGAAATGCGGCCTCGGCTTCGTCGTACCGGCCGGACTCGTAGCAGGCGAGGCCGAGATTGAGCTGCGCTTCCGCCCAGTCAGGCTTTGCCGCCAGGGCCGCGCGGTAGGCATCAGCGGCTTCGGCAAAGGCATGCCGGTCGTATTTCATGTTGCCAAGCCGGAACCACAGATCCGCGTTGCCAGGCTGCCGCAGCGCGAGCACCTCCAGAAGAGCCTCGGCATCCTCGCGGCGTCCAGCCTTGTCGTTCAGTTCCACGGCCAGGAAATAGAGATCAGCCACATCCGGGCAGGCTTCGATTCCCGCGCGGCAAGCGCTCAACGCCTCCTCAGAACGTCCAAGTTCGCTCAGGATCTCCGCCACGCGCAGGTGCGCTTCGGCCAGGTCGGGCTGCAAAGCCAGCGCCTGCTGGTAAGCCTGGAGCGCCAGCTCGCGGTTGCCCTCTTTCCGCCGGCACAGGCCGAGGTTCATCCAGGATTCGACCGGCAACCCTCCTTTCTCGGCCAATGACTGGAGATGCGCGGCGGCTTGCGCGTAGTCTTCCTTCAGATACGCTGCATAAGCAGCCGCTTCGCGCGCCGCCGCTGATTCCGGATCGGCCGCCAGCAGCCGGTTGCTGCAAGCCATAAGGCCATCTCCGTCCTTTTTCTGGCGGTAAATGGCGCAGAGATTGATCAGGCAGTCCTTCCCGTATTCAGAATCCGTGGCCAGTTGCTCATAAATGGGGATGGCGTGATCCACGTCCCCGGTCAGTTGCAGCGCCACTGCCTGGCCAAAGCGCGCAGTTGCGTCATCCGGGTGGCGGTCCAGATATCGCGTCAATAAAGAAAGAGCTTCCTCGAGGTGGTGCAGCCGCAGGTGGGCCAGGCCCAACCCGAGCAAAGCATCATCCAGATCGGGGTTGGCATCCAGCAGGGCCTGGAATTGCTCGGCCGCCTCCTGCCAGCGCCCCGCCTTCAGCGTGCACTGCGCACGCGCCAGCCTGGACTGCGCATCACCGTAACCCAGGCTGTGATACTTCTCCAGATCCTCCAGGGCGCGGCCTTCCTCGCCCAGTTCCATGCAGAGCATCGCGCGCACCCGGTATGCCGGCGCGTAATCGGGCCGGCGGTCCAGAAGCCGGGTGAGTTCGGCTACTGCTTCAGCTTTCTTGCCCAGGAGATGCAGGGCTCCAGCCCGTCCCAACTCGGCCGGGATTGCTGCCGCCGCGTCGACCGTTCGCTCCTGTTGCATTTCCGTGTTCCACTCTGGCATGACAAATTCTCCGATATTCAATCAATCATTCCTCTCGCAGGATTCCTGAAAAACGAAAGACCGGCTCTCCGGCTCCACCCTTTCTCAAGATGGCCGCCGGCTCCATTCTGGGGAACCGGCAGACCAGGTGCGGGAGCCTCAACCGCTCCGGATGCGCCCGCACCTCCTGAACAGCACCCTTCTCCAACGTTGCACCCGCAGTGCCGCGGACCACGAACTTCCGGCTGAAACCGGTCGCCCAGACTCCCCGGCCCGGCAATGGCGGGATGATGTCCGAAACGGATGCGCGCCCGGCGCTCCAACGCGCCGTTCCCCAATCAAACCGGCCCGATTCTGCTTTCGCGGGCAAGCCCGCACCCAGCACCGCGGGCTCCGGCTTCCATGTCCGGCCGAAGGAGGGCGTTGCGGGCGTCTCAGGCGTGAGAACCACTTCCGCGCTGGTCCAGTTTGAGGGTGGCCGGCAAGCCTCTGGCATCCGTGTCGGCGGCAGACCGGGGCATCGCTCCGCAGTCCTGACTCTCAAATCCATCCGGCGCACGGCGAGCTTCGGCGAGCGGCCGGTCCATGCGGGTTGGCAAAGGGAGAGACGCCAGAGATACTGCGGCTCATGACTCCAACCGGAGCTCTCCGAGAGGACGGCTGGCATCCGGATCGCGAATCCCGTGGCCGGCCAGAAGCTGGCGCGCGCCATGCAATTCGGGGCCGGCTGAGGCTGCTCTGGGAGCTTGAGGCCCCCGCCGGCCAATGCCCAGGCAGCGCCGGCCAGCTCCGTGGATACGGCGGCTGCCCGCGCAGCGCGCCCGGGATAGTGTGGCGCAACAGCCAGGTGGCATGGAGGCCGCCGCGCCGGCAATTCGCCGGCGAACCGGGTTTCCGGAAGTATCCCTGAAGGGGTCTGCCAACCTTCGCCAGCCGCCTCGCCGGATATCCTGACGGCGGTTTCATGCTGCATTGGGGCAGATTCGCTCAGGAAGCCGGGCCTTGGCATGGAATGCCCCAATACTGTCCACTCCACTGCCTGAGGCTGGGCAAGGCAACTCACCTCGGCGCCCTTTTCTGCCCAAGCCCCGGCATCTGGCCGAGCTTCTTGGGCGCACGCCATTCGAATTGGCGGGAAGGACGTCCAGACCGGTCCGGGTTCGCGAAGCCGAAATCGCCCCGGATCGGAGCCCGAAGTGAGGCTATTCGATGCCGCTGCGGACCGTGCCGCAGCCCACGACATGGCCGAGGAGCCATGTTCTGCCCAGCGGCCGGAGGCCAGACTTGCACCGGATGGCGGGACTGTAATCTCATCTCTGCTCGACGCAGACGGAGCGCTCCATTCCGCCCAGGAAGTCCTCGTAACCTTCCAGAACGCGTTCGCCGGGCGCAACGCCAGATCCAGGCGGGGGCCGGACAGACCACCGGCGGGACTTGCACCCGCCTGCCGCGAGCCTGCAGGTTCCTTCCATCCAGCCGGCGGAGAATCGGGCGTTCTCGTCCGCTCGCTCCCTTGTAGGGTGAGAGGAAAAGACGCGCGTGGCAGAAATCCGCTCAGAGCAGTGGACCAAAGCACGCCGCCGGGCGCCTGGCAATAGAAAACTGCTGCGTGTTCCCGCCAGCCAACGGTATCAGAGATTGCATCGGGCTGAACGCGCGTCGCGGCTGGAATCGCTGTTGCCCACGGCGGATGGGCAGGCGCCAGCGGAGCCCCCTGCCAACGGGGGGACGCACCAAGACGGAACGAAGCCAATGGATTGGCCGCACCGGAATCTGACCAGCAGACAGCGCAACCCCGATCTGGCATTTCGCTGGCTCCGTGACTCGCATGATAGCCCGGCGCGGGCCCAAGCACCAGCCTTCCGCGGCCAAGCCGGCCGGTCCGGGGCCAGATGCCTTTCACTGGCGCTTCGGGTGGCCTCTCACCCTGTGCCAGCCAGTTGCCCGCCGTCCGGCGGCGGCTGTCGCCTGGCCCCTCGCGCCAATGCACCTGGCTGTGCAGCCGCGTAGCCCTTGGAACGCTCCCCCGCAGCGCCCATCCCATCTCCGGCTTGCGCGGCAACAGAGAACCACTGGTATCCCGCCACCGCTCTTCCAGTTGGCGCGGCGGCGGCTCATCCGGCGCACCGGGCGGATCATTGCGTTGACTGCTTGGGCGGACCGTGACTTTGGCCGTCTCTGAATGCAGCCGCGAACCGCCGCCCTGCCGGCGGTACCGTCTCACCCGATCCAGGAAGCTTTCGGCCTGCCGGCGGTAGTGTTGCTGCTCATGCGACTCCGAACAGAAGCGCTCCCCTTTCAGCCGCGCCAGCAGCGGGAGCGGTTGTCCGCACCACTGGCAACAGCCTTCTTTGCGGCCGCGCGCCTCAGGACTTTCGCTTCCAGCCTGGAAGGCTTCCGCGTGCTCCGGCGAGCAGAAACCGCCATGAAGACGCAGCACCTCCTCGGGGAAATTCCCCTGGCAGTAGCGGCACCGGCTTGCAGGACTCTCAGCCACGGCTACTGATATCTTCGGCGGAGACCGCCGCAAAGATTAGCCTGCACTCAGGTGAATCGCCGAGCAGGCCGCCTGGGCGCGGCCATGATTCGGGGTAGAATGCGTCCATGAAATCGCTTTCGATCCTCGTGCTCGCCGCCTGCGCGCTTTCGGCACAGCCGCCTCAGGCCCGCATCAAGATCGACACCGACCGCCGGATCGGCGAGATCCACCCTCACATCTTCGGCAACTTCGCCGAGCATCTCGGCCGCTGTATTTACGGCGGCATCTACGAAGAAGGCAGTCCGCTCTCCGATGACAAAGGCTACCGGAAGGACGTCATGGAGGCCGTGCGCGGCCTTGGCGTTACCATCCTCCGGTGGCCCGGAGGCAACTTCGCCTCTGGCTACAACTGGAAGGATGGCATTGGACCTAAAGAGCAGCGCCCGGCGCGCCCCGACCATGCCTGGGGTGACATCGACTCCAACCGCTTTGGCACCGATGAATTCCTGCAATATTGCGAACGGATCGGCGTCGAGCCCTACATCTGCATCAACGCTGGCCTCGGTTCCATCAACGAGGCGCGCGAGTGGGTGGAATACACCAATGAATCGCGCAAGACCTATTGGGCGGAGCTGCGCCGGAAGAACGGCCGCGACAAGCCGTACAACGTCAAGTACTGGAGCCTGGGCAACGAGATCGACGGCCCCTGGCAGCTCGGCCACAAGAACGCGGAGGATTACACGAAATTCGCCCTGGAAGCGGCCAAAGCCATGCGCCGCGCCGACTCCTCCATCAAGCTGATCGCCGCCGGCTCGTCCAACTTCGGCCCGGGGGCCGACTGGATCGCCTGGAACCGGGTGGTGCTGGAACGCCTCCGCGGCGAGATAGACTACATCAGCCTGCACACCTACATCGGGAACCGCGAGAACAATCTGGAAAGCTTCCTGGCCGCCTCCGCCGACATCGACCAGCGCATCGAGATCACGGAAGGCCTGATCCGCGCCGCCCTGGCCGGGCGGCGCGTCCAGCGTCCCATCCACATCGCATTCGATGAGTGGAACGTGTGGTACCGCGCGCGCGGCGGTTCCGAGTTCGACACCGGAGCGACGCGGCTCGAAGAGATATACAACTTTGAAGACGCCCTCGCCATGGGCATGTTCTTCAACTCGTTCTTCCGCCACGCCCATATCGTGAAGATGGCGAACCTGGCGCAGCTCGTCAACGTCATCGCGCCCATCTTCACCAACAAAGAGGGCCTGTTCCTCCAGCCGATCTATTTCCCCATCGCCGAATACGGGAAGCAGAAGGGCAACATCGCGCTCGACGCCCTGGTCGAATCGCCGAAGTACAAAGCCGGCAACCGGGGCGAGCTCGGCTATCTGGATGCCAGCGTCACCTGGAATCCGAAGGAGCGCGCGCTGTACGTGAACGTGCTGAACCGCAGTGCTGCGCAGGACATCACGGCCCGGATCGAAAACGTAGACGGACGCATCGCCCCGGCGGCCGAGTTCTGGCAGATGTACCACGAAGACCTCAAGGCCACGCACACCTTCGGCGGCGACCGCCGGGTGAGGCCGCGGACATGGCGGGAGACGTTGAAGCTGGAGCGCAACGGTTTCGCCTGGCGCTTCCCGAAGCACTCGCTGACCATCGTGAAGCTCACGCTGGAGCCCTGAGCCGCCCGGTTATTCTGGGCGCATGGGCTTGCTCAAAGGAAAGGCCGCCATCGTCACCGGCGCCTCCCGCGGCATCGGGCGCGCCATTGCAGAGCGGCTCGCCGCGGACGGCGCCCGCGTTGTGGTGAACTATTCGAAATCCGCAGCCGCGGCGGAAGCGCTGGCGGCGCGGATCGGCGGCATCGCCGTCCGCGCCGACGTTTCGCAAAAACAGGAAGTAGCGGAGATGTTTGATCGTGCCGAAGCCGCCTTCGGCGGACTGGACATCGTTGTAAACAACGCCGGCGTGGCGCTGATGAAGGCGCTCGCGGACTTCTCCGACGAGGAGTTCGAGCGCGTCTTCGCCGTCAACACGCGCGGCGCGTTTTACTGCTGCCGCGAGGCCGCGCGGCGGCTGCGGGACGGCGGGCGGATCGTGAACCTCTCCACGGGCGCCACCGTGGGCGGCACCGCCGGCGGGTCGGTGTATTGCGCCAGCAAAGCGTCAGTGGAGCAGTTCACCCGCGCGCTGGCGCGCGAGCTCGCGCCGCAGCGCATCACGGTGAACACGGTCTCCCCGGGCTTCACGGAGACCGACATGTTCGCTTCCCTGCCGCATCTCGCCGAGCTCGCCCCGAAGCTCACGCCTCTGGGACGCGCGGGCAAACCGGAAGAGGTCGCCGCCGTAGTGGCGTGGCTGTGCTCGGAAGACGCACGATGGATCACGGGGCAGAACATCCAGGCGGGCGGCGGGCTGACGATGACGTGAGCCCTGCCGGCGGCTCAGCCTCTCGCGGCGGCCGCGCGGAGATAGCCGTCGGCGATCAGCGCCACAGGCCGCAATCCCGCCGGGTCGGCCGTCCGCAGAATGTGCGAGCCCCGGGCGATGCATAGACCGGTCACAGCCGCCGCCACGGCCGGCGACGGCTCCACGCGCACATCGGCGTCGAATCCCTGCGCGTCCGGGCTCACCATGACGGGGACCCGCAACCGCTGAAATTCATCCAGCGCCGCAAGCAACTCCGTGTTCGTCTCCTTGCGCTTGCCCATGCCGAAGCCCGGATCCACCGCCAGGCGTGCCCGCTCGATCCCGAGCCGGTTGGCGCGGTTCAGGGCGGCGGTGAGTTCGGCCAGCACCAGCGTCACCGGATTCTTCCAGGCGCCGAGCTTGGCCCACTTGTCCGGGGTCTCGCGCATATGCTGCATCACAAACGCGGCGTCATGTCTCAGCACCACGCGCCCCAGCTCCTGATCGAGCGTCAGCCCTGACGGGTCGCGGATGATCAGCGCGCCGTATTCGATGGCCTTCTCCGCCACCGCCGGCTTCCAGGTCTGCACCGCCACCGGGACGGGGATTTTCCCGCGCAGCCGCTTCAGGATCGGCACCAGCCGCCGCAGTTCGTCGGCTTCGCCAAGCAGGGGAACCCCCGCCGCGTAGCGTTCCACCGCGATCTCGATGAAGTCCGCGCCGGCGTCGACGAGCTCATTGGCGCGCACGAAGGCCCGGTCTGGCTCCTCGTAAGTGCGTGCTCCGCGCTCCGGCGGCGCCCAGGCTTCCACCACGCCGCAGACGAGCGTGCGCTCGCCCAGCCGCCAGACGTCGTGGCCGACCTTCCATTCCACACGGTTCCGAGGCATCTGATTCCATGATAGGGAAGGCCGATGGCGATTCGGCCGGCTATCGCGCCCTCTTGATCGGAGAGTACTTGGACTCCCGGATCGTCGTGCCTCGGCGAATGAGCGTTGTTTTCCGCAGGATGTTCGCTGTTCCCTGATCGACAAGCGCCTCGATCACAACCTGTGTCAGATCCTCCTGGCCTCCATGAAACGCTGCATGGAGGGCGTGGAGAAATTTGAGCTCTGCCAGTCTCCGTACGGGAGGCTTTTTATTGTTCCTCGGATCCGGAACGGTTCGAGGAAAAAGATAGATGCACGGTGGGGGCACGCGGCGCTTGCCTAGGACGATTCCGGCATCTCCAGCGTTCCGGAGTTTCGGACACGGCCTTCCCAACGTGCCGCAGACGCTGTCCCAGACGATGAGTCCGTCCACCACCTGCTTCCGGTGGATGATCTCGGCACTGAGCCTGGTGTGGATGCCCGACCAGACATTCTTCCGCGGATCGGCTGCCGCGTTCTGGCACAGCGACCAGATGACGAACTCGTCAGCGTTCGGCGGCCTCTCGAAGATGTTGGTGTTATTGCCGTCCAGGCATCCTTTCGCCTCGATGACGCATACCCAATCGGCCTCTACCTGCACTTCGAAATCGTGGCGATCCGTTGCTTCCGCGGATTTCCATCCAGCGATGCGGCCTTGGTCTTTCAGGAACTTCAGGACCTCCTGAACGAACCCTTTCTTTGTGGACGTGGAAGCCGCACGGCTGCCGCGGAGCCGCTCGACGGCGCTGTGGAAGAGTCCGCTTTCCCAAAACACGTCCTCCGGCATCCCATGCGTGCCGATGCCGGCTGCGGCTGATCTCAGCGCATCAGCATATTGGTTGACGCGATGAACCACGTCGGGTTCAAGCCGGCAGGGGATGACCGGTTCGTCGCGCAACTTGGGCATCAGGCCGCCGCGACCTCCTCCTGCCGCCGCAGCAATGGCTGAAGAAGATGGGTTGAGAGCCAGGAGACCACGGGAACGGCGACTCCGTCGCCGAACAAATGATAGGCCTCGTTGTACCGTTGCGGGAGCGGATAATCATCTGGAACCCCCATCAGCCGGGCGGTCTCGCGCGCGGACAGGAGCCTCGTTCTGACCTCGTTTCCGTCCACCACGACAACGACTTGCCGGCTGGATCCGCCCGCTGGCGTCCGGAGGCATCCGGCAACGCCGTCGAACCGGACCTCGGCACGCTGGCGTCTCACGCCCGATTCGGGATCTGGCCGGGTGCGGCGATACAGCGTTCCTACAATGCGCTTGCCGAGTCTCTTAGCTTTCCTGATCCGCTCCAGGTGGCGCGGATCCATCAGGCTCAGCAGTCTTGCGGTTTCTTCGGGAGAGTGCCACAGGAAGGACGGCGGCTCCTCCTCCAGAATTGCCGCAAGGTCATACCGCCGAGGAGGAGGATCTGGCAAGTGCCACCAGAGCCATGAATCCATGGCTTCCGGGGCCAAGCCCTCGAAGGCTTTCAGGAGAGCCGGGGGATGCCACCGGGGGTGTGGCGCGCGCTGGGCCAGGATCTCTACTCCCGGCAGTCGCTTCTGGGCGCCCACAATGAACAGGCGCGGCCGGGACTGCGGGAGGAAGTCAGCTGCGTCGATCACCAGAGCCCCGCCGACGTACCCCTCGTCGGCCAGCGCGCTCATGATAAAGGCGAAGTCTTTCCCTCCGTGCGAACTCAGTGTTCCGACCACATTCTCGAGAGCAACGAGCTTCGGCGCCCGGCCTTCACGACGCAGCTCGCTGATCAGGCGCCAAAAAGGTTTGAACGTTCCGCTCCGCTGTCCCGCAAGGCCGGCCCCCTGGCCCGCAAGTGACAGGTCTTGGCAGGGGAACGAGGCCCAGGCGAGATCAGCTTGCCCTGGGAGGTCCTTTGTGGTCAGGGTGGCCACGTCTTGCACCAGCGGGCCGGGCTTGTCCCCGAAGCGAGCTCTATAGCTCTCGGCCTTGACTGCACTCCACTCGTTGACGACGAGGCACGTCCAGTCTTCGCCAAGTCCGAGCCTGGCCATGCCGCCGCCAGCGAAGAACTCGTAGAAAGTGAGTTCAGCTCCCACTGCCACGTCCTCAGGCGTTCATTTTGCTGCCAGGAACCTGCGGAGCCTCTGTGACAGTCTTTCCTGCTCCCTCAGCTCGCACTCCCATACCGTCATGACTTGCCAGCCGGCTTCCCGCAACGCCTTTCGATTCCTCCGGTCCCGGCGAACATTCGCCTCCAGCTTCGATTCCCAATACTGCCTGCGGCTCTCCGGCACTCGCCCTGCCGGGCAGTTGTGCTTGTGCCAGAAACAGCCATGAACGAAGACAACCTTCCTGAGCCGGCGGAAGACGAGATCCGGCCGCCCCGGCAGATCCCCGCAATGAAGACCGTACCTGTAACCCATGCTGTGAACAAGGCGGCGAACCAGGATCTCAGGTCCTGTGTCGGCCCCTCTTACCGCGCGCATAACAGCGCTGCGTTTCTCGGGCGTGAACACGTCCATTTGTCTTATCGGCAGTATAGTGCATCCATACGCGGCATTCCAGGTCCGGCGCTCATTCATACCGCAAACTCACCACCGGGTCGAGGCGGGCGGCGCGGTCCGCCGGCCAGTAGCCGAAGATGATGCCGGTGAGAGCCGACAGCGACACGCCCAGCACCGTCCACAACACGCTCACATACGCCGGGATCGAGGGGATCACCGACCGCACCGCATAGGCGATGCCATACCCGGCCGCCAGGCCGATCAGGCCCCCTGTCATCGTCAGCGTCACCGCCTCAAGCAGGAACTGCACCCGGATGTCGGCCGCCCGCGCGCCAATCGCCTTGCGGATGCCGATTTCCCGCGTCCTTTCCGTGACCGAAATCAGCATGATATTCATCACCCCCACGCCGCCGATGAGCAGGCCAATCGACGAAATCACCGTCGTCAAAATGACGATCGCGCCCGTAAGCTGGCTCCAGAGATTCGTCAGAAAATCCGAGCTGAACAGCTCGAAATCGTTCTCGGCATTGTGCGGCACTTTCCGGATCCGCCGCAGGGCCTCGGTCACCTGATCCACTGCAATTTCCGGCGGCACATCCCGGCGGATGGTGAACGCGAGGAACACTTCCTTCATGTCTGGATTGTGCTTTCGAAATGTCCCCAACGGAACCAGCACAAACTGGTCCACTCCCGGTCCGCCCAGAAATCCTTCGTCGGGCGCGAACACGCCCACCACTTCGTACGGAGCCCCGTTCACCAGGATAGTCTTCCCAACCGGATCCGCCCTGCCGAACAGGGAGTTCGCCACCCCGGCGCCGATCACAGCCACCTGCGCCGACCGGGCGTCTTCCGCCGGGGTGAACATCCGCCCCTGCTCAATCGTGAACAGCGGAATGATCTCGCAATAGTCCGCATTCGCCCCCCGCACAATGACATTCTCCACGCGCTGCCCGCCGTAGCGGGCCTCGTTAGCCGCACCGAAGAAAAAGGCGCGTGTTCCCAGCGCCGTAATTTTCTCTACCGCCGGAGCAAGTTCTTTCACTTTTTCCGCGTAATCGTATTCCAGATGCTTGCGCCTGCGGATGCGCTCCGGAAGCCTGCCCGGGTCCATGCCGAAACCCATGCGCCCCACGAAGTAGGTGCGCGAACCGAGCTGCTCCACCTTGTCCGAAACGAACTTGTTCAGCCCGTTGATGATCGCCGCCACGCTGATCACCGACGTCACCCCGATGACGATGCCCAGCAGCGTCAGCGACGAGCGCACCTTGTGCGCCCGCAGCGTGTCGAGCGCGACCATCAGGTTTTCGTGAAACTCGGCGCGCGTCATTTCACTCCGACCTCAGCGCTTCCACGGGATCCAGGCGCGCCGCGCGCGCCGCCGGATAGATGCCGAAAAACAGTCCTATCGACGAAGCCAGCACAATTCCCATCACCGCCACCCGTCCCTGCACGGAGGCGGGGAAGGTTGTGAAGCGGTCCAGCAGTTCCGCGCACAGAAATCCCAACCCGATGCCCAGCAGCCCTCCCACAAGGCACTGCAGGACGCTCTCGGTGAGGAATTGCCGCAGGATGTCGCCCGATGAAGCGCCCACGGCGCGGCGCACGCCGATTTCACCCGTCCGCTGGGTCACGCTGACCAGCATGACGTTCATGATGACGATGCCGCCCACCACGGCGCTGATGGAGCTCACCAGAATAAACACCGTGAAAAACGCCCCGGAAATCTGGTTCCACAACTTGATGTAAGAATCCTTCGTCCCGACGAAGAAATCCTCTTCCTGATTCGGGCCGATGTGGCGGCGCGCGCGGAGAATCAGCCGCGCCTGGTCCAGGGCCCTCTCAAACCTGGCGGGATCGCCCGGAACCTTCACATTAATGATCAAAGAGGCGCGCCGGCCGCGGATATCCAGAAACGTATTCAGGGGAATCACCGCAAAATTATCCGCATCCTGGCCCAATACAGCGCCGTTTTTCTCATAGAGGCCGATCACGGTAAATTCACGGCCTTCCAGCTTGATCACGCGGCCCAGAGGGTCCTGCCCGGGAAAGAACCGGTCCTTCAGCGTGTATCCGATCAGGCAGACCCGCCGCCCGAGCGAGCTCTCCACGCCGGTAAAGTAGCGGCCCAGTTCGATGGTGGAGGAGTCGATCCGCTCCATCGACGGCGTCTGGCCGGTCAGCGTGACGTCCGGCACCTCCTGGTCGCGGTATTGCGCCCTGGTGGTCATGCGCGCGGTGGCGCCGGTGATCGTGCACTCGGTGCACAGGTCGCGCACCGCGGCGTAATCCTCCCACTGGATGCGTTTGAACCGCAGCGCCTTTCTCACCACATCGAAGTCGGTGACGGCGAAGGGCATGCGGGACAACTGAAAGACATCGCTGCCCAGGTTGGCGATCTTCGTCTCCACATAAACGTTCGCCCCCTGGACGATGGTGACCACCGTGATCAGCGTCCCCACCCCCATCATCAGCCCCAGAATGGTCAGCGCGCTCCTCAGGCGGTGGGCGCGAAGCGCGTCCACGGCGAGCGCCAGCGTGTCGTGGGGCCGCAGCACGTTCTCCTCTTTCAGACGCGATCCTTGCCGGGCCTGTTCTGAAGCCGCAGCCAGTTTCTCCGGGACCGGCGGCTCAGACGCGAACCCGCGCCCATCTCTTGCCCGCCCGGATCACATGCTCTCCCGGCAGAAGCCTTTCCGCCGGGGACTTTACCGCCAGCCCGTCCACTTCCACCGCGCCCGCCTTCGCCAGCCGGTCGGCTTCGGTTCCCGAAGACGCAATTCCGGCGGCAAGCAGACATTGCCGCAGCCGCGGATCGGGGCACTCCACCACGGGCAGATCCTCGGGAACCTGGCCCTGGCTGACATCATGAATCCACTGCTCGCGCGCCGCGCGCGCCGCCTCCCTCGGGTGGAAGTCGGCCACGATCCGCTCCGCCAGATCCAGCTTCAGATCGCGCGGGTTGCGCCCGCTCCGCTTCAGCGCCGCGATTTCATCCGCCGTCAGATCGGTCAACAGCTCGTAGTAGCGCCACATCAGCTCGTCGGAAATCGACATCAGCTTCTTCACCATCACCGCGGGCGGCTCGGTGATGCCGACGTAGTTGCCCTTCGACTTGGACATTTTCTCCACGCCGTCGAGCCCTTCGAGCAGCGGCGTGGTGGCGATGATCTGCGGCCGCTGCCCGTATTCCCGCTGGATATCGCGTCCCACCAGCAGATTGAACTTCTGGTCCGATCCGCCCAGTTCGACGTCTGCCTCCAGCGCCACGGAATCGTAGGCCTGGGCCAGCGGGTAGAGAAACTCGTGGATCGCGATCGGCACGCCCGACTGGAAGCGCCTGGTGAAGTCGTCGCGCTCCAGCATCCGCGCCACCGTGTAGCGCGAGGCCAGCCGGATCATGCCTTCGAAGCCCAGCCGCCCCAGCCACTCGTAGTTGAAGCGGACCTCGGTCTTGTCCGGATCGAGGATCTTGAACACCTGCTGCTTGTAAGTCTCCGCGTTGCGGTCGATCTCCTCGCGCGTCATCGGCGGGCGCAGCGCGTTGCGCCCCGTCGGATCCCCGATCAGCCCCGTAGCATCGCCAATGACGAAGATCACTCGGTGGCCCATGTCCTCGAAGTGCTTCATCTTCCGGATCAGGACGGTATGGCCGAGGTGCAGGTCCGGCGCCGTGGGGTCGAAGCCTACCTTCACTTTCAGCGGGCGGTTGTCGCGGATGGACTCCTCCAGGCGCTCCCTGAGTTCCTCTTCGCGGATGATCTCTTCGAAGCCTTTGCGGAGGTAGGCCAATTGCTCTTCAACGGGAAGAAATGCCACGAAGACCATTGTATCGGGCGTCCCGGCGCAGCCCCTCGCTTCACGGCGCTCGACCGTCTAAGATGATCGGGGACGCTGCTCATGCCCGGCCGCATCCACCGCTTCGGCCCTTTTACGTTCGATGCCGGACAACGGCTCCTGTATCGCAACGGCGAGCCCGTTCCGCTGATGCCAAAGACCGCCGACCTGCTGTGCGTGTTGCTGGACCGCCGCGGCCAGGTTGTCAGCAGGAATGAGCTGATGAAGCTGGTCTGGCCGGATACGCAGGTGGAGGAGATCGGCCTGGCTCGCAACATCTCGCTGCTTCGGAAAGCGCTCGGCGAGGAAGGGGCGGAAAGCCGCTACATTGAAACCCTGCCGAAGCGCGGATACCGCTTCCTGGCCGAAGAGCAGCCTGCCGATCCGCGCCAGGTGCGGCGCTCCGCGCGCCGCCTCCTCCTGGCAGCGGCGGTTTTGCTGGCGGCGGGCATCTTCGGGTACTGGCAGTTCTACCGTCCTTCGCGCCTGGTCGTGACCGCTCCCGGCGCGCCCCGGCTGGCTGTGGTTCCGTTTGGCTGCTCTGGCGGGCAGCTTTGCTCTCTGTACTTCGCGAGGCCATTTGAAGACCTGCTGGCTGCGGAGCTTGCCGGGATTCCTGGCATCAGTCTTGTTTCACCCTCCACCGTCCACCGCTATAGCGACAGCGGCATTCCCACGGCGTTGATGGCGCGCCTGCTGGGGCTGGATGCCGTGCTGGAGGGGACGGTCACAGCCGCCGGGCGGCAGGTGCGCGTCATCGCCCGTCTCTCCGATGTCCATTCCGGGCGTCTCATCTGGTCGGAGAGTTTCGACCTTTCTGCAGCCGATCCCGCCGAAGCTCAACGGGAGGCCGCTCGCCGGGTCGCCGCCGCCGCGCGTCCGGCGCTTCTCCGTCCGCCGGCACATGAGAGACTTTCCGGTCTTGTTTTCCAGTTGCCACCCAAATGAGGATGTGTCATTCTGACTGCGGTCATGGAAGCGCAGTTGCCGTCCCGGCGCCAACTGACATCCTGGAAAGAAATCGCCGGCTACTTCGGGATTACGGAACGCACAGCGCAGAAGTGGGAGCGGGAGCTCGGGCTGCCGGTGCACCGCCTGCCTGGCGAGAGAGGCCGCGTCACCGCCTGGACGGATGAGCTCGATCAGTGGCGGGTTTCCGTGCTCGACCGGCCCTCCTGGTGGGTGAGCCTGAAATTCTGGCGCGCTGCCGGAGCCGCCGGGGTGTTGATCCTGGCGGCCGCAGCCATCGCTGGTGGAGTGATGGGCTGGCTCCGGCTGCGTCAGGGTCCGCCGGCGCAGTTCAGGCTGGATCTCCGGACCCTGATCGTGACCGATGAGCGCGGACGCGAGGTCTGGCGCAGGAGCTTTAATGAGCCCTTCGTCCGGGACCTGACCCCCGAGGTGATGCACACGTTTCGCCTGGTTTCTTTCGACGACCTCGACGGGGATGGGCGCGCCGAGATGCTGTTTGTGTACCGCCCGCTTTCGGAGGACCGCCGCGGCGATACACTGTATTGTTTCTCCGGCCGGGGCCAGGAGCTCTGGCATTATCAGACGACGCGCACTGTGTCCACGCCGCGCGAGACGTTCGGCCCGCCCTTCCTGGGCGCCTTCGTTCTTGCTTTGCCCGCAGGAAAGGAGGGCAGGCGGAACGTGTTATTTGTCTCGCATCATGTGAGCTACTTTCCGGCGCAGGCGGCCGTCCTGTCCCCGGAAGGGCGGGTGCTCGGCGAATACTGGCACTCGGGGCACCTCATATTAGCGGAGGCCGCCCAGCTTGAAGGGCGCGCAACCCCGTCCATCCTGCTGGCAGGCATCAGCAATTCATACCGGACCGCCACCCTGATTGCGCTGGACCCGGACGGCATGTGGTGCGCCTCGGACGAGACGGAGCACCCGGACTACCAACTCGACCCGCCTGGCCGGGACTGCGAGCTGGCGCGGATTCTGTTCCCCCGTACCTGCATCAATCGGAAGTTCGAGCCATACAGCCACCCGAATGCCCTCATCGTGCACCGGGATCTGATCCAGATGGGGACTTCGGAACACTCCTCCCGCGAGGGAAGCAATGCCGTGTTCTCCCTGGACCGCCGGCTGGCGCTCCGATCGGCGGAGGTCATCGACCAGTTTCTGACCTATCACCGCGAACTGGAGGCCGCCGGGCAGTTGGATCACTCCTTCACGGGCGCCGAATTGCGCTCCCTCCGGCAGATCCGGATTCTCCGCCATTGGAAGCTCGCGGCCGTTTCCTCCACCCCGTCCGGCGCGCCGCAGCGCTCCGCGAAGCGCTGACTTCTCACCCTTCTCCGGCCGATGCGGCCCGCCGGGAGGAATTCCGAAACATTTCCGAAGCTCTCTTCGCGCCTTCTGGTGAGCACACTGGGGATGGAGGCAGCCCAATGTGGATTGGCTCTGCGCTCGATTGCAGGTTGCCCCTGCTGGCCCCGCCAGCTCCGGGACGCCTGGGCATCGCTCCGGCCCGCCTGGCGCTTCCACCCGGAAGGCCGCCGATGAGGCGCGCGGGCGGTGAAAAGCGGCGCATTTGCGCCGGAGGAGAGGACTAAGCCATGACCTGGACCCGAAAGGACTGGATCGTCTGGACGCCCCGCGTCCTTGCCATTCTGTTCGCCTGCTTCATCTCGCTGTTCGCCCTCGACGTGTTTGTCGAAGGACGCCCCTGGACCGAGACCCTGGTGGCGCTGCTCATGCACCTGATTCCAACGTATGTGCTGATCCTGATCCTGGTGATCGCCTGGCGCCGTCCCTGGGTTGGGGCGGCCGCGTACACGGCGCTGGCGCTCGCCTATGCGATCTTCGCGATCTTCGCGCGGCGGCATGCAACAACATGGATTCTCGGCATCGTCGCCTTGCCACTGCTGGTGATCGCGTGCCTGTTCTGGCTTTCCTGGCGGACAATGCGCGCACCCAGGGCGGATGCCTGAACCGCGCAGTGCATCACGCGCCCGCCCCGCGGCGCCCGCTACCCAATTTCGCGCGGCACAAGCGCCCGGATCCGCTCCTCGATCCGCTCCAGCCGCTCCGCCTGCCGCCGCAACACCGCATGCAAGTCTTCGATATAACGGTCCCGCACGGCCAGTTCTTCGCGCAGCCGGCGCAGTTCCTGATCGCGGGCTGAAATCAGGGCGCTCAACCGCTCGATTGGATCCAACAGGGGCTCTTCAGGCAGGCGCGCGGGCTGCGCCGCGGAATCGGACCGCACGCATTGTAGTGGCTGTCAGGCGGCGATCCTCTCGCACGAGTTACTACTTCAGGCTTTTCAGCGAGGGCGGCGTGCGCCGCGGCGCGCCCACCAGACGGAAATTCACTTCGACGTTCGCAGTGGAAGGCACCGCCCTGCCATCTTCGGTGGCGGGAGTAAACCGCCAGCCGGCCAGCGACTCGATCGCCTTGCGGTCCAACCCCGGATCGAGCGAGCGCAGCACCCGCGCCCTGCGGGGCACGCCCTGATCGTCGATGTCGACCGAGAGCAGCACGGCGCCTTCGATGCCCTTTTGAAGCGCCTCCGGCGTGTAAGCGGCGGGTGCGGTCTGTGCCACCCGAGGAGGCGTGCGCACAGGCTCACGAGGTGGCGGCGGGGGGGTGTGCGGCTCAGACGCCGGCTTGGCCGGTTCGGGCTTCGTCTCGGCAGCCACGGGTGGAGGCTGCGGTTCGGTCTTCGAGGCAGGCAGCGGAGCGGGCGTTTGCCCCGCCGGCGCTGGTTTCGCGCCTGCCGCTGGAGCCAGCTTTGGCATCGCCGCCTGCGTTGGCGGTGGAGATGCTTTGGGCGGCGCAACCGGCGGAGAGGGAGGGAGCCGTGCGGGCGGCGGATTCGTGGCGAGGCTCGCGGTAACAGGAGCCGTCTTCTCCGGCTCTGGCGGCAATGAAGCCTGAGCGGGCGATGCCGGCTCCACGGCGGCCGCCGGCTGTGTTGCGGCGGGCAACTGCACCTTCGGAGCCGGCTCCCGCAGCAGAACGGCCATCCATCCGATCAGGGCAATTCCAGCGCACACCGCCCCAGCAGCCGCCAAGGCGCGCACCGGGACGCGAAGCGGCGGGCGCGGCTTGGCAGGGCGTTCGGGAGGGGGTGGCGCAGCTCCGGGCTTCTTTGCGGTTCTGGCTGCCGCCGCCGACGCCTCAAGCCCCGCCTCCAGCGCCTCCACGAACTCCATGCACGTCCCGTAGCGCGCCGCGGGGTCTTTTTCGAGCGCCCGCAGCAGCACTGGTCCGATCCGTCCGGCCAGGTGTGGCGGAACGTTCTCAAGCGGTGGCGGCGGCTGCTGCGCAATCTTGTACACCAGCGACGACAGGGTCTCCGCTTCGAATGGCTTCTTGCCCGTGAACAACTCGTACGCCACCACCGCCAGCGAATACTGGTCCGTGCGTCCGTCGACCGGCTCAGCCTTGATCTGCTCCGGCGACATGTATGCCGGCGAACCCAGCACCGTGCCTGTCATCGTCACCGTCTGCGTCAGGATCTTCGCCACCCCGAAGTCGGCGATCTTGAGGACTCCTTCCGGCGTGAGGAGCAGATTGGCGGGCTTGATGTCGCGGTGGATGACGCCGCGGCTGTGTGCGTAATCGAGCGCCGCCGCGGCCTGCCTGAGGAGGCCGATGATCTGTTCCGGCGGTCCGGCGCGGAGGGAGTCGAGCAGCGCCGAGAGGTTCGCTCCGGGGATGAACTCCATGGCCAGAAAGGCCGAGGTCTGACCCGGCTGAAGCTCCGCGTAGCCGATCTGGTAGATCGTGACGATGTTCGGGTGCGAAAGCCGGCCGGCCGATTGCGCCTCCCGTTGCAGCCGGTCCTGCATCTCCTGCCGTTCGCGCGGATCGGCGATGGCATACAGGTGGATCGTCTTCAGCGCCACCTCGCGGCCGATCAGCGGGTCGTAGCCGCGATAGACCACCCCCATGCCGCCGCGGCCGATCTCTTCCCAGACCTGGTACTGCCCCAGTTGCATCCCGGTGGATTCAGTCTAGCCGAAATCCCTCCGCCCATGAATACGGATTCTCCGGTGTGGCATGGCGGAAGATTTCGCTGCGAAGGTAAACCATGACTCCGGGTTCCCGTCACAGAGAGGTGGAAGGCCGATTGGCTGAGACGGAAATAAGAAACGGAAGAAGGAGAAGCAGCAATGAGGTACGCATGGATCGGAATCGCCGCTCTGGCGTTGGTTTTCGTGATCCTGACGCCGGCTTCGGCGCAGCCGCTTGGAATGGGGCCGGGCGCACGCTTCGCCGGCCCGCGCGCTGGAATCGGCTTGGGGCCGGGCGCTGGCGCAGGTCTGGCCGCACAGCCTCAGGCGTTTGCCGCGCTGAAGGACATGCTCGGATTGACCGACGCGCAGATCCAGCAGCTCATCGAGATGCGCAAGAAGGCAGCGGAAGATAACAAGGCCCTGGCCGAGCAGATCCGCGCGAAGCGGCTGGAGCTCGCGGAATTGATGAAGGCGGCCAACCCGGATCCGGCCCGGATCGGACAGTTGCAACTGGAAATCCGGAAGCTGCATGAGCAGCGGCTGGCCCGGCTGGAGCAACTGCGCACGCAGACCGTGACGGTGCTCACGGCCGAGCAGAAAGCGAAGCTGGCGGATCTGGAGAAGGCGCTGACGCTTGGCCGGGCGGCGCGTCAGGCCGTCGGGCTGGGACTGATTGCACCTCCGCAGCCGGCGCCTGGAGCTGGCCTCGGTATCGGCCCCAGGGGCGGGCGTCCGGGCCGCGGGGGCGCAGGCTGGATGTGATCCTGCTGCGTTGCTGAGCCATCGGGAGGAGGAAGGCAAAGGCCGGCGGCTGCGGCCGCCGGCCTTTCTTGTGTGGCGGCGGGCCGCGCCTTTTGCCGGCGCGCAACCAGCGGGCGTACAATGCAGTGCGGGTACTGATGCCGCCAATGCGCCGCCCCCGGCTCCGCGAGGCCTGGCTTGCGCTGACCTTCGCGCTGACGCTCCACATCCTCGAAGGCGCCGTGAGGAATTACCTGGACTTCTACAACCCGCTCGCCATGTCGCTGCGCGACATGCTGCTCTGGACGTGGGTGCCCACGTTCACCTTCGCGGCGTGGATTGGAGGCTGGGCCGCGATCCTGGCGGCGCTTTATGGCATGGCATGGTTCGCCGCCTACCCGGTTCGCTGGATCATCTGGGCGGCCATCGCCTATGGCGATGTAATCTTTCTGTTCGCGGCGGCCAAGCTCGGCTTCGCCATCTACCTTCAGAAAGCGATCCCCGGCGTCTACACCGTTCCGCTGTTGCTCGCCGCCTCCTGCTGGCTCACGGCTGAGGCGGTTCTGGCTCTTCGCCAGCGCTCAGCGTGACCAGCGTCGCTCCCCATCCGCCCGCCTCCGGCGGCGCATCGCCGAACCACTCGACGAACCCGCACCGCGCCAGCACCTTCCGCACCATCTCGCGCTGCACGCCGATCCCCCGCCCGTGAATCACCCGGACATGCCGGTAACCCCGGGCGCGCACCTCTTCGAGCCACGCCTCCAGCGCCGCCTTCGCATCCCGCGGCGCAAAGGCATGCAGGTCGAGCACGTCGCCGATCTCCACCGGCGCCGGCTCGTCAAAGGGCGGCTCGTCAGCGGGTGAATTCATGGATTTCAAAGACCGCCGCGCCGTGCCTGTCGGCGATCAGCGCCATGGAGCGCCGCCTGTAGCCGCGCGCTTCGGCGAAGGCGATCAGCTTCTTCCGCGTGTCCGGGAACACGTCCCGCCCTTCGGTGAACGTGATGAAGAGCTGCTTCGGATCGGCCAGAGCCTGTTCCAGTTCCCGCGCCGCCTGCGGATTGCCGCCCGAGTTCAGCACGATCCCGTCGGCGTGGCCGATCATCGGGATGCGGATCTTCCCGTAGAAGATGATCTCGTGCAGGATGCCCCAATCGGCGGCGAACGCCGCCCGTCCCGGCTGCGCCTCCAGGAACTGCACGAGCGTCCGCGAAGCGTCCGTCCAGACCGTCTGAGGCCCGCACGCGATCATGTGAGCCATGTAGGTGCTCAATACGGCGGCGTTCGAGAGGGCGCAGCCGGCGAACACCGCCAGCACCGCCACCGCCGCCTTTCGTCCTGCGCGGTCAAACACCGCTGCCGCCGCCAGCGCCGCCTGCAAATGGAACAGCGGCCACAGGAGAATGGCGTGATGGACGCTGCCCCCCGCCTCCCGCGTCCATGCCATCTGCGCCCACGCCACGGCGACCGCCACGGCGGTCAGCAGCGCGGGCTTGCGACGCCCGCTCCGCCAGTTCAGCAGCGGAGCCGCTGCCAGCGCCACTACCAGCAGCACCGCCTGCCAGCTTTGTCTCGGCATGCCCAGCCGCCCGGCAAACCCCAGAAATGCTCTCTCGCGATTCGTCAGGTCCGCGGGCGGCCCTTCCGGCGACTCGCGCACCAGGTAACCGATCAGCCCGCTTCCGTCGAGCGTCCGGTCCAGCACCACCGCTTTCAGGAAAATCGCGCTGACATCATCGCGCCGCGCATTTCCTTCAAACGTCCGCCAGCCGGTCTTCAGGTTGTAGTGCAGGAACGGCGCCGCGCCCAGCACAAAGCCGAGCACGGCCACGCCCGCCCGTCTGCGGTCGCGCGCGGTCCGCCAGACCTCCCGCGGGTAAACCAGGAGCACGCCCAACCCGAAGCCGCCGAGCACCCAAAAGAAGAGCGCCTTGTCCCACACGCCCAGCCCGGCGAAGAACGCGCCCGCAAACAGCCACCGCGCCCTGCCTTCCTGACCGAAGCGCACCATGGCGTACAGTCCCGCGGTCAGGCAGACGTGCTGGATCACCACCGGACCCCAGTCGAACACCGCCGTCAGCAGATAACAGGCGTCTGTCGCCAGCAGCGCCGTGGCCGCCAGCGCTGCCTTCGCGCCGCCAAGCCTTCTCGCCGTCAGGAAAAACAGCCAGACCGAGACGCCGCCCAGCAGCAGCACCGGCGTGCGCAGCGTCCAGTCGTTGAAGCCCCAGATCCGGAACACCGGCGCATAGACCAGCGCCTTCAACGTGCCCAGGTAACTCATCTGCATGGTGGGCACGCGCCCCAGGCGGGGCAGCTCCATCCAGAATTCCGCCACCTGCGGCCGCACCACGCCGTTCAGGAACAGCAGTTCATCGTATTGCGCGCCCGGATAGGGAAGGAACAGCAGGCCGATCGTCACAAAAAGCGCGCACAGGAGCAACGCCCCAGCCAGGGGCAGGCGCTTTCGCAACTGCATCAGCCTCCAATCGCGTACATCGGGCGCGGCGGCGGCACGAAGCCCGCCTGCTGAATCTGGTGCCCCAGCCACTTGGCGGCCACAGTGCGCCGGATCGTCTGGCGGATTTCGTCGTCGCCGGCCCCGCCCCGCAGCAGGCTCTTCACGTCGGTCTCTTCCAGCGCGAACAGGCAGTAACGCAGATGCCCGTCCGCAGTCAGCCGGATCCGGTTGCAGTTGAGGCAGAATGGCCGGCTAACGCTGGCGATGAAACCGACGGCGCCCCGCCCGTCCGGGAACCTGTATTCCAGCGCTGGCGCCCGCGGATCGGGATCCGGCACCGGCTCCAGCGGACCGAACTCCTCCCCAAGCAGGCGGAGAATGTCCTCCATCAGGAGGACCTGGTTGCGGTCCCATAGCCCCTGCGCGTCCAGGGGCATGAATTCGATGTAGCGGATCTGAAA
Organism: Acidobacteriota bacterium; assembly: GCA_049325215.1. Taxonomy (GTDB): domain Bacteria; phylum Acidobacteriota; class Terriglobia; order Bryobacterales; family Bryobacteraceae; genus JANWVO01. The sequence continues at coordinate 164,240 of JBMOMB010000015.1, forward strand.
GCCATGCTCGCGGCCGAAGCGCGCCAGCGGCACGACGTCGGTCTCCGAAAGCCCCTTCACCGCTACGGCGTTGATCTTGATCGAGTCGAACCCGGCGCGCATTGCCGCTTCCAGTCCTTCGAGCACGCGCCCCAGCTCGTCCCGCCGCGTGATCTGAAGGAATTTCTCCCGCTCCAGCGTGTCCAGGTGCACGTTCAGCCGCCGCAGCCCGGCGCGGCGCAACGCTTCCGCCTGCTCCGCCAGCAGAACTCCGTTGGTGGTCATCGCGATGTCGCGGATGCCATCGATCGACGCAAGGCTCCGGACCAGCCGGTCGAGGTCCCGCCGCACCAGCGGCTCGCCGCCGGTGATCCGCAGTTTCGTCACGCCGAGCGAGGCGGCGATGCGCACAAAGCGCTCGATCTCTTCAAACGTCAGGATCTCCGCCCGCGGCATGAACTCCACGTTCCTTTCCGGCATGCAGTAGTAGCACCGGATGTTGCAGCGGTCGGTGACGCTCACCCGCAGATTGTCGTGGAGCCTGCCGTATCCGTCGATCAGTTGTGTGCCGTGGCTCTCCATGGAGGCGCCGCGAGGGGCAATTCAAAGTCTACCGCAGCGCCAGCATTCGCTCGAGCGGCACGCGCGCCCGCTCCATCAGCTCCGGGGCGAGTTCCACCCGAGGCTCCAGATCGAGCAGGGCGTCACGGAGCTTTTCGAGCGTGTTCCGCTTCATATACGGGCACTCGCTGCAATTGCACTGCTCGTTCGGCACGAAGTAGAAGCGCTTCTCCGGAGCCCGGCGCCTGAGCGTGTGCTGCACGCCGCTTTCGGTCATCACGATGAACTCCCGCCCCGGATGTGCCACGATCCAGTCGATGATCGCCGAAGTGGAGCCGATGAAATCCGCCAGCCGCAACACCTCGGGCGGGCACTCCGGATGCGCCGCCACCACCGCCCCCGGATGCTCCATCTTCGCCGCCGTCAACCGCCGGGCGGCGAACGTCGCATGAACGATGCAGGTTCCCTGCCACAGCGCCAGGTTCTCCCGCCCCGTCTGCTCCCTCACGTAGCGGCCCAGGTTGACGTCGGGAACGAACAGTACCGGCCGTTCAGCCGGAATCGACTGCACCACCCGGACTGCATTCCGCGAAGTGCAGATGATGTCGCTCTCGGCTTTCACTTCCGCCGACGTGTTGATGTAGCTCACCACGGCGTGGTCCGGATGCTGCCGCTTCCAGGCGCGCAACTGCCCGGCCGGACAGGCGTCCACCAGGCTGCAGCCCGCTTCGGCATCCGGCACGATGACCGTCTTGGAAGGGTTGAGGATCTTGGCCGTCTCCGCCATGAACCACACGCCGCAGAAGGCGATCACGTCGCCGTCGAAGCTCTGTGCGCGCCGCGCCAGCTCCAGGCTGTCGCCGATGGCATCGGCCAGTTCCTGGATCTCGCTCTCCTGGTAATGGTGCGCCAGCAGAATGGCGTTGCGCTGCTTCTTCAGCTCCAGAATCTCGCCGGCGATGGTGGTGACGGCAGGCATCTCCTGCAATGGCCCTGTGCTTTTATTGTAACAACCGGGGGAGCGCGGCCCGGCCCTCACTCTCTTTCGATGTCGCGGTGCGTGGCGCGGACGGAATAGCCTGCCTTCTTCAGCCGCCTCGCCACCTCTCCAGCGATCATGACTGAGCGGTGCCGCCCTCCGGTGCAGCCGAAGGCGATTGTCAGGTAGCTCTTGCCCTCAGCCACATAGTGGGGGATCAGGTACAGCAGCAGCGCAATGATCCGGTCCAGGAACTCCTTCGTCTGCGGGAAGCTGAGCACATAGCGCGCCACGCCCGCGTGGCGGCCGGTCAGTTTGCGGAATTCCGGGATGTAGTTGGGGTTGGGCAGGAAGCGGACGTCGAAGACAAGGTCGCTTTCGGCCGGCAGCCCGTGCTTGTAGCCGAAGCTCATTACGTAGATCTGAAGGCCCGCGGCATCGGGCGTGCAGAAGGTCTCGGCAACCTTCCTGCGCAGTTCGTGCACGTTGAACTCGCTCGTGTTGAGCACGAAATCCGCCATCGCCCGGATGCCGGCAAGCTGCTTGCGCTCCAGTTGCACGCTGCGCAGCACGCTGCGCTTGCCGCCCAGGGGGTGGGGCCGCCGGGTCTCGCTGTAGCGGCGCACGAGGGCCTCGTCGTCGGCATCGAGAAACAGCAGCCGCGTCCGCAGCTTCTTCCGCAGCTTGGCAATGATCTCCGGCAGCCGCTGCAAGTGCTCACGTTCGCGGATGTCGACCACCAGCGCCGCCCGCCGGATGTTGGGGGAGTCTTTGGTCAGCTCCGCGAACGTTTCGATCAGATCCAGCGGCAGATTGTCGACGGCGTAGTAGCCGTGGTCTTCCAGGGTCTTCAGCACGGTGCCCTTGCCCGAGCCGCTGAGGCCAGTGATGATGACCAGCTCGGGCGAAGGGCTGGCAGTGGCCATGCTTCAGGCTTCCACCAGATCCACCGCCCCGTCGCTGCGCCGGATCAGAATATGCGGCCTGTCGGTGTCGGCGTCGCGGTATAGCAGGTAGTCGCGGCCGTCTTCCATGGCCAGCATGGCCTCTTCGAGCGTCATCGGCTTGCCGTTGACGCGGGCCCAGGACCGCACGACGCGCGCCGGGCGCAGCGGCTCAGCCTCTTCGGCTTCCTCTCCTGCCTGCCGCTTCGCCTTCTTCCCCTTGCGGGCCGCCGGCGCCTCCGGCAGGGATCCCGCCATTTCCGCCGCCAGGGCGGGTTCCTTGCGCGGGGATGTCGAGCGCTTCAGTTCCCGCCTCTTTCCCAGCAGGCGCTGGGCCTGCTTCTCCACTTTCTCGACCGCATCCATGATCGCCGTAAACTGGTCCGGCGCCGATCCCTTGCCGAACAGCGCGTTGTCGTAGAAGTTGACGCGCACCTCCGCGTGGCGGAGGTGCCGCTCCTCAGTCAAGATGACCTGGGCTCCCTTCTCGCCGCGCCGCTCGAGCAGCTTCGAAAGGCGCGCGAAGGCCATGGCGAGCTTGCGCTCCTGCGACGGAGTCAGCTTGTCCTGCTTTCCGGTGAATGTGATCTTCATGGAATTGCCTTTCCATTCCCGGCGCGCATGAGGCCGCGCGAAGGACTGCGGGTCAGTCCTTGACGCGGCGGTGATGCGTCGAGGGAATCTTCATGTCCTCCCGGTACTTGGCCACGGTGCGGCGGGTCACCTGAATCCCCTGCCGCTGCAGTGCGGCGGCGATCTGATCGTCGGTGAGAGGCTTCCTCCTGTCCTCTTCCTCGATCATCTTCTTCACCATCCGCTTCAGCGTCAGCAGGGGGATGGAGCCGCCCGACGGGCCCTGTACCGCCTCGGAGAAGAAAAACCGCAGCTCGAAGACGCCCTGAGGCGTGTGAGCATACTTGTTGGCCACCGCCCGGCTCACCGTCGACGGATGCACCCCGATCTCCTCGGCCACCTCCTTGATCATCATCGGCCGCAGCGCGTCGATCCCGTTTTCCAGAAACTCGCGTTGCCGCCGCACGATCGACTCGCACACCCGCAGGATCGTCTGGCGCCGCTGCTCGATGTTCCGGATCAGTTGCAGCGCCGACTGATACCGCTCCTTGACGTAGTTCCTGGTCTCCTTGTCGGCCCCCTGGCCGGGCTCCAGCAGCCGCCGGTAGCTGCCGTTGATCCTCAGCGGCGGCAGGTCCTCGTCCGAGATCTGGATGACGTATTCATCCCCGTTCCGCGTGATGTAGACGTCCGGTTCCACCTGCCGGGCGCCGGGGCCGGAATATTTCAGCCCGGGCTTCGGATCCAGATGCCGGATCACCTCTAGCGCGATCTCGATATGCTCCTGCGGCCGGCCCAGCAGCCGCACCAGCTCCTTGACGCTGCGCGACTCGACCAGCTTTAGATGGTTCTCCACGATCTGCCACGCCACGCCGCCGCGCGCCCCCCGGCTCTCCAGTTGCAGCAGCAGGCATTCCTGGAGGGATCGTGCCCCGACTCCCGCGGGATCCAGCCTCTGTACCGCCCCGAGCGCCTCTTCCAGCGCCTGCGCCGAAAAGCCCTCCGATTGTGCAATCTCTTCCAGGCTCACCGAGAGATAGCCGGTTTCGTCGAGATTTCCGATGATCGCGTCCGCCGCCGCGCGGACCTCCTCGTCCAGCACCACCAGGGCGAGCTGCTGGCGCAGGTGCTCGCTGAGCGTCACGGGAGCGGACAGGAACAGCTCGAAAGAAGGCTTTTCGGAGCTTTCGGCGGCCTGCGTCCGGAAGCCGGGGTCCATCCATTCATCGAAGTAATCGCCGAAATCGACCTGTTCGAACGGATCCGCGGCCTTCTCCGGGGCCGCTTCGGCCGGGACCTCCGCTGAAGTGCCCTCGACGGCTGCCTCTTCCGGCGGCACCCTCTCCCCGCTGTCCGTGGCTGCCTCTTCGGCCGCCGCCATCGTGACCTGAAGCACCTCCGAGTCGGAGGGCTCCGGCGGCCGTTCGGCTTCCAGCAGCGCCTGGACCTCTTCCGGGGTGAGTTCCTCGCCTTCCTCGCTGGCTTCCAGGACGGGATTGGCGGCGATCTCCTGCGCGAGCTTCTCCCGAAGCTCCAGCTTGTTCAACTGGAGCACGGTCGCCATCTGCACCAGTCCTGGCGTGAGAATCTGCTGCTGCTTGACTCCCAGTTGCAGGCGCTGCGAGATCAGGCTCATCTGCCCCCATCATACTCCAGCCGTCTCCGGTTCCGAGCCGGAATTCACCGGCCCCTCAGGCGCTCACCCCAGCCTCCCGGCGCCGCTTGCCATTCTCATTGATGGCGCGGATGCCAGTGGCGGCGCCGGCTGCACGGCTCTGAACAGGATCAGAACGTCGGCTGCATAGAACCGGAGTCTCATGCAAGCACCGCCATTCTCCCCTGGTCCGCCTGGGCGGGCGGCTGCTTGAGCGGCAAGGCCAACCATTGCCGCAACAATGGAGCGACTTTGCAGTGCCGCGAGTCCCCATCCTTCGTGGGCAAAGCTGCCCGCTTCAAGAGGGGGCCATACCCGGCTTGTAGAATTTCTCAACAGTCTCCACTGCAAACTTGGCATCATCCGTCCCAGAAACGCCTGATTAGGGCCATTTAATCGGAAAATCTGAAATTTCCGCGGCCGAGGTATTGCATTTTTCGGCAATCTACGATTGAGTAGAAGTAGACCTGATTCGCCGATTTGGCCGGCGGCGCAGAGTCCCGGTGCTAACTCCTCCGGCACAGGGTGTTGCGGGCCAGCCGGCCAATCGGGTACTGCCGTGAAGGGATCGAAGCCCCCTCCTTCGATCCCCTTCCTGAAACCGCGGCCCGCTGGCCTCCTCCTCCAGCGGGCCGTTTCTGTTTGGTTCCGTCTGCAGGTCCCGGTTCGCGCCCGGAAGAAGCTCATGGATGGGGCGGGATAGAGCGCACCGTTCCGGGCGGGATGGGATCGGGCGATCCGGCCCCGTTCAGTGGCGGCTCCGATCCTGGCGGGAGGGCTGCCGGACATCCGGGGCGTCCCTGCCGGTGGCCCCTGTCTGGATGTGGAGCGCGGTGGCGATGGACCGGGCGATCTGATCCTCGATGGCAGAGAGGCCGGCCGCCGTACTCTCGTAGCTTCCCGCCCAGAGCGTGGCGCCGTTCCGCACGCCGGTCAGCCGCGCCGTCACCCGTAGCCGCTGCCCCTGCCGGCGGACGCTGCCTTCCACGATCATGGAGGCATTCAGTCTGAGGGCCGCTTCATCGAGGGTCGGCGGCTTGCCCCGGTAAGCGGAGGTCAGGCTGCGGTCGACGACCCGGATCCCTGGCGTGCGGGCCAGGCGCTGGAGAATCCCCTCCGTCAGTCCGTCGCCGACAGATTCGTTTTCGGGATCTCCGTCGGGGTTCTCCCACGGCAGCACGGCGATGGTGGCCACTGGCGCCTCGCGCAGCCGCCGCATGGATCGCGACTGCCACCAGCCGAGCAGGATCCCGGCAGTGGCCAGCAGCACGAGAATGCCGGCCAGCTTCCAGCCGCGAGGCATCGGCGTGAGCCGCGGCCCGTCCGCCGGTCTGGCGGCTTCAGGCGCCCCTGCGGCGTATGCAAACTCCGGGACGTAGGCGCCTTTGGGCAGCGATATCTTCACCGCGTCCGCACGCCCCTCCCCCTGGTAATACTCCTCCAGCCGGGCCCTGAGCCGGCGTGCCTCCACGCGAACCACCGAGTCTATGCGCGGATCGAACGACGCATCGCGCCCGAAAAACTCGACGCCGAGCGCGGATTCTTTCAGCCGCTCCGTCTCTCCGGCGAGGGCAGCTTCCACGAGGTGCCGTAGGAACTGCGGCAGGCGGCCGGCAGAAGAGAAACCTTCGCTGGCGGCCACTTTTTCCAGCGCAGCCCGCACCTCGTCCGCGCCCGGCCGGCCGGGGTTGATTTCCACGGGATTCACCGGCAAGTATAACCTGCGTCACTCCCCTTCGTCTCCCTGCCCGCCGGCGGCGCTGCCGCGCGGCAGGGAAAAGGGCGCGCTCGCTTCGCGCCTTCAGCGCGTCAACAGAGGCACTGAATACGGCTGCGGCGTGGATCACGACTGTCCCGCTTTTCCGCGGGGTGAGCCGGCGCGCGGTGATTTTCCGGTTGAGACATTAGAAGGGCGCGCGCTCCACGGGAGCGTCACGGCCAGCGCCGGTGCGCTCAAACCTGGATATCCGGAGGAAAGAACCGATGGCAATGAGAAGGACGGCGTTGCTGGGCCTGTGGATGCTGGCGGGAGCTGGAGCGCAAACGTTCCCGCAAGAGTACCGTACTAACGACGCGGCAGTCGTCTCGCGGATCGGGTCCTTCTTCCAAAGCATGTCTGAAGAGCAGCATTCGCTCTCCGAAGAGTTCCAGCGGCTTATCGCTCTGCCGGCAAACCGCGTGTACCGGCAGCTCGATGCGCAGACGCGTGTGACAGCGCTCCAGGCTGCGTTGCCGCTGGTCAAGCAGATTGCCATGTCAGAGGCCGTGCAGAAAGCGCACGACGAGCAGATGGCTCGGCAGTACGGCGCCTTCGATCACGGGCTGAAACTGCCCTACCGTCCCGATCCGAAGAAGCGCTTTGACGAACTGTCCAGGCAGATCGAGCGGAATCCGGCCGTCATGCAGAAGCCGGCTTTCCTGGAAGAGATGATGAAGGCGCAGCAGGCGGTTGTCGAGGCAAGCATGGAGAGCGCCATGGACGGGCAACTGACGCTCTTCACCAAGCCGCTGGCGGATGTCAGGCAAGAGTTTCAGAACGGCCGGGAGTCCGCCGGCCGCAATGCGAAGGCCAGGAAGTGCTACGACGAGGCGGCGCCCCTGGCGGATTCCGATCCCGGCCGTTTCCGGTTGCTCGCCTACCGGTGTTCGCTGCTTCAATTCGACGTGGAAAAAACCGAAGCCGAAGCCGACCGGATGAGGAAGGAGCGGGCGCAACGGCTCTATGACGAGCGCGGAGCGAAGGGCGTTATCCGCAAGACGCTGACGGAATTCCTGGAGACGGCGGCGAAGGTGGATTTCACGGCTCAAACAACGGCCAAAGGGGGCCGTGAGGTTTTTGTCAATCCCCAGTACGAGAACAAGAGCGCACTGTGGAAACTGATTTACCGGAACGGCAAGGAGCCGACCGAGGTCGCCGTGCAATTCGCCAGGAGCTGGCTGGCGGAATTGCAGCCCCCGGCGCCGGCGCCCGCTCCCCCGGCAGCCAGGCCGGCGGGTGGCGCGAAGGCGGCGCCAGCGAAGAAGGCGGCGCCAAAGAAGTAGCCTGCCAGTAAAGGGAAGGCGGACCCACCCGCCTCGTTCCCTCGGATCATGGCCGCCGGCCGATCCCTTCGGGCGCTATTCACCTTGCAGCCGCCGCACGGACGACAGCCATCGGCGCTCCAGCCGCGGGACAGAGCGCGGCTGCGGCGCGGCCCTCAACTCCGGGCGAAGTACAGGTGCACGGCTCTCTCCAGTTCCGCCTTGGTCACCTGCACGGGCCGGTTCTCATACTGGCAGATCGCCGTGATGATGTTGAGAATGTCGACCGGGTAGCAGGCGCGCAGTTGCGTGCGCCCTTCCGACAGGCAGAGCTTGCGGAGGTACTCGGCGCTGTCGTATTCGGCGGGCACGTTGCGGGTGCTGATGACGCGCTGGAAGATCGTGTCGAAGACCTGCGCCTGCACCGGCTCGATCTCGATTTTGTTCTGGATGCGGCGGAGGAAGGCCTCGTCGGCGAGGTCGGACGGATCCAGGTTGGTGGAGAAGACCACCATCAGCTCGAAGGGGATCTGGAACTTCACGCCGTAACGGAGCGTGAGGTAGTCGACGCGGCGGTCCAGGGGCACGATCCAGCGGTTCAGCAGGTCGCGCGGGCTCATGAGCTGGCGTCCGAAGTCGTCGATGATGAAGATCCCGTTGTTGGCCTTCATCTGAAGCGGCGCGGCGTAGATGCCCGAGCTTTCATCGAGGCGCAGCTCCAGCATCGACGGGATCAGCTCGCCGCCCACGACGATGCAGGGACGGCGGCAGAGCACCCAGCGCGGATCAATCTCGGGATCGTCGAGTTCCACCTTGTGATGGACGACCGGGTCGTAGAGGCTGATGATCTGGTTGTCGACCTCGACGGCGTAAGGAATAAAGACGGCGTCCTGATAGACCCGGAGCATGCGCTCGGCGATCGAGGTCTTGCCGTTGCCGGAGGGTCCGTACAGGAAGATGGAATTCTGTGAAATCAGCGCCGGTCCGATCTGGTCGAGCAGGCGGTCCGGAACTACCAGGTCGCTGAAGGCAGCCCGCAGCGAGCGGCGGTCGATCTGTACCCTGGCCGTCTGCCGCTTGGTGGCGGCGGCGTAGTCGCGCAGAGAGACCGGGCAGGCGCCGGCGTACTGCGAGATCTGAAACCGGTCTGCGGCCATCTGCTTGCCTGCCTGGGTCAGGACAAACTGATAGTCGTTGCCGATCATGCCCTTCACTTCCACGATCTGCTGCTGTCGGAGCTGGCGGAAGACCTGATCCACAATGGCGACCGACACGCGCAGCGCCTTGCTGAGGCTTTCCAGCGTGCTGAAGCCCTCGATCATGGTGCGCCGCAGGAACAGGTCGATCACCAGCGATTGGGGGATCCCAAGTTCCTCGAAGCTCTGCGGGATGACGGGGGCAAAGGTGGAACGCGGTGTGGCGAGGGTCGACATCGCTGAAGAGATCGGCCAAAACGGCCGGAAAGTTTAGCCGCAGGACTGCACGCCGCCGCGCTCCCGAGCGTCAATCCCTCAGGGACAAGTGCCGCGGATCCTGTTGATTCTTGCACTCTTGTGGGCGATCTGCCCCTCCCCGCCGGCTCTGGCGGCCGGCGGCGCTGCCGCACTGTTCCGGCTGGCGCGGCGCGCCGAGCGGCGCGGCGACATGGCCGAGGCCTACCTCAAAGCCTCCCAGGCGGTGGCGCTCGCGCCAGAGGCATCCGAATATTGGAATTACTCGCAGGCGCTGCGCACGCGCGCCCTGGCCCAGCTTCCACCTGCGCCCGCCGCCCGCACGGAAGCGGACGGCAGCGGCGATACGCCCGTGCCCGCCGAATTCCGCATCACGCCGGAAGAGCTGTACGAGGCGCGGCGGTTGCTGCCTCCGCCCGTCCTCCGTGGAAAGGAGGAGACGCGGAGCTTCCGGCTCCATGACAGCGCGAAGCGCCTGTTCGAGACGGTCGCGCGCGCTTATGGCATCGAGGTGATCTTCGATTCCGACTACCAGGACGGCCCCCCGATCCGATTTCAGCTCGACGGGGCGGACTGGCGGGAGGCGCTGCGTGCGCTGGAAGCCGTGACGGGCTCCTTCCTGGTCCCGCTGGGGGAGCGGCTGGCGCTGGCAGCCAAGGACACGCCGCAGAAGCGGGCGGAACTGGAGCCGGTGATGAACCTGCTGCTCCCGCTGCCAGAGTCTCTGAAGGCGCAGGATCTACAGGAAGTAGCGCGGGCCGTGCAATCGGCCCTGGATCTCACAAAGGTGGGCTTTGACCTGAACCGCCGCCTGATCCTGTTCCGTGACCGCGTTTCGAAGCTCCGTCCGGCGGTGGCGCTGTTCGAACAGTTGCTGCCGCACCGGGCGCAGGTGACGATCGAAGTGGAGCTGCTGGCGGTGAACGAGAGCTCCGGGCTGAACCTCGGGCTGGCGGCGCGGTCGTCGTTTCCGCTGGCCTTCGCCGGCAATCCGACGCCGTTTTCCACCCGGCCGCAGACGGACGCGGCGCGCATGGCGGCCTTCGGTGGCGGCAGGACGCAGATGGCGGTCACGGTGGTCGATGGCGAACTGTTCTCAGCCCTGACGCGCGGCCAGAGCCTGAGTCTTGTGCAGAGCCAGTTGCGCACACTGGATGGCGAGCAGACGTCGCTCCACATCGGCGACCGGTATCCGGTGATCACCGCGGGCTTCTTCGGCCCGGCAGGGAGTGGCGGCAACGTGTACCGCCCCCCGCCGACGGTGAATTTCGAGGAACTGGGAGTCGTGCTGAAGGTAACCCCGCGGATCCACAACGCACGCGAGATCACGCTGGAGCTGGAGGCGGAGTTCAAGTCGCTTGCAGGCGCGGCGCTGAACGGGATTCCCGTGATATCGAACCGGCGGTTCGCTTCCAGGCTGCGCACGGGCTTTCATGAGGCCGCGATTGTGGCGGGCGTCGAGAGCGAGTCCATCAGCCAGAGCTGGAGCGGTCTGCCGCTGCTCGCGCTGGCGCCCGGTTTGAGGAGCGGCACGCGGTCGCTCGAACGGTCACGGCTCCTGCTGGTGGTGCGGACGCGGCTGGAAGCTCTGCCGCCCGTGGAGATGCCGGTATTTCCGATCCGTACCGGCAGCGAGACGCGCCCCTTGACGCCGCTGGACTGAACGCGCACTCCTCCCGCGGTGAGAAGATGGGAACTTGCACGCCCCTCCGGCCCCGATGGGGCCTTGCGGGGCGGCGAGCAGGAGTCGTTGTTCATGTCAAAGATGCTTGAGGAGATCCGGCATCAGCCGGCGGCGCTTGAAAAGACGCTTCGGTCAGGCTTGCGGCAGGCGGAGGCGCTGCGGAAGCGCTTCGAGAAGAACCGCCCCAGGCTGGTGGTGCTGGCCGCGCGGGGCACGTCGGACAACGCCGCGCAGTTCGGCCGCTATCTGATCGAGATCACCACCGGCATTCCCGTTTCCCTGGCGGCGCCGTCGGTCTCCACGCTATACCATGCGCCGCTCCACCTGGAGGACGCGCTGCTGGTGGGCATCTCGCAGTCGGGCGAGTCCACCGACACCAACATGGTGCTCGAAGAAGGGCGCCGGCAGGGCGCCATGACGCTCGGCATCACCAATGAAGCCCGGAGCTCCATGGCCCGGCTCTCCGATCAGGTGTTGCTCGTCCGCGCCGGCAAAGAGATCAGCGTGGCCGCTACGAAGACATACACGGGCCAGTTGATGGCGTTCTATCTGCTGGCGCGGGCGCTGGGCGCGCCGATCGATGTGAGCGACCTCTCGCGGCTGCCCGCCGCGGCCGAGGCGGCCCTGAAGCTGGAAGCGGAGGTCGCGGCGCGCGCCGAGCGGTACCGGTTCATGGATCACGCCGTTGTCGTGGGGCGCGGACTGAACTACGCCAACGCTTTTGAATGGGCGCTGAAGCTGATGGAAACCTGCTACGTTGTCGCGGAGCGCTTCTCTCAGGCCGACATTCTCCACGGGCCCATCGCCATGGTGGGCAGCGCCTTCCCCGCGTTCCTGTTCACGCCGCCCGGAGTGACGTGGCCGGTGATGCGCGATCTGGCCGAACGGCTCAGGCAGCTCCGCACGGAGATGCTGGCAGTGACGGACCGGTCCAACACGGAGGCGCCGCGCGAGGCGCTGGTGATCCCGTCGCGCCTCAGCGCGGGCGCCCGGCGATCCGCGAAGGGGCTTCCGGAAGACGTGTTCACGCCGATCCCTTACATCATCCCGGCGCAGTTGTTCGCCGCGTCTCTGGCCCGCGTCAAAGGGCTCGATCCCGACCAGCCGCGGGGACTGTCGAAGGTGACGAGGACTGTCTGAGTCTTTCCCGGACTTCGGTTCCGATTTCGCTTTCTCAAGGGAACGGCAATGAAATAAACGGATCTTAATGCCGCAAGTCTTGTTGATCCCACGAGTTACCGAGCCCACGCTTGACTTCCCTGACTGCCTGTGATGTACTTCGCCCATACCGGCGCAGTCCGGTGACACGGTTTCAGGAGGTTCCATGAGTACACCAACAAGGCCGACTACGATCGTATCCATGTTGATGTTCCTGTTGCCCTCGGTGGCGTTCGGGCAGTTGGCTACGGGATCCATCGCGGGGCTGGTCACGGACCCCAACGGGGCGGCGGTGCCGGCGGCGAAAGTGGAAGCTGTCGACGTCGCGCGGCAGACAAAGTACGAGGCGATCACCTCAGAGGCGGGCGTCTACATCTTTCCGACACTTCCTGTGGGCGCCTACACAATTTCGGTAGAAGTGCCAGGCTTCAAGCGATTATCGCGCACAGGAGTGGAGGTGCGCGTGGCGCAGCGCCTGGATCTGAACCTGCAACTGGAGCTCGGGGACGTGCAGCAGACCGTGGAAGTCACCGCCGAAACTCCGGTGCTGGAAGCGACAACCAGTGAACGCGGGCAGAATTTCTCGCCCCAGTTCATGGACAATCTGCCGCTGTTTACGGGCGGGATCCGCAACCCCCGCGTGTTCGTGCAGTATATGCCCGGCTACACTGCAGGCTTCGGAGAGATGTCGGTGTCCGGCTCGGGCGGGCGCGCGCAGGAGGTGATGGTCGACGGCGGTTCGCTGACGATTCCCGAATCCGGCGGCACGGTGTTCAACTTCCCCTCGGCGGAGATCTTCGGCGAGTTCAAGCTCATCACGGGCACCTTCTCGGCAGAATATGGCCGTTTCGGCGGCGGCGTGGAAATGTACGTCAGCAAGAGCGGCGGCAACTGGGTGCACGGCACGGTCTTCCACAACATGCGCCGCGACGTCTGGAACGCCAATAGCTGGCAGTTCAACTCCCTGGGGCGGGCGCGCCCGAAGGAGCGCTTCAATGAGACCGGCGGCGCCATTGGCGGTCCGGTTTTCATCCCCAAGGTCTACAACGGGCAAAACAGGACCTTCTGGTTCTTCACTTACACAAAGGACATCCGCCCGGCGTCGCTGGGCTTTCCGGTGCTGACCGTGCCCACGGCGCGCATGAAGCAGGGCGACTTCAGTGAAGCGGGCGTGCCCACCATCTACGACCCGCTCAACGTCAGCGGCGGCGTGCGCGCGCCGTTCCCGAACCAGTTGGTACCGCAGGCGCGCTTCAGCAACGTGTCCAAGAATCTTCTGCCCCTGATCCCCGACCCGAACGCGGCGCGGCTGGCGCAGAACTACAACTTCGTCTCCACGAGCGTGTTCGACCGCACGATCTGGAGCCTGAAGTTCGACCACAACTTCTCGCCCACCCAGCGGGCGAGCTTCTTCCTCACACGGGAGGATCAGATCCAGAACGACACCACCAATTTCCCTGGACCGATCGGCAACGGCCTCCAGAACGGCCAGAAGCCCTGGAACGTGCGCTTCAACTACGTCATGAGCCTCAAGCCGAACCTGCTGGCGGTGACCAACATCTCCGCCTCGGCGACACGGCAGTACTGGCGCAATCCGAATCAGCGGGGCTGGGGCTCCAAGCTCGGGATTCCCGGGCTGACCGGCGACTGGGACGCCATGCCGCGCATCCAGTTTGCCGGCGCCGCCGGGCTGTCCCCGTATGGCGTGCAGGACGGCAAGGTGGACAACGGCGGCCAGGACAACGACACGTTCATGGTTACGCAGGGCTACACCTGGCTTCGCGGCAAACACGAGATGAAGTTCGGCTGGGACGCCCGCTGGCTCGGCACTCTGGGCCGCGACTACGCCGGCGCCAACGGCCGGTACGTCTTCAACCGCCGCCAGACGGCGATGTCGCTGGCCACAACCGGCTCCACGGGTCACGAATTCGCCAGCCTGCTGCTCGGCGCGGTGGACCAGGCCGACCGCGTTGTGCCGCCGGTGCTGTTCGATTCGGTCAAGTATCGTTATGTGGCCGGCTACTTCCAGGACAACTGGCGCGTGACCGCCCGGCTGACGCTGAATCTCGGCATGCGCTACGAGGTGCCCATCGGTTGGCACATCCCCAACGGCTACTCGACGTTCGATCCCAGAGTGGCCAACCCCGGCGCGGCCGGCCGGCCCGGCGCCTACATCTTCGCCGGCCAGGGCGCGGGGCGGACAGGCACTCCGCGCACGTTCCCCACGGATTGGACCAACGTCGGCCCGCGCGCGGGCTTCGCTTACAAACTGTTCGACAAGACCGTGCTGCGCGGCGGCTACGGCATCTATTACCAGACGCTGGGCAACGGCGGCTGCGGTTGCCGTCTGGGCTTCTTCGCGCAAAACGCGCTGGAGAGCGACGGCTTCAACCCCGTGCTGAACTGGGACGGCGGCATCCCCATCCGGCCCGGTTACAAGCCTCCGCCGAACCTCGATCCGACGATCGCCAACTTCCTCAACGCCGACTACATGGGGCCGACCTTCGGCAAAGCGCCGCGGATCCAGACCTGGAGCTTCAATATCCAGCACGAGTTCAGGAACTGGCTGTTCGACATCGCCTATCAGGGCAATCGCGGCCGATACCTGAACTCGACGGTGGACCTGAACCAGCTCCCCACCAGTTACCTCCAACTGGGATCGGTCCTCGGCCGCCCGATCAACAGCCCTGAAGCGGCTGCGGCAGGGATCACGGAACCCTATCCGGGCTTTATCGCCAGCTTCCAGGCGGCCAATGCCGGCCGCATTCCGTCGGTGGCGCAGTCGCTGCGGCCCTATCCGCAATACCTCTCGGTCTACAGCCGCAACGCCGGTGTGGGCCGCACCTGGTACGATTCACTTCAGCTCAAGGTGGAACGCCGCTACGGCGACCTCCAGTTCATGGGCACCTACGTCTGGTCCAAGTCCCTCGGCGTGGCGCATTTCCGCCAGATCTTTTCGCAGTTCGGCACAGCCACGCCGCAGGACTACTACAACATCATGGACGCAAAGAGCTATATGCCTTTCGACCAGCCTCACGTCGGCACGATGCTGCTCACCTACACGCTGCCGTTCGGCAAGGGCAAGAAGTGGCTGGGCAACACGAACCCGCTCGTGAACGCCCTGGTCTCGAACTGGGTGTTGAGCTCGGCGCACCGCTGGGCGACCGGCAATCTGATCCAGATCGTGACGCCGGGCAACCCGCTTGGCTCCGGCGTGATCTTCGCCGGGCAGACCAAAGCGGTGGCCACGGGCGCGCCGGTCACGACGGGAATCAACCGCAAAGATCTCGATCCGAACAATCCGGCCACCCGCTGGCTGAATCCGGCCGCCTGGCAGGCCGCTGCGCCATTTACGCTCGGCACGGCCGCGTTCTTCCACAATGAATTCCGCCAGCCGCCTGTCTTCTCCGACAATATCGGCATCGTCAAGAAAACGACGCTCTGGCAGAATGACAAGAACCCGGTGACCCTCACCTACCGGGCCGATGCGTTCAACGCCTTCAACCGCACCAACTTCGGCGGCATTGTGGGCACCATCGGCAACGCCAACTTCGGCCGGCCCACCGCACCCCAGATCGGCCCGCGGCTCATTACCATGGGCCTGCGGCTCGACTTCTGATCCGGCTGCCGGCCATTCCTCTGCGCCAGGGCCCGGGGCTCCATCCCCGGGCCTTTTCTTTGTGCCGCGGGCGGATGTGATATACCAAGAGATTCGCAGGTCTGCTTTATGGCCCTCCACTTCGTCGACTACCTCGTTCTGCTGGTCTATTTCGGCTTCGTGCTCGGCATCGGCTGGTTCCTGCGCAAGCACGTGCGCACGAGCAGCGAGTTTCTGACGAGCGCCCACTCGCTCCCGCTCTGGATCACTTCGCTGGCTTTCCTGGCGGCCAACATGGGCGCGCTTGAGATGATCGGCATGTGCGGCTCGGGCGCCAAGTACGGAATGCTCACCTCGCACTTCTACTGGGTGGGCGCGATTCCCGCCATGCTGTTCGTGGGCGTGTTCATGATGCCGTTCTATTACGGCAGCAAGGCGCGCAGCGTGCCGGAATACCTCAAGCTGCGCTTCGACGAGAAAACGCGCGGGTTCAACGCCATCACATTCGCCGTGATGACGATCTTCAGCTCCGGCATCTCGATGTACGCCCTGGGCATCCTGCTCCAGGCGATTTTCGGATGGAGCTTCACGTTTTCCGTGCTGATGTCGGCGGGCATCGTGCTCGCCTACACCTATCTGGGCGGGCTGTCGAGCGCCATCTACAACGAGGTGCTCCAGTTCTTCCTCATCGTCGCCGGCTTCGCGCCGCTGGCCATCCTCAGCGTGCAGAAGGCGGGCGGCTGGGAAGGCATCACCGCGCGGCTCAGCCCGCAGATGACGCAGACGTGGCGGCATCTGGCAAGCCCTGCCGACAACCCCATGGGCGTGGAGGTGTTCGGGCTCGTCATGGGGCTGGGCTTCGTGCTCAGCTTCGGCTACTGGTGCACGAACTACCTTGTCGTGCAGCGCGCCATGGCGGCGCGGTCCATGACGGACGCGCGGAACACTCCGATCGTCGGCGCGTTTCCCAAGATGCTCATCCCCTTTGTGGTGATCGTGCCCGGGGTGGCCGCGGCGGCGCTCGCGCAGCTCGGGGTGGGCTACTCGATTCCGCTCAAGAACGGCGGTCCGGACTACGACAAGGTGCTGTTCAGCCTGATGGAGCAGTTCTATCCGAGCGGCATGCTCGGCGTGGGGCTGACGGCGCTGGTGGCCAGCTTCATGAGCGGCATGGCGGGCAACGTCACCGCGTTCAATACGGTGTGGACTTACGACATCTACCAGAGCTACATCCGCAAGAACGCGCCCGATTCGCACTACCTGTGGATGGGCCGCATGGCCACTATCTTCGGCACCGGCCTGTCGATCGGCGCCGCGTACCTGGCCACCCAGTTCAACAACATGATGGACTTCCTTCAGTTGATCTTTGGCTTTGTGAACGCGCCGCTGTTCGCGACGTTCCTGCTGGGAATGTTCTGGAAGCGCGCCACCGGCAACGGCGCCTTCACCGGGCTGCTGACCGGCACTGCCGCAGCGGCGCTCACCTACGGGCTGACGCTGGCCGAAGGCAAGGGCGGCTGGCTGGGCGTCGTGCATGAGTTCCCCTCGTCGATGGCGCAGAATTTCTGGGTGGCGATCAATGCCTGGACCGTCTGCTTCGTGGTGACCATCGTGGTCAGCCTGTCCGGCAAATCACGCCCGGACGAGGAACTGGTCGGGCTGGTCTACGGCGTGACCAGGCATGAGGCGGAGTCCGCCGTCTGGTACAAACGGCCGGCCATCATCGCCCTGGCCGCCGCCGGGCTCTGCCTGCTGCTGAATTTCCTCTTCTACTAAGGAGCCTGCGATGCTGGATCTTCGAAAACCCGCCGGCTGGTTCTTCCTGCTGCTCGGGCTGATCCTGAGCGTGACGGGCCTCGCGTTCGATTTCAGGGCGCCGTTGCTCGACCGCAACCTGAACCTCGAGTTCGGGATCTTCTCGCTGGTGTTCGGAGGCGTCTTCCTTTGGCTCGCCCGCCGCGCGTAAAGAAATGGTTCGCGCCCGGGCGCGTGAACCTGATCGGAGAACACACCGATTACAACCTGGGATTCGTCATGCCGGTGGCGCTCGACATGGGCTGCACCGTGCGTTCGTCGCCCGCGCGCCGCAGGGTTCTGCACTTCAGCTCGAAACAATTTCCAGGGGAAATGATTTTTCCCCTGGACGCCGTCGCCTCCATGCGCAGGACGGGCGCCTGGGTGGATTACCCGCTCGGGGTGGCCCAGCAACTGGTCCGGCTGGGCGTCGAACTGGCGCCGATGAAGCTCGACATCGACGCTTCCGTGCCTGCGGGGAGCGGGCTCAGCTCCTCCGCGGCTCTCGAGGTCTCCTCAGCGCTGGCGCTGCTCGACGGCCGCGAACTGCCCAGGCTCGAGATCGCCCGCCTCTGCCAGCGGGCCGAGCGGGAATTCGTCGGCATGCCGTGCGGCATCATGGATCAGTACGCGTCGGTGTTCGGTGAAGAACACAGGGCGATCCTGCTCGACTGCCGCTCGGTGACGCATGAGTACGTGCCCATCCCGGACGGCGTGGAGATCGTCGTCGCCAACACGATGGTGAAGCACGAACTGGGCTCGTCAGCCTACCGGCAACGGGTGGCGGAGTGCCAGGAGGCTCTCTCGCACTTCCCCGGGCGCGAGTCGCTGCGCGATGTGACGCTCGCCGATCTGGAGCGGGCGTCGCGGCAGATCCCGGAAACGCCTCTGGCGCGCGCGCGCCACGTGATCCTGGAAAACCAGCGCGTGCTCGACTTCCTCGCCGCCGCGCAACGCGGCGATCTGGCCGCCATGGGGCGCCTGATGGTGGAAAGCCACCGCTCGCTGCAACACGATTACGAAGTGAGCTGCGAGGAACTCGACTTCCTCGTCGATGCCGCGCTCACCCTCGATGGCGTCTATGGCTCGCGCATGACCGGCGGCGGCTTCGGCGGCTGCACGGTGAGCCTTGTGGACCACGGCGCCGTGGGTGTGTTCCGCGAACGGCTCACCGCCGCCTATCAGCGGAAATTCGGGCTCACTCCCGCCATCTACACCTGCGTTCCGTCAGCCGGGGCGCGGCGCATCGCCTAGCAGCGCGCCTGATCCGCCGCCGGCGGGGGAGCGCTCCGCCCTCCCGCACGCCCCCGGACGATCACGCCAGCCAGCAATGCCAGGCTCAGCAAAGAGACCGCGGCGCCGGCTCTCAGTCCTCGGGACCGGAATTCGAATTCCACCCGATGCCTTCCCGGCGGAACGGAGATCTGAAGAAAGGCGTTCGCATGACGCGCGCATTGCACCCTCTTGCCGCCGACGCGGGCGGCCCAGCCAGGATGATACGATTCCGCCAGCACCAGGGAGCCCGCAGTCTCCGCCTCCAAAAGAAAGGAGCGTCTGTCCGGCTGCCACTCGAAGCCGCTGATCCGCCCCTTGCCCTGAAAGTGGACCGGGGCGCGGCTCCCTTCCAGTTCGAACACCTGGTAGAAATCCGCGTCCGGCGAGATCCGCCGGAAAGACGGGCTGGAGATCATCTCCCGGTACGCCGATGCCTGCTCCGTGGTGATGTAGTAGCGGACCCCCAGCCAGCGCAGCTTGTCTTCGCACTTCGGATCCGGATAGAAAGTCCAGTTGCTCTCGAAGCGCGCGCAACCGGAGAAGAACTCTTTGTACTGCTTCGACACGAAGGGATCGAATCCCTGAACCGTCGCCAGTTGCCAGATGCGCAGCGTAGGCGCCGTGGGACCGGATTCGTCGGTTGCAACGCGGACCGCCGGGTCTCGCCGCAGGCGCTGCATGACACTTTCGATCATGCCCGGCGGGCTGGCTCCGCGGATCATCCATTCTTCATCGTTCTTGCTCCCGTTGAACCATTTCGCGGTGCCGTGGATTCGGTAATCCGAGCCCGCCAGCAGCGCCAGAACGATGAGTCCAGCCGCGCGCTGCGCACCGCTGGCCTGCGCCGTCTGGCAGAGCAGCAGCAGGATGGCTCCGGCGGTGAACGCCACCGCCGCAGCGCCGGCCCATCCTGCAACGATGTTCTGGCTGTTGGAGCCCTTCATGGCCCACAGCGCTGCCAGCAGGAGCGCGGCGCAGATGAAACCCGCCGCCGCGCGCGCCTGCCCCGGCTTGCGGGTGAGACGGTCCATGAAGGAGTCCAGCCCCTCCGCCGCCAGCGCCGCCACCGCCAGGGCAATCCCGCCCATGAAGTACCAGGCGCGGAGAGCATGGCCAACCACCGGCATCGGCTCGACCGCGCGCCAGACAAGGTTCCAGGGATTCGTGAACAAAATCACGGAGGCCGCAAGCACGGCGAGAGCGGGCCCCGCGCGCCGCCAGCGGCCGCCGAGCGGCAGGAGGAGCAGGCCGAGCACTGAACCCGCACCCACGTAATAGTAATCGCCCGTCTTCACCGGCGCCGTCATCGAGAAATCGTAGTACGAGGGCAGAATCATCGAGTAAAGCCAGGACAGATTGAACTCCCCCGACCCGTACCTTGCTTCCCTTTCCATCAGCGCCGCCGATTCCAGCGATGGCAGCAACTGCACGGCCGCGAGGCCCAGGCTGAGAGCCAGGGCCGCAGCGGTCCATGCCGCCAGGCGGATGCTCCTCAGTCCGTACACGAACGCAATCACCAGGAAGACCACGAAGAACGGCGTATAGCCGGCCAGAAAGACGAGCGCGCCGCCAAGCGCAGTCTTCCACAAGGGCCGCCAGCGCCCGCTCTGCGCCGCCTCGTCGATCCCCCACAGCGCAAGCGGAACCCAGGCCATCCCGCACGCGATGCCGAAATGCTGCAAGTGGATCATCATGTAGCCGCTGAACGCGAACGCCGTTGCGCCCAGCACAGCCGCCTCCGCGCGCAAACCGCGGCCCCGGAACCAGAGAAACCCGAAAAACCACGCCAGCCACACGTGCGCGAACACCAGGATCTCCACGGCCAGGAACGGCAGCCGCGGCGATCCCATGCTGGCCAGAAACGCGAGCCACAGCGGAGGGTAAAACAGGGACGCCTGCACGTTGCCCGCGAAGCTCAGCCCGCAATACATGAAGGGATCCCACTCGGGCAGCCGGCCCTCTTTCAGCGATCGGAACGCATAGTCATGCAACGAAAGAAAGTAGCCGGAGAGATCGTAAGGAACGGAGAAGCGCCGGAATGGAGGAAGATAGTGCAGGAAATAGAGCCAGGTGAACAACAGTCCGCCCGCTGGAGCGACCCATCGGGGAGGAGAGGCTTTCCACATTGTGCGCCAGCCGGCCATCGGCTTTCCCGGAGCGAAGCCCCGAGTGTAACATAGCGCCGCGGGCGGTCCGGACAATGGCGCCAACGTCCTGCTCGACTCCAATCTCGACTGGGGGCAGAGCCTCGGCGAGCTGATCGAGCGGCTGGGGGACAAGCCGCGCAAGGAGTTCTGCCTGTGCTGCTTCGGTGTCGTGCCGCTGGACTACTGCGGCTTTGACGAGTGCGGCGTGATCCCCGACGAGAAGATCCGCCGCAGACTGCGGCCAGAACGGCGGTGGTATGCGATGAGCGTCACGACCCTCAAGGGCGTGCATCACAACCGGGAATGATACGGCTGGTTAAGGGCCAGAAAGCCGATGGCACGGATCGGATATTCCATCTATGTTTTTGATGTCGCCGGCCTGAGAAAACCGCTCACCTGGCGCTGAATGAGTAAGAAAAAAATACCTCAATCAGGGGAGGCTTCAGAAGCAGAATCCGAAGCCGCTTCTTGCGCGGCGCCCGGCCGGGCCCGGTGCTTGCCCGCAAGGTATTCAGAGAGCTTCAACAGTGTCCGCCCGCCACGCTCGTAGTAGCGGTTGGCGGCCTTCTGGTAGCGCTTCAGGAGCTCTCGCCGGTTTGCGTCGCCCAGCTCGCAGGAATCAATATCGAGCAGGATCTCGATTTCCCAGGGCTGGAAGGTATTCCGGTTCAGCCGGCCGCGGAGAAGCTCCTGAATGAGCCTGTTAAACTGGCGGAGCCTTCCCTCGAGCTCGTACGCGCTCAACTCCATTGAATCATTGCCATTGTACACCGGAATATCCGCCAGCGACTGCCGATTATCCCCGGGAGACGAGGCGGAGCCACTGAATCACCTCGGCGGCTTTTCCGATGTCGCCGCGCCGCCAGTAGGCTCCGTGCAGATTATTGAGCATGCGGGCGATGATCCGGCTCTTCGGCGCCGGAGCAAACAGCTCGCTGGCTGGCGGAAGCTGCGCGCCGGTGATTTCGCTGACGAGTTGGAGGCAATCCTCTTCGGTGAGCAGGCGGCCCTTTTCGAAAGGATCGACCATGACGCGGACGCCGTCCTCGTCATCGAACCGGCACACGAAGCGCCCGGGCAGGTTCACACCGGACAAAGGCAGCCCTGCCCTCCGCGCCACCTCGATGCAGATGACGGATAGCGTAATGGGCAATCCCCTGCGGCGCGCCATGACGAGGTCGATGCAACTGTTGGCGGGCGCGTAGTAGTCCTCCCGGTCTCCTTCGAGCTTCTCTTCCTCGAACAGAACATGGTTCATGGCGTGCAACAGCGCCGCCCCGCGGGCCTGCGGCGCGGCCACGGCGCGCACACGGGCGGCCCAGATATCGAGCTGCCGGAACACGGCGTGGCCGGCGAGATCGCCGTGGTCCAGCGCCGCGATTTCCATGGCTGCTTCGTCCAGCTCCATGGCGCTCTCGTCGCCGCTCAACAACCGGATCAGACGGCTGGATGGTTCCATCATGGTCACGGGCGCCTCTGCCGGCCGAGAATCTCCTCTACCGATCGGGACAGCGCTACGATCTTATCAGGCGGCAGCAGTCCGCTCGCCTGAAGTTCACTCAGACGGCGCCTCGCCTGCTGGGCCTGGCCCGCTTCGGCAAGCAGCCTGATCTCCTCGCGCCGGTACAGATGGTTGGCGGGAAACGCAGCCGCAAGCTCGCCCATCAGTTCGGCAGCTCTGGCGTACTCCTTTTCCCGCCGCAGCACCACGCTGAGCAGGACGCGCGCCTCCACGGCTGTCTTGCGGCCGCGCGCCACGGCGCGCTCCATGTGTTCGATGCCCTCGCGCCGGTCCCCGCGGTAGCCGGCGAGGAACGCGAACGCCTTCACATACCAGGGAAGACTGCCGGCCACATACTCGTGCAGCCCCGGGATGAGGCAGGCATCGGCGAGTTCCGGTTCCAGCCGCATGAGCTTCTCGTGCGCCTGCCGGCTTCGCGTGCCTTCGCGCAGAGCCTCGCGCCACGACTTTTTCACCCACAGGGCCATCTGCGCCTGATGGGCGTGGGCCACGCCCGTGGCGTACAGGCACGCCGTGTCATTCGGGTTCCGCCGGAGCCGGTCTTCGCACAGAGAAAGCGACCGTCCTATCGCCTCGCGGAACCGCGCCAGGTCGGCGCTGCTCATGGGAACCTGCGGCCGTTTCAGGAACGGGCTGCCAGGACCGAAAGCCGAACTGTCCAGGGCGCCGGCGGCGAACAGCGCCCGGTGCAGCAAAACCTGCGCCAGATGGTTCCACGCCTCCGGATCTTCTGGCCGCTGCTCCGTCTCCCGCTCGAAGATCTGAAGAGCCCGTCCATAGTCCAGGCTGTAAAGGGCCTGAAATCCTTCCGGCATGGGCGGAACCGCCGCTTCCGCCAACGTGAGCAGCATGAGCGCGCAGGCAGCTTCCACGCTCTCTCAGATGCCTCCCGGCGGACGTCCGTTGCCCGGCCTCAGCGGAAGAAGATGTCGATCAGGTTCGTGTTCCGCCCCGAAGCGTCGACGCAATAGCCGAACGGGCTATAGGAGATGTGACGATTCTGCCTGTCGACATACAGATACACTTCGTCGCCGGGCGCGTATTCGAGGATCTGGATCACACCCTCTTCGCAGGAGCGCGTGCGGCGCACCCGGGCCTTTGCGACATTGCCGTAAGGGCTCTTCGGCCCCCAATCCTCCAGGAACTTCTCCATGTTGTAGTCCCGGCACGGATGAGCCGGATCGCAGCCCCACAGCCGGTATGCGTCTTCGTACTTATGCTCGCCCACGAGCCTCAGGAACAGGGCAACCTGCCGCTTCTCCCGGAAATCGTGGATGAACCAGTAAGCGCCCAGGCCCACGATGACGCTGGCCAGCGCGGCGAGCAGCGCGAACTTCAGTTTCCGCTCGCGCCTCGCCTCCGCCTGCCCGTAGGTGTCCAGGAAGCCGCCCATGTTCCGCTCTCCAGCGGGGAGCCCCGGCTATTTTTTCGCCGGGAATTTCTTGTCGTAAGCCGCCGTAACCTCGGCGGAGATGTCCAGCGCGTCCTTGGCGAACAGCAGGTTGGAGACGTCGATGATGATGTCGAGTCCCTTTTCCTCCGCCACCTGCCGCAGCACTTCCTGGAAGCGCTGCCCCACCCGCTGCAGGATGTCCTGCCGCTCGCGGTTCACGGCGTCCTGAAGCCCCTCGCTGTTGCGCTGGTACTGGCGCTGCTTCATCTGGATGCGGCTGACCAGCTCGCTCATCGCCGCCTCCGTGTACTTGTCCTGGTTCGCCTGCGCCTCCTGCTGGAGCTTGGCGATCTCTTTTTCCAGTTGCGCCAGTTCCTCCTGCCGGGGCCCGAAACGGGCCTTCAGCTCGGCTTCCGCCTGCTTGATCTCCGCCGTCTCCTGCAGCGCCTTCTGGAGGTTCACGGTGCCGACCTTCACCTGCGCTGCGGCGGAGCCCGCCAGCAGC
Organism: Acidobacteriota bacterium; assembly: GCA_049325215.1. Taxonomy (GTDB): domain Bacteria; phylum Acidobacteriota; class Terriglobia; order Bryobacterales; family Bryobacteraceae; genus JANWVO01. The sequence continues at coordinate 188,478 of JBMOMB010000015.1, forward strand.
ATCATCCCGGCAGCCAGCGCGCCAAGGCGCGCCCAGTTCGAGTTGTTCTTCATCAGCTTGTTCTCTCCGCTTCTTTCGCCGCGGCCGCCGGGCTCAACCCAGAACCGCCAGAATTTCATCTTCCCGCAGAACCAGGTATTCTTCCCCGTCGATCTTGACCTCGGTGCCGGACCACTTGCCCACCAGCACCTCGTCGCCAGCCTTCACATCCAGGGTGGCGCGCTTGCCGTCCTTCAGAATCTTTCCGTCTCCGACGGCAACCACCTTCGCTTTTTGCGGTTTTTCCTTCGCGGTATCGGGAATCACGATGCCGCCGATCTTCTCTTCACCCTCCTCGATCCGCTGAGCCAGCACACGGTCATGCAGAGGCCGGAACTTCATCGCTCACTCCTTCGCAACCTGAATTGCCTGAGTCAGCTCCGCGCACGCTTCAGGCCGGGGGCAGAGCTGTCTGTTCTCACCTAGCATTGTAGAATCTCATCCCCTTTGTACTCAACAGGAAGAACCGCCTCCAGCGGCCGCCAAAGGCAGCAGCGCGCCCGCCGCGCCTCGCGGCATGGCCGCAATCGGTTGAAGAATAAGAACTTTTGTCAAACCCCTGCCGGGCCCTTTGTTGCTATAATGGCAGGTGTTGTTTGATTGCGGGCAAGGGCCCGCGCAGAGGCTTGAAGACAAGCCTGCTGTGAGGAAGGTTCGCAGCGACCGAGAGGTCACCCCGGAGGACGGGCTCCGCGAACCCGACCGGCAACCGACGCACGGCCTCACCTGAAGGCCGTTGGAGAGTAGAGCGGCGCAGCCGCCCTGAACCAACCGCTGGCCCGGAGGCCGGCGCATGACGCGAAACATGGCGCATCCTCGGACTGTTTCTGTGCGCCCCCATTGCATGTGCTGGAAGGACAAGTGTGGAGGATTTGGTCTGAATGATTCGAAAAGTATCTCGTGGTCTGATGCTGATGGGAAGTCTGCTTCTGGTTCAGCAGCCCGCCGATCCCGGCCCCAGACCGGAACCCGCGGGCCCCGATCCTCGTGACCCTCGCCTGTTTTGTGTCCGCCAGTTTTTTGTGACCCGAAATTGCCCCGCCTACGTCTATGCGGAGGATTTCATCGCCGCCGCGGATGAAAACGGGCTCGACTGGCGCCTGCTGCCCAGCATTTCGTTCGTCGAATCGACGGGAGGCAAGACCGCCCGCAACAACAATATGTTCGGTTGGGACAACTGCGAACAGTGGTTCGCCTCCAGCCGCGAGGGCATCTATCATGTGGCCGGCCGGTTGGCCAACTCCCGGCTGTACCGCAAGAAAAACATCTCCCAGGTGCTGCGCACCTACAATCCCAATCCGGAATACGCCCGCGTGGTGCAAAGCATCATGAACCAGTTGGGGCCGGCTGATCTGGCCGCCGCTGCCAGCCTGCCGTAGCAGGCGAAATACCGCTTACATGCCGGGCCGGCAAGAACCGGTCAATACATGAAGCGGTGGTATACTCGTTCCGCGGCTGCCGCGTCTAACCGGACAGAGCGGCGCAAGCCGCAGGAAGTCAACATCCAGGAGTTGCCAGTGTACGATTTGCTGCTGATCCGGGCGATCTTCGTGCTCCTGCTGGCGACTGCGGCCTGGTTCCTTCAGCCTTTCGGGCTCATGCCCCTGCCGGCCCTGGCGGCCGGAGCGGCTCTCGGGGTGCTGATCGTTCTTGCCGAGATCCGCCTCAAACAGGTCAGCCTGAAGAGATTGATTGGGGCCGCAGCAGGCTCTGTGCTGGGCATCGTGGGCGCCTTCCTCATCTCTCTTGTCATTTCGTGGGCCCTTCCGGGCTCCCGCAGCACGGTCTCATTTTTCCAGTTGCTCATCCTCTTGGTCATGACCTATGTGGGCCTGATCGTCGGCGCATCCAAGGGCGACATGCTCAATCTGTCCGCCCTCGGCGGGCTGTTCGGCGGCGAGAAAGCCCAGAAGCAATCCTTCAAAATTCTCGACACCAGCGTCATCATCGACGGCCGTATCGCCGATATCGCCGAGACGGGATTCCTCGACGGCACCCTCGTTGTGCCGCAGTTCGTCCTGCGCGAGCTTCAACTCGTGGCCGACTCGGCCGATTCCATGAAGCGCAACCGCGGCCGCCGCGGCCTGGACGTCCTCCAGCGCATCCAGAAGATGGCCCACCTCAACGTGCAGATCCTCGAAGACGACTATCCGCACATCCGCGAAGTGGACCTCAAGCTCATCGAACTGGCCCGCACCTACGACTGCAAGATCATCACCAACGACTTCAACCTGAACAAGGTGGCGCAACTGCACGGCGTCGAAGTCCTGAACATCAACGAACTGGCCAACGCCCTCAAGCCCATCGTCCTGCCTGGCGAAACCATGCGCGTCTTCATTCTCAAGGAGGGCAAGGAATACAACCAGGGCGTGGCCTACCTTGACGACGGCACGATGGTGGTGGTGGACAACGCCAGAAAAATGATCTCGAAGACGATCGACATCTCCGTCACCAGCGTCCTTCAGACGCAGGCTGGCAAGATGATCTTCGGCCGCTTCGATGATCGGCTGCACCACGTTTACGAGAAGCCGCCGGCCGCCGAACGCGCGGGACGGCCCCCCGAGGCTGCGCCGGCCGAGAAGACCGCCGCGCCCCCCCGCGCCTGACCGGCAGAGGGAGCGCCAGAACCGACACGCAACGCCATGAAAGTCTCCGCCATCCTCCCCGCCGCCGGCCTCGGCACCCGGATGCGCGCCGCCGCGGAAAGCACCGGCACCAGCCGCAAGCAGTTCATGCTGCTGGAAGGCGTGCCGATCCTCATCCACACCGTGCGCAAGTTCGTCGCGTCCCACTACATCACCGAAGTCGTCGTCGCCCTCCGCTCCGAGGACATCCCCTGGGTGGAGGAGCTGATCTCGCACGAGCGGTTCCACAAGCCGGTGCGCTGTGTCGAAGGCGGCGAGACGCGCCAGGCGTCGGTGGCCAACGCCCTCGCCTCCATCGCCGGGGACGTTCAACTGGTGGCCGTGCACGACGCCGTGCGGCCGTTCGTGTCCCAGGAAATCATCTCGGACGTCATCCTGGAAGCCTCCCACCACGGCGCCGCCATTGTGGGAATCGTGCCGGTGGACACGGTCAAGCAGGTCCACCGTCACGTGGTCCGCGGCACGCTCAACCGCGACCGCCTGGTGCTGGCCCAGACGCCCCAGGTCTTCCGCACGGAACTCCTGCGGCAGGCGTTCGACAAAGCGCGCGAGGACGGCTTTACGGGCACCGACGAGTCCAGCCTCGTCGAACGGCTGGAGACGGTGGAAATCCGGGTCGTCGTCGGCTCCGACCGCAACATCAAGATCACCCGGCCCTCCGACATGGAACTGGCCGAGCTGTTCCTCTCGCTCGAGCGTGAAAAGGAGGCCGGCTGATGGACGTCCGCATCGGCCTCGGCTGGGACAATCACCGCCTGGCCGAAGGACGCGCGCTCGTCCTGGGCGGCGTGCGCATCCCCTGCGAGTTCGGCTTCGACGCCCACTCCGACGGCGACATCCTGCTGCACGCCGTCACCGACGCGCTGCTTGGCGCTCTCTCGCTCGGCGACATCGGCATGCACTTCCCCGACACCGATCCCCGCTGGAAAGACTGCGATTCCGGCGTCTTCGTGCGCCACGCCGCCTCGCTTGTCCGCGAGCGCGGCTACCGCATCGGCAACGTCGACGCCACGGTCATCCTCCAGCGTCCGAAACTGGGCGACCTCCGCGCAGCCATCCGGTCGAGCCTCGCCGCTCTGCTCGAACTCGACCCACAGTGCGTCTCGGTGAAATTCAAGACCGCGGAAAAAGTGGGCCCCGTGGGCGAAGGCAGATCCGCCGAAGCGCAGGCCGCCGTGCTTCTCCTCAGGGACTGATCAGGTCCTCAGCCCACGCGGCGCTCTCCACCTCCAGCACGCCCGCCGCGTCCTCCAGCTCCCCCAGCATCTCCGTCACGGTCTTCCCCACCAGCGGATGACACCACCGCGGCGCGACCGCCGCCAGCGGCGCCAGCACGAACCGCCGCTCGTGCAGCCGCGGATGCGGCACTTCCAGCCCCGGCTCCCGAATCACCTCGCCGCCGTAAAACAGAAGATCGAGATCCAGCGTGCGCGGACCGTCTTTCTCGCGCCGCACGCGCCCGTGCCGCGCCTCGATCTCCAGCAGCCGCCGAAGCAGTCCGCGCGCCTCGAGCGCCGTGTCCATCAGCGCCACCGCATTCAGAAACGGCGGCTGCCTGCGCAGCCCCACGGGCTCTGTCTCATAGAGCGGTGAAACCGCCCGCAGCCGCCCGAGAGCGCGCATCTCCTCGAGAGCCCCGCGGAGAAAAGCCCGCCGCGCGCCCAGATTCGAGCCCAGCGCAATGCAGGCTTCAACCACCGCGCCGCCTCAGGATCTCCACCCCCGCCCAGTCCACTCCCTCGGCGCGCAGCGCCCCAGGCTTCCGCACCAGCACGCGCACGGCCTCCGGCGCGAACTCTTCGAGCACCGCCGCCGCGATCCGCTCCGCCAGCGTCTCCACCAGCGCATAGGGCTGCCGCTGCGCCACCTCCTTCAGACACGACCACACGGCCGCGTAGTCCACCGACAGGCGCAGATCGTCGGCCCGCGCCGCCTCGCGCGTGTCCGCCTCCAGTTCGACGTCGATCACCAGCTCCTGCGGCCGCGCGCGCTCTTCCCCGGTGACGCCGATCCGCGCCTCCACCCGCGCGCCGCTCAGGATCACTTTGTCCATGCCGCGCCCCGCACCGCATCCACTACGCTCAGCGCCTTGCGCACCGGCCTCACGTCGTGCACGCGCACGACCGACGCCCCGTTCCACGCGCCCAGCACCGCCGCCGCAATCGTCCCTTCCAGCCTCTCGCCGATTTCCTCCATGCCGGGCAGCACGCCGAGAAACGACTTGCGCGACGGCCCGATCACGATGGGGCAGCCCAGCTCGCGCAACTCTCCAAGACGGCGCAGGATCTCGAAACTCTGCGCCGGCGTCTTGGCGAAGCCGATGCCCGGATCCACGTAGATCTCCCGTACGCCCGCCTCGCGGGCCAGCTCCACGCGCGGGCGCAGCTCCGCGGCGATTTCCGCCATGACGTCCGAGTAAACCGCATATTGCCGCATAGTCTGCGGCGTGCCACGCATATGCATGATCACCACGCCCGCGCCCGCCGCCGCCACAATCCGCGCCATCTCCGGCTGAGACAGCCCGCTGACGTCGTTGACCAGCGTGGCGCCTGCCTGGAGATAGGCCGCCGCCACGCGAGGCTTCATGGTGTCGACCGAGACGCGGATGCGCGGGTCCAGCGCCAGCAGTTCCACCACCGGCAGCACCCGCCCGATCTCCACATCTTCGCTTACCGGCACCGCGCCCGGCCGCGTGCTCTCTCCGCCCACGTCGATGATGTCGGCGCCCTCGGCGATCAGCCGCCGCGCCTCTTCCACGGCCTCTTCCGGCGTGGCGAAACGGCCGCCGTCGGAAAACGAGTCCGGCGTCACATTCAGAATGCCCATCACCAGCGTGCGGCTCATTCTCCGCTCCCTCCGGCCCGCCGCGCCGCCGGGCCGAAATACTTCGCCCTCGACTCTTCGTCCAGCAGCGGCGCCTGAAGCCGCACCGGCTCTCCGCCCGCCGACCACAGCAGGTCCCCGTGGCCGGTGAGATTTTCCGCGCCCGCCACGTTCAGCACCAGCCGCGATTCCACCGGCTCGGCCACGCGCAGGCACACGCGCCCGGTGAGATTGGCCTTGATCACTCCCGTCACCACGTCGCGGCTCGCGCGCTGCGTGGCCAGCACCAGATGGATGCCCGCCGCCCGCGCCTTCGCGCCCAGCCGCGCGATCCGCATCTCCACTTCTTTGCGCGCCGCCGCGCTCTGCACCAGATCGGCGTATTCGTCGCACAGCACGGCGATGCGCGGCGGAGCACTCCTGTCTTTCGTCTTCCACTCCCACAGATCCGCCGCCTTCAGCCGCTCCAGCTCCCGGTAGCGCGACTCCATCTCTTCGATCAGCACATCGAAAGCCTGCATCATGTCATCGTCCGGCGGCATCAGCACGGCCAGCCGCTCCCACAGGTAGGGTGAGCGGCGCAACTCCTGAAAGGCCGTGCGCTTCGGGTCGATCAGCACCAGCCGCAGGTCGGCGGGCGTGTGCGTGGCCATCAGGCTCGCCGCCGCCGCGCGCATCCACTCGCTCTTCCCGCTGCCCGTGGCCCCCGCCACCAGCAGGTGCGGCGCACGGCTGCCGGCCAGATCCGTGAAATGCGGCCTGCCCGCCAGATCCACGCCCACCAGCAGCGGCGCCCGCAACTGCGCCGCACCGCTGAAGCTCACCGACCGGAACAGCAGCGTCTCCCGGTCCTCGCGTGGAATCTCCAGCAGAATGCATCCCTCTCCCTTGCGCAGAATCGGCGCGGATTTCAGCCCGAGCTGCACCTGCAGGTCGTGCGCTTCGCCCATCACCCGCCGGACGCTCGCGCGGGCCGACAGCCGCACCGGGATCTGGAGAAACGACGGCCCGGCATGCACAGGGTGGCCAAGCGATACGTCGTGTCCCCGCTCCCGCAGCACCGCCACCGCCTTTTCGGCCAGCCCCAGGTGAGCGGGCGAAGGCGGCTTCGGCCGGGCCGCAGCCTCCGCTTCGAGCAGCGGCGCCGCCAGCCTCGGCGCAGGCTGCGCCACTCCCGCCAGCCGGCCGATCAACTCCACCAGCCGCTGCTGCGCCTCCGCCATCCGCTCCCCGTCCAGCAGCGTCTGCCGCAGTTCGGGATCGAAGCTCACCAGCGCCGCCGCGCCCCCTTCCCCGCTGGCCTCCAACATCCTGTGATAGAGGCAGAGCTGCGCTACGTCGGCTTCCGGAGCGGCGGCGGCGAGCTTCCACTCCACCACCATCCACCGGCCGCTGGCCGGATCGCGGAACAGCGCATCCAGCGTGCCGCGCACCTCCACCGGACAGCGCCACCCCGGCCGGTACACCTGCCAGTCGAGGGGCGCCTCCGCGCGGGCCAGCTTCTCCGCGCCCTTCCAGCCGCGCCGCCCCTGCCACTCGATCAACCCCCGGCGCCGGCATTCGCGCAGGACGCCGGTCAGCCACTCCGCAAAGCGCTGGGTGCCGCTCCACAGCCGCAACAGCGCCTCCGGATTTTCCTCGAAAGCCGGCGCCGCGCCCGCCAGCGCGGGCCCCAGCACCTTCTCGTACAGCGCCGCGGCGTAGGCGCGCGCGGCGTCTTCCCTGTCCAGCGCCCCTTCGTCGAACCATTCGTGCCACGCGCAGCCGGACTCGCCGCCCAGCGCCTCGGCCGCCACGAGATGGAACAGCCGTCCCGCCTCCGCGCCCGCCCCCTCCGCCGCCGCGCCGGCCGCCCGCCAGATCTCGCGCCGCACGTCGGAAACGGTCACCGCCGCGGCCGCCGGCGCCGGCGCGGCCTCACGAACCCCGCCGCTCATAGAAAACCTGCGCAGGATTTCCCACGGACGCCACGATGTCCGCAGCCTGATCAGCACAGCGCCTCGCCTCCTCGGCCTCAATCCCCAACCTGGCAGCGGCTTCTTCCACCGCGGCCACTTTCATCTCGCGGATCAGCTCGATCAGCGCATCCACACCCGCGGCCCGCGGCCGCGCCTCTCTTGCTCCGCCCGCTTCAGCGTCGGGATCCAGATCGCGCGCCAGTTCCGCCAGCTCGGCGGGCAATTCGTCTCGCAGCCATTGTTCCACGAACTCGCGCGTCACATCCTCGCCATTGTCGTGGAGATCCCCGGCGGCGGCGTCGGCCAGCAGCGTCCGGCAGGCTTCCAGCGCAGCCCATGCTTCTTTGGAGATGCGCACCATCCGCGCACCCGCAGCTTCCAGCCGCTCCAGCTCCTCGCGGGTCTTGCGCGCCGACAGGCTGATGGGCAGCTCCGCGGCGCGCACCAGGCGGACGCGCCGCGCATCGGCTGCGGAAGCCACCTTCCGCAGGCGCTGTGCGGCCCCGTACATCGGCGCCTGGTTCAACACCACCAGCGCCAGCCTGCGGCCCTCTTTCTCGAGCATCAGATCCACGCCCGCCGGCCGCGGCTCCACCGCGCGCCAGCCCGCCAGCGGCATCAGCCGCCTCAGTCCGTCCAGCAGAAACTCGTTGCCCTGAACCGCTGTCCGTCCCAGTGCATCCTCCATGCGCCGGCGGAGGTCCGTCTGGAGGCGCCGCTTTGGATCGCCCTCTTTCCTGGCGGGCTTGCCGGTTCGGAGTTGCTCGAACAGATCGCGCGCGGCGGCGATCAGCCGGCGCGGCGTGATCGCCGGACCGCGCATCAGCAGGTGGCGCACCGCGTATTCGGTAAACGGCCAGATTCGATCGTGCAGGCGCAACGGGTGATCCGCAAGGCCCGGCGCCGAATCCAGCCGCGCCGCCAGCAAGGCGTGCGCCTGTGTCTCGTCCAGCGGCAGCAACTCAAGGCGCACCTCCGCCATCCTGTCCAGATCGGCGGTCCGCACGTGGTTCTCCAGTTCCGGCAGGAAACTGGTCTGCACGCAGGTCACCAGCACCAGGTTCGGCGTCTCGTCCCGCAACGCCGACGCCGCCGATCCAAGCGCCGCCAGCCCGCGCGGATCCTGGGAATCCGACTGCATCGCCTCCACCTGATCCAGCGCCAGCAGCACCGGCGCGGGCGCCGCCAGCGCAATCAGTCCCTTCAGGATGCGCCGGGCCTCGTCTTCGGCCGGTTCTTCTTCCTCGAACGCATCGCCGGGGATGCCCAGCGAGCGAAGAGCCGCATCCGGGAGCCGGTCGCCTCGCAGCCACGCCTCGCATTCATGCAGATGGCGCGCCTCCATCCACCCGAGAAGCACGCGCGCCAGCGAGTAACTGCACACGGACCGGATCCGATCCTGCGCGCCGCTCAGGATCCGCTCCAGTTGCGTGCTTCCGTCAGGGAGCCGTTGGAGCAGGTCCTCCGTAAACTCCCGCCGCAGGTGCCTCCAGATCGTCTGCGGCCCGCACTGCAGCCGGAACCCGGAAAACAGCGCGCCTTCTCTCAGGCACCAGCGCCGCACGCGGTTCAGCAGGTGCGTCTTGCCGATGCCGGGCTCGCCGAACAGCAGAATGCCACAGCCGCCTCCTGCCGCCCGTGCCACCGCCACTTCCTGGCAGACGCGCGCCGAGGCTTCGGCGTGGATCTGCTCGACGTCCACCCAGTCCTTTTCCCACGCGTCCCGCGTGATGCCGCTGCGGAACGGATTCGGGACGCTTTCCAGTTCACGGGCGAGAGCTGATGCTGACATAGAAGTTCCCGCTCCCGTCTTTCACCAGTCCTTCGCGCTCCTCCACGGTCAGGCCCATGGGGTGGTCATGTGGCGCCATATACACGCGCCCCTGATGAAGCAGCTCCAGCGCGGCGCGGTCGAATTCCTCCTTGGAGAGCGCCTGCAAGGCCGCGCGCCGCCGCAACCGCGCCACCGGATTCGGCGGCGGGCTCTCCTGTTCCAGCCGCCGCAGTTCCTCGAGCAGCAGCTCCGCCGCCCCCGCTCCGCGCGGCTCGAGAAAACGCCGCACGTGCTCCTCCCGGATGCCGAGCCGCCGCCATTCCTCCCGGAGCCTCTCGATCACGGGGCGGTAGATCTCAAGCAACGCGCCGCGATGCTCGGCCCGCACGCACGCCTCCACGCGCCTGCCCTCCAGCCGCGTGGCGTGAGCCATGACACGCCCGGAGGCGATCAGTTCCGCCGCCGCCTGCTGCCACTCGGCGGCGGAGGAACCCCGCAGCCGGGCCCTGGCTTCCCGCAGCCACTGCTTTCTCTCGAGCGCCCGGTCGCCGAGCACGGCCAGCAGCGCTTCCGCCATCGCTTCCTCGCGTCCCAGATGCCACCACGCGGGCGTCTTGCCCGGCCAGCAGTGCAGGCGGCCTTCGCGTCCGAGCGCTGCCAGCCGCTGCTGAAAGGGTTCCGGATGCAGGCCCTTGGGCCACACGGCGCCGATCAGCTTTTTCTCCGGCGCCGGCGATGCTGCCGCCCTCGCTGCTTCCACCGCCCGTTCGGCCGCCTCGTCCAGCCACCGCTCCAGCGGCCAGGCGCTCCACAGCGCCGCCGCGCGCGTTCCCGGCAGGCGGTGCGCCGCGCCCCGCGCTTCCAGTTCCAGGAGCGCCGCCTCGATCACGGCCGCCTTCCGCGCCCATTGTTTCCGGATCTGCGCCACCGTCCACGGACCAGGCGATGACTCGAGCACGGCCGCCACCTCTCGCGCCGCCGCGGAAAGAGCAGGCGCGGCCCCACCGTCGGCGCCGTTCGAAAACAGGGACAGCGTCTCCTTCACCGGGACTCCTTTCCCAGCATAATCCGCCAAAAAGTAGGGACAGGCCCGCCCGGGCGCGAATTTCTCCGCGTCCGGGCCACCCGGTTCCGCAGGCATCCAATGCCGTTGATCATGAATGCGGATCGCTCCTCTCGGCCGCTCACACGGCCTTCTCTCGCGGCACGGGACTCGCCTTCTGCCCGCGGCAGAGGCCGCCTCTGCTGGATTGTCCCGCCGCACGCGCCGGAAATCCCCCGGCCTTGCGCCCCGTGAACCGATATACTGTCGAATTAGCCATGATCCGCACCCGCGCCTACGCCCGCGCCGGCCTGATCGGCAACCCGAGCGACGGCTATTTCGGAAAAACAATTTCGCTGATCGTGCGCAATTTCCGCGCCGAAGTGACGCTCTACGAATCCCCGCGCCTCCGCATCGCCGGCAGCCATCGCGACCGCCTCGAGTTCCTCGGCGTCGACGATTTTCTAGAAGACGTCCGCCAGAACGGCTACTACGGCGGCGTGCGCCTTATCAAGGCCGCCATCAAGAAATTCAGCGACTGGTGCCGCCGCTCAGGCGTCCCCCTGGACCGCAATTTCACCATCGAATACGACACCGACATCCCCGTGCGCGTCGGCCTGGCCGGATCCAGCGCCATCGTCACCGCCACCATCCGCGCGCTGATGCAGTTCTTCGGCGTCGACATCCCGAAGCCCGTCCTGCCAAACCTGATCCTCTCCGTCGAGCTTGAGGAGCTGAACATCGGCGCCGGGCTCCAGGACCGCGTCATTCAGGTCTATGAGGGCGTCGTCTTCATGGACTTCGACAGGACGCGGATGGAGCGCGACGGCCACGGCCTTTATGAATCCCTTGATCCGGCCGGCCTCCCGCCGCTCTTCGTCGCCTATCACGACAACCTGGCCGAAGGCACCGAGCTGACCCATAACGACCTCCGCAGCCGCTACCAGCGCGGCGAACCCGCCGTCATGGACGCCATCCGGCAGTGGGCCGCCTGGGCCCAGGAGGCGCGCGACCTGCTCGTGGCCGGCCGCGGCGCCGAAATCGGCCCGCTGCTCGACCAGGCCTTCGACCTCCGCGCGCAACTGATCCGCATCAGCCCCGGCAACATGGAGCTCGTCCAGCGCGGCCGCCAGCTCGGCGCCTTCACCCAATTCTGCGGCTCCGGAGGCGCCGTCATCGGCGTTTACGACGGCGACCCGGAGCGGCTGGAACTCCTGCGGTCCTCATACGCGCAGATGGGCGCCCAGCTCATCGTCCCGCGCATCCTTCCCTGACCGCATGAGGTGATCCCGATGCAAGTGCGGAAAGCCGTCATCCCCGCCGCCGGCATGGGCACGCGGTTCCTTCCTGCCACCAAGAGCATGCCGAAGGAGATGCTGCCCATCGTCGACAAGCCCGTCCTCCAGTTCGTGCTTGAGGAAGCGGCCGAGAGCGGCATCGAGGATGTGCTCGTCATCACAGGCCGCGGCAAGCAGGCCATCGAGAATCACTTCGATTACAACCCCGACCTCGAATACTTCCTCCGCAACTCCGGCAAGTCCGACCTCGCAGACCGCGTCCGCGACATCGGCGAAACCGTCCGCATCCATTACATCCGCCAGAAGGAGCAGCTCGGCCTCGGCGACGCCATCCGCCTCGCCCGCCACCACATCGGCCAGGAGCCCTTCGCCGTCCTGCTCGGCGACACCATCATCGATCCGCCCGAAGGCCAGAAGCCCGGCCTCCGGCAGCTCCTCGACGCCTTCGGGCAGGTCCGCTCGAGCATCGTCGCCGTCCACCGCGTCCCCGGCGAATGGGTCTCCCGCTACGGCATTGTCGAGGGCGACCCCGAGCCATTCGACCCGAACCTCCTGCGCCTCCGCCGCCTCGTCGAGAAGCCCCGGCCCGAGGACGCCCCCAGCAACCTCGCCATCGCCGGCCGCTACGTCTTCACCCCGGAAATCTTCGACGCCCTCGATTGCACCCCGCGCGGCATCGGCGGCGAAATCCAGCTCACTGACGCCATGAACCGGCTCGCCGGCGAAGAACCCGTCTTCGCCCTCGCCTGGCAGGCCCGCCGCTTCGACATTGGCAACCGGCTGGAGTACGCCAAGTGCTTCGTCGAGTTCGCCTTGCGCCGCTCCGACACCGGCGCCGAGCTGCGCGCCCACATCGCCCGGCTTCTGGCTGGAGGCCCGGAACCGCTGCTATAATGAGAGCGTCCGTCCTGCGGGGCGGACGTGTGCCGGTTCCTGCGTCGGTGCGCGGATCTCCCCGCGCGCCTCTGCACCCAGAGCGAGACGGTTTCCCTGAGGCGCCAGAGAGCGCAGGCGCGTTTGTGCGGCGGTTGAAACGATGTTCGATACCTTGAGCGATAAGCTCCAGCGGGTCTTCAAGAACCTGCGGGGCGAAGGCAGGCTGACGGCCGAGAACATGGATGCGGCCCTCAAGGAGATCCGTGTGGCTCTCCTCGAGGCCGACGTCCATTTCAAGGTCGTCAAGGCGTTCATCGAAGCCGTCCGCGCCAAGGCGATGGGCCAGGAAGTGCTCACCGCGCTCTCCCCCGCGCAGCAGGTCGTCAAAATCGTCCACGACGAGCTGGTGCACCTGCTCGGCTCTCACGCCTCGCGCATCCGTACCGCCAACCAGCCCCCGACCATCCTCATGATCGTCGGCCTCCAGGGCTCCGGCAAGACCACCACGACCGCCAAGCTCGCCCGCCACCTCGGCAGGAACGGCCACCGCCCGCTGATGGTCTCGGTCGACGTCTACCGCCCCGCCGCCCGCGAACAGCTCGCGGTGCTCGCGCGCAACCTCTCGATCCCCGTCCACGAGGGCAATCCCGGCGAAAAGCCGCTCGATCTGGCCCGCGGCGCCAGGCGCGAGGCCGAAATCACCGGCCGCGACATGGTCCTGATCGATACCGCCGGACGGCTCCACATCGACGAGGAACTCATGGTGGAGCTGGAAGAGCTGAAGAACGCGCTCCACCCTGCCGAGATCCTCTTTGTCGCCGACGCGATGACCGGCCAGGACGCCGTGCGCAGCGCCGAGGAGTTCCACAAGCGGCTCGGCATCACCGGCGTAATCCTCACCAAGATGGACGGCGACGCCCGCGGCGGCGCGGCCCTCTCCATCCGCCACATCACCGGCCAGCCGCTCAAGTTTGTCGGCACCGGCGAGAAGCCCGACGCCCTCGAGCCCTTCCACCCCGACCGCATCGCCAACCGCATCCTCGGCATGGGCGACGTGCTCAGCTTCATCGAAAAAGTCGAGCAGGCGGTCGACCAGAAACAGGCCGAAAAGATGCAGCGCAAGCTGCTCGAAGACGAGTTCACCCTCGAGGACTTTCGCGATCAGCTCAAGCAGCTCCGCAAGCTCGGCTCGCTGGAATCGATCCTCGGCATGATGCCGCAGATCGGGCCGCTCAAGGAGCTGAAGAACGCCAAAATCGACGAAAAAGAGTTCACCCGCATCGTGGCCATCATCGATTCGATGACGCCGCAGGAGCGGGCCAACCACATGCTGATCAACGGCAGCCGCCGCCGCCGCATCGCCCGCGGCAGCGGCACTTCCGTGCAGGATGTGAACAATTTGCTGAAGCAGTATTCGCAGGCCCGGAAAATGATGAAGTCCATGTCCGGCAGCCTGCTCGGAAAGAAACCGGGAAAGTTCAAGCTGCCGTTCCCCAACCCGTTCGGCATGTGACGGCGGGCGGAGGCGCAGAGATTTTCAGGAGAAGGAAAACACGATGTTGATGATCCGGCTGGCGCGGTTCGGCGCCAAAAAGAAACCTACCTACCGGGTGGTGGTGATCGAAAAGCGGCGCGCCCGCGATTCGAAGTTCATCGAAGTCGTCGGCCACTACAACCCCGTGGCTGACCCGGCGGTGGTCGAGCTCAAGCACGACCGCATCGAGCACTGGGTCCGCTCCGGCGCCCAGCTCTCCGACACCGTAGCCCGCCTGCTGAAGCAGCATCCGGCGCCGGCTGCGGAACAGCCCGTCGCCTGAGTCCCGCCTCGCCGCGCGTCCGGCTATCTGCGGAAAGCCGTTCGTGCTAGGATCGAGGCAGAAAGAGGTCCTCGCGATGGCTGGCATCAAAGAGTTGGTCGAGGAAATTGCGAAGGCTCTGGTGGATATCCCGGAAGAGGTGCAGGTCCGCGAGGTGCAGGGCGAGCAGGTGACCGTGCTCGAATTGCGGGTGGCGCCCAGTGATCTCGGCAAGGTGATCGGGAAGCAGGGTCGTACCGCGCGTTCGATCCGCACCCTTCTGGGAGCTGCCGGGATGAAATTGAACCGGCGTTTTACGCTGGAAATTCTCGAATAAATGTCCGTGGCGCGCCCGGAAGCCGGTGATTGGGTTTCCGTTGTTCGTCTGGGACGCCCGCGCGGCCTGCAGGGCGAAATTTTCGGCGACGTCTGGAACGCTCCGGAAAGCTACGGCTGGCTGAAGCGGGTCTGGGTTCGCAACCATCAGGGTGAATTCCTGTTTCAGGGCGAGCCTGTCGAAGTGCTCCTGGCGCGCCCGTTCCGGGAGCGGCTGATCCTCCGCCTCGGCGGCGTCGATTCCGCCGAAGCCGCCGCGTCCCTGACGGGCTGCGAAGCGGTGGTGCCGCGCCAGGAACTCCCGCCGTTGCCGGACGGCGAGTATTACCTGTCGGACCTGACCGGCTGCGCGGTCATTGACCGCCGCACCGGCGCCCGCGCGGGCACGGTGACCGGCTGGCAGGATTTCGGCGGGAGGGTTGTGTTGGAAATGGAGCCTGAAGGGGACGCCTCCGGCGGCCCGGTCTGGATCCCCTTCACGCGGTCGATCTGCGTGGAGATCCTGCCGGAACAGGGCCGCGTGGTGATCGATCCCCCGGAGGGACTGCTGGACTTGAACCGGCCTGAAACGGCCCGAGTGAAGCCCGACGATGATCTTTCACGTGCTGACCATCTTTCCGGAGTTCTTCCGCGGCCCGTTCGAGCACGGCGTCGTCGCCCGGGCTCTCCAGTCCGGCCTCATCGGCATCCGCATCCATAACCTGCGGGACTGGACGCACGATTTCCACCGCACCGTAGACGACAGGCCCTTCGGCGGCGGCGCCGGCATGGTGTTGAAACCGGAACCGCTCTTTGCCGCCGTCGAGACCATCCTGCCCGCCCGCGACGCCGCGCGCCATCGCGTCGTGCTGCTGTCGGCGCAGGGGCGGCTGTTCGCGCAGCCCGATGCGCGCCGCCTGGCCGGCTACGACGAGGTGCTGCTCATCTGCGGCCGGTACGAGGGCGTCGATGAGCGCGTCAGCCAGCATCTGGCCGACGAGGAACTTTCGATCGGAAATTATGTCTTGAGCGGCGGCGAACTGGCTGCCGCCGTCGTCGTGGACGCCGTGGCGCGGCTCGTGCCGGGCGTGCTGGGCAACGAGGAATCCCCCGGGATGGAGTCGTTCTCCCCGCCGGAGGGCGGGGAATTCCCCTTGGGCATCCTCGATTGCCCGCACTACACCCGGCCGGCCGAGTTCCGCGGCTGGCGCGTGCCTGAAGTGCTGCTCGGCGGCAACCACGCCGAGATCCGCAAATGGCGCTATCAGGCGGCGCTCGAAAAGACCCGGCGGATGCGCCCGGACCTGCTGCAAGCCAGACCGCAGGCCCCTTCCGCTGCAGCCCCGGGCGGCAATCCCCCCGAATGTGACAACATAGGAACAGGAAGCGAAAAAAACAAGGAATCCGTCCCATGATCAGCCCGTACCTGAGCAAAGTCATCAATAAGCAGAAGCGGACCGATCTGCCCGAGCTCCGCATCGGCGACACCGTGCGCGTCCACGTCAAGATCAAGGAAGGCGACAAGGAACGCCTCCAGGCCTTTGAAGGCACTCTCATCGCCCGCAAGAACAGCGGCCTCGGCGAAACCATCACCGTCCGCAAGATCAGCTTCGGCCAGGGCGTCGAGCGCATCTTCCCCCTTCACGCGCCCGTCATCGACCACATTGACGTCGTGCGCAGCGGCCGCGTCCGCCGCGCCAAGCTCTACTACCTGCGCAACCTCCGCGGCAAGGCCGCCCGCCTGCGCGAGCGCGAGCAGTAGTCCGGGCGCGCCGCCGTGCGCTGCACCACGCAACTGGAAGACCGGTTGCGGCGCGAAGGTTTCTGCCGCATCGCCGGCGTCGATGAAGCGGGCCGGGGGTGTCTCTTCGGCCCCGTCTTCGCCGCCGCCGTCATCCTCGATCCCTCCCGCCCCGTGCCCGGCCTCGCCGACAGCAAGGTGCTCGCACCGGCCCGCCGCCTCGAACTCGCCGCACTCATCCGCCAGCGCGCCATCGCCTGGGCCGTCGCCGCCGCTTCCGCTGAAGAGATCGACCGCATCAACATCCGCGAGGCCTCCCGCCTCGCCATGCGCCGCGCTGTCGAATCCTTGAGCCCGCCGTGCGATTATCTTCTTGTGGACGCGCTGCATATCGATTGGCCCGCCCCGCAGCAGGCCCTCATCCGGGGCGACGCCCGCGTGGCCGCCATCGCCGCCGCCTCCATCCTCGCCAAGACCACCCGGGATGCGTTGATGGAACAACTCGACGCCGCCTGGCCCGGCTACGGCCTCGCCCGCCACAAAGGCTACGGCACCTCCGAGCACCTCGAAGCGCTGCGGCGCCTCGGCCCCACGCCCCTCCACCGCCGCAGTTTCTCCCCCGTCCGGGAGGCGTTGCAGGGCCTGCTATGAGTTCCCAACCCCCGCCGCAACCATCCCCCGCCGCCCGCAACGGCCTCTCCTGGTTCGACAGGTTTTCCTTTGTGATCTACGTCCTCTTCACGCTCGAGGTCGGGCTGTTCCTGCTCATCTATCCGTGGATCCACCCCCTCTGGTCCCAGAACTTCCTCTTCCATCTCTCCCCGCAATGGCACCCGCTGTTCATGAGCAACTATTTCCGCGGTGCGGTCAGCGGTCTCGGCGTGCTGAATCTTTACATCAGCGCCGCCCATGCGCTCCGCCTGAAAAGCGTGCTGTTCCATCGCTAGAAGCCTGCCGGAATCACGCCGCCGTGTAGCTGCCCGCCCCGGCGCGGAAACACAGCCCCCCGCCGCTCTCCGCCGGCTCCACCCGCACCACCTCCCCCGGCCGCGCCAGCCGCTCCAGCACCACCCGCGCCAGCGGCTGGATCAGATGCCGGTGCATCGTCCTCTTCAGTTCCCGCGCTCCGTATTCAGAGCTTGTACCCCGTTCCAGCAGGAACCGGCGCGCCTCCTCGCTCAGCGACACCCGGAACGCCGCCTCCCCCAGCCGCCCCGCCAGATGCTGGTGCAGCTCCTCCAGTTGCAGATCCAGGATCCGCTCGAACGCCTCCCGGCCCAGCGGCCGGTATGTGAGAACCTGGTCGATGCGGTTCACGAACTCCGGCGAAAACCGCTTCTTCACCGCCCCCAGCGCCACCCGCTCCAGCGTCCTCGCCGCCTCCTGCACCGGCGCTCCCGCCGCCAGCCCGAACCGCTGCCGCGTCTGCCGCGCCATCTCCCGCGCCCCCAGGTTCGACGTCAGGAAGATCAGGCTGCGCTCGAAGTTCACCGTCGTGTTGTCGCCCAGCTTCAGCGTGGCTTTGTCGAGCACCCCCAATAGCAGCCGCCCCAGCGACGCGGCCGCTTTCTCGATTTCGTCGAACAGCACGATCGACAGGCTCGACCGCTCGCTTGCCGCCGCGTTCAGCTTCGTTTGCGTCAGCATTGGCTGCGTCTCGCGGTGGCCGATGTAGCCCGGCGGCGCGCCGATCAGCCGCGCGGTCTCGTGTTCCAGTTGGAACTCGCCGCAGTCGATCCGCAGCACGTTCCGCTCGCTGCCATGCAGCGCCTCCGCCAGCGCCTCCACCGTGCGGGTCTTTCCGGTCCCGGTGGGCCCCAGCAGCAGGAATACACCCACCGGCCTCCCCGCCGGCGCCAGCCCTGCCTCATACAGCTCCACATACGGGACAATGGCCCGGATCGCCTCCTCCTGGCCGACGATCCGCCGCAACAGGCGGTGCGTGAACTGGTCCGGTTCCAGCGGGATGATCTCTCTCCTCAGCGGAACCACCGGGGCTCTCATGCGCGCCTCTCACCTCCGCGCGCATTCTACACGCCGCCTCCAAGCATGCCGCCCGGCGCCGGCCGCCAGAAGCGGCCCCGGCAGACCCTCCGCCAGGCCCGTCAAGTACTCAGAAATGAGTGAATTGCATCCAGAATCCGGCCGCTCGCCCGGCCATCCCCGAAGGGATTGCGAACTCGTGTGAAAGACTCCCGGGCCTCGGCCGAATCCAGCAGCCGCCCCACGCTGGCCACGATCCGCTCCGGGTCCGTGCCCACCAGAATCGCCGCCCCTGCCTCCAGCGCTTCCTGCCGCTCCGTCTTGTCCCGCATCACCAGCACCGGCTTGCCGAATGACGGCCCCTCCTCCTGAACTCCGCCCGAGTCCGTCAGCAGGATATCGGCGCGCCGCATCAGATCCACAAACGGCACATAATCCAGCGGCTCGATCAGCCGCACCCCTTCCACCGCGCCGAGCATCCGCTCCACCACTCCCCGCACGTTCGGGTTCGGATGCACCGGATACACGATCTCCACATCGCCCCGCGCCGCCAGCCGCCGCACCGCTTCGCAGATCCGGACAAAACCCTCGCCGAAACTCTCCCGCCGGTGCGCCGTCATCAGGATCAGCTTCTTGCCCGCCGCTGGCGGCGCCCCATCGAAGCCCGCCCACTCGCCGCGCTCCAGCCGCTCGCGCACGTACAGCAGCGCATCGATACCCGTGTTGCCCGTCACGAAGATCCGGTCTTCCCCGATCCCCTCCCGCCGCAGATTTTCCGCCGCCCGCCGCGTCGGCGCAAAGTGCAGCGCCGCCAGCCTGCCCGTCAGCACGCGGTTCATCTCTTCCGGAAACGGCTGCGTCACGTCGCCTGTCCGCAACCCGGCTTCCACATGACCCACTGGAATCCGGCGGTTGAATCCGGCCAGCGCCCCCGCGAACGTCGTCGTCGTGTCCCCCTGCACCAGCACGAAATCCGGCTTCTCTTCCTCGAGCACCGGATCCAGCCGCTCCAGAATCCGCGCCGCCAGCAGGCTCAGCGGCTGGTTGGCCGCCATCACGTCCAGGTCATGATCCGCCGCCACGCCGAACCGCTCGAGCATCACGTCCAGCATTTCGCGGTGCTGCGCCGTCACGCACACGCGCCCCTCGAACTCCGCCCGCTCCCGCGCCTGCAAAATCAGCGGGCACAGCTTCACCGCTTCCGGGCGGGTGCCGAAGACGAAGAGAACCTTCTTTCGCTTCATGCTCTCAGCCGCGCGTCCCGGCGTGCGGCTTCACAGGGCTGGGAGGGCGCTACTTATGGCGGTAGGTGATGCGTCCTTTGGTCAGATCGTAAGGAGACATCTCCACCGTTACCCGGTCCCCCGCCAGCACCCGGATGCGGTTCCTTCTCAGCTTGCCCGCCAGATGAGCCAGTACCACCCGCTCCTGGTCCTGATCAAGCTGCACGCTGAACAATCCGCTGGGGAATTTCTCCACCACCTTGCCGGTCACTTCAATGCAATCTTCCTTGCTCATCGTCCTCCTGAAATGGGATGATCTGCGCGCGGACCGCGGTTCCCGGTCCGCGCATTCCCAGTATATCCCACGCCCATTTCACCCTCGCTCTGCTCTGTCCGGCAGGTAGCGGCCCAGCTCCACGTCGTCGAACGCCGCCCGCCGGAACTCTTCCTTCATCCCCCACGGCACGGTGCAGTCGAAGATCGTCTTGCACGAGATCCCCTCCGCGCGGATCGCCGGGCTGAACGCCGGCGATTGCGACGGATCCAGCGGGTGGCACCGCACCCCGGGGATGAACACCGTGCTCGCGTCCCCCTGGTACCGCGTCGTCATCGCCCACAGCACTTCGTCCGTCTGGAACAGGTCCACGTCGTCGTCCACCAGAATCACGTGCTTCAGCTCCGGAAACGCTGCGAACGCCGCCAGCGCCGCCTGCCTCTGCCGCCCTTCATCCCTCGGCTCCGCCTTGCGGAATTGCAGAATCGCCAGATACTTCCCGCCTCCCGCCGGATGGCAGTACACATTGCGCACCCGCCCCGGCATCGACCGCTCTTCCATCTGCAGGATGCTCGCTTCGGTGGGGATGCCCGCCAGTTGGCAGTGCTCCAGCCCCGGCCCCACGATCGTCTGCAGGATGGGCGCCCGCCGGTGCGTCACCGCCGTCACCCGGATCACCGGCAGCGCCGCCTGCGCCTTCCCCATGTAGCCCGGAAACTCCGGCATGCTGTAGCCCGTGTTCGTCTGGATGTCTTCGCGGATCCGCTCTCCCGGCAGGATTTCCCCTTCGATGACGAACTCCGCATCGGCGATCCCTTCCACCGGCTGCGTCACGCACCGCTTCAGCCGCACCCCGCGCCCCCGCAGTCCGCCCGCAATCGCCAGTTCGTCGAACCCCAGCGGCGTCGCCGGCGGCTCGAAGCATGCCGCCAGATACACCGCCGGGTCCATCCCGATGCTGATCGACACCGGCAGCGCCTGCCCCCGCGCCTCCGCCTTCGCCCGGAATGCGTCGATGTGCCGGCCGGGCGCGAAGTACACGCTCAGCCGGTCCGGGCCCTGCACGCACAGCCGGTGGATCGTCACGTCCGCCTCGCCCGTCTCCGGATCGCGCGCCCGCAGGAGCCCCATCGTGATGTACGGACCCGCGTCCAGCCGCGTGTTCGTGGGCGCCGGGACAATCTTCCGCAGATCCAGCGGCGCCCGGATCACCACCTCCTGGCACGGCGCGTCCGCGGTCTCCACGGGCGGCGCCGGGTGTTCCAGCGCCTCCAGCAGCCGGAACGCCACCCGCTCCGGCGCCGCGCCCAGCAGCAGCCCCACCCTCCGCCTTGTCCCCAGCACCCCCGCCACCACGGGCGCGTCGAAGCCCTTCACCCGCTCGAACCGCATCGCCGGGCCCGCCGGCGCCGGAGGCAGCACCGGCACGCCCGCCCCCACTCTGCGGTACACCGCCGCCAGCTCCGCCTCGGGATCCACCGGCTCCGACGTCGAAACAAGTTCTCCCGGAATTGTTTCCAGCAATTCCAGCGCCGTGCGCAGGTCGCAGATCTCTTCCGCTCTCATCATCCTCTGTCCTCGTAGCGCTCCTCTGGGCCTTTCCGCGCTCAGGTCTCATCCTACGCCTTCCGGCCCGGACTCCCGCACGCATACAATTGAAGCGTTCCGAAGCAACTCCCATGCTCGAACGGACCGCCGCTCTCCTCCTGATCCCCGCCCTCGCCGCCGCTCAACCCCTGCCCGGCACGGCGCCGCTTGAATTTTCCGGCGGCCCAGCCGCCGCCATGGTCGATGGCATCGGCCGCTACCTCGAGCGCATCCGCCCCTGGTTCGCCGCCCGCCGCAATCCGGATCCGCCCGAACTGCGCCGCCTCATCGGCGCCATCGACCGCCGCGCCGATCCCGTGCGGCTCGAATTCGTCTCCACGCCAGATGAGCCCGCCGTGCTCGCCTCCGGCGACACCTTCGAGGTCCTCGCCGTCCGCTGGTCCGCACTCGACCGCATGGATGCGGAGGGTCTTTATCTGCGGCAGCTCGCCGCCCCGCGCCACCTCGTCATCTACCTGCCCGAAACCGGGCGCCAGCCGGAAGACTGCCTGGAAATCTTCGATTTCGCCGCCGCCGGAGCCGATGTCCTCGTCCCGCTTCTCCTCAGCAGCTCCCAGCCCCCGCCGCCCGCGCCCGGCGGCTGGGCCAGACAGCAGACCGAGCGCGAATGGATCCTCCGCATGGGCTTCCCCGTCGGCCGCCACCCGCTGGGACTTGAGGTCCAGAAGGTGCTCGCTTTCATTGACTGGTGGAAACAGCGTTTTCCCGGCCGCGATGTCGAAATCGCCGGCGCGGGCGACGGCGCATGGATCGCCTTCTTCGCCGCCATTCTCGATCCCCGCATCGCGCTGGTCGAAACTGGACATCTCGGCGTCGAGCCCCCCAGCTACCGCACCCAGCCTCTCTATCGGAACATTTTCGGCTTTGCCCGTTTTTTTGGCGAAGAAGACCTGCGCGCGCTCCTGCGCGGCCGCCTCGGCTCGGTCCCGCGCGGAATGCCGACACCCATGAAGCTCGCCCGCCGCGATCCCGAGCCGCGCCGCCTGCGCAACATCCGCCAGATGGAGGATTTCCTCCAGCGCCTCGCCCGCCGCTCCCGCCGCATCCGGGACGGGCTCTGGTTCAACATCCGGGGCGCAACCCCGGAACAATGGCGCCTTGCCGCGGCCCCGCTTGAAAAGCGCATCCGCGAGGAGATGCTCGGCGAACTGCCTCCGGAAGAGGTCCCGCCCCGGCCCCGCACCCGTCCGCTCGCTCCGGCGCAGGACTATCGCGGCTGGGAGGTCATGCTCGACGTGCGGCCTGAATTCTTCGCCTACGGTGTTCTCCTTGTCCCCGCGCGCATGTCCGGGGCCCGCATCCCTCTCGTCGTCGTGCAGCACGGGTTGCAGGGCCGGCCGCAGGATCTCTACGGCCAGAAGCCGGACTCGCGCGCCTGGGCCGTCTACCGCAACTGGGCTGAAACCCTCGTCGGCCAGGGCTGGGCCGTCTATCTGCCGCAGAACCTCTACACAGGGGATTTCCGCCACCTCGTCCGCATGGCGCATCCGCTGGGGCTCACGCAATACTCTTTCATCCGCGAACAGTACCGGGCCGCGCTCGGCTGGCTCGCCTCGCTCCCCTTCATCGACGCGGACCGCATCGGCTTCTACGGCATCTCTTACGGCGGAAAGACCGCCCTGCGCGTGACACCCTTCGATCCGCGTTTCCGCGCCGTCGTCTGCGCCGGCGACTTCAACGAGTGGGTCGGCAAGATGGTCTCCATCGAAGAGCCCTGGAGCTACATGTTCACCGAGGAATACGACATGCTCGAATGGAACCTCGCCCACATCGCCAGCCACGCCGAGCTCGCCATGTTGATCGCCCCGCGCCCGTTCCTGGTGGAGCGCGGGCACCGCGATCCGGTCGGCATCGACGAGTGGGTCCTCGCCGAATACGCCCGCGTCAAACGCTTCTACGATGAGATGGGCATCGGGAACCGCGCCGGCATCGCTCTCTTCAACGGCCCGCATCGCGTGGATGGAGAAGAGGTCCTGCGCTTCTTCAGGAAGTGGCTCACCGAGCCGTGAGCCGCCCGCGCGCTCCTCACCCCCGCAGCTCCGCGGCCCACCGCAGGAACCGCCACAGGTCCCGCCGGTGCTCCAGGCAGAACCGCCAGAACTCGCGCCACCCGATGTCCCCTGCGTCGGCGCCCCAATATGTCTCAATCCGCCATCGCAGATACGGACTCCGCCACGGCGCCAGCCTGTGGCCCCGGCTCGCCGTCCAGAGGAACCGCGCCATGCGCCACACCATCGCCCAACCCTACCGGCTGGCGCGCTTCCCCGGCTCCGGCGTCGCGTAGTAACCGCTCCGCGTGCGCACCGTATAGCGCCCGTTCGCCGCCACCACGCGGATCGAGCGGAACGTTCCGTCCAGGTTCTGGTTCAGCGGCGAGTAAGCGATCACGTACTGGTTGCGGATGTCGTGCGCCACCTGATCGGCGATCTGCTCCACCTCCGCCGCTTCCCCAGGAAAGTAACTCGCGCCGCCGGAGGCGCGCGTCATCGCCTCGATCGTCCGGATCGCCCGCTTGCGGTCCCGCGCGTCATCCTTGCCAAGAATGCCGATGCCGTAGATCAGCACTTCGCTGCGGTGGATCTTCTCCACCAGCTTCTCCAGCGTGATGCCTGCCGACGCCGTGTCGTTGCCATCAGTGATCACCAGCAGGACCTTCTTGTCCTTCTTGCCTTCCTGCTTCAGGTAATCGATCGACATCGACACCGCATCGCGCAGCGCCGTTCCTCCCCGGCTGTCAATCCGCGCCACGCCCTCCTCGAGCTTCGTGATGTCGTTGGTGAACGGCACGTCGAGATACGCCTCGTCGTTGAAGTTCACAACGAACACCTCATCCTGCGGATTGGACGCTTTCACCAGCCTCACCGCCGCCGCCTCCACCCGCGCCCGCTTGTCCCGCATGCTGCCGCTGTTGTCGATGACGATGCCCAGGCTCACCGGCACGTCTTCGCGCTTGAACAGCCGGATCGGCTGCTCCACCTTGTTCTCGTACACCCGGAAGGCGCTCTGCGGCAGGTTGGTGATCAGACCGCCCCTCTTGTCCGCCACCGCGCAGTGCAACACCACCAGCCGCGTATCCACCCGGATCACCGCCGGGTCGTCCGGCGTCAGCGGCGGCTGGCTGCTTCCCGCGAGCCCCGCCACGAGCAGCAGCGCCGCGGCTTTACTGAACTGGAGCATAGTACCCTTGCCGGTGCAGCGCCCGCAGTGGCGGCAGTCCGCGCGGCTGATTCAATTTTACCGTGATCTTTCTGTACTTCCCGTCGCGGTTCGGGTTCTTCGAGATGTAGCCGAGCACGTACTGGTTGCGCAGCTCCAGCCCGATCTTGGCGGCGATGTCCGGCAGGTCGTTCAGGTTGTCCACCGGGAAGTGCCGCCCCCCGGTCATCTCCGCCAGGTCGCTCAGCAGCCCCGGCCCGGCGAGCTCTTCCGCCGTGCGCCCGCGCGCCCCGATCGGCTCGAAGATCCCGATCGCGTATACCTGCGCGTCGGCTTCCTTCAGCAGAGTGCGGATCTCGGTCTCCGTGTAGCGGCTGGAATTGTCGCCGCCGTCGCTGATCACCAGCAGCGCCCTCCTCGGGTTCCGTCCCTTCTTCAGCGTCTGCATCGCCAGATACATCGCATCCAGCAGCGCCGTCCGCCCCTTCGCCTGCGTGAACGTCAGCCGGTTCTGGATCTCTTCCACGTCGCGCGTGAACGGCACCACCAGTTGCGGGCGGTCGTTGAACTGGATCAGGAAGAACTCGTCCTCCGGATTCGCCGTCTTGAAAAACGCCGCCGCCGCCTGCCGCGACTTGGTCAGCTTGCTCCCCATCGAGCCGCTCGCGTCGAACACCAGCCCGATGGAAATCGGCGCGTCAAAGCTGGCGAAATAGGTGATCTCCTGCTCGATCTTGTCTTCGAACAGGCGGAAGTTCTCCTTCTCCATTCCCGTCACGATCTGATTCAGCGGCGTGGTCACCGTGATCGGCACCAGCACCAGATTCGTGTCGATGCGCAGGTTCGGAGTGATCCGCTCGTTCTCCGGCGCCTCCGCGCGCGGCTTCACCCGCGGCGTGATCGACGGCCTCGCTTCTTGCGCCCAGAGTCCCTCAACCGCCCCGCAGGCGAGCCATACCAGGCATGTCAGGATCCACCCCTTCATGGCCCGTCTCCTTTGCCCGCACCTTGAGTATATAGCAGCATTTCTGTGCTATGCTCGATTGTGCCCCCCAAGATTTTGGGTGTCATCCCTGCCCGCTTTTCGTCCACCCGTTTTCCCGGCAAAGCTCTCGCCCTCATCGCCGGAAAACCCATGATCCAGCACGTCTGGGAGCGCGCCTCCCTGTGCCCCCTGCTGTCCCGCGTCCTGGTCGCCACTGACGACGAGCGGATCGCCGAGGCTGCGCGAGGCTTCGGCGCCGAAGCGGTGATGACCAGCCCGGACCACGCCTCCGGCACCGACCGCGCCGCCGAGGCTGCCGCCGCCACGGACGCGGAAGTCGTCGTCAACATCCAGGGCGACGAACCCCTCATCGATCCCGATGCCATCCGCCTTGCCGTCTCTACTCTCTTAGACGATCCGCGCTGCCGGATGGCAACACTAAAGCGCCGCATCGGCACGCCCGCCGACCTTGCCAATCCCAATGTCGTGAAGGTCGTCACCAGCCTCGACGGCTGGGCCCTTTACTTCTCCCGCGCCCCCATCCCCGCCAACCGCGGCGGCGGAGCGCTCTGCTGGAAACACATCGGCCTCTACGTCTACCGCCGCGATCTGCTGCTCTCTTACAGCAGCCTGCCCCGCGGCCCCCTCGAGGAGGCCGAAAAGCTCGAGCAGCTCCGGGCGCTCGAAAACGGCATCGGCATCCGCGTCGCCGAAACGGACTACGATACCGTCGGCGTCGACACCCCGGAGGACCTCGAAGCTGTGCTGAAATTGTGGAGATCGCGGCTGAACCCGACCGAGAATCATGGCTAAGTTCATCTTCGTTACCGGCGGCGTGGTTTCTTCCCTGGGCAAGGGTATCGCCGCCGCCTCCATCGGCTGCCTGCTGGAATCGCGCGGCCTCAAAATCACCCTTCAGAAGTTCGACCCCTACCTCAACGTCGACCCCGGCACGATGAGCCCCTTCCAGCACGGCGAGGTCTTCGTCACCGACGACGGCGCCGAAACCGATCTCGACCTCGGCCACTACGAGCGCTTCACCCACGCCCGCCTCACCCAGAACAACAACCTCACCTCCGGCCGCATCTACGAGCGCATCATCACCCGCGAGCGCCGCGGCGACTACCTCGGCAAGACCGTCCAGGTGATCCCTCACGTCACCAACGAAATCAAGGCCGCCGCGTACAAGGTCAGCGAGGGCGTCGACGTCGTCATCTGCGAAATCGGCGGCACCGTCGGCGACATCGAAAGCCAGCCCTTCACCGAGGCCATCCGCCAGATGCGCCACGAACTCGGCCGCCGCAACACCCTCTTCGTCCACGTCTCCTACGTCCCCTGGATCGCCGCCGCCCAGGAGCTCAAGACCAAGCCCACCCAGCACTCCGTCAAGGAGCTCCGCTCCATGGGCATCCAGCCCGACATCCTCATCTGCCGCTCCGAGCGCCCGCTGCCCTCCGACCAGCGCGACAAGATCGCTCTCTTCTGCGACGTCGACCGCAATGCCGTCATCAGCGCTTACGACGTCGACACCGTCTACCAGGTCCCCGTCATGTTCGCCGAGCAGGGCGTCGACGGCCTCGTTGTCGAGGCGCTCCAGCTCCACTCCGCCGGCCCGCGCGACCTCTCCCAATGGCAGGCCATGCTCGACCGCATGCGCTCGCCCACCGATGAAGTTGAAATCGCGCTCGTCGGCAAGTACGTCGAATACGAGGACTCCTACAAGTCGCTCAAAGAGGCCCTCCTCCACGCCGGCATCCACCACCGGCTCAAGGTCCGCATGAGCTGGATTGAAGCCGAGCCGCTCGTCTACCCGGACTGCGCCGCCGAGCTGAGCCGCTTCGACGGCATCCTCGTCCCCGGCGGCTTCGGCAAACGCGGCGTCGAAGGCATGCTCGCCGCCATCCGCTACGCCCGCCGCCACCACGTCCCCTACTTCGGCATCTGCCTCGGCATGCAGACCGCCGTCATCGAGTTCGCCCGCAACGCCTGCGGCCTCGAAGGCGCGGACTCCACAGAGTTCGAGCCCGCCACCCCGTACCCGGTCATCTACAAGCTCCGCGACCTGCTCGGCGTCGAGGAACTCGGCGGCACCATGCGCCTCGGCGCCTACGAGTGCCTGCTCGAAGAAGGCTCCTTCGCCCGCGCTGCTTACCAGCAGGAAGTCATCAGCGAGCGCCACCGCCACCGCTACGAGTTCAACCGCGCCTTTGAAGACCGCCTCGCCGCCGCCGGCCTGCGCATCACCGGCCGCTCGCGCGACGCAAAGTTCGTCGAGATCATCGAACTCCCGGATCATCCCTGGTTCCTCGGCTGCCAGTTCCACCCCGAGTTCAAGTCCAAACCCCTCGAGCCGCACCCCCTGTTCAAGGCTTTCATCGGGGCCTCCTACGAATACCGCCAGAAGCGCCTGCTCGACGAAACCAACCCCCTGTTCGCCGATGAAACCCGTTGAAATCTCCCCTTCGCTCTCCATCGGCGCCGGTCCGCTCGCCTTCATCTGCGGCCCCTGCGTCATCGAAAGCGAAGGCCACTGCCTGATGCTGGCTGCCGCGCTGCGGGAGGCGCTCGGCGGCCCGTTCCTTTTCAAGGCCTCCTTCGACAAGGCCAACCGCACGAGCGTCCACTCTTACCGCGGCCCCGGCCTGCGCGAGGGGCTCCGCATCCTCGCCGAAGTCAGGCGCCGCACAGGCCTGCCCGTCCTCACTGACATTCACACGCCGGATCAGGCCGCGCCCGCCGCCGAAGCCGTTGATGTCCTGCAGATCCCCGCCTTCCTCTGCCGCCAGACCGATCTTCTCGTCGAAGCCGGACGGACGGGGCGCGCCGTCAACATCAAGAAAGGCCAGTTCGCCGCGCCGCCCGACATGCGCCACGCCGTCGAGAAGGTGCTCTCCACCGGCAATTCGCGCGTCTTCCTCACCGAGCGCGGCTCGTGCTTCGGCTACAACAATCTCGTCGTCGATATGCGCTCCATCCCGCAGATGCGCTCCCTCGGCGTGCCTGTCGTCTTCGACGCCACGCACTCCGTGCAGCTTCCTTCCGCCGCGGGCGCGGCCAGCGGCGGCGCCCCCGAATTCATCGAGCCGCTGGCCTCGGCCGCCGTCGCCGCCGGCGCCGATGGCGTCTTTTTCGAGGTCCACGAGGCGCCCGAGCGCGCCCTCTCCGACGGCCCTAACGCTCTCCGCCTCGATCTCGTCGCGCGCCTCGCCGCCCGCCTGCGGCGCCTCCGCGGCGCGCTGCACGAACCCGGCCCCGCGAGCGTCTAACATAGGGATAGGAATCTCTCCGCAGGAGAAGGAACCGTCATGCCTTCCATCCGCCGCCGCAGCCGCCGGGGCTTCTCCCTCATCGAGCTGCTCATCGTCGTCGCCATCATCCTCGTCATCGCCGCCATCGCCGTGCCCAAGCTCAACAGCGCCCGCATGCAGTCGCAGGAGATGGCCGCCATCCGCCAGATCAACACCATCCACACCGCCCAGACGATGTACATGAGCCAGTTCCAGAAGTTCGCCGAAAACCTCCAGCAGCTCGGCCCCCCCGCCTCCGGCGCCCCCGGTCCTGCCGCCGCCGACCTCATCCCCGGCGACCTCGCCCTCGGCGAGAAGACCGGCTACGTCTTCAATCTCACAGGCACCAAGGACGGCTACATCGTCACCGCCGTCCCCAAGGTCTACAACAGCACCGGCCGCCGCACGTTTTACTCGGATCAGACTCTCGTGATCCGCGAGAACTGGGGCCCGGAGCCCGCCACGGCCCATAGCCCTGAAATCAAGTAACTGCACAGCGCCGCCACAGTCCCGCGGCGGAGCAGCCCGCAACCCGCCGGCCGGTCCGCCCCGCAATCCCCCGTTTTTCCCTGCCTCCCGTCCCCCACCCAACCGCATCCAAGAGAATGCGTACAAATTCTTGTCAGGGTAGAATAAAACCATTGAACTCCCCTGCCGGGCGTTCACTGTCTGGGTTCCACGACCGTTGCATCACCGTGCCGCCATGCTCTCCACGAGCGTCCATCTGCTGACCACGATTCTGGCGCTGGCCACCCTTGCGGCCGTTGCCGCCGGCCTGCCCTCGAGAGGCAGCTTCGGCCCTCCCACGCTGGAGACCCTGGCGGCGCTCGCCCTGCACCTCCAGTTCGCCGCCCTCACTCTGGTGTGGCTGATCACGGCGCCCTTCTGGCGGCGCGAGCAGGCGCACTTCCGCGACGGCGGCTGGCCCAGCCTGCGCTCGATGGCCTGGTTCGCCCCGGCGGCAACCCTGGCCCAGATCGCCCTCGGCGCCGCCTACCGCTACGGGCTCATCGGCATCATCCCGCATGTCACCTGGGCGTTCGCCGCGGCGATCCTGCTGCTCATGTTCGGCTCTTTCGTCCTGACGCAGGACGGCGCGGGTCATGCCGTGAAACGCGCCGCCGCCGCACTGGCCGCGCTTGTCGGCGTCCAGGTTGTGCTCGGCGTCATGGCGCTGCTGTACCGCGTGGCGCACGTCGGCGGCGGCTGGATGGAATGGGCTGCCCGCGCCCACATGGGCGCCGGCGCGGCAGTGCTCGGACTCGCAGTGATCCTTGCCGCCTTCATTCTGCGCTGCGCGGAACCGGCATCCCGCGCCGAATCGCTTGCATCGAACGGAACAAACGCATGAAGGGCTACCTCGAGCTCACCAAGCCGCGCATCACCTGGCTCATCCTGATGAGCACGGGCATCGGCTACTTCTTCGGCCATTCCGGCCCGCTCGACTGGCGCCTTCTGCTGCATTGCCTGCTCGGCACCGCGCTCATCGCCAGCGGCACCGCCACGCTCAACCAGTGGTATGAGCGCGAAGCCGATGCGCGGATGCGCCGCACCGCCTCGCGCCCCATCCCCTCCGGACGCGTCGCCCCGCGCAATGCCCTCTGGTTCGGCATCGCCCTTCTCGTTCTCGGCGAAGTCGAGCTCGCCCTCGGCGTCAACCCGCTCACCGCCTGGCTCGGGCTGTTCACCGTCGCCTCTTACCTGCTCCTGTACACGCCGCTGAAGCAGAAAACCTGGTTGTCAACCACCGTCGGCGCGTTCCCCGGCGCCATGCCCCCGCTGCTCGGCTTCGCCGCCGCACGCGGCGAACTCACCGCCGAGTCCTGGGCGCTGTTCGCCATCCTCTTCCTCTGGCAGTTCCCGCATTTCTACTCGATCGCCTGGATGTACCGCGAGGACTACAGCCGCGCGGGCATCCGCATGCTCCCCGTGGTCGAACCCGACGGGCGTTCCACGGCCCGCCACGCGCTGGCTTTCGCTCTCGTTCTGATCCCCGCCAGCCTCCTGCCGGGGTTCCTCTCGATGGCGGGACACTGGTATCTCGCCGCCGCCCTCCTGCTCGGCGCCGTCTTCCTGCGCGCCGCCCTCCGCCTGCACCGCGACCGCTCCGCCCTGAACGCCCGCGGCGTGCTGAAAGCCAGCGTGCTCTACCTGCCGCTGCTCTATATCGCCCTTTTGCTCGACAGCCGCCCGGGGCTATTCTGAAAATCGCGATGACCCGCCGCGCCTGGCTCGCCGCATCCAGCGCCGCCCTGCTCACCGGCTGCCTGCGCTCCGGCTTGCCCGAGATCAACCAGGTTCCCGATTTCGAGCTCATCGATCAGGACGGCAAACCCTTTCGCAGCGCCGAGCGGCTGAAAGACAGGATCTGGGTCGCCGACTTCTTCTTCACCACCTGCAACGGTCCCTGCCCGCGCATGTCCGCCCTGATGCGCCGTGTGCAGGACGAAGTCGCCGGCTTCGACGACGTCCGCCTGGTCAGCTTCACCGTCGATCCGAAAACGGATACGCCCGAGGTTTTGCGCGCCTACGGGCGCCGTTTCAGACAGAACCCCGCGCGCTGGTCCCTGCTCACCGGCGATCCGGAGACGCTGCGCCGGCTTGGCGCCGAGGTCTTCTACCTCGGCGGCATGGGGCCGGAACATGGCACGCGCTTCGCGCTCGTCGACCGCAAAATGCGCCTCCGCGCCTACTACGAAACCGCCGACTCTTCCTGCGTCGAAAACGTTGTCGCCGACATCCGCAAGCTCAGGAGAGAAATTCTCTGATGGACGTGCGCGATCTGCCCGCGCTCAACGCGTTGCTCAACACTGCCTCCGCCGTGCTGCTCGTCACCGGCTACCGCCTCATCCGCGCGGGCCGCCGCGAAGCGCACCGCAGGGCGATGACCGCCGCCCTCCTCGTCAGCGCACTCTTCCTCACGAGCTACCTCATCTACCACGCGCAGGTCGGCAGCGTGAAGTTCCAGAAGACAGGCTGGATCCGCCCCGTCTATTTCTCCATCCTGGTCTCGCACACGATCCTCGCCGCCTGCGTCGCGCCCCTCGCACTCGTCACCGTCTGGCGCGCCTGGAGAGGACGCTTCGACCGCCACCGCCGCCTCGCCCGCATCACCCTCCCTCTCTGGCTCTACGTCAGCGTCACCGGCGTCCTCGTCTACCTCATGCTCTACCATTAAATAGAGACAGGCCCGCCTGTCCCTAATTTAATCTTCTATGGAAGGCGATCTCCCCCCTGGCCTCCAAGAAATAGGGACAGGCCCGCCTGTCCCTATTTTTTCCTTGCAGCCTTTAGGAACCACCGTCCCAGGATCCACGGCTGCAACTGGAAAGCGCGCGCCATGCCGCCGCCCGGGCGCCGCCGCCCGCGAAAAATTGGTGCCAGGCGGGCCTGTCCCTAATTTCCAGGACTTCCGATGTTTCCCAAGATCCTGACCTTCGGCAACTTCTTTCTTCCGACCTACGGCCTGCTGGTCGCCCTCGGCTTCCTCGCCGGCATGGGGCTCACCCTGCGGCTGGCCCGCCGCGCCGGCCTGAACGTCGAGATCATCGGCAACCTCGCCATCTACTGCGCCCTGGCCGGCCTCGCCGGCGCCAAGCTGCTCATGTTCGTCATGGATTTCCCGTATTACTCGGAAAATCCCGGCCGCATTTTCAGCTTCGACACCCTCCTCTCCGCCGGCGTGTACTACGGCGGTTTCATCGGCGCTCTCCTGTTCGCCTGGTTCTATATCCGCCGCCACAATCTGCCCTGGTGGCGAACCGCCGATGTCTTCGCCCCCGGCGTCGCCCTCGGTCATGCCATCGGCCGTCTCGGCTGCTTCGCCGCCGGCTGCTGCTGGGGCAGCCAGTGCGAACGCCCCTGGGCCGTAGTCTTTTCGAACCCCGCCGCCCACGAGCTCACCGGCGTCCCCCTCGGCATCCCTCTCCATCCCGCCCAGTTGTATGAAGCCGCCGCCACCGCGCTCGTCGCCCTTTGGCTTTACCTCCGCATCCGCCGCCCGCATGCAGAAGGCGAAATCCTCGCCTGGTATTTCGTCCTTTACTCCGGCGCGCGCTTTCTCATCGAGTTCTTCCGCTACCACGACCAGCCCTTCCCCATCGCCGCCGTCCCGCTCACCTGGACGCAGTGGATCGCCCTCGCCCTCTGCGCCTCCGGCATCGTGATCCTCACCCGCCGCCGCTCTCAGCGCAGCGACACCGCCAGCCCGTAAAGCCGATCCGCCTCCTCGCGCGTCTTCGCCTCCGCGCTCACCCGCACCAGCGGCTCCGTGTTCGACGCCCGCACATGCACCCACCCCTCGTCGAGCATCAGCTTCAGCCCGTCGCTGCGGTCCGCCCGCGCCCCCGGAAGCGCCGCCTCCAGCGCCTGCATCATCTGCCCCACGCGCCCGTGTTCAAACGGCAATTTGCCCGAACGCCGCCAGTACCGCGGCAGCCCGGCCGCCAGCGCGTTCAGCGTCTCGCCCGTCTCCGCCAGCCGCTCCAGCAGCAGCGCCATCCCCAGATACGAATCGCGGCAGTAATGCACCGCCGGGAAAATGATCCCGCCGTTGGCGCCTTCCCCTCCGATCACCGCCTGCACCCGCCGCATGCGCTCCACCACGTTCGCCTCGCCCACCGGCGTCCGGTGCACCGGGCATCCGTGCCGCGCGGCGATGTCGTCGACCGCCGAAGACGTCGTCAGGTTCACCACCACCGGCCCCTTCTTCTTCCGAAGCGCGCAGTCCACCGCCAGCGCCAGCACGTCGTCGTTGTCCAGCACCCGCCCCGTTTCGCCCGCCACCGCCAGCCGGTCCCCGTCCGGATCCTGCGCGAACCCTGCGTCCGCCCGCACCTGCACCACCAGCTCGCTCAGCTCCGTCAGCACCTCCGCCCGCGGCTCCGGATCGCGCGGAAACGGCTTCTCCGGATCCACGTGAATCGCGTGCAGCTCGCACCCCAGCACCTCCCGCAGGAACCGCACGCTCATTACCGAACCCGCCCCGTTCACCCCGTCCAGCGCCACCCGGAACCGCCGCCGCCGGATCTTCTCCACATCCACGTGGCGCAGGATCCGCGCAAAATGCCGCTCTGGCGCGGTCTCCGCATCGATCACCACGCGCCGCATCTCCTCGTTCAGCGCATGGCGGAATTCGCTCTGGTGATACAGATCCAGCAGCTCCGCCCGCTCGTACTGATTGAAGAACAGCCCCTCGCCGTTGAACAGCTTCAGCGCGTTGTATTCGGCCGGATTGTGCGACGCCGTCACCGCGATGCCTCCCGCCGCGCGGATGTCGGCCACATAAATCTGCGCCGTCGGCGTTGGCGCGATGCCGATGCGGATCACTTCGCATCCTGACGCCAGCAGCCCGCAGCTCACCGCATGCACCAGCATCTCCCCCGATGCCCGCGTGTCCCGCGCCACCACTACCGGCCCCGGCCCCACGTACGTCCCGAACGCCTGCGCGAACGCGCACGCCAGGTTCGGCGTCAGAAACTCCCCTACCACGCCCCGCACGCCCGCCACGCTGATCTTCAACTGATGCGCCCGGCTCATCCCGAATAGCTCCTCACCAGGTCCATCACTTCATCGAACAGCCGCCGCGGCGCCCCGTTCCGCTGCTCGCAGATGACCCGGATCACCGGCTCGGTCTGCGACACCCGCACGTGCACCCACCGGTCCTCCCAGTCCAGCCGCAGCCCGTCCTGCCGGTTCCGCCGCGCCTCCGGCCAGCGCTGCTCCAGCTCGTCGAACAGCTCCGGAATGAAGCGCGTCCGCACCGGAATCTTGCCCTTCAGAATCGTGTACGGCGGGTAGTCCGCGATCAGCTCCGACAGCCGCCCGCCCCGCCTCTCCATCCGCTCCAGCATCCGCAGCATCGCCGCGATGCCGTCGTACACGTACGGAAACTGCGGCATCATCACCGCGCCCGTGCCTTCGCCCGCCACCGCCACCTGCTCCATCGGATACCCGGCCAGCGCGTCGATCACCGCCTGCCGCCCCACCGGCAGCCGCACCACTTTCCCGCCGCGCTTTCCAGCCACATCCTCCAGCAGCGCCGTCGAACACACGTTGGTCAGCACTATCCGCCCGCAGCCCCGTTCAAGCATCTCATCGGCGATCACCACCTGCACCAGCTCCTCGCTTGCCGCCTCGCCCTTCTCCGTCGCAAACGCCACCCGGTCGCTGTCGATGTCGAACAGGAATCCCGCATCCGCGCCCACCGTCTTCACCAGCGGCGCCAGTTGCAGCTCCGCCATCTTCTTCGTCGTCGATGGCTCGTGCACGAACGCGCGCCCCTCCAGCGCCTCGTTGATCAGGATCAGGTCCAGCCCGAACCTCTCGATCATCCGCCGCAGGATCAGCGCCGACGTCCCGTTGGTGCAGTCCACCAGCACGCGGAACCGCCGCAGCTTCTCCAGTGGAAACTCCGCCGCCAGCGTGTCCAGATACGCGTCAATCGCGCCCGCGTCCTCCCCACTGCGCCCCGTGCCGTCGTGCCGTGCAAAGCGGAATTTCCGCAGATGGTAGATGTCCAGCAGCTCCTCGCTCTGCGCGCTCGACAGATAGCTGCCCCCGCGTGTGAAGAACTTCAGCGCGTTCCACTCCGCCGGATTGTGGCTCGCCCCGATCGACACGCCGCCAGCCGCGTCCAGCCGCCGGATCGCATGCTGGATCACCGGCGTCGGCACGATCCCCAGGTCGATCACCTCATGCCCCGCCGCCAGCAGCGCGCTCGTCACACCCTCGCGCATCATCACGCTCGACACGCGCGGGTCCCGCCCGGTCACCACCCGCCCCGGCGCTTCCAGAAACGTCGCAAACGCCGCGGCGAAATCCAGCACGTGGGTCGCCGTCAGCCCGTGCCCCACAATCCCCCGCAGCCCCGCGGGCGAAATGCGCAGAGTCGAGCCCGGCCGCGCCATCACTCCTCCAGCCGCAGTATCCCGAATGCTTCCGGAATATGATGGTTCCCCGCCGGTCCCGTCGCCCGCCACGCAATGCTCTTCCGCGGCGGCGGCCCTTGCAGCCGGTAATAATTCACCCGGAACTCGAATCCCGGCCCTATGCGCTTTTCCGTGATCGAACGCACCGGAATCTTGAACGCCCCGTACCATACCTTCCGCGCCGCATCGATCCGCGCCGCCGTCTCGAAGCCCGAATTCCACCGCCACCCGCCCTCGGGCTTCGGCTCCTTCCGGTCGATATCGAGATCCACCCACTCGCCCTGCGGCGACACCTGATACTCGCGGTACTGCCAGATCTTTTCGAAATCCGCTCCGATGAAGATCTCCGCCACATCGCGCTCCCACAGCCGGTTCGTCTCCCGGTCCGTCGCCGGATTCGCGTTCACATACAGCTCCTCATACGGGCAGATGAACAGGAAATACAGGTGCGTGTCCGTCCACCGCGAACGGATTTCCGTGCGGTGCCCCGGCGTCGGCTCGCCCCGCGCGCTGTGCGTCGCAATCACCGCCGGCGCGCCCAGCCACAGCCCCGAATCCGGGTCCGTGTTCAGAACCACATTTCCCTGGAGCCGCTTGCTCCGCGCCGTTTCCGGCATCGCCGCCGGCGCGGCCAGCATCAGAAAGAGTAAGCCTGCTATCCACCGCATGGCAGTATCCATCATAACGGCCCATGAACCCGCCATCCGCTTTCACTGATTACAGACAGGAGCTCGAAAACCACGAGTTCCAGATGGGCGCCGAAGCCGGCCGCCTCGCCGTCACGCTCGATATCCTCACGGATGCATTGATCCTCGTGGGCCAGCACGGCGTTTACTGCCAGAGCGCGCGCCAGCCCGGCAAGCCCGCCATGGACGTGCAGATCATCTCGCAGAACATCCTTCAGGCCAAAGAGCTCGTCTCCAGCGTCATCGAGCTGATCCGCGCACGCAGGCGCGAAGAGCGAGGCTGACGCCGCTCAGCTCAGCTCCAGCCGCGCCGACACCACCGGCTCATCGACCTCCCGCCGGATCCGGAAGCCCATCTTCTCGGCCACGTATTGCATCGCCGTGTTCTCGGCCAGAATATCGGCGATGATCGTTTTCACCCCTTCCTTGCGTCCGATGTCGATCAGCCGCCGCAGCAGTTCCGTCCCCAGCCCCTGGTTCTGGAAATCATCTGTCACGACGATCGAGAACTCCGCCTCCGGCTGGCCGAATCCCTGGAGCCGCCCCACGGCGATAATCTGCTTCTCGCCCGTGGCAGGGTCCGTCCGCTCCGCCACCAGCGCCATCTGGCGCGCGTAGTCGATATAACAGATCCGGATCAGCCGCTCGTGAGCCACCCGCTGGCTCAGGTTCAACACCTGGAGATAGCGGTGGTACACCGTGCGCTCGGACAGCGATTCGTGGAAGCGCACCATCGCCGGCTCGTCCTCGGGCCGGATCGGCCGGATCACCACCTTCTCGCCGTTCTTCATCCTCCACTCGCCGGCGTACTCCGCCGGATACGGACGGATCACCGGGCGCGGCAGGTCTTCTTCCCGCATCGAGGGATCGTGCAGCACCACGCGCGCATCCAGCGCCAGCAGCCGCTCCGGCGACGCCAGCAGCGGGTTGATGTCCAGCTCCTTGATCCACGGCTGCTCGGCCACCAGACGCGAAAACCGCACCAGCAACTGTTCCAGCGCCGCGATGTCCACCGGCTTCCGCCCGCGCACGCCCTTCAGAGCCTTGAAGATCTTCGTCCTCTCCATCATCCGCCGCGCCAGCGTCGTGTTCAGCGGCGGCAGCGCCAGCGCCCGGTCCTGGAACACTTCCACAAGCTGCCCGCCCATGCCGAACAGCAGCACCGGCCCGAACTGCGGATCGATCGTCGACCCCAGGATCACCTCGTAGCCGTCGAGCTTCGCGAACGGCTGCACGTTCACTCCCTGGAAGTGCTCCGCGCCGGCCTTCTCTTCCACGCTCGCGCGGATGGCGCGGAACGCCCGCCGCACCGCCTCTTCGTCCCCCAGGTTCAACTGCACGCCGCCCACGTCCGTCTTGTGCGTGATCGTCAACGAATGCAGCTTCAGCACCACCGGATAACCGGTCTGCGCTGCCGCCGCTGCCGCTTCGTCTTCAGTCGCGGCGATGATCGAAGGCAGCACCGGTATTCCGTACGCCGCCAGCACCTGCTTGGATTCGTCCTCGGTCAGGATCGTGCGCCCTGCGCCGCGCACACGGTCCAGAATTTCACGCGCTTTCTGCGCCGCCCCGCCCTCGTCGTCGCCGGCGTAGCTCGGTGTCTCGTACAACCCGCGCAGGTTGTACGTGTAGCGCCACATGTAATTGAACATGCGCGCCGCCGTGTCGGGGTACGGGAACGTGGGAATGCCAGACTGATTCAGGATGTGCTCGCCCGCGGCCACCTCCACGCCGCCCATCCACGAGGCCAGCACCGGACGGTCGCCGAGCTTGGCCAGCGGCCGCAGCAGCTGCGCCGTTTGAGTCGCGTCGGTCATGGCCTGCGGCGTCAGGATCACCAGCATCCCGTCGGTGTTCTCGTCCTTCGACACCACCTCGAGCGCCTTCGCATAGCGGTCCGGCCCCGCGTCGCCGATGATGTCTACCGGATTGCGGTGGCTCCACGTTGGCGGCAGGAACTGGTTCAGCTCCTCGATCGTCTTCTGCGAAATCTCCGCCAGCTCGCCTCCGCCCAGCAGCAGCGCGTCCGCCGCCAGCACGCCCGGCCCCCCAGCGTTGGTCAGGATCGTCAGCCGCGGCCCCTTCGGCCGCGGCTGCTTCGACAGCACCTCCGCCATGTAGAACAGCTCGGCGATCGCCGTCACCCGCAGCACGCCGCTGCGCCGGAACGCCGCATCCAGCACGTCGTCCGACCCTGTCATCGCCCCCGTGTGCGATGCCGCCGCCGCTGAACCCGCCGCCGTCCTGCCAGCCTTGATCACGATGATAGGCTTCGTATAGGCCACCTCGCGCGCCGCCGAGAGGAAGCTCCGCGCGTCGCCCACGCTCTCCATGTAAATCAGAATCGCCCGCGTCTTCGGATCATCGCCCAGGTAGTAGATCAGATCGCCCCACCCCACGTCCGCCATCGCTCCGATCGACATGAACGCGCTGAATCCCACGTTCTCCTTCAGGCTCCAGTCGAGCACCGCCGTGCACAGCGCCCCGCTCTGGCTCAGAAACGCCACGTTGCCCATCCGCGCCATCGCCGCCGCGAACGTCGCGTTCACCCCCGTCGGCGGAACCATGATGCCCAGGCAGTTCGGCCCGATGACGCGCATCCCCGCCGCCCGCGCATTCTCCACCAGTTGCCGCTCCAGTTCCGCGCCCTCGGGGCCCACTTCCTTGAACCCCGCCGAAATCACCACCGCCGCCTTGATCCCCGCCTCGCCGCACTCCCGGATCACCCCCGGAACCGCCCGCGGCGGCGTCACCACAACCGCCAGGTCCACCTGAGCCGGAATCTCTTTCACGCTCTTGTACGCCTTGATGCCCATCACGCTCGGGCGGTTCGGGTTGACGGGAAACACCGCCCCCCCAAATGG
Organism: Acidobacteriota bacterium; assembly: GCA_049325215.1. Taxonomy (GTDB): domain Bacteria; phylum Acidobacteriota; class Terriglobia; order Bryobacterales; family Bryobacteraceae; genus JANWVO01. Next base: position 227,780 of record JBMOMB010000015.1, read on the forward strand.
CGAACTCATCAGATTCCACAGCGTCGTGCGCCCCACCGAACCCGGCGCCTCCGTGGCCCCGATCACCGCCACGTTTGTGGGCTTGAAGAACGGATCCAGCGGGTGTTCCTTCTCGCCGAAAATGTTGTGAGCTTTCTTCAGGAATTTTCCGCTTCCAGGTTTCATTGCAGTCTTTCCGGTCTGAAACTGTTCTATGAACTCGCGCACTCCCATCATCCCGCCCGCTCCGCGCGCCGGGCAAGTGAGTCCGCCGCCCTCCCGCCGGCGCTACTGGTAACGCCCCGGCGTGTACGGCACCCCCGCCGCATCGAGCGCCTGCTCGAACTTCTTCAGCTCTTCGAGCAACGCCTTCAGCTTCGCCGACTCCTCGGCCAGCTCCTCGCCGGCGATGCGCAGGTTCATCTGCATCGTGCCCGTCGGCGGGCTTGTCATGCCGCGCGTCACCGCCGCCGCGCTCGCCGCCCTCGCCTGGATCGGCGTCGGCGCGCCGGACTCCAGCCCCCGCAGCGTCTCGTCGCCGCGCAGCCTCCGCAGAATCGCCGTCACGCGCGCGTCCAGCTTCGCCGCCGTCTCCATCATCGCCGGCTGCGCCGGTCCGTCCAGCAGCGCCCGCCGGATCGCCGTGAGCTTTGTCTTCGCCTGGTTCGCCGCATCGAGCGCCCCCAGCACCTGCCGCTGCACCCGCAGCGCCCTTTCGATGAATTCGTCCCGCGCGCGGCGGTCCGCCTCCGCCAGCGACGCCGCGCCGGCTTCCACCGTGATCGTCTCCTCCGCATTCAGCGGCGTCACCACGCCCCCCGCCTTCCGCGCCAGCGACACCTTGTACACTCCCGGCGCCGCCAGCGCTCCGCCTTCCTGCTGCTGCCGCTGGGCGCCCTCTCCCCCGCCCGCCTGCTGCGGCGGCTGGCCGGCGCTGATCGCCGGTCCCCGCAGGTTCCACGTCACGCGGTGCAGCCCGCGCGTTGCCGGTCCCGTCAGGTGCCGCACCACCCTGCCTCGCGCGTCCGTGATCGTCAGCAGGATCTGCGGGGGCTCTTCATCGTCCTCCGCCGTCAGCTCGGCCTGCGACGGATACAGCGCCGGATCCTTCTTCGCCTGCTCCTGCCGCTGCTGCCGCTTCGTGCGGACGGTCTCCTTCAGCCAATAAGTGATCGTCGCCCCATAGGGCGGATTCTCCGCCATCCAGAGCTGCTCCCCCTGCGACCCGCGGCTCTTGCCCGTGTCCTGCACAAACACCACCGCCTTCTTCACCGGAAACACATGCGCCGGCTTGTCGAACACCGCCTGGCTCGCCTGCCGCAGCGGCGAATAATCGTCCAGCACATAAAACCCACGCCCGAACGTCGCCAGCACCAGGTCGCCTTCGCGCTCCTGCACAGCCAGGTCGCGGACTGGAATCGTCGGCAGGTTGTTCCGCAGCCGGATCCACTTCTTCCCGCCGTCCACGGTGAAAAACAGCCCGAACTCCGTCCCGCAGAACAGCAGGTTCGGATTCACCGGATCCTCGGCGATCGCCAGCGCCGGTCCGTTCTCCGGCAGATTCCCGCTGATGGACGTCCACGTCGCGCCCCTGTCGGCGGACTTCATCACATACGGCTTGAAATCGCCGTTCTTGTGGTTGTCGAACAGCGCATATACCGTGTTCACGTCGTGCCGCGACGCCAGCAGCCGCTGCACGTAAACGCCGATCGGCCCGATCGAAGACAGGTCCGGCAGCCCGGGGATCTTCTCGATCCTGCGCCACGTCTTGCCGCCGTCTTCGGTCACGCTGATCAACCCGTCGTCGCTGCCCGTGTAGATCAGCCCTTCTTTCTTCGGCGATTCGCTCAGCGCCGTCAGGTTGCCGAACGTGGAAGTGGACTGATGCTTCGCAATCGCCTCCGGCGGCCAGATCTTTCCCATCACCGGCAGCTTGTTGCGGTCCGCCTGCCGCGTCAGATCGCCGCTCACCGCAGTCCAGGAGTTGCCCCGGTCGTCCGAGCGGAACAGCCGGTTCGCCCCGAAATACAGCCGCGCCGGATGGTGCGGGCTGATGATGTAGGGCGACTCCCAGTTGAACCGCAGCGGCGCCTCGCCCTTGCCTTCCACCGGCCGGATCGGCACGCGCTCCCCGGTGCGCCGGTTCAGCCGCACCAGCCCTCCATACTGCGACTCCGCATAGACGATGTTCGGGTCCGTCGGATCGACCCGCGCCACGAATCCGTCGCCGCCCGTCACCACGAACCAGTCATTGTTTGTCGCCCCGTCCACCCCGCGCGTCGCCGACGGACCACCCACCGTGTTGTTGTCCTGCGTGCCGCCGTAAACGTAGTAAACGGGCGAGGAGTTGTCCACCGCCACGTTGTAAAACTGCATCACCGGCAGATTGGCGATGTGCCGCCAGAGCCGCCCGCCGTCCCACGTCTCGTAAATGCCGCCATCGCAGCCCGCCAGGATGTGGTTGCTGTCCTTCGGATCGATCCACCACGCGTGCGTGTCCACGTGCTTGGCGCGCTCGCCCACCGGGCGCCAGGTGGCGCCGCCGTCGTCGCTCACGCGCACGATCACGTCCATCATGTACAGCCGTCCCGCCAGTTGCGGATCTGCAAACACATGACCGTAATACATCGGCTGTCCTGCCACGTTCGACCGCCGCTCCCAGCTCTCGCCGGAATCAAGCGAGCGGTACGTGCCCGTGCCCTCCCGCGACGCCTCCACCACCGCATACACCAACCCGCGCTGCGCCCGCGAAAATTCCAGCCCGATTCTGCCCAGTTCTCCTCCCGGCAGTCCCGTCGTGATCTTCCGCCACGTCTTGCCGCCGTCGTTCGATTTGTACAGAGCCGACTCCGGTCCTCCGTGGATCAGCGTCCACACGTGCCGGCGCCGCTGATGCGCCGCCGCCAGCAGCACGTCCGGGTTGAACGGATCGATGGCGACGTCCGTCACCCCCGTGTTCTCGCTGATCTTCAGGATCTGCGTCCACGTCTGCCCGCCGTCGGTCGTCTTGTACAGGCCGCGGTCGCCGCCCGCCGACCACAGCGGGCCCTGAGCCGCCACATACACCACGTTCGAATCGCGCGGATCGATGACGATGCGCCCGATGTTGCCCGATTGCTTCAGCCCCATGTTCTTCCACGTGCGCCCGCCGTCGGCGGAGCGGTACACGCCGTCGCCGTAGCCCACGCTGCGCTGCGCGTTGTGCTCGCCCGTGCCTGCCCAGAGCACGTTCGGATCGCGCGGATCCAGCGCCACGTCCCCGATCGAATAGCTGCCTTCGTTCTGGAAGATCGGCGTCCACGTCGTGCCCGCGTTCGTCGTCTTCCACACGCCCCCGGAAGCCACGCCCGCATACCAGGTGGCTGGGTGCGTGGGATGGACAACCAGAACGTTCACGCGCCCCGATAGCAGCGCCGGTCCGATCGAGCGCAGCCGGAACGCCCGGAACGTGGACTCCTGCCATGGATCGTTGGCATCCGGTTTCGCACCCTCCGGCTTCGGCGCATCCTGCGCGCCGGCCAGCACACACGAGGCGACAAGAAAAGCGAGGCGCTTTGCAATCCGCATACGGGCCACAGTCTATCGCAGCGGAAGGCCCCGCTCCGGCCGCGCCCCCCTGAGCCTCAGCGGAAGCTCTCCAGCGCCTGCTGGAAATCCTCCTCCACGTCGAACACCGTATCCAGCCGCGTGATCCGCAGCAGCTCCCGGATCTTCGGCGGCATCTGCGCGAGCTTCAGCGCCGCGCCCTTCTCATTGGCCAGCGACAGCGCCCCCACCAGCTCCCCGATGCCCGTCGAATCCAGTTGCACCGCTCCGCCAAAGTCCAGCAGCAGCTTCTTCGAGCCGCTCTCCAGCGCCTCCCGCATCAGGTTGCGCAGCGTGTTCGTCGCCAGCCCCAGCGTGATCCGGCCCTCGCACCGGATCACGGTGATGTCGCCCTCCTGCCAGCTCTCAATCCGGTGTGCAGGTGCTTGGCTCATGGCGGATGCGGTCCTCCAGTCCTGGCGGCCCTTTCACGGGCGCGGCAGCGCGGCGGCGATCTCCGCAAGCGCCCGCTCGCAGTCGGCCCGGCTCACATCATAGTGGGTCACCGCGCGCAGCGCTGCGGGCCCGATCGGATTGATCAGCACCCCCCGCTCCCTGAGCCGCGCGCTCAGCTCCGCCGCCGCCATGCCCGTCGCGCCGATATCGAAGATCACGATGTTGGTCGCCGGCACGGCCGGCTCCACGCGCACGCCCCGCAGGTTGGCCAGCCCTTCAGCCAGCAGACGCGCATTCAAGTGGTCTTCATGCAGCTTCGGCGGCGTCTCTTCCAGCGCCACCAGTCCCGCCGCCGCCAGCACGCCCGCCTGGCGCATGCCTCCGCCCAGCCGCTTGCGGTACAGCCGCCCTTGCGCGATCACGTCCCGCGGTCCGGCCAGCATCGATCCCACCGGCGCCCCCAGCGCCTTCGACAGGCAGAACATCACCGTGTCGGCTGGCTCGCACAGCTCGCGCACGCTCGCGCCGCACGCCGCGGCGGCGTTGAAGATCCGCGCCCCGTCCACGTGCACCCGGAGGCCCAGCCCGTGCGCCCGCGCGCACACCTCGCGCAGCACCTGCGGCGGATACACCGTCCCGCCCGCCATGTTGTGCGTGTTTTCGAGTTCCACACAACCCGTGTCCGCCGCGTGCGGCCCCAGCGGCCGGATCGCCGGCTGAATCCGCTCCCACGTCAGGATCCCGTCCGGCGTGTCCACGGCGCGGATCAGGCAGCCGGAAAACCACGCCGTCATCGACAGCTCGTAGTTCAGCAGGTGCCCGCGCGACTCGCAGATCACCTCCTGCCCGTGCCGAGTCAAACATTTTATGGCGATCGTGTTTCCCATCGTGCCCGAGGGCACGAACAGCGCCGCCTCTTTGCCGGTGATCTCCGCCGCCTTCTCCTCCAGCCGGTTTACCGTCGGGTCTTCGCCGTAAACGTCGTCGCCGACCTCCGCCTCCGCCATCGCCCGCCGCATCGCCGCCGTGGGCTTCGTCACCGTGTCCGAACGCAGGTCAATCATCACAGGAACGCCTCGAACACTTCATTGGACAACATTACGCCCCGCCGCGTCAGCCGCACCCGCGCGCCCTCCCGCTCCACCAGCCCTTCCGCCTGAAACCGCTCCACCGCCGCGCCGAACCGCCCCTCGTCCTCCGCCGCCAGATCCACGCCCTCCATCAGCCGCAGCCCCGTCAGATACCGTTCGGAGGCAAGGTCCGCCCGCGTCCGTTGCGCTTGCGGCCCCTGCTCGACATATCCGCGCACGTCGTCCGTGTTCGCCATGCGCCACTCCCCGTCGAACGAGTGCGCGTCCGCCCCGAACCCCGCGTACGGCTCGAGCCGCCAGTACTTCAGGTTGTGGAGCGATTCGAACCCCGCCCGGGCGAAGTTCGAAATCTCATACCGCCGCCACCCGCGCCCCTCCAGAAACTCCACCGCCTGCTCGTAGAAGTCCGCAATGCGCTCCTCCGCAGGCACCGCCCCCGCCCCGAACCGCGCTCCTCCGGCGAGCAGCTCCCGCCCCAGCCGCGAATCTTCGTCCACCTCCAGCATGTACACCGACACATGCGGCGGCTCGAGCCGCGCGATCCACTCGAGCGACGCGCGCCAGCCCGCCTCCGTCTGCGCCGGCAACCCCGCAATCAGATCCAGGTTGATGTTGCCGATCCCCGCCGCACGCAGCAATGCCACGTCCCGCGCCACCCCTTCCGCCGTATGCCTGCGCCCCGTGCGCCGCAGTTCTTCCTCGACGAAACTCTGCACGCCCAGGCTCACACGGTTGATGCCGCATTCGATCCACGCCTGCACGGCATCCGCCTCAATCGCCCCCGGCGCCGCCTCCAGCGTCGCCTCTCTCCACGGCTTGCCCGGCACAAGCTCCAGCACCGCCCGCAGCGCCTCCGCCGGCATCGAGCCCGGCGTTCCTCCGCCCAGATACACCGTCTCCGGCGTCCAGCGCCAAGCATGCGCGCGCATCTCCTCGAGCAGCCGCTCGAGATAGCGCTCCTGGAGCTCGGCCCGGTACACGCCTGAAGCGAAGTTGCAGTATGTGCACTTCTGCGAACAGAACGGCCAGGAGATGTAGACGCCCGCCACTTACAGGGTGAACTCGGGGATCCGGACGCGGATCGCGTCCGCGATCAGTTGTTCGAGCGTCCGCCCGTCGTCGAGCACAAACGCCGAGCCGTTCCAGCCCAGCTTGTAGCTCTTTACGTGAGCCGACACCCAGATCTGCCGCACCGGCGAGTTAGGGCTGACGACGAACCGCTCGTGCGGCTCCTCGAATTCGATCGACAGCGCGCCGGCGTTCATGTCCACATCGAATTCGTACTGGTCGCTGGCCGCGGCCAGTTTCCGGTACAGGCTCTCGATGGCGTCTCCCGCCGCCTGGGAAAACTCCTGTTCGGTGAGCATCACTTCCCAGTGTAGCGGGCGCGGCGCAGCCCAGCCGATACAATGGAATCGTGAGCTGGGCCCTTCCCGTGCTGGCATGGCTCCTCCTTCAGGCGCCCGCCGCGCCGCCCCCGGAAGCGCTGCGCCTCCTCGAGGAAGGCCGCGCCCGCGAGGCCCTCCCCCTGCTCGAGGAAGCCGCCCGCAAAGCCCCCGGTTCTGCCGCCATCCACTTCCATCTCGGCTTCGCGCTGTCCGCGATCGGCGACGATCCGCGCGCCATCGCCGCCTTCCGCCGCGTCCTCGAAATCGATCCCGCTATCCGCCCCGCACGGCTCAACCTTGCCCATCTCCTCATCCGGAACCAGCAGCCCGCCGAGGCCGTCCCGCTGCTCGAAGAGTGCCTCAGGGAGCAGCCCGGCGACGCCAAAGCCGCCTTCCTGCTCGGCCGCGCCCTCGCCGCTTCCGGCCAGTGGCGGGCGGCCGCGGAAGCATTCGAAAAGGCCGCGGAAAAACAGCCGCAGGACCTCGACACCGCTCTCGCGCTCGCCGAAGCCTGGCAGCGCGCCGGAGAAAAACAGAAAGCCGCCGCCGTCTACGCCCGCTTCCCAAATGAGCCTGCCGCGCTCGAGCGCTTCGGCGTGCTCGAACTCGAAGCCGGCGAACTCGACAACGCCATCCGCCATCTGGAAGCCGTCCGCGCCAGGAGCCCATCCCCCGCCGTCCTCTACGCCCTCGCTACCGCGTACCTGCGCCGCAAGCAGCCGGAACAGAGCGCCGCCATCGCCGCCTCGCTCGTTGAGCAGGAGCCTGCCAACGCCGAACTCCGCCTCTTCTACGGCCGCCTCCTGCGCGACCAGAAGAAGTACGCCGAGGCCGCGCCGCAGTTCCAGGAGGCCGCCCGCCTCGCCCCCCGCTCCGGCGAAGCCTGGAACGAATTGACCGCCGTCCTCATGCTCCTCAAACAATACGAGCCCGCCCTCGCCGCCCTCGAGCGCGCGCGCGAACTCAACGGCCCGAGCCCCGCCTACGACTACTTCCGCGCTACGATGCTGGACGCGATGAATCAGCCCCGGCCCGCGCTCGAAAGCTACCGCCGCTTCCTCGCCTCGAGCAACGGCGCTCATCCCGACGAAGAGTTCAAGGCGCGGCAGCGCGTGAAAGTTCTTGAAAAGGCGGTGCAGCGGTGAGGGTCTGGTTTTTCCTGTTCGCTTCCTCTCTCCTGCTCGCGGCGCCTCCGCCCCCTCTCACGATGGAGTCCGTGCGCGGCGAGAGCGATCCCCTCCGCCGCTTCGACCGCGCCCTGAAGCTGGCCGAAGCGCGCTTGAACGACGCCTGGAAGCTCGTGCGGGAAGGAGGCGCGCGCTCAAGCCTCGAAGCGGCCATCGGCGACGTCATCGGCGCTTCTGAACTCGCCCTGGAATCGCTCCGCGCCACCGGCCGGCGTCCGGGCAAGCTCAGCCGCCAGTACAAGCGCGGCGAGCTGCGCACCCGCGGGTTCGAGAAGGGTCTTCAGGAACTTTCCCTCGCCGTGGGCTTCGGAGAACGCGAGCGCATCGAACGGGCGCGCCAGCGCCTCGCCGCCGTTCACGAACAGTTTCTCCAGGGTGTCATGACTGGCCGATGAAGGAGGCCCGATATGCGTTGGCTTCTGTTCCTCATCCTCGCCTGCCTGCCCGCAGCGGCGCAGCGCGACTTTCTCACCCCCGATGAAGTCGAGCAGCTACGGCTCGTGCAGGAGCCCGGGCCGCGCCTCCAGCTTTACCTGAAGTTCGCCCGCCAGCGCGTCGATATGCTCGAACAGCTCTTCGCCAAACGCCAGACCGGCCGCAGCGGCCTCATCCACGACACCCTCGAGCAGATCACCCAGATCATCGAAGCCATTGACATGAACATCGACGACGCCATCCGCCGCCAGAAGCCGGTCGAAAAGCTCGACGGCGTCGTCAGCGCGCAGCGGGAGCTGCTGGCCAAACTCGAATCAATGGCGGAAAGGGAAGAGCCGGACCGCGCCCGCTATCAGTTCGCGCTCGAACAGGCCGTCGAAACCCTCCGCGACAGCATCGAAATGAACGAACAGGACATCAAGGAGCGCACGCTCTCCGTCCAGGACAAGGAAAAGGCCCTCCGCGAACAGCGCGAGGAACTGCTCGCGCCGGAACGCAAAGCCGAGCTCGAAAAAGAGCGCAAGCGGATCGAATCCGAAAAAGAAGGCGTCGCGCCCGGAAAAAAGAAGCCCTCCCTGCTCAAGCCGGGGGAGAAGCCGGGCCGGGTGGGCGAGCAGCAGCCTCCGCCGAAGAAATGACCGCCCGTGGCGCGGCGTATTGTTCCCGCAGCATCCGGAACACCGCCGCCGACGCCGACATGATCACCGGCCCCGCAAACAGCCCGATCGCGCCGAACACCTGCATCCCGCCCATCAGCGCGAAAAAGATCACCAGCCCGTTCATCCCCGTGCGCCCGCTCAGCACCCACGGCCGCACGAAATTGTCCGACATCCCCACCACTCCCGCGCCCCACAGCGCCAGGAACAGCGCCTTGCCCCAGGAACCCTGGAACAGCAGGATCGCCGCCGCCGGCAGCCACACGAGAGCCGTCCCGATCACCGGGATCAGCGAGCACACCGCCGCCACCGCTCCCCAGAACACCGGTCCGGGCAGCCCCGCGAACAGGAATCCCAGCGATGTCAGCGCGCCCTGCGAGACCGCCACCGCCGCCATGCCGTGGAAATTCGCCACGATCGAGTCCCGGATCGCGCCCAGCAATTCCGCCGTCTTCTCCGGCTCCAGCGGCGACCACGCATCGATCCACTGCCGGATCTTCGGCCCCTCCAGGAACAGAAAGAACAGGATGAACAGAGACAGCAGCGCATTGCCGATCGTCGCCGTCACGTTGGTCAGCAGGGCGGCCCCCCAGCTCCCCAGCAGCTTCACCACCGTCTGCGCCTGATCGAGCATCGCCGCCTTCACATCCGGCGCCGGCAGCCCCGTCCGCTGCGCCATCCATTGCACCGGCTGCTCCACCAGCGAAGCGAACCACGCCGCCCACCCGCCCTGCTGCGGCGTATGCTGCGCCAGGCTCTGGTACAGCGCCCCCGCCTCCTGCACCATGTTCACGCCCACCACCGCCAGCGGCGCCAGCACCAGCAGCAGGATCATCAGCATCGCCGTCAGGGCCGCCGCCGCGGAGGAGCGCAGCCACCGCAACAGCTTTTCATACAGCGGCTCGAACGCCACCGCCAGCACGGCCGCGAAAGCCAGCGGCCGCACAAACGGCCATAGCATCAGCCCCACCAGCGCGGCGCTCACGAGCGCCAGCGCCGCCAGCGCATACAGATTCGCGCGGCTGTCGCTGTCCCCGCTCAAGGCAGCTCCTTCACCACAATCAAACGCGATTCATCATCGCGCGGTTCGATCATCACTTCGATCCGGTCCTCCGGCAACAGCCGCGGAAACCGCTCCGCCCACTCCAGCAGCACAACCGCCCGCCGCGCCAGGATCTCCTCGAGCCCCAGAGACGCCGCTTCCGCCTCCGTCTCCAGCCGGTACAGATCCACGTGATACAGCAGACCTTCGCCGTGCTCGTGGATCAGCGCAAAGGTCGGGCTCGAAATCTCGTCCGCCGGCGCCGCGCCCAGCCCTTCCGCCACGCCCTTGGCGAACGTCGTCTTGCCCGCGCCCAGATTGCCGATCAGCAACACGCACCGCGGCGGCGTCCACTCCCGCGCCAGCTCCGCCGCCAGCGCGATCGTCTCCTCCTCGCTCCTCGTGGTGAACGTGCGCGTCCTCATCCGGCGGCTTCCCGGATCGCTTCGGGCAGATATCGGATCAGGTCCGTCGCCGTGACGCACCACTCCGTGGCAGCCTCCGCCGCCAGCTCGCCGGCGCGCCCGTGCAGCCACACGGCCGCCATCAGCGCCTCCTCCCGGCGGTCCGGCCACTGCGCCAGCAGCCCCGCGATCATGCCCGTCAGAACGTCGCCGGAACCCGCGGTCGCCATCGCCGGCGTCCCTGTCGGGTTGACCAGCACCCGTCCGTCGGGGTGTGCGATCAGCGTGCGCTGGCCTTTGAGCACCAGCACCACATGGCGCTCGCCCGCGAACCGCCGCGCCACGCCCACGCGGTCGGCCTGAATGTCGGTTCCTGTGCATCCGGCCAGTCTTGCCATCTCGCCCGGATGCGGCGTCAGCACGCGCCACGGCCCAGGGCCTCGCACCGGCGTCCGCGCCAGCGCGTTCAACCCGTCGGCGTCCACCACCATCGGCAGCGCGGACTGCGCAAACAGCCGTTGCGCCAGCGACACCATCTCCGGATCCCGGCCCAGCCCCGGCCCCAGCGCGATCACGTCCTTGTCTCCCGGATCCTCGCCCAGGCCCTGCGTCATCAGCTCCGGCGCCAGCGACGTCACCGTCCTCCGCTCCGCCTCCGCGCACGCCACCGTCACCAGCCCCGCGCCCGCCTTCAGCGCCGCCCAGCCTGCCATCGCCGCCGCGCCGCCCTTGCCCTCCCAGCCGCCGATCACCAGCACATGGCCGAAGTCCCCTTTGTGCGCCCCGCGCGGCCGCGGCTCGAACAGCCGCCGGAACCGCCGCGGCTCGATCAGCTCCAGCCACAGCGACCCGTCCCGCTCCAGCATCGCCTCCGGCGTCCCGATCGGCACGACGTGCAGCCGCCCCACCCGGTCGCACAGCGGCGGCAGCACCTGCTCCACCTTCGGCGCCGTGAACGTCACCGTGTGCGCCGGCAGCACGCTCTCCCCGTCTTCGCACAGTCCCGAAGGCATATCGACGCTCACCACTGCCTCTCGCGCGCGCGGAAATCCGCTGTTCATTTCGCGGATGAAATCCAGCGCCACGCCCCGCGCCGGCCCGCTCAGCCCCGTGCCCAGCAGCGCATCGATCACCAGCGTGGCCGCCCGCATCGAGGGCGTGATCTCGCGGCGCACCGGCACGCCCAGCGCCTTCAGCATCCGGTAGTTGATCTCCGCGTCTCCCCGCAGCTCCTCCGGCGCCCACGCAAGCACCACGTCCAGCGCCCTCGGACGGAACCGCAGATGCAGTTGCCGCGCGATCGCCATGCCATCGCCGCCGTTGTTGCCCTTGCCGCAGATCACCACAATGCGCTGCCGCTCGAGCGGCGAATACTCGCGCTCCAGAAACTCCACGAACCGGCACGCCGCGTTCTCCATCAGCACGATCGACGGCACGCCCGCTTCGATCGTGCGCCGGTCGATCTCCCGCATCTGTTCCGCTGTCAGGATCTTCATCGCTCGCGGCCTCCGGCGGCGCGAATCTCAAAGCGGCGCAGCGGCTCTGCCTCGCCCATCACTACCAGGCAGTCTCCGGCCTCGATCGCCGCCGCCGCGGGCGGGTTGAACTCCATCCCGCCGCCCGCGCGGCGGATCGCCAGCACAACCACCTGCATCTCGCCCCGGATGCGCGCCTCCGCCAGCGATTTTCCCACCAGATCGCTGGCCGCATCCACCGCCACCTGCTCGATGCGCACGTCCCATTCCGGCGTCGACAGCGCAAAGTCCAGAAACTGCCGCACGTGCGGCTTCAGCAGCGAGAGCGCCAGTTGCGCGCCTGCCGTCTTGTACGGCGCCAGCACCGCGTCGGCGCCCGCGCGCACCAGTTTCTGCTCCGTGGGTTCGTCGGAAGCGCGCGCCGCGACCCGCAGCCCGGCATTCAGCGCTTTCGCCGACATCACCACAAACAGATTGTCCGCGTCGGTGCTCAGCGCCGACACCAGCCCCGCCGCCCGTTCAATCCCCGCCTCCCGCAGCGAATCGTCCGACGTCGCGTCTCCACCCAGCGCCGCGCACCCCTGTTTCCTCGCCAGCTCCAGCCGCTTCTCGTCCCGGTCCACCACCACCACTTTCTCGCCGCTCTTTCTCAGTTCGGCGGCCGCGCCCCGTCCCACCCGTCCGTACCCGCACACGATGTAATGCCCCCGCAGCGATTCGATCATCTTCCTCATCCTTCTCCTGTCGAAAGCATCGCGGAACTGCGCCTCCAGGATTGTCTGCGTCATCACCCCGATCACCACCAGCATCATGCTGACGCTCAACACCATGTACGCGGAGTTGAAGATCCGCGCCTCGCGGCTCAACGGATGGATCTCGCCATAGCCCACGGTGGTCATCGTCATGATCGCCATGTACACGGCGTCCACCAGCGGAAAACCCGCGATGGTCCTGAATCCCAGCGTGCCCAGGCTCAGCGTGGCGAGCACCGCGGCGATCAGGATCAGCGCTCTCCGCCCGTGCGTCATCTCCGGTCACTCCGCCTTGCGCAACAGCAGCAGGGTGAAGTCGTCCTGCAGCTCGGTCGACTCCGTCCACCGCGCCACCTGTTCCTCGATCAGCCGCCCCAGCTCTTCAATTTCCATCTCCGCGTGCTCGGCCAGCAGCGCGCACAGCCGCGGCTCTCCGAACATCTCTCCATAGGCGTTCTCCGGCTCCGTCACGCCGTCCGTGTAGCATACCAGCAGATCGCCGGGCTCCAGCTTCAGGCGGCTCTCGCCGTAGCGCGCGCCGGCGAAGCAGCCCACCACCATCCCGTTCGTGTCCAGCCGCGTCACCTTGCCGTTGCGCACCAGCAGCGGCGGCAGATGCCCCGCGTTCGTGTAGACCAGTTCGGACGTCCCTTCGTCGTACACGCTGAAGAAGAACGTCGCGTACTTTTCCGGCGCGGTCGAAGCGTAGAGCTGCTGGTTCAGGTTCGACACCAGCCGCGCCGTCGAAACCGCCGGCTGTCCGTAGCCTCCCCCCAGCCCCGCCGCCGCGGCCTCCGCCGCTTCCATGCACTGCCGCAACTGGCTCCGCATCGCCGATTGCAGCGTCGCCATCAGCAGCGCCGCCGAAATGCCCTTGCCCGCCACGTCGCCCAGCGCCACCGCCAGCCGCCCGTCGCTCACCGGCTGGTAGTCGAAATAGTCGCCGGAGACCATCCGCGCCGCGTTGCACACGCAGGAAAGATGCAGCGTGCCGAAACGCGTGATCGGCTTCGGCAGCAGTTGCGACTGCACCTCCCGCGCGATCTCGAGCTCCGCCTGCAACCGCTGCCGCTCCTTCTCCGCCTGCAGCAGGCGCTCCAGGTTCCCCGCCATGATATTGAACGACGTGCCCAGCTCCGCCAGTTGATCGTTGCCCGTCACCAGAATCCTGTGGCTCAGATCCCCGCCGCGGATCCGCACCGTCGCCTCGTACAGGTCGTTCACCGCCGACGTGATCGTCCGCGACAGCGACACCCCGATCCAGATCGAGCTGATCTCCACGATGAAGAACACGATCAGCGCCGTCGAGAACAGCACCAGCATCGTCGGCCCGCTGCTGCTCGTGTCCACGCTGAACATGATCCGCAGCGGCCCGCTGATCCGCGTCGCCGCTCCCAGAAACACCGTCGCCTCCCGCTCCGGCTCTTCCCAGATCGCCGCCGGCATCGAGACGCCCCACTTCAGCGGCAGATCCAGCAGATTCGCCGGTTCGGGGATCACGCCCGCCGCCGGCGCCTCCCCCTCGGCCGGCGGGTGCAGCGAAACCTGCATCGCCTTCACGCCCCCCGGCTCGATTGAGAACGGCGTCAACTGAATCACGCCCAGCCCCGGCGCCAGCCCTTGCAGGAACGCCTGCGTCACCGGCGCCACGATCACCACCTCGGACCTCTCCCCGCCTGCGTGCGCCCACAGATGAAACCGCCCCTCGTGGATCAGCAGCCCCGCTCGCGCTCCGTGCCCCTCCGGAGGATGCGGCAGCCGCGCGCCCTCCGGGTACCGGACCTCGCGCCCCCGTTCATCCTTCAGCAGGATCTCCGCCCCCGGAAACCGGTCGCGGATGAAAAACCCCGCCCGCCGCACTGCCTCCACCCGCACCTGCGGCGCCGCCCGCTCGAGCGACCGCGCCGCCAGCTCCAGCGAGTTCACCCGCCGCCCCATCTCCACGCTCAGCAGATACGCGGCGATCTGCCCCGACACCACCCACGCCCCCGCCAGCGTCAATACCGCCAGCATCAGCATCGGCACCACCGCGATGAACACGTAAGCGACAATCAGCCGGTTGCGCAGCCGCCAGATCAGCCGCCGCACCAGCCGCAGCCCGTGGCGCCATGCCAGCAGGAAGCCCAGCGTGAACGCCCCCAGTTGCAGCAGCACCGTTGCGGCGCGCCCCGGCGCCAGCCACTGCGCGGCCAGACTCACTGCCACCGCTGCCGCAAACAGCAATTCCAGCCAGCCCGCGGAGCGCAGCGTTCTCAGCCAGCCTGGGGAGGGCATTCCGATTCAGCGTACCTGCTTGCCGCCGCCTGCCGCCACTGCCGCCGTGCCGCTACAGCCGGGACTTGGCGATGTCCGGCATCTCTTCCGCCGCCCGGATCTGCTCCGGCTGCAGGTAATTCTCCGTCAGAAACGTCTTCAGATGGTCCAGCGCCGTGTGCACGTCGTCGACAAAGTCCATCAGATCCAGATCCTCCGGGCTGATCATCCCGTGCCGCACCAGGGCGTCGAAATTGAGGATCTCCCGCCAGTAGTCCGCCCCGTACAGCATGATCATGATCTTCTTTTCGAGCTTCTGCGTCTGCGCCAGCGTCAGCAGCTCCGTCAGCTCGTCCAGCGTTCCGAACCCGCCCGGAAACACGATCAGCGCCTTCGCCAGGTAGGCGAACCAGAACTTCCGCATGAAAAAGTAGTTGAATTCGAAGTTCAATTCCGGCGAAATGTACGGATTCGGATATTGCTCGTGCGGCAGCGCGATGTTCAGCCCGATCGACTTGCCGCCCGCATCCCGCGCCCCGCGGTTGGCCGCCTCCATGATCCCCGGTCCGCCCCCCGTGCACACCACAAACCGCCGCGTCGGCGGCTCCAGCGCGTTCGACCACTGCGTGATCAGCCGCGCGAACTCCCGCGCCTCCTGGTAATAACGCCCCTGCGGACCGTCTTCCGTGATCCGCGCCGACCCGAAAAACACCACCGTATCGCGGATCTTTTCCCGGCTGAAGCGGTCCAGCGGCTCCAGATATTCCGCCAGAATCCGGATTGCGCGGCCGTTCCAGCTATCCAGAAACGCCTCGTTTTTGTAAGCCAGAGGCGCGCGGTTCATGTGACGGCTTTTCTTCATTCCTGGTCCTTTCCTGGGCGGTTTTCGAGCGCCGAGATGCGCTTTTCCAATTCTCGCACCGTCTTCAGCACCTCCGGCAGCCGCGGAAACGCCGTCACCGCCCGCCGCCATTGCGCCGCGTCGAACGCTGGAGAGCCCGACACCACGCTCCCCGCCTCCACGTCCCCGCCGATCCCGCTCTGCGCGTACACCACCACGTTGTCGTGGATCGTCAGGTGCCCCGAGACGCCCACCTGCCCGGCAAGCAGCACGTTCCTGCCCAGCACGCTCGACCCGGCCAGCCCCGTCTGCGCGCAGATGATGTTGTCTTCCCCCACCACGCACGCATGGCCCACCTGCACCAGCGAATCGATCTTCGCCCCGCGCTTCACCCGCGTCTCCCCCACCGTCGCCCGGTCCACCGAACTCAGCGTCTGCACCTCCACGTCGTCTTCGAGCACCGCCGGCCCCGATTGCACGATCTTGTAGTGCGTCCCGTCCTTCTTCTTCGCAAATCCAAACCCGTCGCCCCCGATCACCACGCCGTTTTGCAGCACCACGCGGTTGCCCAGCCGGCAGTGCTCGCGCACCGAACTGTGCGCGTGCAGCACGCAGTCTTCGCCGATCTCCGCCCCTTCGTACACCACTACCAGCGGATGGATCACCGTCCCGCGCCCGATCTTCACCCGCTCTCCGATCACCGCATATGCGCCGATCGAAACCCTTTCGCCGATCTCCGCCGTCTCCGCGATCACCGCCGTTGGATGGATGCCCGGCTTCGGCGCCGGCGGCTGGTAGAACAGCTCCAGCGCCCGCGCGAAATCCAGATACGGGTTTTCGCTCTCGAGCGCCGGAATGTGCAGCTCGCCGGTCGCCGCAGAAACGATGATCGCCCCCGCCCGCGTGTTCTTCACCTTGTGCGCGTACTTCGGGTTGGCCAGGAACGTGATCTCCGCCGGCCCTGCATGCTCCATCCCCGCCACGCCCGTGATCTCTTTGTCTCCGTCATCCGGCCGCACCGCGCGCAGTTCGCAGCCAAGCCGCAAAGCCAGTTCTTTCAACCGCATTTGCGGCCAGCATAGCGCACTCCCCCGCCGGCTGCGTCGCCGCGCCGCAACGGGAAGATACACTGGAAGTGACGCGGATGCGGAGCTTGTTCCTCGCCCTGATTCTGGCCTCCGCCCTCGCGCGCGGGCAGGCGCCGGAACGTCCGGCGCTTGAAAAGGCGGCGGAAGAATTCCGGAAGCTGACGCGCGAGATGGGCCTCCGCCCGGACAGCCCCCGCCGCGCCGTCCGCGCCTCCGGCGCGGGCCGCAGCCCCTGGCACGGCCGCCTCTACCACAACTTCCGCAACGACATCCTCGATGCCGTCCCCCACGAGATCCGCCAGCGCGGCGGCCAGAAGAATCTCCTGCGCCGCAACCAGTTCGGCTTCAGCCTCAGCGGGCCGGTCCAGATCCCCAGACTTTACAGCGGCGGCCGCAGGACCTTCTTCTCGCTCAACTACGAAGGCGTCCGCGAGCGCATCTCCCGCAGCTACCTGCGCACCGTCCCCATCGAGCCAGAACGCCGCGGCGATTTCAGCCTCACCGTCGACCCATCCGGCGCGCCTCTCCCCATCTTCGATCCCGCCACCGTCCGCCCCAACCCGCTCTACGACCCCTCGCTGCCCGTCTCGCGCGGCAACCTCGAATTCATCAAGGAGCCCTTCCCCGCCAACCGCATCCCCGAGTCCCGCCTCGACCCCGTCGCCCGCGCCGCCCTGCAATATTATCCGCTCCCCAACGCCGCCGCCGGCCCCTTCTTCCGCAACAACTACTTCATCGTCTCCCCGGAAACCAACACCGCCGACGGCATGATCGCCCGCGTCGATCACACCTTCCTCGAAAAGCACCGCCTCTCCGTCTCTTACTCGTTCACCAACGGGCTCAGCGGCGCCGCGCGCCTCATCAACAGCCCCGCCGACTCCGCCCCGGCCGACCGCGAGTTCGCCAACCGCCGCGGCGCCATCGAACACATCCTCACCCTCTCGCCGAAAACCGTCAACACGGCCTCCGTCGAAGCTCAAACAAATATTTCTGAGAATGTTTCGGACCAGTCCGGCTGGCCCTCCCGCCTGGGGCTCGGGGGCGTCGAGGACTCGAGCTTCCCCTTCTTTGACATGGCCAACTACCTCGACATGGGCCGCACCACCCCCGCCGGCCGCACAGCGCGCAATTCCTTCACGTTCACCGAGGCCCTCTCCCACAAGCGCGGCAGGCACAGCCTGCGCCTGGTCAGCCAGTTCTCCCGCGCCCAGGTCAACACGTTCCTGCCCTTCGCCCCCTCGGGCGCTTACTTCTTCCAGTGGCGCTATACCAGCCTGCCCGGCATCGTCAACACCGGCCTCGCCTTCGCATCTTTCCTGCTGGGCGGCCCCGAACAGGCGGACACCGCCCTTGTCCCCTCTCCCTCCTATTTCCGCAACTGGACCTGGACCAACGCCGTGCAGGACGTCTGGGAGCTGCGGCCCAATCTCACCCTTTCCTTCGGACTCAGCCTCCTGGCCGCCGCGCCCCGCGTCGAGCGCTTCGACCGCCAGAGCATCGTCGACCTGCGCGTCCCCAACCCCGCCAACGGCCGTCCCGGCGCGCTTGTCTTCGCCAACCGCGGCGGCTACGGCCGCGCCTTTCAGCCCACCGCCGTCAAGCCCCAGCCGAACTTCTCGCTCGCTTGGAACCCCCGCGGCAACCGCCAGTCCGTGCTCCGCCTGTCCTACGGCATGAGCTATCAGAGCTACCCCATTTACAACGCCCAGTGGGGCACGCGGGGCTTTACTGGCCACCCCTATTTCTACTCCCCCAACGCCTTCCTCGAACCGGCGTTCCTTCTCCGCAACGGCATGCCGCCCCCGCCCCGGCCCGTCCCCGATCTCAGCGCCGACGCCGCTAACGACACCGATGCCAACGTGCTCGATTCCTCCGGACGCCTGCCCCGCTATCAGTCCGCCAGCCTCAGCTACGAGCGGCAGGTCAAGGGCGGCATCGTTCTCACCGGCGCCGCCGGCGTCTCCTGGGGCCGTGACATCTTCATCGGCAACAACGCCGTCCGCCTCAACGCCGTCCACCCCGATTACCTGTCGTTGCGCGAACAGCTCAACGACCTCGCCCTCAACCGCGCCCTCCGCCCCTACCCGCAGTTCTTCGAGATCGACGTCTTCTCCCAGTGGCCCGACGGCCGCTACCGCCGCGAGGCCATCTCTCTCCGCGCCGAGAAGCGCACCGGCCAGGGCCTCTCCCTGAACGCTTCCTACGAGTACTCGCGCCAGTTCGACGACTACTCCGGCCCTTACGGCCGCCAGGATCAGTTCAACCGCAAGAACGAGTGGGCCCTCACCGCGTGGAATAATCCGCACCGCCTCTCCTTTTCCTGCATGTACGAACTCCCCCTCGGCGCCGGCAAGCCCCTGCTCAACTACTCCGATTGGCGCGGCTATCTCGCCGGCAACTGGTCCATCTCCGCCATCTCCACCGTGGCCTCCGGCGAGCCGCTCGCCCTCCGCGCCCAGTTCAACAACACCGGCGGCGTGCTCCGCACCGTCCGCGTCAATCCCGTGCCCGGCGCCGATCCCCGCGTCTCCAGCCCTTCTCCCGAACTCTGGTTCAACCCGGCTGCCTTCGCCCATCCGCCGGACTTCGAAATGGGCGCCGGCCCGCGCACCCATCCGTTCCTCCGCGGCCCCATCTCCCAGAACCACGACCTCTCCGTCTCCAAGCGCTTCCCCATCGATCAGGAACGCTCGGTCGAATTCACCGCCTCCGGCTTCAACTGGGTCAACCACGCCAACTGGACCGATCCCGATGTCGTCATCGGCCCGCCCTCCGCGCCCAACGCCAACGCCGGCCGCATCATCGGCTCGCGCGGCAGCCGCGTCGTGCAGCTCGGCCTGAGGTTCAGCTTCTGATGACGCGCCGGCTCTGCCTGCTGCTGCTCGCTTCCGCCGCCGCTGCGGCGCCGCCGAAGTCCGCCTCCCCGCCCCGCGGCCGCCGCCGCCGCATCGCCGCCTGGATCTCCTCCGGCTCCACCGATGGCCTCCAGGCCTCCGTGGAAGGCCGGCAGGCCGCCATCGAGCGGATCCTGTCTCCGCAGGACGGCCTCGTGCTGTTGCTCGTGCTCGACATGGCGGAGGACATTGCCCGCATCGGCGCAGCCCGCCAGGCCGCCGCCGCCGCCATCGAACAGCTCCCGCCCAACGTCTGGGTCGGCGTCCTCAGCGCCCAGGACGGCCTGCGCGTGCTGGCCGATCCTTCCCCCGACCGCGCCGCCGCCATCGCCGCCATTCAGAACGCGCCCACTACCGGCCGCGCCGGCTTCCTCGAAACCGTCGATCCCGCCGCCCGCCTCGCCGCCTCCCTCGCCCACAAGGCGCCTGTCCGCGCCGCCGTGCTCTACATCACCGACTCCGAAATCGGCAACTACCGCGAGGACTTCACCAATCCAGTCATCAACTACAGCGACACCCGCGACCTCTCGCGCCGCTTCCCTGACGCCCTCGTCCGCGAAAAATCCGCCCGCCTCGCCGCCGCCCTTTCGCCCAGCGACGCACCCGTCTTCGCCGTCCATCTCGCCTTCATGCGCGACCGCCTCAACGAGGCCTATCAGACCGGCCTCCAGCAAATCGTCGAAGCCACCGGCGGCCAGGCCTGGTTTTGCCGCAACCTCACCGAAATCCCTGACGCCGTCGCCGCTGCATTCCAGCGCATCCGGGCCATGCACTCCATCGACCTCCGCCTGCCCGAAGGCCTGCCGAAGAACGTGACTCTCCAGCTCTCCGCCCCCGGCGCCGATCTTCAATACCGCACCCGCCTCGCCGCCCAGGTCTGGAGCCACGATTGATGTCCGGCGTGCATCCGCCTCGCCGCCGCCCTCCCGTTCGGTTACGATTGAGCGTATGCGGAACCCCGCCCTGGTGACGTTGTCCGTCCTGCTGGGGCTCTCGCTCGCCGCCGGCGCCTGGCTCCTCCACACCCGCATGCAGGTCCGTGCGCAGTTGCAGCAGGAAATCGACCGGGCAAAGGCGGAAGCGGCCAGGGAACGCGAGCGCGCCGACGCCCTGCTGCTCGAAAACGACTCCCTCCGCCGCCAGCTCGCCGAACGCGGCATCCCCGCGCCCTCTCCCGTCCCTTCTTCACGCGCCGCCGAAGACGCCCGCCGCCTCGCAGCCATCCGCGAACTCGCCGCCGCTCAGTCGCGCTTGACCGAGTCCCAGTCCGCTCTCGTCGAAGCCCGCAACCGCATCGCCGAACTCGAGGCCTCCCTCGAACGCGTCACTGCGGAAAACAGGCGCCTCGCCGCCGCGGAATCCGCCCTCAACGAGGATCTCGACCACCAGCGCCGCATCGTCCAGGCGATGGAGGCCGAGATCAAGGCCAAGAACGACCGCATCGCCCAGCTTGAATCCTCGCTCCGCAAGTCGCGCGAAGAGCTCCAGGCGCTCAGCCAGAAGTCCGGCGCTTTCGCTCCCGTCGTCGCCGACCTCGTCGAACTGAACCGCCGCCGCGAGAACACCGTCACTTCCCTCCAGCGGCGCTACCGCGACATCACCGACCAGCTCCGCGCCCTCTCCGTCCGCCTCGACACCCAGCGCGACAATCCCGCCGCCGCCATCGGCGATCTCTCCCGCATCCAGACGGCCGTCCTCGCCGCCGAAGAAGACCTCCGCCAGCTCAATACCCTCAACACGCAAAGCCTGCAACTCATGCAGAAGCTCGCCTCCCGTTGACGCCCCTCCGGCGTTGTACCCTGTCGGCATGAGGCTGTTGCTCGGCCCTCCCGGCTCCGGCAAGACTGCGCGCGTGCTCGGGGAGTTCTCCGCCGCCGCGCGCAACGGCCCCGCCCGCCTCATCGTCCCCACCGCCACCATGGCGGAACACCTCCAGCACCAGCTCGCGCGCCGCGGAGAACCCGTTCCGCCCTCCTGGATCACCACGCTGTCTCGCTTCGCCACTGCGCTCGCGCCCGGCATGGAGACGGCCGACGCAAGCGCCCTCGCCCTGCTCGTTTCGCAGGAACTGGAGAAGCGCCCGCAGCTCTACCCCTTGCTGCGCGACGCTCCCGGCCTGCCCGCCGCCATCGCATCCGCCATCGAAGAACTCGCCAACTCCGGCTGCGGCGCGCTGCAATGGCGCGGGCTCATGGGCCTCGATCACCGTTTCGACGCGCAGTTCGGCGAACTCTATGAGGCCATCGGGCAGGCCCTTGAGCGCTCCGGCCTGCATCTCCGCGCGGACTTGCTCAGGGAAGCTGCTAAGAGAGCGCGCGAGGGCGGCGCCGGCGTCTCGCATCTCTGGCTCGACGGCTTCACGCTCTTCTCCCAAGCCGAACTCGCTCTTCTGGAAGCGCTCCGCCAGCACGCCACAGTCACGCTCACGCTCCCCGAGTGGCCGGGCGCCGCCCCCATCGTCGAGCAGCTCCATCGCTCGGGCGCCCGCATCGAGCGCCTCCCCGTCTGCCGCCCCCAGCCGGACATCGTTCGCATCGAAGCCAGCTCGCGCGAGCGCGAAGCCGAAGAGATCGCCATGCAAATTCTCGACGAGCACGAAAAAGGCCGCCCCTGGCGCGAAATGGCCGTCATCACCCGCAGCGAAGAAAACTACCTCGCCCTGTTCGAGCGCACCTTCGGCCGCCTCGGCATCCCCGCGCGCGCTTACTTCGGCCGCTCCGTCCTCCGCGAGCCCGCCGGCATCTTCTTCCAGCGTTTCGCCGCCGCCGTCCGCAGCGGGTGGGACGGAGAAACCACGCTCGCCTTTCTCCGCCATCCCCTCTGCCGCGCCGCCCGCGAGGTGCAGGGCCAGTCGTGGCGCGAGGCCATAGACAACCTCCCCTTCCAGGGGCTCGCGGCTCTCGGGCAGCACTTCCGCGCCGCAGCGCGTATCCTCGCCGGTTTTGAATCCTGGACCGCCGATCCCTGCACTCCACACGAGTGGTCGCGCCGCCTTCTTGAGGTCGCCTCCCTGCTCGAGCCGCCACCTGCATCGGGAGAGCTTTCCGGATCGCAGCTCGCCAGCCTCCGCCTTCAGGCCGCTGCTTTCCGCGCCATCACTTCCGCCGCCGAATACCTCGCCCCTCTGCTGCCTGACGAGCCGCTCTCCTTCGGCGGGTATTGGGACTGCCTCGAAGCCGGACTCGAGGAAGCCCGCATCTACCCCGAAGATCCCCGCCGCGACGTCGTCCACATCCTCGATGTGCAGGAAGCCCGCCAGTGGGAGCTGCCCGTCGTCTTTGTCTGCGGGCTGCTCGAGGGCGAATTCCCCCCACGCTCTCTGCCCGATCCCGTCTTGCCGGAGGAGATCCGCCTCGCTCTCCGCCAGCAGGGCTTTCCCGTCCGCACCCGCGCCGAACACGAAGAGGAAGAACGATTCCACTTCGAGATCGCCCGCACCCGCGCCACCGGGCGGCTCATTCTCTCCTGGCCCGAGCGCAACGAAAAAGGCGAAGCCAACCTCCGCTCCTTCCTCCTCGACGCCGTCATCAGCAAGACCACGCCCGCCGCTCCGGCGCGCCGCTTCCTCGTCCGCCCCTCGCGCCCCGCCCAGCCCGCCCCGCGTCCCGCCCTCCATTCCGATGAGGCCCTCAACGCGGTCCGCTCCATCCGGTCTTCCGTCAGAGCCACCTCCGTCGAGTCCTGGTTGCAGTGCCCCTTCCAATTCTTCGCCCGGTCCATCCTCGAACTCGAACCCCTCCCGCCGCTGCCCTCGGATAGACTCGACGCGCGCTTCCTCGGCAATCTCGCCCACCAGATTCTGTCCGAATGGCACAACCGCGGCGGCTCGATCGAAACCATCACGGACGAGTTCTGGGACCGTCAACTGCGCCGCAACGGCCTCGCCGAGACGCATCAGACCCTGCTCAACCGCACCGCCATGAAGCGCCATCTCGCCGCCTACGCCGCCAGCGACCTCGCCCGGTCGGACTGGCAGGCTCAGCTCGAAACAGAATGCCGCCTGAATGTTTCGGGCGTCGAAATCCACGGCCGCGCCGACCGCGTAGACGTCTCCCCTGAAGGCGCATGCAGGGTGTACGACTTCAAGTACTCCGGCGCGCAATCCATCAGGATGCGGGAAGAGATTGCCGTCCAGGTGGAACTCTACGCCGAAGCGTTGTCGCGTCAGGAAAACCTTCGCCCCGAAACGCTCGGCTACGTCGCCCTGAAAGACAATTCGAAGGTTATCGGAAAGGCCGGCTCTGCGGAGGCGCAGGCAAGCATCGCCGCCGCGCTCGAGAAAACCCGCGCCGCCATCGAACAGTTCCAGTCCGGACGCATCGAAGTCAACCCGCGCGTCCCCGATCTGTGCGGCCATTGCGAATTCCGCGACGCCTGCCGCTGGCAGGAGGAGGCCGCCGTGCAGACCGCCGCGGGCGGGGGAGAAGAGGCCTGAACCCCTTCCCCCGCGGCCCGCTGCCTCAGTCCTGCTCCGCCGGCCGGATCTTCAGCACAAACCACACCAGCGCCACCGCGCCGATGGCGAACAGGGTGTCGCCCGGCGCCCGCATCCACCGCAGCGTTTGCATCAGCGGCGTCTGCAGGAACTCCAGGCTCCGCGCGTACCAGTAGCTGTCGCTTACGCTGGCCCACGTCTGCAACAGCCCTACCGGCAGCAGGCTGAACACGGTCATCGCGAACAGTCCGCCGTTCATCGCCCAGAACGCGAACTTCATCGTCCGGTCGTTCCACTCTTCCCGTTGCCCCATCGCCCGCAGGCACACCAGCATCAGTCCGATGCCCAGCATTCCGTACACGCCGAACAGCGCGGCGTGTCCGTGCACCGGCGTCGTGTTCAGCCCCTGCATGAAGTACAGCGCGATCGGCGGATTGATCATGAACCCGAACAGTCCGGCGCCCAGCATGTTCCAGAACGCCACCGCCACGAAGTAGTAGATCGGCCAGCGGTAGCGCCGCGCCCACTCCGTCGCGCGCCCGCGCCGCAGATCCTCCAGAGCCCCAAAGGCCACCATCGTGAGCGGCACCACTTCCAGCGCGCTGAACACCGAGCCCCACGCCAGCGCCACCGTCGGCGTGCCCGTGAAGTACAGGTGGTGGCACGTGCCGATGATGCCTCCCGCCAGGTAGATCGTCGCCGACAGCAGAGCCGCCTCCGCCGCCAGCTTCGGCCTCGCCAGCCCCAGCCGCGCGAAGAAGAACGCGATCACCGCTGTCGCGAACACTTCAAAGAACCCTTCCACCCACAGGTGCACCACCCACCACCGCCAGTACTCCACCATCGACAGATGCGAGTGCTGCCCCCACATGATCCCCGCCCCGTAGAACAGGCCGATCGCTCCCGCGCTCATCAGAAAGATCGTCAGCAGCGGCTTCTGGTCGCCCGCGTTCTTGAGCGCCGGCTTCACGCTCCGGATCACCAGAAACAGCCAGATGAACAGGCCCGCGAGCAGCAGGATCTGCCAGATACGCCCCAGGTCCACATACTCGTACCCCTGATGCCCCCACAGGAACGCCTGTGCGTCCGTGAGCCGGTTGTGCACGCTCATCCACTCCCCGGCGAGCGATCCCACCACGATCACCAGCAGCGCTGCGAACAGCACGTTCACGCCCAGCGCCTGATGTTTCGGCTCGTGCCCGGATACCAGCGGTCCGATGTAGAGCCCCGCCGCCAGCCACGACGTCGCGATCCAGAAGATGCCGAGCTGAATGTGCCACGTCCGCGTGACGCTGTAGGGAAGCCACTTCGACAGCGGTATCCCGTAAAAGCCGTCCCCTTCCACGCCGTAGTGCGCCGTCACCACTCCCAGCAGGATCTGCGCCAGAATCAGCAGCGCCACCACCCAGAAATACTTGAGCGTCGCCCGCTGCGACGGCGTCGCCTTCAGCGGCAGCAGCGGATCCGCCGCCGGACGCTCGATCGGCGTCTCCTTCGGCTGCGACGCGTACCACCACACCATCGCGCAGATGCCGCCCAGCAGCATCAGAATGCTCACGCCCGTCCACATCACGCTCTCGCCCGTCGGGCGGTTGCCCACCAGCGGCTCGTGCGGCCAGTTGTGCGTGTACGAAATCGTGTCCCCCGGCCGGTTCGTCGCCGCCGACCACGCCGTCCACCAGAAGAACGCCGCCAGCTTCCGCGCCCGCTCCGGATCCGGCACAGCGCCCCGGGGAATCGCATACGCCGCCTCGCCTTCGGCGAACAGCTTCCGGTAATGCGCCACGTTCGCTTCAAACGCGCGCGCCCGCACCTCGTCGATCACGATCGTCCTCGAGCCCGCGTCGTATGTGTTCGCGCGGAACATCTGCTCCAGCCGCCCCCGCAGCGCCGCCTGGCGCTCCGCGTCCAGCTCCTTGTACGGCTTGCCGTGTTCGCTCCGCGCCCACTCGTTCAGCACGAACTCCAGCTCCCGCCGCAGCGAGTCCGCCGTCCAGTCCGGCGCCACATAGCTGCCGTGCCCCCACACAGACCCCACCTCCATCCCTCCCATCGTCTGCCAGATGTTCTGCCCCTGCCCCACCTCGCCGCTCCCGATCACCACGCGCCCGTCCCGCGTCACTACGCGGTCCGGTATCGGCGGCATCTCCTGATAAATGCGCGTCCCGATCCATCCCAGGATCGAAAACGAAATCACGATGACTGCGCCAAAAGCCATCCACAACCGTTTCATCGCACTGCTCCTTCGCCAATGGCCGCATCCGGCCTCGAGCCGCCCGCGCGGCCGTCTCTGTCCTTCGCCGTGCCCCTGAAGGGTCGCCGGCAGCCCGAATTCTCCGGCTCTGCCTTGCCTTCTTTATCTAAGCCCCGAACCCGTGCGCGTCTCCATGACTCCGGTCACATCCGCCCCTTCCGCCTGCGGATTTTTCTTGACCGGCAGTTGCAAAATGATATCATCGTGCTAGCGAGGCCTGCCGGCCCCGCCGAAAGACTGGAGGACCAGCCCATGCTGAAAGAGCGCGTCATTGAGGCCTGGAACGGCATCCCCGTTCTGCTGCTCGTGTTGGCATTCTTCGTCATCCCGATTGCCGCCATCATCTGGACGGCGAAAGAGGGCCAGCCGGAGGCGCGCGACCTCTGGATCGCCTTCTGGATCGTCGTCCTTATCCTCGACACCCTCTGTTGGGCGGGCTTCTTTACCGTCCAGCCGAATCAGGGCATCGTGCTGACGCTGTTTGGCAAGTACGTCGGCACGGTGAACGCTCCGGGACTGCGCTTTGCCAACCCGTTCTATTCGAAGAAGCCCGTTTCACTGCGCGTGCGCAATTTCGAGACATCCAGGATGAAAGTCAACGACCACGACGGCAACCCGATCGAGATCGCGGCGGTCGTCGTCTGGAAGGTCGTTGACACCGCCGAGGCGATCTTCCAGGTGGACAATTACGAGAACTACGTCCACGTGCAGAGCGAAGCCGCCGTCCGCAACATGGCCTCCGCTTACCCGTACGATGCCCATGAGGACCACCAGGTCTCCCTGCGCGGCAGTACCGCGGAAGTCGCCGCGCGGCTCAAGGAAGAGATCCAGGACCGGCTCGCCGTCGCTGGCGTCGAGGTCGTGGAAGCCCGCATCAGCTATCTCGCCTACGCGCCGGAAATCGCCGCCGCCATGCTGCGCCGCCAGCAGGCGTCCGCCGTCATCGCCGCCCGCCAGAAGATCGTCGAAGGCGCCGTCGGCATGGTCGAGATGGCGCTCGAGATGCTCGCCAGCAAGAACGTCATCCAGCTCGACGGCGAGCAGCGGGCCGCGATGGTGCAGAACCTCCTCGTCGTGCTCTGCGGCGAAGCCGCCGCCCAACCGGTTCTCAACACCGGCACCATTTATCAGTAAGCGGCACTGTCAACAATGGCGGAGCGCAAGTCTTTCCTTCTCCGAATCGACGCCGAGGTCCTCGACGCCCTGAAAAAATGGGCCGACGACGACTTGCGCTCCCTCAACGCCCAGATCGAGTTCCTCCTGCGCAAGGCGCTCCGCGAACAGCGCCGCCTGAAGGACGACAAGCCCGGCGGCGCAAGATCGTCCTAGAATGGCCTGTCATACTTCCCGGCCACGAAAAGCTCGGCGCCTTCTGTTTGTGGCGCTGTACGCAGTTCTGCACGAGGACCGGCTTCGCCGCTGCGCTATAGCCGTCCCCAGGCGCTCCGTCCGCAGGCCGCCCGCCACAGGCGCAGCGCGGATCGCGTTGCGGATCGGTCCGCCGGCCGGTCAGCTATACAGCCGGTCCCAGCTCCGCTCGTTGTTCCAGTTCTCGGTCGGCTCGAAGTACCCGGTGCCCGGCGCCAGGTGCTTTTTCACCTCGTCCGGGTTCGGCTCCACGCCCAGCCCGGGCTTGTCCGGCACCACCGCGAATCCCTTCTCGTACAGCGGCTGCTCGTTGCCCGTCACCAGGTTCGACCACCACGGCACATCGACCGAATGGTGCTCGAGCACCAGGAAGTTCTCCGTCGCCGCCGCGCAGTGCACGTTCGCCATGAACGAGATCGGCGTGCCCGCAAAGTGCATCGCCATCGCGTGCCCGTGCTCCATCACCGCATCGCCGATTTTCTTCGTCTCCAGCAGCCCGCCCGACGTCGCCAGATCCGGGTGCAGAATGTCC
Organism: Acidobacteriota bacterium; assembly: GCA_049325215.1. Lineage (GTDB taxonomy): Bacteria > Acidobacteriota > Terriglobia > Bryobacterales > Bryobacteraceae > JANWVO01. The sequence continues at coordinate 255,835 of JBMOMB010000015.1, forward strand.
ACCGCGTGGTTCTTCGCCAGCTCGATGAACGGCTCCTTCAGGTAAATGTCCTCGCCCGTCAACGTCGGAATGTCCACCGCCAGCGTGATCTGCTTCCACAACTCCGTCTCCGTCCACGGAATCATGTCCTCCAGCCACGCCAGGTTGTACTTCTCCAGCGCCTTGCCCAGCCGGATGCACGAGTTCACCCCGATGTGCCCGAAGTGGTCCGCCGCCAGCGGAATGTCGTAGCCCACCATCTCCCGCACCTGCGCCACATACTCGGCCATCAGCCCGATGCCCTTCTCCGTCAGCTCCATCCCCGTGAACATATGCTTCGTCCACGTCGAGGAGCGCTGCGTCACCCCCGCCGGAGCCGTCACCGCGCCCGGCACTTTCTCCACCAGATCAATGCCCAGGTCCATCTTGAGCCATGTGAAGCCCTGGTCCTTGCGCTGCTTCAGCCGCTCGCCATACACCTTCGGATCATGCGACTCCGTGGTGTCCGCGTACAGCCGGATGCGGTCGCGGAACTTGCCTCCCAGCAACTGATACGCCGGCACGTTGTACGCCTTCCCCGCCAGATCCCACAGCGCCATCTCCACCCCGCACACGCCGCCCGCCTGCCGCGCGTGGAACCCGAACTGCTTGATCTTGCGGAACACCTTGTCCACGTTGCACGGGTTCTCCCCCAGAATGCGCGACTTCAGCATCAGCGCGTACGTAACGCTCGCCCCGTCGCGCACTTCGCCGTAGCCCGAGATCCCCTGGTTCGTGTCGATCCGGATGATCGGCGCGCGCATCGGCGCGCCCGTAATGTGCGCAAAGCGGAGGTCCGTGATCCGCAGCGCCGACGGCTTCGAGTTCGTGTTCACCGTATTCTGGTATGCCTGGATCGTCTCCTCGGCCCAGAACCCCGCCGCCGCCACTCCCGCCGCTGTCTTCAGAAATCCGCGCCGGCTCGCGCCGCGCCGGTTCTGCCACCACTTCTTCGTCTCTCTTTTCATGGCTGCCTCCTTCCCTCACTGTTCGCGTTTCGGTATCCGGACCTTCGAGCCCTTTGCCTCGGCCCACTTGTTGAACTCGTCGATCATCTGCGGCGTCCACCGCGTGTCGATCTGCCCTGGCGTGTACTTCTGCTCGCGCAGCATCTGATGGCCCCACTCGTCCCGCAGCCGCGTGAGCTCGCTCTCATCGGCAACCACGGCCGCCAGGTGCGCCGGAATGAACGTGATCCCTTCCGGATCGCTCAACACAACATCGCCCGGCAGCACCGCCGCCTGCCCGATCCGTATCGGAACATTGATCCCCATCAGCGTCACTTCGGCTATCGCCGACGGATCGAACCCCCGGCAGAAAATCTTGAACCCCTTGATCTCCATCAAACCGCTCACGTCCCTCACAGCGCCGTCCACCACCAGCCCCGTCCCCGTCTTCGTCCAGATCGACGTCCCCAGATTGTCGCCGATGATCGTGCCGTCCTTGATCTTGCCGAACAGGTCCACCACCATCACGTCGCGCTTCACCAGCGTGTCGATCACCCACGAGTTCTGCCCGCGCCCCACGCGGTTTTCCTTCTTCGCGTGGTCGTTGATCACCGCATCCATGTCCGGACGCCGCGGCATGAACACCGCCGTCACCGCCCGCCCCACCAGCCGGTCGCCCGCCGGATCGGCCACGTTCACCGTCTTCCAGTTGCGCTCGAACTGGTTGTTGTAGCCCAGCCGCCGCAGCGTCCCCCACGCTTCTTCCGCCGTCGTCAGCTTCAGCCGGTCCAGCACCTCATCCGGCACTTTGGGACGCCCGTCCGGAAACCGCTCGCCCTTCCATTCGCGCGTGATGTCGATCCGCTGCTGGCTGGAAAACATTCCGAGCTGTCCGGCGGCGCCCTGCAGGAACAGCACCGCCGCGCCCAATGCAACTGCCGTCTTCTTCATTGACTCTGGCCTCCCGTCGCTCTCTCGTCAAAAACACCCGCAGCGCCGCCACTGCCGCAGCGCCGCTCTCACCAGAACTTGTGGTTGTGCGCCACCGCGCCCGGCAGCACATACGCATACAGCATCACCAGCAGCCCGATCACCAGCGTCAGCAACAGCCCGTGCTTCGCCACCGCGCGGAACAGGTCGCCTTCCCTGCCTTCGATTCCCGCCGCCACGCACGCAATGATCAGCGATTGCGCCGCCACCATCTTCCCCATCACCCCGCCCGTCGAGTTCGCCACCGCCATCAGCACCGGGTCCAGCCCCAGCTTCGTCGCCGTCACCACCTGGAGATTGCCGAACAGCGCATTCGAGCCCGCGTCCGTCCCGCTCAGCGCCACGCCGATCCATCCGATGAACGTTCCAAAGATCGGATACAGCACGCCCGTGTGCGTCATCGCCAGCCCCAGCACCGCGTCCATTCCGCAATAGCGCATCACATACGCCATGCAGATCATGCAGAGAATCGCCAGGAAACTGAACCGCATCCGGTACATCGTCCCACGGAAAACCCGCAGCGTCGCCGCCATCGACAGCCCCAGCACCGGCCCCGCCGCCAGCCCTGCCAGCACCGTCGCCGTGCCCACGCTCGCCAGCCAGTCGAAACTGAACACCGCCGTGTCCAGCACGTCCTTCTCCACCACCGGCGCCGTGCGCAGCACCATCTGATGCAGCCCCGGCACCGGCGTTTTGTAACTCGTCTGCGCGATCACCGCCTTCACCGCCGGGATGCCCCACGCCACCACGAACAGCGCGATCAGAGCGAACGGCGACCACGCATGCACCACCTCGCGCGCCGTATATTTCCGCCTTTCCGGCCTGGCTTTTCCCCGCTCTTCGGGGAAATGAAACTCTTCTTTCGGCTTCCAGTACTTGAAAAATACTGCGCAGAACAGGATCGCTCCCATCCCGCTCATGATGTCCACCAGGTTCGGATCCACGTAATTCGACCAGAAAAACTGGATGCCGGCAAACGACAGCCCGGCTGCCAGGCACGCCGGCCAAACCTGGAACGTCTCCCTCCACCCCACCATCGTCCGCACCAGATAGAACGGCAGCAGCGCCGCCACCGGCGGCAGGATCCGCCCCATCGTGGCGCTCAGGTCGCTCTCTGGAAGCCCGGTCACCGCCGCCAGCGCCCGCACCGGATTGCCCATGCCTCCCCACGCCACCGGCGCCGTGTTCGCCATCAGGCAAACCACCGAGGTCTCGAACGGTCGGAAGCCCAGCCCGATCATCATCGCCGCCGTCACCGCAACCGGCGCGCCACCGCCGCCCGCGCCCTCCAGCACCGCCCCGAAGCAAAACGCGATCAGCAGCATCTGCACCCGCCGGTCGTCCGTGATCGCGCCGATCGACCCTTTGATCGTTTCAAAGTGCCCGCTCTGCACCGTCAGGTCGTAAACGAACACCGCGCCCACCACCACCCACGCAATCCACAAGGCCGCATACACCGCTCCGTGCGCCGCCGCCCCAGCCACCATCTGTACCGGCATCCGGAAGACTGCCGCCGCCACCACCATCGCGGCGCTCAGCGCGTACAGGGCCGCCAGGTGCGCCTTGATCTTGCGCACCGCCAGCAGATAAAACAGCACGGTCACCGGAACCGCCGCCGCCACCGTCGATAGCGCCGCGTTGCCGAGCGGATCGTAGTTCTGAGTCCAGATCTGCATTTCAGGGCCCTGGAGAAAGCGGCATCATCATATCAAAGCCCGCCCGCGCCCCCCCCGCCGGTCGCGGCCTCCACGCTCATGCCCGGGTTTGCTGCCGCGCACCAGCCCGTGTTCTACGCCGCGCACGAGGGCGGAAATTCGCCATGATCCCGGGTCTGTGCCGCGCACGCAGGCCGGAATTCGAATTCCGGCCGAAGGACGCGGCCACCTGCGATGCGCCACAGAGATCCGCAAGCCCCGCCGCGGCCGCGGCCCG
>JBMOMB010000016.1:0-85118 GCA_049325215.1 Acidobacteriota bacterium
GCTCCGCATCGATCTCAAACAGGAACTCACCCTCGGCCGGGCTTGGCTTGGATTTCAGGCTCATGCCCACAACACCAGCAATTTTGCACCCATTGGGTGATGCCCGCCGCCCGGCCCTTTCCCTCTCCGCTCTCCGATTCATCAGGGCTTCACGTCGGTCGCCCAAACTCCTACGGACGGATTACGGGCCGCCCCCTTCCCACGCGGCCTCGATTCTGATAAACAGACAAGGAGGTCTTCTTTTTTTTCGGGAGAATCCTATGTCCGAACCGCTTGTGAACATCGGCGAATCCTCGCGGAGATCATTCCTCCGTACCTGCGCCGGATGCGCGGCGTGGCTTGGCGGCGGGTGCGCCGGCGCCGCGGCGGCTGCCTCAAGCGCACTGCTTCCGAAGGAAAAGCGCGGGTGCGGATCGTCTTCGTCCATCCGGACCCGAAGATCGAAGGCTGGCCCTATCAGGGCTACGATTACGCGAGCCGCAAGAAGATGCTGCTCGGGCGGCTCGAGCGCGGCTGCCCCGACGTGGAGCTGCAGCCCGTCACCATGACCTGGGCCGAGGAGGCCGAGAAATTGCTTGCCGCCGACGAGGGGCAGGGCATCGACGGCTATGCGGTCTACATCCTCGGCATTCCGTCCAACGCTTCCCGCGCTATCGCAATGAGCGGCCGGCCGGCGGTGCTGATCGACGACCTTTACGGCGGCACCGGCTCGTTCCTCGGCCATTATCCGGCCGCGCGGAGGGCCGGCAAGCCGGTGACAGGAGTTGCCTCGACGCGGATCGAGGATGTCTGCGAAGCGGTCAACACCTTCGGCGTGATCCGGAAGATGAGAGCGTCGAAGATCCTCGTGGTGACCCCTCGCGACATGCGGAAGAACATCGACGCCATACGCTCGAACCTCGGGCCGGAAATCGTCAACGTGCCCCCCGACGAGCTGAACGCGGCATGGAAAGCCGCTGACCGCAAGGCGGCGGAGGAGCAGGCGCAGGCCTGGATCCGGCGCGCCGACCGCGTCGTGGAACCGAAGCCCGCCGAGATCCGCAACAGCGCGGCCATGTATCTGGCAATGGCGTCGCTGCTCGAACAGCACAAGGCGCAGGCCATCGCCGTCGATTGCCTTGAGCTGTTCTACAAGCACAAGATGTTCGCCTATCCGTGCCTCGGGTTCTTCCAGCTCAACAACGACGGGCTCGTCGGCGCCTGCGAGGCGGACCTGACGAGCGCCTCCACCATGCTGATGCTGCGCTATCTCACCGGACGGGCGAGCTACATCTCCGATCCGGTGATCGACACGGCGAAAAACCAGGTCATTTACGCGCACTGCGTGGCGCCGTCAAAAGTGTATGGCCCCGGCGGGCCCGAATGCGCATACGAGATCCGCGACCACAGCGAAGACCGCAAGGGCGCGGCGATCCGGTCGCTGTTGCCGCTGAACGAGACGCTCTCCACGATGGAATTCGTCTCGTATGCGAAGACCGTGGTCTTTCACCTGAGCCGCGCGGTGGACAACCTCGAAGAGGACCGCGCCTGCCGCACCAAGCTTGTGGCCGAGCCCCGCGACGCGCGGCGGCTGATGGAAGGCTGGGACTACGGCTGGCACCGCGTCACCGTCTACGGCGACTGGAAGACGCAGGTGCAGCACGCTGCCGGACTGCTCGGTTGGAAGTTTGTCGAAGAGGGCTGAGCGGCTACTTCTTCCAGCAGGTCACGGTGATCTCGATCCGCGCGGGACCCACCAGTTGCACGCCGCCCACCGTGGTGCGCGCCGGGCGCGGCTCGGGGAAGTAGGTCATGTAGACCTTGTTCATGCGGTCGAACAGCGAGATGTCGGTCAGGTGCACCTGCACGGAGACGGCGTCGGCGAAGGTGAAGCCGGCCTTGTCGAGCACGGCTTTCACGTTCTCCAGCGTCTGCCTGACTTCGTCCTCGAATGCTTCAGGGTATTTGCCGGCTTTGTCGCGGCCCACCTGTCCGGCGACGAAGAGGAAGTTGCCCGCCTGGATGCCGGGCGTGTACGGGCCGGCCACCTTGGCGCCTTCGGGCACGACGGGCTTTTTCTGCGCCAGCAGCGCGGCGGGCGCGGCGGCGAGCATCAGCGAAAGGATCAGTGTGCGCATGGCTACGATGATACCGGCAAGAGCCGCCGGGGCGCACCGCCGGCTCCGCCTCCCGGTTGCAGCCCGATTACACTGGTAGTTCGGATCTCTCATGGCGCTTCCCACGCCCGGCACGGATGTCGAGAAAAAAGACCAGGAGATGCACGAGCCCCTCTGGCACGTCGTCCTGCTCGACGACGACGACCACACCTACGACTACGTCATCGAGATGCTGTGCAAATTGTTCTTCAAGACCGTGGAGGAAGCCTTGCGGCACGCGATTGAAGTGGACACCACCGGGAGGACCATTGTGATGACATGCGAACGCAGCGCGGCGGAGTTCGCCCGGGACCAGATCCATGCCTATGGCGCCGATCCGCGCGTCCCGCGCTGCAAGGGCTCGATGACGGCGGTGCTGGAGCCGGCATCATAACCGGCATGGCCGGCGAACAGAGCGCCGCCGAAGAAAATCTGCGGCTCACAAGCGCCGGCCGGCTGCACCCGCGCCTGCGGTCTTGCTCCGCAGGAGAATCTGCCACTCACGCGCGACGGCCTCCACCAGAGCGGGCATGGCGGCAGCCACCTCCGGCGACGGCGTCGACGCCCATTCGAAATCGGCGCCTTCGATCCCCATCAGCACAAGCGTCTCGGGCAGGCAGTGCAAAGCCTCCCCCAGCCTGACCGCCTGGGCCAGCCCCGGACCCCGCGCGCAGGAGCGCGCGCGTTCGGGCAGAAAATCCGGTTCTCCGTACCTCATCAGGTGAATCGCGCCAGGCTTCGCGCCTGCTGTGAAGGCATCGACGACGATCACGTGGCGGGCTTCGCGCCACGCTTCCAGCAGCTCGCTGGCGGTCCCGCTCAGGGTGGCCGCTGGAATCTTGCGCTCAGCCAGCGCAGCGGCGCAGAGCGGACCCACCGCATCGTCGCCCCAGTCCATGCGGCCGCAACAAAGAATGCGGGCGAGGTACGTGCGGCCGGCGCGAGCGCGGCGGGCTGTCATGCGTCTCCGACAATCTCATCACGCCCCGGCTGCGGTTTCAAGGGGAGTCTTCGCGGGAACCGTCCCCCCGTGCTTCTTGTGTCAGACGGCCCCGAGGCCCGGTCCCGTGATTTCTCCGGTCCTCATATAGCCATCGCGGACATGGAAAATGCCAGGGAATTTCTCCTCCCATCCCTTGTTTGCGGCGGGCACATACTGGCGCGAGTTGGCTTCAATGGCCGCAACACCAGGCACGTGGGCGGCCAGACCCGCCGAATGGATCAGGGACGCGCCGGGACAGGTCAGATCCTGCACGCACAGGAACATCTTCCAGCGCTGCGCGGCCGCGGCCATCAGCAACGCCTGCGCCTGGCCTTTGCAGGCTTTCAGCGCCGCGCCCGTATAGCCCATGCCGCGCGCCAGCCGCAGGCTCTCCAGATCCGTCAGCGATTCGTCGATCACTACAGGCCGGAGCCGCGACGCCTCGTGCATGACATTTTCCCGGTGCGCGCGGAGGTCCCGGTGCGTGGGCTGTTCCACATACTGAATTCTTGTGAATGCCTCCGGGGATTGTTCGCGAATGTGGCGCAATACGCCGAGCAGATACTCCACATTGGGACAGCGCTCGTTGAAATCCAGGGAATAAAACCAGCGCTGGGCGCCGCGCCGGCGCATCGTCTTGGCGGCGCAGCGGTCGACTGCGAGAATGCGGTTCCGGTCCCAGGCGAGGTCGTCGCCGTTCAGCTTGATCTTCAGGTGGGTGAGGCCGTTGTAATCGATCCACTCGCTGAGTGTCTCGGGCAGCCCGTCATTGATGCGTTTCTGGATGTCTGAATCGAAGATGGGATCCAGCGCGCCGACCAGGTGGTACAGCGGCATGCGCGGCTTTGGGTCGCGCAGGACGAAGCGCTCCAGATGCAGGCCGCGGAATTCAGGTCCGAGATAGCGGCCGAGATCCTCCCGCAGATGGTCGCGCGTGTAGCAGTGGTAGACGCTCGAGCCGCACAGCTTGCCATATGCGTCGTGGAGGGCGGCGTCGAACGGGCTGGCCGTGACCAACACGGCGAGCTTCGGCACCGGCTCGGGCGAGTCCATCTCCGTGCCGGCGCGCAGCCAGGCTGGCTCGAGATGGTGATTGAGCTCGACCGGGTGGCCATACTCGCGAAAATCAGCTGTGATGGCTTTGATCCGCGCCGCCAGCCGCCGCATCACCGAGAGCGTGCCGTCATAGCCCAGCGCACGGCTCGGCCAGCTCCAGATGTTGCCGAGCGGCATGGAGCCGAAGCCTTCGGCCTCCCGCCCCGCGCGGTTGCGGGCGCGGATGCGGACGTTGAGCAGCGTCACCCTGTCAACTACCGAGCCGCCGAATTTGATCGGCGTGCGGTAGGTGTAGCTTTCTTCCGACATCTCGACCGACTCGATGCGCATATCGAGCGGATTGGCCACTATCGCCTGAGGGGCGGCGAGCAGCGCGGCCTGGAACTGGCGGCGGTTCATCATGGCGGCGGGCCTTCGCATCCAGTGTATGAAAGGAGAGAGCGCAGCGGGCGCTTTGTTGTGGAGCTGTGCTGGCGGCCGACTGCTGTGGCCGCAAGCCAGCCATAGGGACAGCTCCCGGCTGAAACCGTGGGGATCCGTGAGGGGAACCGCGACGGAAGCGGGCCGCGGCCATGATCAGTGCCGTGAGCGAAGCGGCCGGGCGCCGCGGAAGCGAGCGGTCACGACGGGGAAGTAATTGCCATGGGCGGCTGCGCGGGGACCGCTTACTTCGGCCGCTGGTGTGGCCTTCGTGCGCGGCACAGAAGCGGGCTCCAGCGGCGTTCGCTGGCGGTATGGGCCAGCGAGGCGGCCGAGCCCCGGATTTTCATGCTTCCGGGTGAAGCCCTGCTTCACGACTGGCCGCTGCCCCCCTTTTCCGGTCAGAGAGTCTGACGAGCAGGAACAGGGCGGCCGCCAGAAGCAGCGCCGCCAGGAGAAAGTGCCAGCGGTGGTCCTTGAGCCACTGCACCGAGTGCTCGCCCAGCGATTTGCCGAGCCAGGCGAAGAAGAGAAACCGCGGAATCTTGCCCGCGGCCATCACGGCCAGGAACGTCTGCGGCCGCACGCCAAGCGCGCCGGCGCTGATCACGAACACCTTCATTGGCAGCGGGATCACCGGCACGAGCGCGGGGATGAACACCGTTACCAGCCCGTAGCGTTGAAACCAGCCGCGGAACTTCATCGCGCGAGGCCCGCTGGCTTTCTTCTCCAGATATTTCTCGCCGCCCTTGCGGGCGATCCAGAACAGTCCCAGGCTCCCGGCGAGCGCACCGGCGGTGGCCAGCGCCGCGCTGAGCCACGCCGATTGCGGGTGCGACCAGGCGAGGAACAGCACGAGGTAATCGGGGCCGCCCGGATTGGGCAGCCCGATGCCGTCAATGAAGCCGATCAGCAGAGCGCCCAGCGGGCCCCACGTCTTGAGGAGATCAAGGAAGGAACTCATCAGGAGGTCTTTGTCTATTGTGAACGGAACCGGCCCGGGATGGCGGCAGGGGGCTGAGGAACAATGAAACAATTCAACCGGGATTTGTTTGCCCTGCCCGCACGCCCGGGCCGGCCGCAAAAAAGCAACGGCCCGGACCGCCCGCCCTCAGGGGAGGGAGGGACGGCCCGGGCCGCTACGGATGGCGAGGTCAGTCGGTTGTGCGGGAGCCGCCTGCGCCGGCGGGGCGGCGGAGGTCGAAGCGGTCGAGGTCCATCACTTTGGCCCACGCCGCGACGAAATCGCGCACGAACTTCTCACGCGCGTCGGAGGCCGCATAGACTTCGGCGATGGCGCGCAGCTCGGAGTTCGAGCCGAAAATCAGGTCCACGGTGGTCGCGGTCCACTTGAGCTCATTCGTCTTGCGGTCGCGGCCCTCATAGACGCCCTCCTGCGAGGCCGACTTGGTCCACTTGGTGGACATGTCGAGCAGGTTGACGAAGAAGTCGTTGGTGAGAACGCCCGGGCGGCTGGTGAACACGCCGTGGCTGGCGCCGCCGGCGTTGGCGTTCAGCGCGCGCAGGCCGCCGACCAAGACGGTCATTTCCGGCACGGTGAGCCGGAGCTGATTGGCCCTGTCGACGAGCGCTTCCGCAGGCGGGAAGAAGTGGCCCTTGCGGTAGTAGTTCCGGAAGCCGTCCGCCGTTGGTTCGAGCATGGAGAAGGAGTGAACGTCGGTCTGCTCCTGCGTGGCGTCGACGCGGCCCGGCGTGAAAGGAACCTGCACGTTGACGCCGGCATCCCTGGCCGCCTTTTCGACGGCTGCCGCGCCGCCCAGTACGATGAGGTCGGCGATGGAAACCTTCTTGCCGCCTTTCTGCGAGCCGTTGAACTCCTGTTGGATGGACTCCAGCCGCTGAATGACCCTGGCGAGTTCGGCCGGATTGTTCGCCTCCCAGTCCTTCATCGGCGCTAGCCGGATCCGGGCGCCGTTGGCGCCGCCGCGCATGTCGCTTGCGCGGAAGCTGGCAGCCGAGGCCCAGGCCGTTCGGACGAGTTCAGGCACGGTGAGGCCGGATGCAAGGATCTTCGACTTGAGCTGGGCCATGTCTTTGGCGTCGATCACGGCATGGTCCAGCTTGGGCAGCGGATCCTGCCAGAGGAATTCCTCCGACGGGACTTCCGATCCCAGATAGCGCGAGCGGGGGCCGAGGTCCCGGTGCGTGAGTTTGAACCAGGCTTTGGCGAAGGCGAGACGGAATTCCTCCGGATTCTGCCAGAAACGCATGGCGATATCGCGGTAAACAGGGTCGAATTTCAGCGCCAGATCGGTGGTGAACATCATGGGAGCGTGGCGCTTGTCCGCATCATGCGCATCCGGCACGAGGTTGGCCGCCTGGTTCCGCGCGGGCACCCACTGAATAGCGCCGGCCGGGCTCTTGGTCTGGACCCATTCGAAGCGGAAGAGGTTGTCGAGGTACTGGTGGGTCCACTGGATGGGGCTGGCCGTCCAGGCGCCTTCCAGGCCGCTGGTGATCGTGTCGCCGGCGTTGCCCTTGCCACAGCGGTTATCCCAGCCTAAGCCCTGGAGTTCAACCGGGGCGGCGGCAGGCTCGGGGCCGAGGCACTTGCCCGGATCGTGCGCGCCGTGGGCCTTGCCGAAGGTGTGGCCGCCGGCGATCAGGGCCACGGTCTCCTCGTCATTCATGGCCATGCGGCCGAAGGTTTCGCGGATGTCCTTTGCGGCCGCAAGCGGGTCGGGCTTGCCGTTGGGGCCTTCTGGATTCACGTAGATCAGGCCCATCTGGACGGCGGCCAAGGGCCTGGCCAGGTTCCGCTCGCCGCTGTAACGCTTGTCGTCGAGCATTTTCTGCTCAGGGCCCCAGTACACATGGTCGGGTTCCCAATCGTCGATGCGCCCGCCGGCGAAGCCGATGGTCTTGAAGCCCATCGATTCGAGGGCGACGTTGCCGGCCAGCACCATGAGGTCGGCCCAGGAGATCTTGCGGCCGTACTTCTGCTTGACAGGCCACAGCAGCCGCCGCGCTTTGTCGAGGTTGGCGTTGTCGGGCCAGCTATTCAGGGGATCGAAGCGCTGCTGGCCGCCATCGGCCCCGCCGCGGCCGTCCAGAGTGCGGTAAGTGCCGGCGCTATGCCAGGCCATGCGGATGATGAGCGGGCCGTAGTGGCCGTAGTCGGCCGGCCACCAGTCCTGCGAGGTGGTCAGGGCCTTCTGGATGTCCTGCTTGACGGCCTTCAGATCGAGCGTTGCGAATTCCTTCGCGTAATCGAACTCCCTGCCGTAGGGGTTGGACTGGGGGCTGTGCGCCCTCAGCGGCGAGAGATCCAACTGATCGGGCCACCAGAATTTGCTGTTCTGCGGGGTCTGCGCTCCGGCGTTTCCGGCGAGCGCGATCGACATTGCCGCCGCCGCGAGGGGCAGCAGGAAGTGAGCGACTGTCTTCATCGGTTTTTCCTTCTTCTTGGGGGATGCGCTACCGCCTGTCGTAGCGGTCTCAGATTCCCCCTCAGTGTAAGGCCGAACCGCAGAACAAGTCGCCTTTCACTCCCATAGGTCATGCCTATGGATTGCCGGGGTGCGTGCGGCTCCGGCCGCCGGGCAGGAGGGCCGGGCGGCGGCCCGGCCGAAGCACGAGGCTGAGAGACGCCGCTCTGGCAGCGCTGCGCTTGAATCGCTGTTTCGGGATTCGATATCCTCAAGGTTTCTTCCCGCCCATGGATGTCTTTTCACTGACCCGCGAGCTTGTGGACATGGAGTCCATTACCGGCAGCGAGGAACGGATCGGCGACTATCTGTTCGAGCTGCTCGGCGGGCTCGCCTCGCGCTTCGGCGGACAGGTGGAAAAGATGGAGGTCGAACCGCGGCGGCACAATGTGCTGGCGTGTTTTGGCCAGCCCGTGGTGACGCTGTCCACGCATCTGGATACGGTGCCGCCTTTCATCCCTTCCCGCGAGGACGAGGAGTTCATCTGGGGGCGCGGGGCCTGCGACGTGAAGGGCATCATCGCGGCGATGGTCTGCGCGGCGCAGCGGCTGCTGGAGGAGGGCGTTCGCGGCTTTGCGCTGCTGTTCGTGGTCGGCGAGGAGAAGAACAGCGCCGGCGCGTTTCATGCAGCCAGACATCCGCGGGGCAGCCGGTATCTGATCAACGGCGAGCCGACGGAGAACCGCCTCGCCGTGGGCAGCAAGGGGGCCTTGCGGATTGAGCTCCACGCCACGGGCAGAATGGCGCACTCGGCTTATCCGGAGCTGGGCGAATCCGCCATCGAGAAACTGCTCGACGCGCTCGACCGCGTGCGCGCGATTCCGCTGCCGCGCGACCCCGTGCTCGGCGCCTGCACGCTGAATATCGGACAGATCAGCGGCGGCAGAGCGCCCAACGTGATTCCCGACCACGCGGAAGCGGCGTTGATGTTCCGCCTGGTGAGCGACCCGGCGCCGCTGCGGGAGGCGGTGGCGCGCGCCGTGGAAGGGTTGGCGGAAGCGCGCGAAATTCTGTGCATCCCCGCGCTGCGACTGGGCGCGTTGGATGGCATCGAGACCACGGTGGTGGCCTTCACCACCGATATTCCGGCGTTTGGCGGCGCCTGGGGCGAGCCGTTCCTGATCGGACCGGGCTCGATCCACGTGGCTCATACCAGTGAAGAGCGCGTGCCCAAGGCGCAATTGGCCGAGGCGGTGACGCTTTACCAGACCATGGTGAAGCGGCTGCTGGCCGCCTGAAGCCGCAACAGACCCAGACCGGCGCGGCGGCGGCCCTGCAAAGGCGCTGCGGCTTGCCGCCCGGGAAGTAATGAGAAGAGGCAGAAATGAAGAAGATTGAAGTCGGCGTACTCGGCGCCACCGGGATGGTGGGCCAGAATTTCATCCGCTTTCTCGACGGCCATCCGTGGTTCGAGGTGACCTGGCTGGGCGCGAGCGACCGCTCGGCGGGCAAGCCTTACCACGAGGCGACTGCCTGGAGGCTGGAGGGCGACATGCCGGGAGCCGCGGCGCGCCTGACCGTGCAGGAGTGCAAGCCGGAAACAAAAGCGCCCAAGCTTGTCTTTTCCGCGATGGACGCCTCCGTGGCCACTGAGATCGAGCGCGAGTTCGCCCAGGCGGGCCACTATGTCGTGTCGAACTCGCGAAACCACCGCATGGAGCCGGACGTGCCGCTGCTGGTTCCGGAGATCAACGCCGCGCACCTGAAGCTGTTGGAACACCAGCACAAGCGGGGCTGGAAAGGCGCCATCGTCACCAACCCGAACTGTTCCACCGTGGCGCTGACGATGGGACTGGCGCCGCTGAAGCCGTTCGGCATCACGCAGGTGATCGCCACCACGATGCAGGCGGTTTCCGGCGCCGGCTACCCCGGCGTGGCTTCGTTTGACATTGTGGGCAACGTCATCCCCTTCATCGGCGGCGAAGAGGCCAAGATGGAGACCGAGACGCTGAAGATCCTGGGTGAGTGCGCCGGCGGCCACATCGAATTCCTGCCGGCGCGCGTCAGCGCCCACTGCAACCGCGTGCCCGTGCTGGACGGCCACACCGTCACGGTGAGTGTCAGCCTCAGCCGCAAGGCAGCGCTCCAGGAGCTGATCCATGCTTACGACGAGTTCACCGCCGAACCGCAAAAGCTGAAGTTGCCGAGCGCGCCGCCGAAGCCCGTCCTCTATCTGCACGCCGAGAACCGCCCGCAACCGCGGCGCGACGCAGGCCGGGACAACGGCATGACCGTCACCGTAGGACGCCTGCGGACCTGTCCCGTGCTTGATTACAAGTTCGTGTGCATGGCGCACAATACGATCCGCGGAGCGGCGGGCGCGGCCGTGCTCAATGCGGAACTGATGTACGCGCAGGGATACTTGAAATAGCAGGCAGCCATGATCGTGATGAAATTCGGCGGCACCTCGGTGGAGAGCGCCGCCGCCATCGAGCGCGTGGCGGGCATCGTGCGCGCGCGGCTGGACCGCAAGCCGCTGGTCGTGGTGTCAGCTATGGGCAAGACCACCAACCGGCTGCTGGCTGCCGCGGAAAAGGCCGCTGCCGGAAACCTCGGCGACGCGCTGCGCGACGCTGAGGAGCTGCTCGAATATCACCGGCGTGAAGCGCGCGCGCTGGTGCGCGGCGAGGAGCGGGCGGCGGTCGACTCGCTTCTCGACCGCCATTTCGAGCAACTGGAGTCCACACTCGAGCAAACCGCCGCGGCGGGGCAGGTGACGCCCGCGCTGTGGGACGAGACGGCCAGTTACGGCGAAAGGCTGTCGTCGGCGCTGGTGGCGCTCGTCTTTCCCGCGTTTGGCATCCCGGCGGTTCACGTCGATGCGAGGACGGTGCTGATCACCGACAGCCGCCACACCCAGGCGCTGCCGCTTTACAGCCGCACGTATGCGCGCTTCAAGGAGAAGGTGGCGCCGCTGCTCGAGGACCGCGTGGTGGTGATGGGAGGGTTCATCGGCGCCTCCGCCGACGGGACGACTACGACGCTGGGGCGCGGAGGCAGCGACTTCTCCGCCGCCATTGCGGGCGCGGGCATCGGCGCGGAGGAGATCCAGATCTGGACCGACGTCGACGGCATGCTGACCTGCGATCCGCGCGTGTTGCCCGGCGGCAGGCGCGTGCGGAAAATCTCGTTCGACGAAGCCGCCGAGCTCGCCTATTTCGGAGCCAAGGTGCTGCACCCGGCCACCGTCCAGCCCGCCATCGAAAAAAACATTCCCGTGCGGATCCTGAATTCGCGCCGGCCTGATGTGGAAGGCACGCTGATCGTGGCCGGCACGGTTCCCTGCCGCAACCCGATCAAGTCGATCGCCTGCAAGCGGGAGATCACGGTGGTGGAGATCCGCAGCTTGCGGATGCTGATGGCGCACGGCTTCCTGCGGCGCATCTTTGAAGTGTTCGACCGCTATCAGACGCCGGTGGACCTGGTGACGACGAGCGAGGTGTGCGTGGCGGTCACTATCGACCAGCCGGGCCGCATCGCCGACATCGAGCGCGAGCTGGCGCGCATTTCCGACGTGCGCGTGCTGCCGCGCCAGGCCATTCTCTGCCTGGTGGGGGACGCGCTGCGCGAGACCGCCGGCATCGGGGCGCGGATATTCGGAGCGCTGCGCGAGATCAACGTGCGCATGATCAGCCACGGCGCATCGTTCAATAATGTCAGCCTGGTGGTGCGCGACGAGGACGTCGTTTCGGCCGTGGCGGCGCTGCACGAAGAGTTCTTTCGCGAGGTGGATCCGGAGGTGTTCGAGTGAAGCTGGCTCTGGTTGGCTACGGAAAGATGGGGCGGCTGATCGAGCAGCTTGCCCCGCAGTACGGCTTCGAGACGGGGCTGATCCTCGACCTGCACAACAATGCCGGCGGCAGCGGGCTGAACGCGGACAATTTTCGTGGAATCGCGGTGGCGATCGAGTTCACCGCGCCCGATTCGGCGCCGGAAAACCTGCTGAAGCTGGCCGCGCTGCGGGTACCCACAGTGTGCGGCGCTACGGGCTGGTATGCACGGCTCGATGAAGTGCAAGCGGCGTTTGCGCAAAGCGGCGCCGGCTTCATCTATGGGCCGAACTTTTCCATCGGAGTGAATGTATTTGAACGGATTGTGGCGTCGGCGGCGGAACTGCTGCGCGCGCAGCCCGGCTACGAAGCCTGGGCCTGGGAGATCCACCACAGCGCGAAAAAAGACGCGCCGTCCGGAACGCTGCTGAAACTCGTGGAGGCGATGCGCCGCGCTGGTTACGAACGCCGCATCGACACGGCGAGCAACCGTGCGGGCGCCATCCCCGGCACTCACGAGATCGGCTTCGACTGCTCCGCGGACACCATCACGCTGCGGCACACGGCGCGCAGCCGGGAAGGTTTTGCGCGAGGCGCATTGTGGGCAGCTCAACGGCTGGCGGAAGGATTGCAGGGTTGCCACGAATTCAGCCGGGTACTGTTCGGCGAGGAGAAGGCGTGAAGCAGGCAAGGGAGGCGGCATGAGCCAGTTCATCGGATGCGGAACGGCGTTGGTGACGCCATTCCGGAGAGATCTTTCTCTGGACGAAGACGTGTTGCGCCGCCTGGTGCGGCGGCAGCTTGAAGCGGGCGTTCATTTTCTGGTGCCCTGTGGCACGACAGGCGAGAACCCGACGCTCAACCGGCAGGAGCACCTGCGCGTGGTGGAGATCACGCTTGAGGAGGCGAAGGGCAAGTGTCCTGTGTTGGCTGGCTGCGGCGGCTACAACACGGCGGAAGTGATCGAGCTGGCGCGCGAGCTGGAAGCCCTGGGCGTGGACGGATTGCTCAGCGTGACTCCGTATTACAACAAGCCCACGCAGGAAGGACTATACCAGCACTACCGCGCCATCGCTTCCAGCACGCGCCTGCCTATTGTTGTTTACAGCGTGGCGGGGCGCACCGGCGTCAATGTCGAACCGGCGACGCTGCGGCGGCTGGCGGCGATCGAGAACATCGTGGGTGTGAAAGAAGCCAGCGGCAACATCGCCCAGATGGCGCAGATCTGCGCCACCGTGCCGGACGATTTCGACGTGCTGAGCGGCGATGATTCCATCACCGTCGCGCTGGCGGCGCTGGGCGGGCGCGGCGTGATTTCCGTGGCTTCGAACGAGATTCCCGGACCCATGCGGGCGCTGGCGCAGGCGTGCCTGGACGGCGACTTCGCCGCAGCGCGGCGGCTCCAGAAGCAGTGGCTCGCTTTGATGGAAGTGAATTTCGTCGAGTCGAATCCGATTCCGGTGAAAGCCGCGCTGGCGCGCATGGGGCTCCTGGAACCCGTGTGGCGGCTGCCGCTGGTGCCTCCCTCGGCGGCGAGCATGAGCCGCATTGAACAGGTGCTTTCGCAGACGGGTCTGATTTGAGGCGAGCCATGCAGCAGCAGATTGAAGCTTTGTTCGACAACCCACCGGAACAGTACACGGCGGCGCACCACGCGCTGTTTGCTTCTTTCAAGGAAGCGTTGAACGCCGGGCGCATCCGCGCCGCCGAGCCGGATGCCGCCAGCCCTACCGGATGGCGCGCCAATGCATGGGTCAAGAAGGGCATTCTGCTGGGCTTCCGCATGGGGACGATCGTCGATATGTCGATCGACGCGGCGCGGCAGCCGTGGTACGACAAGTCCACCTATCCGGTACGGCAGTTCACAGCTGAAAGCGGCGTGCGCGTGGTGCCGGGGGGCTCGTCGATCCGCGACGGCGTGTATCTGGGCAAAGGCGTGACCTGCATGCCGCCCATGTACATCAACGTGGGCGCGTGGGTGGGCGACGGCGCCATGATCGATTCGCACGCGCTGGTGGGCTCCTGCGCGCAGGTGGGCGCGCGGTGCCATATCTCCGCGGCGGCGCAGATCGGAGGGGTGCTGGAGCCGGTGGGCGCAATGCCGGTCATCATCGAGGATGACGTGCTGGTGGGCGGCAACTGTGGCGTGTATGAGGGCACGGTAGTCAAGCGCCGCGCCGTGCTCGGCGCGGGCGTGATCCTGACGCGTTCCACGCCGCTGTACGATCTCGTCCGCGGCGTGATTCATTCGGCGAAAGACGACACGCCACTGGTGGTCCCGGAAGAAGCGGTGGTAGTGGCGGGCTCGCGCGCCGTGGCGCGTGGCGCGGGCAAGGACTGGGGGCTGTCGCTGTACACTCCTGTGATCGTGAAATACCGCGACGAGAAGACGGATGCCCGGCTTCAGCTCGAAGACTTCCTGCGGTAAGCGTCTTCGAGCACTTCGAGAGTGAGTTCGGCTGCGCGCTGCCATGTGAACTGCCGCGCGTGCTCCATGCCGGTTTGCGGCGCCTCGCCTGCCAGCAGCCGGCGCAGCGCTTCGAGCATCGACTCCTCGCTGCCGGGGTCGAACAGCAGCGCATGGCCGGCAGCGAGGCTCCGAAGGGGCTCGATATCACTGCACGCCGCGGGCACGCCGGCGGCCAGGGCTTCCAGCACAGGCATCCCGAAGCCCTCGAACAGAGACGGGTACACGAAGCCGCGCGCACGGCGGTACAGCTCGATGAGTTCAGCGCGCGGGATCCATCCGTGGCGCTCGACGGCATCTTCGAGCCGCAATTCGCGGATGGCGAGCCGCACGCGGTCTTCGGCGAATCCCGCGACGCCGGTCAACACGAGGCGGAGTTGCCTATGCTCGCCGCGGAGCCGCGCGAAGACGCGCAGCAGGCGCTCATGGTTCTTGTGCGGGTGCGTGGTGGACGGATAAATGAGGAAATCCGCCGGTTCGCGGCGGGCGGAGATCGAGAAGAAATCCTGCTCGACACCATGAGGAACCACGACGGCGTCACGCCCATAGTAGTGCAACAGGTCCCGGCGGGTGGCCTCGCTGACGGCGATCAGGCGCGTGGAGCGGCGCGCCGACGCCCGCAGCAGCAGGCGCCAGAAGGGCAGGTCGAACCAGCGGAAGTACTCCGGGTGGCGCTTGTGCTGGAGATCGTGGAA
Organism: Acidobacteriota bacterium; assembly: GCA_049325215.1. Taxonomy (GTDB): domain Bacteria; phylum Acidobacteriota; class Terriglobia; order Bryobacterales; family Bryobacteraceae; genus JANWVO01. Next base: position 14,975 of record JBMOMB010000016.1, read on the forward strand.
TACCGTCACCTGCGGGATAAGCGCTGCCAGCGGCGCGGTGAAGCCGGGGTTCAGCAGCACATCGATCCTCTGCTTCGCCAGCGCCACTGGCAGCCCAAACTGCTCGTAGAGGATGCGCCAGGGTCTGTTGCGCGCCCGGACGGGCTGCACCGCGCTGTGCGCCCCGAGGGCGCCGGTCTCGCGGTTGGTGAAGGTCAGGATCTCGTGGCGCGGCGCGATCTCCTCCATGGCCGCAACAAGGCAGCGCAGGTATGTTTCCGTGCCGCCGACGCCGCCCGGGATCAGATACAGCGCATTGACGCCGATGCGCATGGGATCACTGGCTGCGGCCCAGCGCGCGGAGAGCCGACCGCCTCCCCTTGAGCGCTGCGGAATCGCCGGGCTGGAGCCGCAGCGCGGCTTCGTAATCGACCAGCGCCTCGGCAGGCTCGCTGCGCAGCAGGCGCACGTTGCCGCGGTAGGTCAGCGCGTCCCCGTCCGACGGGTTGATTTGCAGAGCCTCGTTCAGCACCTGGAGGGCCTGCTCGAGATCTCCCTTCCTGGCGAGAACGCGGCCGAGAATCGCCAGGCCCTTGGAGTGGCGCTCCATCGCCGCCGCCTGCCGGAGCCTGGCTTCAGCCTGATCGAGCCGCCCCTCGCACTCGAGCGCCGTGGCCCAGTCCACTAGCAGCGTGTATTCAGGCTTCGGCGCCAGGGCGGCGCCTTTTTCGTAAGCGCGCGCTGCATCCGCGCACCGGCCTTCCACGTAATATGCGAAGCCGAGATGGAACCAGGCGCGGAAGTTGCGCGGGTTGGCGGAGACCGAATCCTCCCACATGGGAATGGCTGCGGTGTATAGTTCGGCCCTGCGCCAGGTCAAACCCGCCAGCACCAGCAGCACGGCGCCAACCGCTGCGACAGTGGAAAAAGACGGCCGCAGGCGCCGCAGGAACTCGGCGGCGATCATGGCCACACCGGGAAATCCCAGGTAGAGGCGGCGCTCGGCCATGGCGTCGTCAATCGGGACGATGGAAGAGGTCGGGGCAAGCAGGATCAGGAGGAACAGCAGCCCGAAAAGCGCCAGTGGATATGCGCGCCGGAAGCGCCATGCAATGGCAAGCAGCGCGGCCAAAGCTGCCAGCGCCAGCCAGACGCCAATGCCTCCGGGCGCTTTGACCACAGGATAGGCGTGATCGAGGTTCTGGCCGAAGGGCCATATGATGAGCCGGAAATAATGCCAGATGACCTCGAACTGCGTCAGCAGGTAATCGAGCGGCGTGTGCCGGGCGGACGCGCCCGCGGTGCCTTCGCGGGACAGTGTGCTGTAGAGCCTGAATCCCAGCAATCCTGCTGCCGCAAGCATCGGCAAATACAGCTTCCAGCGGCGCAGAAGAGGCCGCACCGAGACAGCTTCGCCATCCAGAAGGTCGAACACCGCAAAGACGCCGGCAATGGCCACTGCCGGCTCTTTGCTGACCGCGCCCAGCGCGAGGAGGGCGGTCACGGCGAGGGCTTGTCCCCATGTCATCTCCCTGTCGGCGGGGGACCGCAGGAAAACGAGAAAAGCCAGGTAGGCGAACAGCGCGCAGAGCAGTTCGGAGCGGCTGGAGATGTACGCCACCGATTCCGTGGCCAGCGGGTGCAGCAGGAACAGGCCTGCCCCTGCGGCGGCTGCCAGGCGGGCCGAAGCTGTCAGGGGCGCGCGGCGCGACAGCAGCGCCGCCAGAATCCGCCACACGAGCACGCCATTGAGGAGGTGGAGGAGCAGATTGGTCAGATGAAAGCTTCTGGGATTCAGGCCCGCGATGTTGGCTTCAGCCAGAAAACTGAGATTGGTTGCAAGGCGGGCGATGCGGTGGATGAGAACGCCCACCGGCGGCGGAGACTGAAGGAACGGCTCGAGGCTCAGGTCGTCGAAGAGAAAAGGGCCGTTCAGCGCGGGGTAGTACGCGGCGCAGGCGGCGAGGCAGAGAGCGGCAAGGATCCACCATTGTGAGAGGGTTCGCGGTTCCGCCGGGGGCTGGAGGGCCGCGCCGGCTGCTTCAGGCCCCCCGGCGCGGCTACGCCTGCCCATTCTTCTCCCTCAGCAGAAATTCCAGAATGGCGACCCGTTGCGTCAGCGTGATATTCATGTCTTTTAGCTCGGAAACGACACGGGAAAAACGGTAAGAAACGCCGAGAAACACTATCATAATCAGCATCAGGAGTATAAGGGATGGCTCGCGGATGCCGGCAACGGCTGCCGCCTTTTCGAGCAGACTTCCGCCGCGGGAGAGAAGGATCAGCGCCGCGGAGGCTGCCAGCCAGCTCACCGAGTGTTCCACGCGGATGTGCTCGCGGCGGATGGCGCGCAGCACCACCAGCAGCAGCACGAAGCCAAGGACGGTCAAAATGTCGAGGAGGCTAATCATCGAAGGTTTCTCCCACGGCCCGTGCGGCGCGGCGCGCGTCCAGGCGGAGGATGTTCACAAACACGCCCAGCAGGACGTGAAGGACGTAGTAGAGAGACCGCAACGGGGTGATGGTGCTCCTGCCGGCAAGCCGCGGCCGGGCGGGCACGGGCGTTTCCACGAACCGGAATCTGCGCCGTTGCAGCACGACGAGTGTCTCGATTTCGGGATACTCCAGCGGAAAGCTGCGCGCGAAGACTTCGAGGGCGCGCCGGTTGACGGCGACGAAACCGGAGGTCGGATCGGTGACAGGCCGTCCCAGAATCGGCCGCAGCAGCAGGCGGAAACACTGGATGCCGATGCGGCGCGCCAGCGTCGTGCCGCGCGCCGCCGCGCCGGTACGGACGCCGATGGCCATCTCGCAGCCGGAGGAGCGGAGCGTCTCCAGCACCTGCGGGATGAAACGCGGGTCGTGCTGTCCGTCTCCGTCGATGCGCACCACCTCCTGAAAGCCGAGTTCGAAGGCGAGTTTGTAGCCCGCCTGCACGCATCCCCCAAGGCCCAGGTGGCAGGGCAGGGACAACACCTGCGCGCCCGCCTCGCGGGCGGCGGCGGCGGTGCCGTCCGCGGAGCCGTCGTCGGCCACCAGCACGGGCCACCCCGGAAGCAGCTCGCGGACTTCGCGCACCACGCCGCCGATGGCCGCCTCCTCGTTGAAGGCAGGGATGAGGATCAGCGTGCGGCTCCCGTTCACCATGAGGCCACCTGCCGGACGGGCATTGAGAACCGCTTCAGCAACGCCCGGAACTCGCGGGGCCGGATGCGGCGGCGCCGGGCTATGGCACGGCGCTGCCTGAGCAGCGCGGGGAGGCGGCGCACCAGATCCGCATGCGCTTTGAATACGAGCCACGGCAGACGCCAGGCGCCGCCCTCGCGCCGGCGGAATTCGGCCGCCTTGCCGTGGCCGAAAAAGAGATCCACCACGTGCCACAGGTACCGCGCTGCGGCCCAGAAAAAGCTGGCAAGAAGCAGCGGGAGCGGGAAATTCCGGAACACCAGCCTGAGCCGGTTGCGCTCCACGAGCCACGCCTTCAGCGGCGAGGCTGCGCCCGCGCTGGCCGAATAGCGGTGCGCTACCCGCGCCTGCGGAACGTAGAGGCACTTCCATCCGGCCCAGCGCCCGCGCAGCCCGAGATCGGTGTCTTCGCAATACAGAAAGAAGTCCTCTTCGAACAGCCCGGTCTGTTCCAGCATCGCTCGCCGGTACATCGCCGCGGAGCCGCTGGGCAGGAGCACCTCGCACGGGCTGTTGTGGAACCGCTCGGGTTCGCCGTGGCCGCGCTGCCGGCTGCTGCCGTCGCGGGCGATGTTCATGCCCGCCGAGTCGAGCAGGTCTGTTCCTGCCATTACCACTTTCGACGCGGCCATGCCGGCTGCGGGGTCGCCTTCCAGGGCGCCTGCCAGTTGCGCGACCCATTCGGGCGAAGCGGCAGCGTCATCGTTCAACGTTGCCAGATAGTCGGCCGGGAACTCCCGGAAGCCGCGATTGACGGCCGCGCCGAAGCCGAGATTTCTCGGGTTGTCCAGCACGCGCACGCCGGGCCAATCCCGCAGCGTGCGGCGCGCCCGGCCCTCTCCGCTGTTGTCGACGATCACGACAGTGAGATTGTCCCAACTTTGCTGCATGAGCGACGCCACGCATTCCTGAAGATTCGCATCGCAGTGCAGACTCGGTACCACGACGGTGACGCTTGGCGGCAAACTGACATTGTAGCGGAGCTTCATTTCCGCCTGTTCCGCTAGAATACGCCCTATGGGCATTCTCACCACCGTTGTAGGCAGCTACCCGGTTCCCCACTGGCTGCTGGGCGACTCGTCGAGGACAACGCTGCGCGACGCCGTCATGGTCGTCTTGAAGACCCAGGAGCTTGCCGGCATTGATGTTGTGGCCGATGGCGAACTGAACCGGTTCGACCCGAGCCACCCCGAAACCAACGGGATGATCGACTATTTCATCTCCCGCATGGACGGCATCCGCACCCGGTTTTCGCTCGAGGACATCGAAATGTTCCGGCGTGACGCCGGCGTTGCGTACAGGACCGATCCGGCGGGCATCGTAACCGGCCCCGTCGGGCCCGGCGTCCTGAACCTGCCCCGGGACTTCGAGTTCACGCGGCGGCTGACGCAGAAGCCTGTGAAGTTCACCTGCACCGGGCCGCACATGCTGGCCAAAGTGCTCACGGACCGCTACTATGGCTCGCGCGCCGAACTGTGCCTGGCATTGGCGGACGTGCTGGCGCAGCAGCTTTCCTCGATTCAGGCGGACGTCATTCAACTGGACGAAGCCAATATCAGCGGGCATCCGGAGGATGCCGAATGGGCGCTGCCTGCCCTGAACCGCGTGCTCGACGCCATCCCGGTCACCCGCGCCATGCACATCTGCTTCGGCAACTACGGCGGGCAAACGATCCAGAAGGGCTTCTGGCGGGATCTGCTGCCGTTTCTCAATGGGCTGCACGTGGATCACTTCGTGCTGGAGTTCGCGCGCCGGGGCTACGGGGAGCTGGAAGTGTTCCGGGATCTCAATCCCTCGATCGGACTGGGGCTTGGGGTCGTGGACATCAAGGACAACGAAGTTGAATCGCCCTCGCTCATCGCTGAGCGGATCGAGCATGCGGCCAAGATTCTGGGCGAGAAACGCGTCCACTACATCCACCCCGATTGCGGCTTCTGGATGCTGCAGCGGAACGTGGCTGACCGCAAGATGCGGGTTCTGGTCGAGGGGCGCAATTTGTTCGAAGGCCGCGCCTGACGCTACATTGAGAGAGATTCCGGGACTCACGATGAAGAAAATCGCCCTTTTCGTGTGCCTGTGCGCCGCGGTGTTTGCGCAGCAGCCTCCTGAAGGAACGCACCTCTCCAACCTCCGGAAGCTGACAGACGGCGGGCAGAACGCCGAAGCCTACTGGTCGCCGGACGGCCGGAGACTGATCTTCCAGTCCACGCGCCCGCCGTATGCGTGCGACCAGATTTTCATCATGAACGCGGACGGCTCGGATCAACGGCTGGTCTCGACAGGGAAGGGAAGGACCACGTGCGGCTACTTCCTGCCAGACAACCGGCACATCGTTTATGCGTCCACACATGAGGCCGGCGAGGCCTGTCCGCCGCCACCCGACCGCAGCAAAGGCTACGTGTGGGGCGTGTTCCCCGGCTATGACATTTATCTGGCCACGGACGATGGGAAAATCGTAAAAAAACTCACGGATTCTCCTGGATATGACGCGGAAGCCACGGTGAATTTCCGCACTGGGAACATCATTTATACATCGCTCGCATCGGGAGACCTCGAGCTGTGGCGCATGAGGCTCGACGGCTCGGCCAAGCAGCAGATCACGAAGCGCAAAGGCTACGATGGGGGCGCGGCATACAGCCGCGACGGGAAGCGGATCGTGTGGCGCGCCACCACACCGGACAATCAGAAGGCGATGCAGCGCTACGCAGAGTTGCTGAAAGAGAACCTGACCGAGCCCATGCGCATGGAGCTGTTCATCAGCGACTCCAACGGACGGAACGTGCGCCAGCTCACCCGCACCGGCTGCGCGGCTTTTGCCCCGACCTTTACTCCCGACGGCAAGCGCGTGGTGTTCTCCTCCAACATGCACAACTGCGACGGGCGCAAGTTCGAGCTCTATTGGATCCGCACCGACGGCTCCGGGCTCGAGCGGCTGACGTGGTTCGACGGCTTTGTGTCTTTCCCGGAGTTCTCGCCCGACGGCAGGATGCTTGTGTTCTCCTCCGACTGGCAGGCCCGGAGCCGCTACGAATTCAACATCTGGGTGGCGGACTGGCGCGACTGACGCCAGGCTTCTGATAGACTCGCCTTCGCAGGACCACCATGGACAGAAGAGCGTTTCTCGCCGCAGCGGCAGCCGCTCCCGCCGCGGCCCAACAGAAGAGCGGAACAAAGCAATGGCGCACGGCGCCGCTGGGCTACTCGGACACGCCCCAGCTCCCCGGACAAACGTGGAAGGTGCATGACATCGAACGTCCGCGTCCGCCCGTCATCACGCCGGGTGCACGGCCGGGCGACCCGCCTTCGGATGCGATTGTTCTGTTCGACGGCCGCGATCTCTCGCAATGGTATCAACGCGGCCGCGGCGCCGACCGCGGCAAGGAACTGCCGCCACGCTGGAAAGTGGAACAGGGCTACATGGAATGCGTGGGCGGTACTGGCGACTTGGTCAGCAGAGAGAAGTTTGGCGACGCGCAGTTCCACATCGAGTGGGCATCCCCCGTCGAGATCGACGGCGACTCGCAATGGCGGGGCAACTCCGGCGTCGTCATCATGGGCCGGTATGAAATGCAGGTGCTCGATTCCTGGAACAACCCGACTTACGCCGACGGACAGGCGGGCTCCATTTACGGCCAGTGGCCTCCGATGGTGAACCCGTGCCGCGCGCCGGGCGAGTGGAACGTCTATGACATTTTTTTCGAGGCCCCGAGATTTGAAGGCGGCAAGCTGGCCAGGCCGGCCTTCGTCACGGTGGTTTTCAATGGCGTGCTCGTGCACCATCATCAGGAGATCATCGGCCAGATGGCGCATCGCACCATCCGCCCGTACGAGCCACACGGGCCGGAGGAACCGCTCGTGCTCCAGGATCACGACACAAAGGTCCGCTACCGCAACATCTGGGTGCGGCCGGTCCGCGGCTATGACCGCAAGTCCTGACGGCTGCCGGAAGCGGTGATAGACTCTCCGCATATGCAGGAGAGCCGTAGAACTTTTCTGGGAGCAATGACCGCGGCTTCTTACAGCCGCGTCGCCGGAGCCAATGACCGGGTAGGAGTGGGCTTCATCGGCTGCGGGCTGATCGGGCTGCGGCACATCTCGGATTTCCGCAAGCTGCCCGATGCGGCGCTCGCCGCCGTCAGCGATGTCTATCAGCCGCGCGTGGAGCAGGCGCGCCAGTTGTGCGGCGGCGCCGCGAAGCCATACGCGGATTTCCGCAAGCTTCTCGAGGACAAAGACGTCGACGCCGTGGTGATCTCCACGCCCGACCACTGGCATGCGCTGCAAACGATCATGGCGTGCGCTGCGGGCAAGGATGTCTATGTCGAGAAGCCCATGACGCTGTTCGTCCGCGAAGGACGGTGGATGGTGAACGCGGCGCGCCGCCACAAGCGCATCGTCTGCGTGGGCACGCAGGGGCGCAACAACACGCGCCTGCCGGAGGTGTTCGAACTGCTCCGATCGGGCGCCGCGGGCAAGATCCATTCGGTGCGGTTCAGCGCTTACCGCAATATCATGCCCGGTTTCGGACGCCCCGCCGATACCGACCCGCCGCCGGGCCTCGATTACGATCTCTGGCTTGGGCCCGCGCCAAAGCGCCCCTACAACCCGCACCGGTGCCTCTACCATTTCCGCTGGTTCTGGGATTACTCGGGCGGGCAGATGACAAACCTCGGCGCGCATGATCTCGATCTGGTGCACTACATTCTCAATCTGCACGCGCCGCGCACGGTGTTCTCCGCCGGAGGCCGGTACGCGTTGCAGGATGACGGCGAGACGCCGGACACGCAGGACGCGGTCTGGGAATACGACGGCGTTCTTGTGGAAGGCTCCTTCCGCGAAGCGGGCGGTTCGCGCCGCGCATCGGCGGGCACCGCTGCGAGCCTGGCGGGCGTGCAGTTCATCGGCACGCAGGGTCTGCTGGTCGTTTCGCGCGGCGCGTATGAGTTTGTGCCCGACCTGAGGATTGTTCCTGAAAGCGCGATCCCGCCGTGGTCCAATCCCGCAGGCCACCCGCAGGCGGCCAAAGTTGAGCCGAAGCCTTATGCCGAGCCACGTTCCGGCAAGAGCGACTCAACCGAGCCGATCGACCTCCACGCGCGCCACTTCCTCGATTGTGTGAAATCCCGCCGGCGCCCGGTGGCGGATGTCGAAGATGGCCATGAAGTCTCCGTCTCCTGCCACCTGGCGAATCTCTCGATGAAACTGGGGCGGAAGCTCGCCTGGGACCCGAAAAAGGAGGAGGTGGTGAACGACCGCGAAGCGAACGCCCTGCTCGAGCGTCCTTACCGCAAGCCCTGGGATGCCGTGTTGCGGAGTCTGATAGCATGAACCGGCGCGAGTTCCTGGCAGCCGCCGGCGCGGCTCTTCAGCCTGCCTTGCCGCGGACTTCGATGGGTGTGACGCCCGATTCGTTTGCGGTGCGGCGTCCGGCGCGCACGGCTCTGGAGTTTCTGAAGTTCGCCCACAGGCGCGGGTTCGGCGGCGTGCAGGCGGCGCTGCCGCCGGATTTCACGCCGGAATATCTGAAAGACGTTCGCCAATTCTGCCTCGAAAACGGGGCGTACTGGGAGCTGCTGGCGCCGCTCCCGGAAGACGATGCGTCGGCCTTCGAGCGTTTGGTGGAAGCCGCGAAAGAGGCGGGCGCGGAGTGCATCCGCTCCGTTTGCCTTTCAGGGCGCCGCTACGAGACCTTCCGGTCGATGGACGACTGGAAGGAATTCGTCCGGCGGTCGCACCGGCGGCTGGCGCTGGCCGTTCCGGTGGCGGAAAAGCACCGGCTTCCGCTGGGAATCGAAAACCATAAAGACTGGACAGCGCAGGAAATGCCGGAGCTGTTCCGGAAATATTCGAGTGAATATTTCGGCGCCTGCATCGATTTCGGCAACAATATGTCTCTGCTTGACGAACCGATGGAACTGATCGAGGCGCTTGCGCCGTGGGTGATCAACACCCACATCAAGGACATGGGCGTCCAGGAGTATCCGGACGGCTTTCTGTTGTCCGAGGTGCCGCTGGGGAAGGGAGTTGTGGACCTGAAGCGCGCCGTGTCGCTGTTGCGTGCGAAACGTCCGGGCGTCCGCTTCTCGATGGACACGCTGGTGCGAGACCCGCTCAAGATTCCGTGCCTGACCGAACAGTACTGGGTCACGTTCGAGCAACCCGACGCCCGGCGGCTGGCGAAGATGCTGCGCCTGGTGCGCGCCAATCCCCCGCGCGAGCCGCTGCCCCGTATCGGCGGGCTCTCACGGGAGCAGGCGCTTGCGCTCGAAGACCGCATTCTTGATGAATGCCGCGCATACGCCGCAGGGCCGCTGGGACTTGTCTGAGCGCTTGCCCGCAGCGGCCGCGAAGTGAAACGATAGTACACGCATGGCTGAGCGACTCCAGGGCATCTTCACGCCCATGCTCGTGCCGCTCGACGAGCTCGACCGGATCCATGAAGCCGAACTGCGCCGGTTCATCCGCTGGCTGATCGAGAAGGGCGTCCACGGCCTCTATCCAAACGGCTCGACGGGCGAGTTCACGCGGCTCACGGTGGAGGAGCGCCGCCTGATCGTGAAGATCACCTGCGAAGAAGCCGCCGGGCGCGTCCCGGTGCTTGCGGGTGCGGCTGAAGCCAACGTGCGGGAGACGATCGCAGCGTGCGAGCTCTACCACAGCTATGGGGCTCGCGCCGTCGCTATCGTGTCGCCGATCTATTACCGGCTGAGCCCGGAGTCGGTGTACATGTACTTCCGCGAGATCGCGCTGCACTCGCCCATTGATGTCACGCTGTACAACATCCCGCTGTTTGCCAGCCCGATCGATCTGAACACTATCCGCAGGCTGAGCGAACTGGAGCGGATCGCCGGCATCAAGGACTCCTCGGGCGACGTGGCCTTCATGATGCGCATGATCGCCGCCATCCGCCCGCAGCGGCCGGACTTCACGTTCCTCACCGGGTGGGATTGCGTGCTTGTGCCGATGATGCTGGCGGGCGCCGACGGCGGCACCAACGCGGCGTCCAACGTCGTGCCGGAGTTGATGCGGAAGCTGTACGATCTCTTCCGCGCCGGGCAGCTTCAGGAGGCCATGCAGTTGCAGTTCCGCATCCTGGAGCTGTTCGATCTGATGCTGAACAACTTCGAATTTCCGGACGGCTTCCGCGCGGGCGCCGAAATGCGCGGCTTCCGGTTCGGCCGCGGCCGCCAGCCGCAGAGCGCTTCACAAAGGGCCGACCGCGCATCTCTGAAGCGCGTGCTCCAGTGCCTGCTGGCCGACACGGGCATCGTCGAGCCGCCCGAATCCGGCTGCGCCCCGCGCACGGGCGAGCCCGCGCGCGACCGCATCGAACAGGTGGTGCTGGAAGTCATGGAGACCCTGCGCCGCAGGGGCATGATTGAATGAACGCGCTCGGCCTGATCGAGGTCGCGGGCTGGAGCCCGTCGATGGTGGTCCTCGACACGATGGAGAAGACCGCCGGCGTCGAGCTGTTCCAGATCGAACTCAACGACCTCGCCGGGGCGATGATGAAGATCACCGGCCCGCTGGGCGCCGTGCGTGCCGCCATCGAGGCCGGGCGGCAACTTGCTGAATCGATGCAGGCCGCCTGCATCACGGACATCATTCCGAACCCTGAGCCGCGCGGCCGCCGCGGCTGGCAGGGCGGCCAGGAATACAATCCGCTCATCGAACAGGACGTGGTCCACACGCCCGGTGAGCAGTACAGGGAGGCAAACGTGAAGGGACAGGCGCCTTTCGCCGTCGGACTGATTGAGACGCAGGGCTTCACCGCCGTCTTCGAGGCCATCGACACGGCCTGCAAGACGGCCGATGTGGAGGTGCTGGCGCGGGAAAAACTCGGCGGCGGCTACATCACCGTGGTCATCAAAGGCGACGTTGCCGCCGTGCGCGCGGCGGTGGAAGCAGGCAAAGCGAAGGTGGACGGTCTGGGCAAGCTGATTGCCGCGCACGTCATCCCGAGCCCCACCGAGGCGGTGCTGTCCCTTTTGCCGAAGCAGTCCTGACCACGCTGCGCAGCCGCAGCGAAGAGAGTGCCCACGGCCGGGTCTTGACTCCGCAACCATGATCCTTGTGATATCGTCATTTACGTCATGCAGAACCAGAATCTGACCCGCCGTTCCTTTGTCGCCGCCGCGGGGGCCGCGGCCGCCTTGCCCGCCCTTGGTGCCGCCAAGCCCCTGGTCGGCATTGAAATGTACTCGGTGCGCCAGGAGATGGCCAAGGACATCTTCACGCCTGTAAAGATGGTCGCCAAGATGGGCTACCAGTGTGTCGAGTTTTACGGGCCCTATATCGGATGGACCATGGATCAGATCAAGGAGATGCGCAAGCTCCTCGATGATCTCAACATCAAGTGCCTCTCCACCCACAATGGTTCCAGCAACCTGCTGCCCGAGAATATGCAGAAGACGCTCGAATGGAACCACGCTCTCGGCAGCAAGTACATCGTCATGGCCAGCGCCGGCAAAGTGGAGCCGACCGTCGAAGGTTGGAAAAAAGTTGCGGATGTTCTCACCAGGGCCGACGAGATCGCCCGCAAGTCCGGCTGTGCCGTAGGCTTCCACAACCACCAGATGGAATGGCGGCCCGTCGAAGGGCAGAAACCCCTGGAAATTCTCGCTAAAAACACGCCGAAATCCGTGATTCTCCAGCTCGACGTCGGCACCTGTGTGGAAACCGGCAACGATCCTGCCGCCTGGATCCGCTCCAATCCCGGCCGCCTGAAGTCGATCCACTGCAAGGAATGGTCGAAGGAGAAGGGCTATCGCGTTCTGTTCGGGGAAGGTGACTCGCCGTGGAAGGACATTTTCAAGGCGGCGGAGTCGGTCGGCGGCATCGAGTTCTACCTCATCGAACAGGAAGGCCACGAGCTGCCGCCCTATGAGGCGGTGGAGAAGTGCCTCGCCAACTTCCGCAAGATCCACGGCGCCTGATTTGCAGGACTGTTCGAGAAATTTGTTTACTCATCCGGCGCCAGGAGGGCATGGATTCCTGGCGCGTGTCTTGGGAGCGAAATGCAGGCCTGAATGGCGAATCTCGCCTGGTTTTTGCGAGAGTCAACCTGATCCGATGAGCTGGCAAGCCATCCAACGGTCCCAGGTCCGCCAGGCTCTTCGCCGCTCCCCAGGGCCTGACTAGGTGGCGGATTTTTTCCTGCGCCCGTTGGCTGGGCCTGTCAGCCGCTTCAGCGCCTGTAGCGGAAAACATTTCCGCGGGTCGAACAGAGATGCAGCTCGCCGGCGCCCGATACAGCAATCTTGTGAACGAGTTGGTCCGGCGGTATGAGGCACCGCCAGCGCCCCGTGATCTCGCCGGTGCGATTCAGGCACACGACGCTCGGGCCGGCGTGCTTGTGGTAGGGCCAGATGAGCAGACAGAACTCCTGGCCTCTGCTGGCGGCATCCATCACCACAATGGGGTTCCCCGGGCGGGCGTCGGACGGTGACAATAACTGTTCCAGGTTTGTCCTGTTGTTCTTCGCCCGCTCAAGCGCCTCCTGAATCTCCGGCGCCGCAACATCCAGGGAGCGGATGGTTCCTGAATTCACGTCTTGCACCAGGATCTTCGCGGTCTCCCAGTCCACAATTGCCATCTGTCCGTCCCCGGCATCCAATGCATGCGCGCCCATCCGCGCCCAGGACGGGAACTCCTGTTGACGCCCATCCTTGTGCACTGAGATCCTTCCATCCGAACAGATCGTCGCAGGACTGCCCCACAGAGAAAAGAGCCCGCCGGCGAACGCACAGTGCACTTTCAGTGCCGTCCCGGAGCCGCCGTTTGAGGAGAAGGATTCCAGCAGCGGTCCTCTTCTCGTCCCCAGCAACACAGCGGCGCCAGTGGCAGTAGCTGCCAGCCCCAACGGGCGGGTGTCTGGAGGAATCGAGTTTGTGGACAACACTTGCCCGGAGAGATCCGTTTGAACGACGACACCCGGGCGCTGATCTCCTGATTCCACAAGGAACCAAAGGCTATCCGGCCCGGCTTTCATTTCCCGGATCCGAGCCCCGGCGCCGCCGGTGACGGACGGCGGCAGGGAAAACCGGCTCGCCGGGGTCAAGTCCGTGGCTGACACGGCGGCGCACTGAATCAGCATCGCCATCGCCCACATCATTATGCGAACTCCCATTCTGGAACCCTCCTTTCCTGAATATCGGAAACGGCCCGGCACGGATGCCCGCCCGAAATGAGAATAGATCTGCCCGCGGGAGCTGTCAAGCACTGAATTGGGGGGGCAAACGCCTGAAAAGAAATAGAATATAAATAGAGCAACCAAATGATTGGCTCCGCTTGAGCGCCTGTAACTTCCCTGTAATGCCGCGCACGCAGCCGCTGCACGACAGGGCCGGAGCCGCGGACCGCAATCCACCGCGGCCCGCCGGAGCGGAAACCGCCGTTGCCCCCTGGCTCCCGGCGGTCTTCGTCCAGCCCCACATTGGTGTCCCTCCAGGCACGGGCTCCACGCCCGTTTCGCCTCTCCTTTGCGTTATGCTCAACCTCTGAGCACTCGCATGACCCTCACCGCTCTTGACTGGTTCATCGCCATTGGATCCCTGCTGATCTGTTTCGCTCCCGCGCTGTTCTTCGGCAAGCGCTCCGGCAAGAATACGGCGGAGTTCTTCGCCTCCGGCCGGTCCGTGCCCTGGTGGTTGGCGGGGCTGTCCATGGTGGCCACCACATTCTCCAGCGACACGCCCAACCTCGTCACCAATTTCGTCCGCACGCAGGGCGTGGCGGGCAACTGGCAATGGTGGGCGTTCACGCTCACCGGCGTCGCCACGGTCTTCTTTTACGCGCGTCTGTGGCGCCGTTCCGGCGTTCTCACGGATCTGGAATTTTACGAATTGCGCTACTCCGGAAGCGCTGCCAGCGCCGTGCGCGGGTTCCGCGCCGTCTATCTCGGCTTCCTCTTCAACTGCATCATCATGGCCAGCGTCAATCTGGCTGCCTGCAAGATTGCCGGCGTGCTGTTCGGGTTTGAACGATGGCAGACGTTGTTGTTCGTGGGCCTGCTGAATGTCGTGTTTGCGGCGCACTCCGGCTTGTGGGGCGTCCTTGTCATCGACATGATTCAGTTCTTCCTGAAGATGGGGGCCGTGATCGCAGCCGCTTACTTCGCGGTTACGCTGCCCCAGGTCGGCGGTCTCTCGGGACTCGTCGAGAAGGTCGGCGCCATGCGAGGCCCCGGCGGCCTGAACTATCTCGCCATGCTTCCCGACTTCACCAACAACTGGGAGCTGGCCACGGCGGTCTTCATCATGCCGATCGCCATCCAGTGGTGGGCTGTCTGGTATCCCGGGGCCGAACCGGGCGGCGGCTCATACATCGCGCAACGCATGCTCGCCTCCCGCACCGAGAAGGACGCCCTGGGAAGCACGCTCTTCTTTAACCTTGCCCACTATGTGCTGCGCCCTTGGCCGTGGATGCTCACCGGACTGGCGTCGCTGATCGTATTCCCCACTCTGGCTGATATCCAGCGCGCCTTCCCGCATGTCGATCCCTCGCTCATCGGGCACGATATCGCATTTCCGGCCATGCTCAAGTTCCTCCCGGCGGGCTGGATGGGCCTCATGCTCGGAGGACTCATCGCCGCCAACTCCTCCACCATCCTCACGCACCTGAACTGGGGCGCCTCCTACATGGTTCATGACTTTTACCGGCGCTTCCTGCGTCCAGGCCGCGACGAAAAGCATTACGTGTTGGCCGGCAGAATCTCGACGGTGATTTTGTTTGTCGTTTCCTCGTGTCTCGTCTTCTTCCTCGATACGGCCCAGGAGACGTTCAACATCATGCTTCAGGTCGGCGCCGGCACCGGACTGCTCTATCTGCTGCGCTGGTTCTGGTGGCGGATCACGGCGTGGTGCGAGATCGCCGCGATGATCAGCTCCTTCGCCGTTTCACTGGTCTTCCTCCTCCTTCGCAGGAACGGCGTCAGCATCGGCACGCACCAGGAGCTGTTCCTCACCGTGCTTTGCACGACCATCTGCTGGCTAATTGTCGCCTACGCGGGTCCGCAAACCGATACGGAAGCGCTCGTCCGCTTCTACCGCAAGGTGCACCCCTCGGGGCCCGGCTGGCGCAAGATCCGCGAGCTGGCGGGCATCTCGGAAAAAGAGGCTGCCGAATGGTCGCGGGTCGACAATATCCCGTTGTCTCTTCTCGGCTGGCTCTCGGGCAGCATCGTCATCTGGTCCGGGCTTTTCACCGTCGGCAACGTTCTCTACGGGCGTTGGAACCACGCGTTGGCGCTCGCGCTGGTCTTTGCCGTCAGCGGAACAGTGCTCGTGCGTGTCACGCGCCGCCTCTGGCAATGAGCTCCAGTGCGCCCGCCGCGGCGGCGGCGCGGAAGATCCGCCCGCCTGCGGAATAGCGTTGTTCGATTCCCGCCGCCACGCGCTCCGCCTGCGCCTCCAGGCAGAACACCACCGCCGCGCCCCCGAATCCCGCGCCCGTCAGCCGCGCCCCCAATGCGCCTGACTCTTGAGCCGCCTCCACCAGCCTGTCCAGCTCCGCGCAGCTCACGCGCAACAGATCCCGCAGGCTCTCGTGCGACTCATTGAGCAACCGCCCGAACCGTTCCGCATCCGCCGCGCGCATCGCCTCCACGGCGTTTTTCACGCGGGCCGCCTCACCTGCCACATGGGGCAGACAGCGCCTCTCCATTCCTTCAAGACGCCCTTGCGCCATGCGGAGCAATTCTTCCGCGCCCGCCTGTTCGAGCGCCTGCCGGATCCCGGCGAACCCCAGCCGCTCCGCCGCACGCTGCCCGGCGAAGCGCCGCTCGTTGTATTCCGCCTTCACCGCCGCCGATTTCTCCGCCTTCACGCCGCTGTCGGCAACCAGGAATGTCCAACCCTCCGGAACAGGGACCGGCTCGATGCGCACCGGCTCGAATTCCACGAGTAGCGCGCACCCTTCCCGCGCTCCGAGCACCGCCGCATGGTCCATCCCACCGCCGCGCGTGCCCACGAAGTACTCGCCTTCCGGCAGCACTTCCATCAATTCGTCAAAACTTGCGTGAACATCGTTCGCCTCCAGCAGCGCCAGCGTGCAGGCCGTCATCAGCGCCGTCGAAGACGAGAGTCCGGCGGCCACGGGAAGGGAAGAACGGACGCGCAAGGCAGCTCCCCGCTTCAGGCTCCACTTGCCGAGCGCCGCCGCAGCGGCAGCCTTGACATAGTTGCCCCAGTCGCCGGGCGCCCACGGCTCGACGGGCGCGTCGAGGCGGAATTCCCGCGCCTCGAATCCCTCGCTGGCCGCCCGCACCAGCGCGTCTTCCCGAGCTTCCCATTCGAGCTCCACCCTCTTGTCCAGCGCCATCGGGAGGACGGGGAGATTGTGATAGTCGATGTGCTCGCCGATCAGGTTCACGCGCCCCGGCACGGAAACGCGGCCCCGCGCTCCAGTGTCGCTCAAGCTGTTGTCCTCCGGCTGCGATCCCGCAGCTCACGCCACAAGCCCCACACGGCGAGCGCGGGCGCCCCGGCGGTCCAGAGCGGGTTGAGCCGCCAGGCCTCTTCCAGGCGCAGGTGCAACAGCGCGTGCATCGCCCGCGTCGCCCCACACCCTGGGCAGCTCCAGCCCGTATAGAGCCGGATCAGGCACGGCGGATACCACGGATACGCCGCCGGGTTGAAGAAGTACAGGCACGCCGCCGCCGCGGCCGCCGCCGCTACCGCCACGGATTTCATGTCAGGCAAGCTGCCCCGTCTTTTTCCACCGGTTGATCCGGGAAAAATGATACTGGAAATAGAGCATATTGAAGAAGAAAGTCATCACCGGCCCCAGCCGCAGGCCAATATTCTCCACCGTATTATAATGGCGCTGCAAAACAGTGCGCATGGAGAATACGGCTGCCAGAAGCAGCGCCAGAGCGGCCCACGGCAAGAGGAAGTTGATGATCAACAGCGTCGTCAGGCGGCCCATGAATGAAATCAGGATGCTGGCAAGAAGGACGGCTAAATAGCCAAAGAAAAACTGGATTGCCTGGTTCCTGGGGTCGAGCCTCTTGACGAACGCCGCCTGTTTGTAGAACCAGACCAGTCCAAATATTCCGCAGGTCACCATCGACAGCAGCAGCACCGCCGCCCAGTGCATGTCCGGAGGCGCCGGCCACTGGCCGCCAGCTCCCCAGGCCGCCTGCACCGGCTGACCCTGCCATCCCGGGGCCGGCTGCGGCCGCGGCGCATAGGGTTGCGCGCCCGGCTGCGGCCCTTGCACGGGCATGGGGCGTTGAGGCGGAGCAGTCTGCATGGGCACCGGTCTCGCCGCAGGCGGCGCTGGTGCTGCCGGCGCTGCCGCCACGCCCATCACCTTCGTCAACGGCTCCCAGCCCGCCATGCCCTCCGTCCAGCAGAGATCGGTAGGCAAAAGCCTTCCTTCACCAAGCATTCTCCTGACATCCTCGGCAGGATACGGTCCATAGGTTTGGCCCTGCCGGCTGATATGGTATTGCATGAGACCTCACTCCTCCGCGCGCCACTCTCAACTGCGCCGGGCGCCGGAACCGATCAGTCTACCTCCGCTCTGCCGCCGGCTGGAAGCGGTCCTGCATACACTCATGAATATGGTCCTGCCGCTGGCTCTGCTCGCGCTGCTGGCTCAGCCCCCCGCCGATCCCCGCGCCACGGCGCAGCCGGATCTGGTCGATCTGTCCAGTCTCGCTCCGGACATCCGCCTCGACATCCGCTACGCCACAGCCAACAATTTCCTGGGCCGTTCGGTCTATTCCGAAGCCCGCGCCTTTCTCCAGCGCCCGGCCGCGGAGGCCCTGCTGCGCGCCCACCGGTGGCTCAAAACAAAAGGCTACGGAATTGTCGTTTTCGACGGCTACCGCCCCTGGAGCGTCACAAAGCAGTTCTGGGATGCCACTCCCGACGACAAGAAGCAGTTCGTCGCCGACCCTGCGAAGGGCTCGCGCCACAACCGCGGCTGCGCCGTCGATCTGTCCCTCTATGATCTACGCACCGGCAAAGCCGTCGAGATGCCCAGCGAATACGACGAGATGACGGAGCGCGCGCACCCGGATTACCGCGGAGGCTCCCGCCGCGCCCGGCGTCTCCGCGACTTGCTCCGCCGCGCCATGGAGCGCGAGGGCTTCACCGTTTACGAATACGAGTGGTGGCACTTCGATTACAGGGACTGGCCCCGCTACCCAATCCTCGACATCCCCTTCAGCGCCATCGAACGCAACTAAAGCCGCCCGCTCCGCTCCATCCACGCCCTCATCATGCGCTCGAAATCACGCGCCCTCGCCGAAGTCCGCAGTTCTTCCACCGAATACAGCATCTTCCGCCGCCAGTTCGGATATTCCCACGTCGTTCCCGGCACGTTCTGCTGCTCGGTCTCCTTGGTCAGGTCTTCCTGGTTCAACAGCATCAGCATGGCCGGAGTCATCATCAGATACCCGATCACCGCGTTGTGCAGCTCCCCGGTCAGCTCTGTCCACTGTGCGGCTTCCCGCGGAAACTCCGGCGGCAGGAAACCGTCACGCACCAGCGCTTCGATCATCCGCCGCTTTTCTTCCACGCGCTCCCGCTTCTGCCGCTCGTAGGCCTGATCGTCGCGCAGCATGCCCGTCTGCCGCCGCACCTCGATGTCGCGCCCCGCCCAGAACCCGGCCAGCGTCGGCAGATCGTGAGTTGTCGATGACACCAGCGCCGTGCGCGGATACTCGCTCACGCGCCGCGGCAGCCCGTCTGCGCCCTTCTCGAAATAGAACAGCCGGTAGCTGAGCATTCCGAATCGCTCCATTGCCTCGCGGCACCCAGAGGGCACCGTGCCGAGGTCCTCTCCCACCACCAGGAACCGTCCTCGAACGCTTTCCAGCGCCAGCACCCGCACCAGGTCCTCCCAGCGGTCGTTGACGTATGTCCCTGCCGCCGGCGGCATCCCGTCGGGGATCCAGAACAGCCGCCAGAGACGCATCACATGATCGATCCGCAGCGCGCCTCCGTGCCGCGCGTTGCGCCGCACCGTCTCCGCAAACAGCCTGTAACCGTCCTCGCGGTGCGCCTCCGCGTTCGGCGGAGGGAACGACCAGTCCTGCCCCTCCAAGGCGAAATCGTCCGGCGGCGAGCCCACCCGGCAGCCCTCGACAAAAAACCTGCGGTAGGCCCACAGATCCGCGCCGCAGCGGTCCGTCGCCAGCGCCAGGTCGTGATACAGCCCTACGGGCATGCCCAGGCGCCGCGCCAGCCGCTGCACGCGCTCCAGTTGCAGGTCGATCTGCCACTGCGCGTACTTGAAAAACAGAACACGTCTGAAATGTTCTTTAGCGAAACGCCTCACCGCGGGCGATTCCGGATCCCGGTAGGCCTCCTCCCACTGCGGCCACACCCACACGTCGCGCCTGCGCAGATGGAAAACTTCATCCATCGCGCAGAACACCGCGAAATCGTCCAGCAACTGCCCCTGCTCCGCCATCCAGTGCTGGAACGCCCGCGCCCGCTCCGTTCCCTGAAGCCACTCCTCGCGCCAGAACCGCCGGAACAGCAGCCGCAGCACGCCGCGCTTCAGCCGGGCCACTTCCTCGTACTCGACAAACTCCTCCGCCCGCAGCGCCGCCAGCTTCGCCTGAAACTTGGGCGACGCCACCATCCGCCGCGCAGCCGGGCACACCAGCAGGTCCTCCACCGCTTCGACATCCAGATACAGAAAATTGCGGTGGAACACCGACAGCGGCAGATACGGGCTTGTATTGAACGGCTGCCGGTTTGCGATCGCGTGCAGCGGATTCAGCGCCACGAACCCCACACCCAGCTCCGCCGCTGCCCATTCCACAATGGAAGCCAGGTCCGTAAAGTCCCCCACGCCCCAATTGCGGGCGCTCCGCACGCCGTACAGGCTGATCGCCAGCCCCGCCGCTCTGCCGCCGCGTTCGAGCTTTTCGGGAAGCCACGCCCTGTCCGGCGTGACGATCAGCCGCTGCGCGCCGCGCCTCTCGCCGCCGCCTGGCAACGCCGCCACCGCCTCCAGATCGTGGTAGCCCAACGGCAGCGGCGCGGGCAGCGCCACACGCTGCGCCTCCTGCGTGATCTCCGCTTCCCACCGGCGGGCGGCGCCGTCCTCCAGATACAGCGCCAGCGCCACGCGGCTCCCCGCTGGCGCTCGAACCTCCACCGATGGCGCGGCATCGCTTGCGCTGAGCACGGTCACCGGTTCCAGCGGGCGGCCGGCGCGCGCCCGTTCCCGCTGTTGCGCCGAGGCGCGCAGCGCATCGGGCGTCTCCGTTCGCAGCCCTAGCGACTTCAAGATCGCCAGCAGGGTGTGTTCAGGAACCTCGTGCCGCCGCCCCCAGATGTCCCAGTATTCGCGGTCGATGCCGTGCTCCCGGCAGAGTGTCTCAAGCCAATCTCCGTAGTGCGCCGCGTCAGCCATGAGTGAATCTCAATTGTAGCGGGAGGGCTCCAGTGCCCACTCGAAGGTTTTCCGGCACGCCCGCTGGGGGCGTCCGCGTAGTATAATGATGTTTGCCTTCCCCAAGGCTGCCACTCTCCCTGCGGTCTTGATTTCTGTTCAAATTCAACCGGTTCATCCATGTCTCAAAAGCCAAGGAAAATCCTGGCGGTCGTCGACGACCTGTTCTTTGTCGTGAAGATCAATGATGCGGCCAAGCGCTCCGGCTTCTCGTGCGAATTCCTGAAATCCGCGCAGGATGTGCTCGACCGCGCCCGGCAGGAGCCGCCCATGCTGATCATCGTCGACCTGAACGCCCGGAGCGTGAAGCCAGTCGAACTGATCGCGAGCCTGCGGGCCGAAGAATCGCTGAAGAAGGTGAGCATCATCGCCTTCGTCTCGCACGTCGAGGCGGAGCTGAAGAACCGCGCCCAGTCCGCGGGCGCCAGCATGGTGCTCGCCCGTTCGGCTTTCTCGACGAATCTGCCCCAGATTCTCAAGCGCCACAGCGGCTCGCTGTAACGCGCCGCCTTTTACTGCGCCGCCTGTTGAGTGAACTCGACGAACGCCCGCAGCTTCTCGCGCGCAGCTCCGCTGTCGATCGCCGCCGCCGCCTGCTGCATCCCGTCCTCGAACGACTGCGCCACGCCCGCCGCCCGCAGCGCCGCGGCTGCGTTCACCAGCACAATGTCCCGCCTTGGACCGCGTCCGCCCTCCAGGATTTCGATGACGATGCGCGCATTTTCTTCCGCCGTGCCCCCTTGCAGGTCCTCGAGCCGCGCCCGCCCGACGCCGAACTGTTCCGGCTCGGCCAGTTCGTGCTCGATGGCTCCATGCACGATGCCCAACATGTGAGTCGGCGCGGTGGTGGAGATCTCGTCCAGCCCGTCCTCCCCGTGGACCACGTAGCCTCGTTCCAGCCCCAGCGAAGCCAGCGTCACTGCCATCAGCTCGGCCGCCCGCAAAGACGGCGCTCCCACAAGCTGCGCCGTCGCTCCCGCCGGATTGGTCAGAGGCCCCAGCAGATTCATCACCGTGCGTGTTTTCAGCTCCGCGCGCGCCGGCTGCGCATGCTTCATGGCGGGATGCAGCGAGGGTGCGAACAGGAAACCGATGCCTGTTTCGCGAATGCATTGCGCGATCCGCACCGGGTCGCCCAGAAGCCGCGCTCCCAGCGCCTCCAGCACGTCGGCGCTGCCGCTCTTCGACGACATCGACCGGTTGCCGTGCTTCGCCACAGCCACTCCGCAGGCTGCCGCCACAAACGCCACCGCCGTGCTGATGTTGAACGTTCCGCGGTGGTCTCCGCCCGTGCCGCAAGTGTCGAGCACGGGGCGGTCGGTGATGCCATGCTCCACGCGCACGGCATGCTCCCGCATCGCCTGCGCCAGCCCCAGCAGCTCGTCTGCCGTCTCCCCTTTCACCCGCAGCGCTGCCAGAAAGGCGGCAATCTGCGCCGTCGTCGCCCTGCCGCGGAGGATCTCTTCCATCGCCTCCATGGCTTCGAGCGAGGACAGCGACTCTCTGTCCAGGACCTTGTGAAGGTAGTCGAGGAAGGCCATGTTATAGTGAAAATCGGGGCTTTTTTCGAGCCTACCACAAGCCCAACACCATGAAAATCCACGAATACCAGGCTAAGGAGATTCTCGCCCGCTACGGCGTCCCCATCCCGCGCGGCCGCGTCGCTTCAACCGCCGCCGAGGCCCGCTCCATCGCCGAGGAAATCGGCGCGCGCGTTGTCGTCAAGGCCCAGATCCATGCCGGAGGACGCGGCAAGGGCGGCGGCGTCAAGCTGGCCGACGGTCCCGCCGAGGCTGAGTCCGTCGCCTCCCGGATTCTCGGCATGACCCTCGTCACGCACCAGACCGGCCCGGAGGGGCGGCTGGTGCGCAGCGTGCTGGTCGAAGAGACGCTGCCCATCGCCAGGGAACTGTATGCGGGCATCGTGCTCGACCGCGCCCAGGGCAAGCCTGTGCTGATGGCCTCTGCCGCCGGAGGCATGGAAATTGAAGAGGTCGCCGCCAGGACCCCGGAACTGATCCTGAAGCAGTCCTTCGATCCCGGCAACGGTCTGCTCCCCTTCCAGGCGCGCAGGCTCGCCTTCGGCATCGGACTGAAGGGCGGCGTTGCCTCCGCTGCGGCCAGGCTCTTCCAGGCGCTGGCCCGGGCATGGGTTGAGACCGACGCCTCGCTGGCGGAGATCAACCCTCTCGTCGTCACGGAAGATCAGCGCGTCATCGCCCTCGACGCCAAGTTCAATTTTGACGACAACGCTCTCTACCGCCACCCGGACATCGCCGCCTTGCGCGATACCAACGAGGAAGACCCGCTCGAGGTCGAGGCGTCGAAGTTCGGCCTGAACTACATCAAGCTCGACGGCAACGTCGGCTGCATGGTCAACGGCGCCGGCCTTGCCATGGCTACCATGGACATCATCAAGTATGCCGGAGGCAATCCCGCCAACTTCCTCGACGTCGGCGGCGGCGCCAACCAGGAGCAGATCACCAACGCCTTCCGCATCCTCATGTCGGATGCCCACGTGAAGGCCGTCCTCATCAACATCTTCGGCGGCATCCTGCGCTGCGACACGCTCGCCGCCGGCGTCGTGGCCGCCGCCCGGGAACTCGACTTCAAGCTTCCTCTCGTCATCCGCATGGAAGGCACCAACGTCGACGAAGGCCGCCGCATCCTCCGCGAGTCCGGCCTGAACTTTACTGTCGCCGACGGCATGAAGGACGCCGCCGAGAAGGTCGTCGCTCTTGCCGGACGGGCATCGTAAGGAATCCCAGCCATGAGCATTCTCGTCAACAAGAACACCCGCGTGCTTGTGCAGGGCTTCACTGGAAAGGAAGCCACGTTTCACGCCCAGCAGTGCATCGCTTACGGGACGAATATCGTTGGAGGCGTCACTCCCGGCAAGGGCGGGTCGAGCCACCTCGACCGGCCGGTCTTCGATACCGTCGCCGAAGGCGTCAAGGCCACCGGCGCTGATGCCAGCGTCATTTTCGTGCCGCCCGCCTTCGCTGCGGACGCCATCCTGGAAGCTGCCGACGCAGGCATCCGCCTCGTAGTGTGCATCACCGAAGGCATCCCCGCGCTCGATATGGTCCGCGCCTGGAATTTTCTGAAAAATTATCCAAATACGCGCCTGATCGGCCCGAATTGTCCTGGCATTATCACCCCGGGCGAGTGCAAAATCGGCATCATGCCGGGTCATATTCACAAACCCGGTCCCGTCGGCGTCGTTTCCCGCTCCGGCACCCTCACCTATGAAGCTGTCGGCCAGCTTACCGCCCTTGGCATCGGCCAGACGACCTGCATCGGCATCGGCGGCGATCCGATCATCGGCACCACGCACGTCGACGCGCTGCGGCTCTTCAACGAAGACCCTCAGACAGAGGCCATCATCATGATCGGCGAAATCGGCGGCACGGCTGAAGAAGAGGCCGCCGCTTTCGTCAAACAGAACGTGAAGAAGCCCGTCATTGGATTCGTGGCCGGCCAGACCGCGCCCCCGGGACGCCGCATGGGCCACGCTGGCGCCATCATCAGCGGCGGCTCTGGAAAAGCGAGCGACAAGATGGCCGCCATGGAGGACGCCGGCATTCTCGTCTGCCAGACGCCGGCCGAAATCGGCGACCGCGCCAGGGCCGCCCTCAACCTGTAAATGGTGACTGGAACGGCTGTCACTATCGCCGGACCGTGCGCGGATCGCATTTCAACGCCGCCGAAAAAGCGTGTTGACGTGCGGCGCGCGAATCGTCCTTCTGTGGCGTGCACGAAGCCATTGCTGTGCCGCACACGGACCGTAATTCCGTGCCGCGCACGAAGCGGGCCGAAGGCCCGCAGGGTCAGCGGTCCCCACACGGTCCCCCCGCTCGCTTTTCACACCCTGACAAAACCATTCTCAACTCACAGAGATCATCATCATGCCCACTGAACGCACTCTCGCCATCATCAAGCCCGACGCCGTCGCCGCAGGCAACGCCGGCAGTATCATCTCCATGATCGAGCAGGCGGGCTTCCGCATCCTCGCCATGCGCATGCAGAAGCTCACCCGCGCCGAGGCCGAAGGATTCTATGCCGTCCACCGCGGCAAGGGATTCTTTGAAGAACTCGTGGCCTTCATGACCGAAGGCCCCGTCATCCTCATGGCCCTCGAGCGCGAAGATGCCATTGCCAAATGGCGTGAGGTCATGGGCGCTACCGATCCGAAGAAAGCCGCTCCCGGCACGGTGCGCGCGCTCTACGGCACCGACATCGGACGCAACGCCAGCCACGGCTCCGACGCCCCGGAAACCGCCGCTTTCGAGGTTTCCTGGTTCTTCCGCGGCTCCGAGCTGGGCTGAGTCCGCACTCGCGCTCCAGCCCGGAGCGCCAGCTCTGGCGCTGGCGGTTGGCCGCAATTTGCAGGCAGATCCACCTGCGCCT
This sequence comes from Acidobacteriota bacterium, assembly GCA_049325215.1. GTDB lineage: Bacteria > Acidobacteriota > Terriglobia > Bryobacterales > Bryobacteraceae > JANWVO01. Next base: position 39,968 of record JBMOMB010000016.1, read on the forward strand.
CGCCGCCACAAGCGCGTCCTGATCCGCGGCAGTAGGGCCCAACGCGCCTTCCGTGCCGCGACTGCAAGGCGCGACGCGCACGGAAGGCGCGGTCCTCGAGCAGGCCTCGCATGTCTCAGGGTAGTGCGGCGCAGAACCGCTCCTCGCGCCCTCGGGTCAGGCCCGCCTGGCCCACTGCTCTGCGTCAGAGCTTCCTCAGCGTGATCGACATCCCGCCGCCCTCGCGGAAGTACTGCGTCTCCAGCGCGGGGTTCGTGGTGATGAGCCGGTCGTACTCGGGCGCCATGTCGATGTTGTGCGCCAGCAGCAGGCCGCCAGGGCGCACCAGCGGCAGCAGGCGGTTGAAGTAGTCGACGTAGCCTTCCTTGTCGGCGTCGAGAAACAGAATGTCGAACGGCTCCTTGAGCCGCGCGATGGTCTGATGCGCGTCGCCTTCGACGATGGTCACCAGATCCGCCACGCCGGCTTTGCGGAAGTGCTCGCGCGCTGTGGCCGCGCGGCGCTGGTCATACTCGAACGTCGTCAGCCGCCCTCCGGTCCTCTGCAACGCCATGCACAACCACAGTCCGGAGAGCCCGGTCGACGTGCCGATTTCGACCACATGCTTCGCCTTGGCTGCTTCCGTCAGCAGCCGCAGCATCCGTCCGTCGGCGTGAGGAACGTTCGCGTAAGTCGCCCCGGTCTTCCAGGCCTCCTCCAGCACGCTCAGGATCCGTTTCTCCTGCTCCGTACCCGCCAGCGGCAGACCCTCGCCCGCCGCGCTCCCTGGGCGGGAGCCGCCGCGAAAGCCCCTCTGCGCCCATGCTGCCACGGGCGCGAACATGGCAAGCAAAGCGGATCGTCTCTTCATGCTGCATCCCTCTCTCGAAAAGGAGTCGCCCCGGCATCCGTGTCCAGGACCCGGTGCTTACATAGCAAGACGCGCTCCCGCCCCCGAGGGTATCGCCTGCCAGCCGTATTTGCTGGTCTATACGAACCGCGCGGGCCCAGGCCTACTTGTCGCCGAGCCGGACGGTCACCGAGAAGGCGCCGCGCAGGTCGCCCGCGCGGTAGCCGGTGGCGTGGTCGCGCGGGTAGCGTTGGCCGAGGACCTGCCGGACCGGCTCCGGAATCGTTTCGCGCGGTCCGTGGCAGCCCAGGCACATCGGCTGCACGATGATAGGCTTCAGGTAGCGCCCAAAGCGCCGCCCCTTTTCTTCCATCACTTCGAACACGTCCTGCAAAGGCTGCCCGGGTTTGTAGTCCTTCTCCCACTGGCGCAGCTTCGCCGCTTCCCACTCGTCCGGCTGGTCCTTGGGATTGCGGGCGCGCAGGCTCACCCGGCGGATTTCCACTCCCTGCTCATGCCCGAACTTTTCGGTCACGGTTTGCGCCACCTCGGAACAGGCGAGCACGGCGCCTTCGTAGCCGCCCCGGGCCATCTCCTGCCCGAGCAGCTCCATGAGCACCCGCCCCAAGCCGGCGGCTGCCTGCGCTGCGCGTTCCCGCGCGCCAGGCGCCTGCGCCGCCAGGGCCGAGGCAAACAGAAGGATGAAAATTTGTTTCGCCATAATGTCAGTCGGTCAGCGACGGTTTCGGCGTCTTCGCCGTCGAGGGCGGCAGCGCCGGCGGTTTCACATAGTCCCGCGGAATCTCGCCCGTCAGTGTCTTCAGCCAGGTCACGATGGAAGCCACCTCGGCCGCGCTGAGGTTCTTGCCCAGTTCGTATTCCGCCATCAGCTTCACAGCTTCATCCAGAGTCTTGACGGACCCGTCGTGGAAATACGGCCACGTCTTTTCTATGTTCCTGAGTCCGGGGACCTTGAAAAAGAACCTGTCTTCCGCGCGCTTGGTCACCTTCGCGCGCCCCTCGTCTTTCAGGCCGGGGTACGGCTTTACCACCCCCAGCTTCTGGTACATCGTCCCGCCGGCGCAGGCGCCCATATGGCAGGTGGCGCACCCAGTCTCGACAAACTTCAGGAAGCCCGCCTTCTCCGAGTCGTTCAATGCCGTCTTGTCGCCTTGCAGGAAGCGGTCCCACCGCGATGGCGTCATGAGTTTTCTCTCGAATGCGCCGATGGCACGCGCCATATTTTCGTAATTCACAGGTTCTTTATCCTGAGGAAAGGCGTTCTGGAACATTCTTACATACTGCGGCATGGATTTCAGCGTGGCGACGACCGTTTTTTCGTCCGGCATCGCCATTTCCACGGGGTTCAGAATGGGGCCTTTCGCCTGTTCTTCCACGTCCGCCGCCCGCCCATCCCAGAATTGCGCAAAGTGCACGGCCGCATTGTAGACCGTCGGCGAATTGCGGTCGCCGCGCTGTCCGCGGTGCCCTTCGCTGGTGGGCTCATTATCGACGCCAAACTGGTCGAGCTTGTGGCAACTGTTGCAGGAGAATTTATGGCTCTTGCTGATCCGGTTTTCGTAGTACAGCACCCGCCCCAGCTCCTCCTTTTCCGGCGTAATCGGGTTCTTCGGATTCTCCACTGCCTGCGGCAGCGGCTTGAACATCCTCAGCCGGAATTCCGGTATGTCCACCGCCACAGCTACGGCGGCGCCCGCGAGAAGAAGAATCGCAACTCGTCTCAACATGAATGGGAAACCTCCGTTACGCTTCCATCATCCGCCACACCGGCTGCGTGGATCAAGCCTTTCCGGTACGCAACTCCTGCATTGCGGTCTCCGCGCCCGCTACATTGGAATCATGCCCGAACTTCCGCTGTACCAGGTGGACGCCTTCGCGCGCCGCGTGTTCGAAGGCAATCCCGCCGCGGTGGTCCCGCTCGAGGATCTCCTGCCCGAGGACGTCATGCAGGCCATCGCCGCCGAAAACAACCTCGCCGAGACCGCCTTCTTTATCCGCAGCGGGGATGAGTACAAGCTGCGCTGGTTCACGCCCGCTACCGAAGTCGACCTCTGCGGCCACGCCACGCTCGCCTCGGCTTTCGTCATCGTTGAGTTTCTCGAGCCGGAACGCGACAGCGTCGTCTTTGATACTTGCAGCGGCAGGCTGGTGGTGGAGCGCCGCGGCGCCCTGCTGGCCATGGATTTTCCCTCCCGTCCGCCGGAGCGCGTCGAGCCCTGCGCCGGACTCCTCGAGGCTCTGGGCGGCAGCCCGAAAGAGATCTGGGCCTCGCGCGACTACATGGTGGCGTACGAGACGGAAGAGGAAGTCCGCGCCCTGCGCCCGGATTTTCAGCGCCTGGCGGAAGCCGACCGCTTCGCGGTGATCGTCACCGCTCCGTCACAAACGGAAGGCTATGATTTTGTTTCGCGCTTCTTCGCCCCGGCCGCCGGCGTTCCAGAAGACCCGGTGACGGGTTCGGCCCACTGCACGCTGGTTCCTTACTGGGCGCAGCGGCTCGGCAAGCGAAGGCTGCGCGCCCGCCAGGTGTCGCGCCGGGGCGGAGAACTGGAGTGCGAGTGGAAGGGCTCGCGCGTCGAAATCGCCGGCCGCGCCGTGCTCTACCTGAAGGGCACGATCAGCGTCTGACACAGGTCCTCTCGCCCTCTGCCTCCTGGGCTGTCAGCCCCTGGATTTAAGAAGCACTGGAGCTGCGCGTCCGTTCCGGATGACTTTTTTGCGGCTGCCCGGAGCCTTCCGGCAGTCACACAGGGCGGCCGCGAGATAGCGGTTCGCTGAGCGCGGGCGGGTTCTTTCTGATGGGATAAACAAACAGTATCTGAATGGTGAGCGCGGGAGGAATCGAACCTCCAACCTACTGATTAAGAGGTTGCAGATCCCGATTCATCGGAATTCCTCCATGATAACTGCAAGATGCTATTGAAGTTCTATTTAGAATGCTCTGGCGTTGACCGTCATCCTCGGCGATAATCGGGCTGACAGTCTCCCTGGAGTCTACCTTGCAGGGTTGACTAACTCGAATTAGTAGGTCGGATTGGAGCTTCAGAACCATGAGCAGGAAGCTGCCCAAAGTGATTCCAATGCCTGCCCGTCAGGCGGCTGGTAACGGCAGAAAGACCCTCAGAACCCAGGCCGACGCCGACGCCGTCCCGCCCGGCTCGGGCGACTGGTCGGTGGAAGGCGTGCCGGGGCTTTTTCTCCGTGCCGGAGCGCGAGCCAAGACCTGCCGCATCCAGCGGCGCATTCAGGGCCGGCTTGTGGTGCGCGTGCTGGGCGAGATGACGCTGGCGCAGGCGCGGCGGGAAGCCATGAAGGTGTGGGCCAGCCTGAAGCCCGCCCCGGTCGAGGGCCGCATGACGCTCGAGCAGGCATGGGCGCGGTACCTGTCGGAGAAGATGCTGGCGGCCAAGACCCGCCGGATCTATGCCGAAAACCTCCAGCGCTACCTGCGAGACCGGAAGCCGAGGACGCTGGAAGAGCTGGGCAATGACCGGGCGGAGGTACGGGCCCGTTATCACGACATCGTCCGCAGGCACGGTCTGGCGACGGCGTCGAGCGTGTTCCTCACGCTGCGGGCCGTATACCGATACATGGCGCGGGTGCAGCCGGATCTGCCGCCAGCGCCGACGGTGGCGGTGGATATTGCAACGCCGAAGGCGCGCGACTGGGCGCTGTCGGATGAGGAGCTCCGGCAGTGGTGGTCCAGCGTGCAGAAACTGAGTCCATTGAAGCAGACTTTTTGGCTCGTGTTGCTTTTAACGGGTGCGCGCCGCGATTCCGTGCGGCTGCTGCGGTGGCGGGATGTGGACCTGGAGCGGAAGGTGATGCGCTTCAGCGCGGCCAAGGGAGGCCGGACCTACAGCGTCCCGATCAGCGGGCGTCTGGCGCGGCTGCTGGAGCGCTGGCGCGAGCTGTGCCCGCCGGACGCGGAATGGATGTCCGAATCCCCGGTGCAGCCCGGGCAGCCGCTGTCGGCGCAGGTGCGGGATGACAAGCGGGGCGTCTGCTCGCCGCACCATCTGCGGCACACGATGCGGACGCGGCTGGCCGAGTGCGGCGCGACGCCGGATCTGGCGCGTATTGCCCTGGGCCATGCGATGACACAGGATGTCTCACAGCGCTACATCACGTCGTCGCTGTTGGTGGAGGCGGTGCGGCCGCTGTTCGAGCAGGTGGCGGAGCGCTATGCGGGGATTCTCGGCTGGAGTGACGCTGAGCCGGGCCTCTGACGGTGAGATCCGCGTCGATACGGCGCCATCCGGGCGGCCCGCGGCAGATCAGGTTCGTCTGTATTGATGAGCCACTCTATCTCACTTGGCGATGGACTCGCGGCAGCGCTCCCGCAGCTTGTGGTTGGCTTTGGGGTCCGAGGCACAGCGCAGGTAGCCCTTTATTTGTCACAAAGAGGTAGCGGGAAGGGGAGGACTCTGGCACAAACGTTTGTGAGAGCAAATGTTTTATGCGAGCGAGGCCCCGATTCCCGCTATGACACAGTGTACTGAAGGCAGCTCCGAGTTTGCAGGGCATTTTTCGCGGCAGGTGGCGGCGCGGTTCGACGGTGGGGCGATGACCTCGGACGCCGGGGCGCTGCTGTTCGAGGGAGGCCGGGCGGAGCATCGTGCTGGACGTAGACGCGGCCGGCTGGCCGCTGCACGGGCGGCAGGAGAAGCGGTTCTTCCATGCCTCCTTGCGGCGGGCACTGCTACCTGCCGCTGTACATTCTTGCGGGCGGACATCTGCTGTGCGCACGGCTGCGGACGGCGGATGGGAGCGCTGCAGCGGGTGATGGCGAAGACGGGAATGCTGGAGCGCCAGGAGACCCCCGCTATGTGGTGACGAGCCTGGCGGCGGGCGACTGCCCGGCGCAGGAGCTGTACGAGGAGTTGTACTGCGAGCGGGGGGAGATGGAGAACCGGATCAAGGAGCAGCTGAGTTTGTTTGCGGGGCGGGTGAGCGCGGAGACGATGCGGGCCAACCAGCTGCGGCTGAACCTGGCAGCGTGCGCCGAATAACACTCAGCCTGAAACGGGATGCGCCGACAATCGTCAGCCAGAGAAACCGAAGTTCCGGACTCTTACGGAGCCAGCGCGGCGATCATCCCCGGGGCGCTGTAATCGGCCGGCACAATGCGGTAGCGATACACCATGCCGTGCTCGCCGACCAGATAGCCGTGCTGGCGGTCGAAGAATGTCACGGCTTGCACTCGCGCCGGCGTCTTGAATGGTCGCGAGGTGAAGTTGCGGCCTCCGTTGAACGAGTATGCGATCAGGCTGCCGTCCTCATGAACGCCGACGATCTGGCCTTGAGCGCCGCCGTAATGGCTGAGCCACTGGGGGGCATTCGCCGTCCCTGTCCAGCTTCCGCCGCCGTCGGCCGTCCAAAGGGCTTTCCCGTCTTTCAACACGACGAAGCCGTCCTTCTCAGACCAGAAATGCACAGCAGTAATGGGCCATTTAGTGTCTGGAATTACGGAGGTGGTCCAGGTCTGACCTCCGTCGGCCGTTTTGGCGAATGCGGCGACTTCCGTTGCCATGTTGATCGCAGCGCCGCCGCCCATGAAGCCAATCGCGGGCGAGAGGAACTGGGCCACTCCCATGCGGCACTCCAGCTTTCGTGGCAGGCCGTCGATGGAGGTGTTCACGGTGCAACGGTCCACAGCCTTCCAGCTCTTGCCACCGTCCTGGCTATGCTGCAATGTGGTCTGGGTCGTCGAGTCGGGGTTTTCCACCTCGAAACCCGATTGGGCCGAAACAAACCACACGCCCTTGGATGTTCCCGACAGCTTGCCCAGCTCGGACCAAGTGCTTCCGTCGCTGGTATGAAAAAGACGCGCCCGGTCGGTCATCGCCCAGCCGTTCCTGTTATCGAGGAAGAAGATCTTCACCAGATCTTCTTCGCGGGCTTCGGGATCCCCCCCAAGCTGGATCTGCCAGTTTTTCCCTCCGTCGGCCGTATACAGGATGGTCGAGTTATCACCGGCCACCCAGCAGGTTTCGGCGCCCATGCAGGTGATGGCGTTCAGATCGATGTCCTTGGTGAAAGGCACCGGCTCCCAGATCGCCTTGTACCTCGGCTGTGGCACAGCGCTTGCCGCAGGCGCGGCTTTCGCTGGAGCCCTCTTCCTGGATGGGGTCTGTGCGCCCGTACTGAGAGCAATCAACAGAATCAGTGTGAAACTTCCCAGTTGTTTCATGGTCGGTCGTGCTCCTTTCGAATGGCTATCCGAGATGGGACGGCCGCGTGTGCCACGAGCCAACGGCGCCGCAGCTTCGACCAAGGCAACAACGACACTCCCTGCGCCGTGGCGCAGCCCAGAGGCGTAATCCCAGATTCCCAGTGTGGCTTGCCTCATAGTAACGGAAATATTCCGTTGTTCAAAGACCCCGCGGCGCGGCTGTCCGTGATCCGCCCGTAAACGGTCCGGGCACGGGCGAAAGCAGGATCCGGGGCTCGGCTGGGCTGTAGAGGCGGGGTGTTGGATCGGCTCCGTCATCGATGCGCCGATCAACCTGGCGCCGATTGGCGGTAACTGGAAGGTTTTGCTCGACACCGGTAGACACCTCGTCCGCACCGGAGGCCACCGAGGCCCATTCCCCAGCCCAGTCGCTTTCCGCCGCACTCTCGCAGTGGCGATGCGCGGGTAGTGGGTCAGCTTGCCCGGCGAGCAGGAAAAGCGGCAGTGCAGCCGCCCCGGCCGCGCCGGCAGCGGCACGCTCTCTTCGGGGATCTAGCTCACCTGCCCTGCCGCCAATGCCCGCTGCGCCTGCTCCACCCGCCTCTCCTCGTGAAACTGGCAGAAAAACTTCCGCGCCGCCTCCTGGCTCGGCATCGCATACCCCACCATCTCGGCAAGCCTTGCTCCCGTTGCTCCACACGCGAGTGCCGCGGCACGCTCCCAGGCACGTCGAACGACCGCAGCGCGCGTACAAGTGGTGGTATGTCCGCACAGGCGGTCAGCGCCTCCTCGGCTGGTTCCCAGTCGCATCCAAGCGGCGATTCGCCTTCAGCCGGGCAGCGGTTCGGTTGCTTCGGCATAGCCGTCACGAAAGCTGTTGCAAATCGACACCTATTGCGTGTGACGCCCGCCTTGGCCTTGCGCCCCTTGCCATCAGTGTCCACCCTCCGCTCCGACACCCTTTACAGACGGTCTACTCGAAGGCAGGAAATCCCTGGTGCTGGGACAGTATTTTGCTAACTTCTGATATACTGAACAAGGCATGGCAAGCCGAAGCCGCCGTTTCAAGTCCGCCATCTACGAGCAGTTCGCTCGCATCGGCAAGGCGATCTCGAACCCCAGCCGGCTGGAGCTGCTGGACATCCTCTGCCAGGGGCCGCGCACGGTCGAGGCGCTCGCCAGGGAGGCCGGCCTGGGGCTGACCAACACCTCCCAGCATTTAAAGGCCCTGCGCGAGGCCCGGCTGGTAGAGGCTGAAAAGGCCGGCCTGTATGTGACCTATCGCCTGGCAGACGAACAGGTGTGCCAGTTCTTCCGGTCCCTGCGATCATTGGCTGAGGCACGCCTGGTCGAAGTCAGGGAGATCACCCGCCGCTTCCTGGAAGGCCGCCAGGGTCTCCAGCCGGTGGACCGGGAACAGCTTCTGGGGAAGGTGCGGGACGGCGCTGTCGTTGTGCTTGATGTGCGCCCGCCGGAGGAGTACGCTGCGGGCCACATCCCCGGGGCCTTGTCCGTGCCGTTGAAAGAACTGGAGCGCCGATTGGCAGACCTGCCGCACGACCGGGAGATTGTGGCTTATTGCCGCGGTCCTTACTGCGTGCTGGCAGTGGAAGCAGTGGAGATCCTGAGGACTCGCGGCTTTACTGCCTTCCGGCTGGAGGATGGTGTCGCCGACTGGCAAGCGAGGGGTTTTCCGGTCGAAGTCGGCGCGGCAGAATCGCACACGGAATGACCGCTGGGAGGAGAGATTGACCAACCGGCCGATTTACCTGGACTACAACGCCACCACGCCGCATGCCCCCGAGGTGATCGAGGCGATGCGTCCCTACATCGAGGAGCACTTCGGCAACCCGTCCAGTTCCCACTGGTACGGGCGAAAGGCGCGCGAGGCCGTGGAGAAAGCCCGTTCGCAGGTCGCAGCTCTTTTGAATTGCGCCCCCGGCGAGATCATCTTCACAAGCGGCGGGACCGAATCGAACAACTACGCCATCCGGGGAATTGCGCTAGCCCGGGGCAGCCGGGGCAGGCACATCATCACCAGCCAGATTGAGCACCCGGCGGTAACCGCTGTGTGCGGGAGGCTCGAGCGGGACGGGTTCGAAATCACCTTCCTTCCCGTGGACCGGCATGGGCTTGTCAGCGTCAGCGACGTCCAGAGAGCGATTCGCCCGGAGACGATCCTGATCACGCTGATGCACGCGAACAATGAGGTGGGCACGATTCAGCCCATCGAGGAGGTCGCGGAGCTGGCGAATGCGCGGGGAATCGCGTTTCACACCGACGCCGCGCAATCGGCGGGCAAGATTGCAGTGGATGTCCGTGCCCTGGGGCCAGACCTGCTGTCCCTGGCGGGGCACAAACTCTATGCGCCCAAAGGCGTGGGAGCCCTTTATGTCCGCGCTGGAACGCTGCTGGAACGGCTCATGGAGGGAGCGGGACAGGAATACGGCCGGAGGCCCGGCACCGAAAATGTCCTGGAAATCGTCGGACTGGGGAAGGCCTGCGAGATCGCGCGGCGAGATCTGGAGGTCAACGCGGAGCATATGAGACGCCTGCGGGACCGGCTGGAGAGCGCTCTCCGCCAACGGGTGGCTGACATCAGAGTGAACGGCGCTCCCGGCCGCCGGCTGCCGAACACGCTGAGCGTCAGCTTCCACGGCGTGGATGCCAACATTCTGCTCGCCGCCATTGAAGACAAAGTCGCCGCATCGGCCGGGGCCGCCTGTCATTCGGGCCAGGTTCGCGTCTCTCACGTACTCCGGGCCATGCAGGTGCCGGAAGAGTGGGCGCGTGGGACGCTCCGGTTCTCGACGGGGCGCATGACGAGCGAGGCGGATATCGACGCGGCGGCAGCCGTTGTCGCGGACGCTGTCGAGCGGCTTCGGGCTGGCCGCTGATGGATGCCGGAGGGAGAAGGATGCAATCAACAATAGTGGTGCTTGGCGGCGGCGTCGGAGGCATGGTGGCCGCCAACGAGATTCGCCGGCAACTGCCCTCTGGGCACAGAGTGGTGCTGGTCGAGAAAAACCCGCAACACGCCTTCGCCCCTTCGTTTCTCTGGCTCATGACCGGAGATCGCGAGCCGGACCAGATCCGGAGGCCTGTGGCCAGGCTGCTGCGCCGTGGCGTGGAACTGGTCCAGGGAAAAGTTCTCGGTATCGACCCGGTTCAGCGCAAAGTGAGGACCAGCGCGGCTGAAGTTGCGTACGATCATCTGGTCGTGGCGCTGGGCGCCGACCTCGCTGCCGACGCCATCCCAGGGCTGGCTGCCGCCTCCCACACGTTCTACACTTTCGACGGCGCTGCCCGTCTTCGTGACAGCCTGCAGGCATTCTCTGGGGGGAGCATCGCGGTCGTCGTCTCCTCGATGCCGTACAAGTGCCCCGGGGCTCCTCATGAGGGAGCGATGCTGATCGCGGATTATTTCCGGCGGCGCGGCCTGTCTTCCAGGATTGAGATCCACCTGTTTACACCTGAGCCGCAGCCTATGCCGGTGGCCGGCCCGCAGCTCGGCGAGGCTGTCCGCAGCATGCTGGAGGCCAAGGCGATAAAGTTCCACCCATTCCACAAGCTAATTGGGGTCGAACCGGGCAGCCGGAAACTGGCATTCGACAACGGGCAAGAATTCACCTACGACCTGCTGGTTGCGGTGCCTCCCCACCGCGCGCCGAAGGCCGTCGTCGATGCTGGCCTTACGAATCAGTCGGGTTGGGTCCCGGTGGACCCGCGGACGCTGCGGGCAAGTCAGGGCGGTGTTTACGCGATCGGTGATGTCACTTCGATTCCGATTCCAGGACGATGGAAGCCGGACGTGCCTCTGATGCTGCCTAAGGCCGGTGTGTTTGCGCATGCGCAGGCGGAGGTCGTCGCACAGCGAATCGTCGCGGAGGTTTCCGGGCGTCCATGCGAAGCGGCATTTTGCGGAGACGGCTACTGCATGCTGGAGGCCGGGGAGGACCTGGCAGGATTCGCGTTCGGCAACTTCTTCGCGGAACCGGCGCCGAGCGTGCAACTGAGGCGAATCGGAAAGGCATGGCACCTGGGCAAGGTGCTTTTCGAGAAATGGTGGCTGGCCCCGGTCGGTTTCCGGCGGTCATTGCTTGGCTGGATAGTGAAAGCTGGAGGAAGAGTGTACGGCGTCCCGATAACGCTCTAGTTTCTTTTTCCCACGCGAACGGCAATGAACTATCTCATCATCTTGAACGATCCCCCGTACGGGACCGAACGCAGCTACAACGGGCTTCGCCTGGCGCTTTCGTTGGCGAAGGACGGAGAGACGAGCGTGAGGGTGTTTTTGATGGGCGATGCCGCCTCGTGCGCGGTAGCCGGCCAGACAACGCCGAACGGCTACTACAACCTTGAACGGATGCTGAGGGGCCTGTTGTCAAAAGACGGGAGGATCGGAGTTTGCGGGTCCTGCATGGATGCTCGTGGGATCAAGCCTGAATCCCTTGTGCCAGGTGCGCATCGGAGCTCAATGGAGGAGCTGACCGCCTGGACGAAGGAAGCGGACAAGGTCCTGGTGTTCTGATGTCCCTCCCGCCATTTTGCTGTGCTGGACAGGAGTCTCAGGGATTCGAGTACAGCAGGATAGATCCGGGGATGCGCTCCCTCGGGTGTCTCCACCTTTATTACACCGGACCAACCAGAAGGCTCGTTGGGGCGCCGAGTCCTGCGCAGCGGTAACCCTTGCCGAAGCCGCCCGAGGGCATGAGTCCCGCGCCCCACGATTTCCTTGGACACTGATTTGCGATCAGGAGAATCGGTATGTCCGACACGAAACAATCGGAATCCGGCCGCGGCAGCAAGGGCCGCTCGCTCGGCCAAGCGCAAGATGAGCGTAGTTCTGGAGCTGCTCCGCGGCGCTGATCTGGAGTCCACGAGCCGCCGGTATGGCGTCACGGCAGCGACCCTGTCGGAGTGGCGCGAGGCCTTTCTGGCGGCCGGCGAGGAGGGGCTCAAGATCCGGCAGGAGGATCTGGTCGAAGAGCAGGGCCGGCGCGAGAATCATCAGCAGGTAGCCAGCCCGGCGATGGAGAACGGACTGCCGGCACGTTGCATCCGCAAGGCGCAGGAATACCCTTGGGCGTTGTGCTGCGTCATGACCTCGGCTGCCAATTCATGAGCGACGACTTTCAGCGTGAGATCCGTTTTCTCGCCCCTGGAGTCTTCACCGGCTTTCTTGCGCGAGCCCGAAGGCAACGGCTGCATCGGCCGCTTCTTTCGCACTCTCGGGCAGCAGCTTCTTTGGGTGCGGCACTTCGAAACCCTGGAGCAACTCGCCGAAGCGCTCGAAGAATTCCGCCGGCGCTACAACGAGCAGTGGCTGGTCGAACGGCTCCACTTCCAATCCCCGCGGCAGGCTCACCAAGCCCTGCTTGCCCTCGAGTCAGCCGCATGACGATAATTCAAAAAACTGTCCAAGAAATCGGGTGCGGTACACGCCGATCACGCTCGGATCTCGCGCATATTCTTATACTTGCCAGCCTGATTGTCCGTCCTGATGGGTAGGAGAGGCGGTCTCAGTCCTACTGGGAGGTAAGACGTTGATTCAAAAGACGGCACAAGGGGCTGGATCCATACCTGGCGGCCGGCTGAGATGGGGTAATTCGAACTCACTGGCTTACGAGGGAGTGATCCTGATTTTAGTCTTGGTGGGTGTCGAGTCACGCGCCCCAAAGGGGCCGAAACCGGGCACTCATGAGAAAAACGGGAATTTCCGCAAATTACAGACAGCAAAGTATGTTTTAATAACCACATGAAAATACAATGAGTTGCAGGGGCCCAGTGCCGGTACCCCACCTTCGCCACCACTGGTCCTACAACTTCCTCCGTTGCAATCAGTTGCGGATCATGGCAGGGTCTGGGTGTCGGCAATAGCGAGACTTTCGACACCGAACGCCGGGCCCTGAAACTCCGTCCCCGCATCCGCGTCTTCAAGAAAGTCCGCCTCGCGCCAAGCCGCTGGCAGTTCGTCGCGCTGCCGCGCAAGGGCAACTCCTGGATCTGGGATCCGCGCCCCGGTACGTATTCCATCGAGTGGCGGGAAGGCCCGCAGCGGCGCCGCCAGTCGGTCGGCACGACGCCCGACGAGGCGCTCAACGCCGTCCGCCAGAAGCAGCGGAGGCTGGGCGGGCAGGCCGTGCTGGGCTCCACCGGCTTCTCGCAACACCGAACGGGTCCGCAACACAATCAGCCTGATTTGTTCCGGCCCGCGCTCCCATCACAGCCGGAACTCGTGCGCCTATTCCGCTACCGGAAGCAGCCCCGGCTCGAGCTGCGCCCCCTCAAGCATGAGCTTTCTTGCCCGCTCCACCCAGTCCGCAGCGGCAGTGCGCGCCGCCTCCGCCTGCTCGCGCAGCTTCTCGATCCGCTTCGCGAGCTCGTCGTCGGCCTTCTCCTTTGCAGCTTCACTCTGAGCAGACGGCACCTCGCAGGCGTCGCGCTGCCGGCCGAGCGTTTCCATCTCCTCCTGCCACTGTTGCCGCTCTTGCAGCCGCGCCAGCACCACCTCGGCTTCCGCCAACAGCCGTGCTACACGCCGCTCGAGGATCCGCAATTGTCCGGTCGAACCCATGGCAGTCCGAGTCCAGAATACCGTCATCCGGTTAAAAAACAAGTCTGCCCCGTCCTGTTCGCGCCAGCCGCCGCAGCCGGAATGTTTCCCTGCGCGCGTGGACTCTCTTTGCTCCAGCCACATCTGGGATGGACAAGCCCTGGGGAAACGCGGTGGCGGGCTTATGGCGGCTCCGGGGAGGCGCACCCATGCCAGAGCCCTTCCAGACTGAGTTCAAGGTGTAATTATCCGGCCGCGGCCCTTGCGGGCCCCAAGAAATCGAAAGGAGTGATCTCGTGAGAGGCCTGCAGTGCTTCGATCGGCGGCGAGGCCATGGAGGATTTGCTACACAGGGTGCAGGCAGGGTCTCGCCCCGGGACAGAAAGACCAGGTTCTGGATGCCAGGTGCGCGAGTGAAACAGGAACGCACTGTCCTGTTTTGCCGCCCGTCTCGTGTCTGCATCCAATCTCGGGCTTGCGAGTCCAGTCCGCCCTCCTGAAGGCTCAACGAGGTTCGGAAGCAGTCGACATTGCCGCAGCAATTGATCTGCAGAAAATTACAGTCAGGATCTGAAAGTTAAAACCGGAGAGTTCGTGCGCTGCCGCACGCGCGGCATCAAGGACGGCGCGGGCGATTTCGAGTTCGCGATCGGGCGTTATACGGACAGTGGGGAGATGCTCAGGGCGGAAGTGACAGAACTGCCGTCCAGAGTACTGCCGTCCAGAGTGATCGCGGGCCAATGCAGATACCACCGGTGAGGGATTCTTCTCTGTGTCCATGGCGCAGCCCCGTTGGCGAATCCGGTCGAATTCGCCGAGCAGAGCCTGGCGATCGCAGATAGTTTGGGGGGTACGCGACACGAGGCCGCCGCTTCCGGGGATACGGTCTACAGCAGCGGTTTCTGGAAGGCGGTGATCACCTTGCCAGGGGAGATCGCGTGCGGCGGAAGCACACGGCCGGGCTTGTTCATCATGCAAATGGCGTGAAAGCTTTCCTCGCTGCCGAGCGCCTGGATCCGGTGCTCAGAGAGGCGAGCGCAACTGGAAGTCCCGTTGAAGCGGCTTGCCAGCTTTTCCGGGTGCGGCCTGAGGATCCGGCGTATCCTTTCGGCGCGCTCCTGTAGCCGACGGAGGAGACCTTTGGGCCCGAGTGAGCAGGCGCCATCGGAGCTTTGGATGAGATGGCCGCGGCTTTCGAGCGAGGGTTATCAGAATGTGGAAAGGCGGGGACACGGGGAGGCCGATGTCCTGGGCGATCTCCTTGAGGGTACGCTGCGGGCGATCGTCATCGGCTCTGCGGAGGCACTTTGGGGCGAGAAGGCATGTCTGATCGTACTCGAAGCGCCAAAGTTACGTCGATATCTGAAAGTTACTTGTTAAAGATGAAAGCTACTTGACAACTTTCGATGCAAATGGTAGAGTTGGCTCAAAGGCTCCGGGTCGGATTGTGGGAAGGCACGCGGATGTGGCAACGGTTCGCCTGGGAGCGGCCCTGTATGGAAAGGGCGAGAATGGCCAGGAATACCGCAATTCAGTGGGGATGAAGATGGTTCGCACTCAGGCAGGAACCTTCGAGATGGGGAGCGATCGTGCGCGGCAGCCCCTGCGGCGCTGGGCCAGCACGCGCATTCCGTGGACGGCAAATGCGACGAAAGCCCCGTGCACGAGGTCAGGATCACACGCGATGCCCGGATCTCGGGAACCGGAGTCACGGTGGGGCAATTTCAGAAGTTGCGCGTGGAGTACCAGGACATGGGCCGGTTCTCGCCACACGCGACGGGCGTGAGCTGGTACGAAGCTGTGGCGTCCTGCGACTGGTTAGGTAAGAACAAGAACAAACATTACCGGCTGCCGACGGAGGCGGAATGGGAGTACGCGGCGCCGGCCGGTGTGATGAAGGTCTTGGCCTCCGGTGATGCGTCCTCCGGGGGTGCGGCGAACCAGTGGGGAGTCCGGAATATGCACAGCGATGCCATCGAGTGGACGCTCGCTTGGCATGGTCCTTACTCCCCTGAGCCGCTGGTGGACCCGCGGGGGCCGGCGAGCGAATTCGCGCGCGTGGTACGAGGCGGCGGGATCATGGGGCCAAACGGCAACGGCGCGAACGGACTCGTGCCGTATGAGCGGAGGCCGGCAAACCGGGCGAGCACGGCGCCGGCACTAGCGGGCATGCATCCGATTGGGACCAAGGTCGTGGAGGGCCAACTACCGAAGACGGCATCGGCGCCCGTGGAGGTGGTATTTCCGCAAGAGTTCGTGAAACCGGACAACAAAAAATCGGCTTTCCCACCCGATTCGCACAAACCATGGTTCCAGCAACGCGACTTGCTGCCGATTCTGCCGGAGGACATGAAAACGGGCGTGATCGGGGCGGCAGGACTGGATCAGGCGATTCACGGGTATACTCGCCCGGCGGGCGTGACGGTTGCTCCGGACGGGGACGTGCTGTGGATCGCGTTCGCGGCCTCCAGCAGCACGACTGAGAATCTGGTGAATCCTGGCTTTGTCGCGGGCCGGCAGTGCTCCGGGAGCGACGCATGGGATTTCCCGGCGCTGCGTTCAGACTTTGCGGAAGTGGGCGAGCAATCCGCGCTGTTGTGGAATGACGGCGGGATAATCCGGCTCTTTGGCGGCGGAATCGGGCAATTGAACGTGCCATTCCGGATGCAGTTGTCGCGCGACAACCGTGCGACGTGCTCGACGGTGGAGTTTCCGAACCTGCGCGGGGCTCTGGGAGCGTACTCGCCGCAGCCGATCACGAACGCGTTTCGCATGCCGGATGGCAAGATGTACGCCGCTATGGACGGTGCGCGCGATGCGGCCGGCCGCGAATCGCGGTCGTGGGAGGGCAGCGACAGCGGGATCACGTGGTCTGATCCCTGCGGACACACGGCGGAGCGGCACACAGCCTTCGTGGTCTTGAGGGACGGCAGCATTATCGGGCTTGGCGGGAAGAATGAGAATTCGGACATCGACCGGCACACGCCGCAAGCGATCTCGCCTGGCCGGGGGCGAACATGGACGGCAAGCAAAACGGTGTTGCCGGCGCTGAGCAGCAGGCAGCGCCCGGCTGTGGTGCGACCGGCGAGCGGGGGGCTATTTTTCACTGGCAATTTCAAGAATCGCGCGGGCAAACAACCGAAAGGGATGAAGAAAGGCGCGTACGTGGCGCTATCGGATGACGAAGGCCGGACATGGGAAGTCAAGAAACCGCTGGGGACGTTAGCGCACGAAGCGTGGGCGATGCGGAAGCGGCCGCTGTGGAACGAAGGGCGGCATGGAGGAGGTACGCTCGGGCACGCAGTGGCGGCAAAGGTTCCGAACGCGACCATCCGTTTGGAAAACGGAGATTTGGAACACCTCAAGTGACGCGGGTCCTGGCCATTGCGGACGATCTGACCGGTGCGCTCGAAGCGGGAGCGCGGTTCAGCAGTGCGGGCTTGACATCCGTGGTGACAGTCAGAGCGTGGCAGGAGTTCCCAGATCCTGTGGTCGTACTCGATACTGAGACACGGCACCTGAGTGCGACGGACGCAGGGGAAGTGATCGAAGCGTGTGCCGGCGGGTGGCCAGGGCTGATCTACAAGAAAACCGACTCCACGCTCCGCGGCAATATCGGTGCGGAGCTGCGAGCCTTGGAGCGGCTCTACAATGGACCGATTGCGTACGTGCCGGCGTATCCGGAATTGGGGCGTACGGTGGTGGACGGGGTGGTGCATGTGGAAGGAGTACCGTTACACGAGACGCCGTTCGCACGCGATGCGCTGAACCCGGTGAGGGATGGGCGCGTGAGTTCGGTACTCGATACGGAGAGCCGATGCGTGGTTTTTGACGCGCGCGACAGCGCGGATGTGAGGGAGGCGGCGCGAGTGATCCTGCAGTCGTCCCGGTATCGGATCGTGGCGGGGCCGGCGGCGATTGCGGGTGCGCTGGCGGAGGAGTTGGGGCCCGGTGCACGCCCGGCGCTGCCGGCGATCGACCGATGCCTGGTGGTGAACGGAAGCCGGTCCCACGTGTCAAGCTGCCAAATCGAATGCGCGCTGCGCTGTGGAATCATCGCGCGCAATCCGGATGCGGCGTGGCGACTGTTCGACTGGGAGATCCCGCCGGATGCCGATCCTCTTCAGGTGGCAGCCGAAACAGGACGTCGAGTGCATTGTCTGCTGGACGAGAAACCATTCGACGCGGTCCTCGTGTTCGGTGGAGATACGGCGTTCGGGTTTCTCAAAAGCATCGGTTTGCCACCGTTGCGCCCGCTGTGCGAGATCGTGCCGGGGGTTCCGGTGTCGAGGATCGACGGGCGGAGAGAGCTACTGATCACAAAAGCAGGCGGATTCGGAGCGCCTGAGCTGTTAGCTAATCTGCGGATTATTTGCACGGGAAATGGGCAATAACCAAATTTTCGGAATCACGATGGGCGACTCCAGCGGTATTGGTCCGGAGATTGTGCTCCATGCGTATCAGAGGGGCGAATTGAAACGTCCGCATGTCGTCTTCGGCGACTTGGCGGTGATGGATCACTACAATCGGAGCCTCGGGTACGGGGTACCGCAGCGCGCAGTCCGTAACCCCGGCGAGTGGATGCCAGGCGCGCTGAACGTACTGGATTTCGGACTGATGGCTGCGGGGGACGTGACACCAGGCGTGATGAATCGGAAGTCGGCCGCGGCGGCGCGCGAGTACGTCGTGGCGGCGGCGAAATCGGCGCTGGCGGGCGAGATCGCCGCAATGGTAACTCTTCCGCTGAACAAGGAAGCCACGCGGCTTTCCGACCCGGGATTCATGGGGCACACGGAGCTGATCGGGCAGGTATGCAACGTGTCCGATGTGACGATCATGCTGGTCAGCGATCAACTGATCGTGACACACGTGACCACGCACGTTTCCTTGGCGGAGGCGATCGCGCAGGCGAAACAACCGCGCATCATGAAGATCATCGAACTCACCGCGCAGGCGGTGTGCAAACTCCGCGGGAGCGCACGTATCGCAGTGGCGGGACTGAATCCGCACGCGGGCGAGAACGGGCTGTTCGGACGCGAGGACGTCGACGAGATCCGCCCTGCGGTGGAGCGGGCGAGGGCGAAAGGTTTGCCGGTGGAAGGTCCTGTGCCGCCGGACACGGTGTTCTATCTTGCGGTGCGCAAGAAACGCTATGACGCCATCGTATGCATGTACCACGACCAGGGGCACATTCCGCTCAAGCTGCTGGATTTCGAAGGGGGCGTAAACGTGACCTTAGGCCTGCCCATAGTGCGCACGAGCGTGGATCACGGTACGGCATTCGATATCGCTGGGAAAGGGATTGCGTCTACGGCGAGCCTGGTGAGCTCACTCGAACTGGCCGCGCGGCTCGTGCAGGATCGTGAACTGGAGTCGAAATGATGAAAACGATTTCCCTGTTACAGCCAGCGAAAATTGTAATTGGGCGCGGTTGTGAAGCCAACTGCGCCGCGGATCTCCTGGCCGCCGGTGCGCGGCGCGTGCTCGTGGTGACGTCGCCGCCGCTCAAGGAGGCGGCACTACAGTTCGCGGCGCGGCTGGGGACGGATGCTGCAGTCGAAATCTGGGACCAGGTGGTTACCGAGCCCACGATCGACTGTTTCGAAGCAGCAAGGGCGGCGGCCCGGGCGTTCGACTGCGACACAGTAGTCGGGTTGGGCGGCGGGAGCGCACTCGATGTGGCGAAGCTTGTCGCGGCGCTGGTGCGAACGGATCAAGACGTGCGAGTGGTATTCGGCATCAACCTGCTCGCCCGACGCAGCGTGCGGCTGGTGTGCCTGCCGACGACATCGGGAACGGGAAGCGAAGTCTCGCCAAACGCGATTTTGACGGACGAGGCGGATCAATTGAAGAAGGGCGTCGTAAGCCCGCACCTGGTGCCGGATGCGGCTTATATCGATCCGCTGCTGACCCTGACCATGCCGCGGGCGGTGACGGCGTCGACCGGGATGGATGCATTGGCGCATTGCATCGAGGCGTACACGAACAGGTTCGCGCACCCCGTCGTTGACCTGTATGCATTGGAGGGAATCCGGCGGATCGCATCAAGTCTGGCGCGGGCAGTGCAAAACGGCGCGGACCTGGACGCGCGCGAATCGATGTGCCTGGGAAGTATGTATGGCGGGTTGTGCCTGGGGCCAGTGAACACGGCGGCCGCGCATGCACTGGCCTATCCTCTCGGCAGCGAGCTTCACCTGCCCCACGGGCTTTCGATTGCGGTGCTGCTGCCCTCGGTGATGGAGTTCAACCTGCCCGCCTGTCCGGAGCGGTTTGCACGAATCGCGGAGGCGATGGGGGTTGAGCCATGCAGCGATCCCGAGGAAACGGCGCGGCGCGGAATTGAAGCCGTCAGGCAGCTTTCGCGCGAATGTGGTACGGATGTGCCGCTTTCCAAGCTCGGCGTTTCGGAATCGATGATTCCGCGGCTGGCAGAGGCGGCGATGAAAGTTACGCGCTTGACGGTGAACAATCCCCGGGAACTGACGCTGGAGGCCGTGGAAGGCATTTACCGGGCAGCACTTGCCTAGTTGGAATGCGGTGAGTCGAGGATGAACGATGCGGATTGAAATTGTCTTGTTCGTTACAGCTCTTGTGGAGTGGTGTCACGCGGGTGTGGTGGCCACGTGGCTGTTCGATGAGCAAACGCAGTCCTACCCGGGTAGCGTCTTGAGCGATGCCGGGCCGAACAAGTACGTGATCGCGCTGGGACGCGGTGCACGGCTGGCGCCGGGGCGGTTCGGGAACGCGCTGGAGATCGCCGAACCGGAAAAGCTGGAAATTCGCGGGACAAGTGTGCGGCAGGGCTCGGAAAGCGCGATCCGGTTCGGGCTTGTGCCGGTTCCACCTCCGCCGGGGCGAAAAGTGCAGCCGTTGTGGTGGGGTAATGCGACATTTGCCGCTCTCATGACCACCGGCGAGAAGCATTTGCGCACGGCAGGCTACGCCAATGCCACGGACACCAAATTAAACCTCGGCGCGTTCGACTGGACTGTGGAGTTCTGGTATCAGCCGGGAAGAGGAACCGCTGGTGGAACGGTGTTCGAAATCGGCCAAGGGCCCAGGGGAGAAAACAACCATGTCACGCGACTTTCTCTGGACGACGGACGCAAGGCGTTTGAACTCGTGAATCAGCCTTCGGGCTTGTCGCTGAAGATCCCGACCGACCCTCAAGCGCTCGTGGGCGGCGCGTGGCGGCACGTGGCGTTCGTGTATTCGGCAGGCGAGGGCCAGTTGCGGCATTACATTGATGGCAAGCTGCAAGTCCTGCCGGAGAAAGCACAACTGGCAGCCCTGCCGCACGGCGACGAGGCGTACTTCACGATCGGACGAGACGGTCTATGGGGTCGTCCGTTACCAGGCAAAATTGACGAAATGCGATTCAGCGATCATGCGGTTTACACTGCTCTATTTACGGCTCCGGCAAGCTTTTCGAAGTTGCATGCCGGGAGGATACCGAAAATTGCGCTGACTGCGGGTCCGCCGCTGCTGTTCGGGAAGACTGTGCCTGCGAAGGCGGTGATCGATCTCGGATCGCGCAAGCATGTCTTCATCGACGACGCAATGGTGGCGAGTTCCGAGGGTATAAGGTGGGTGCCGAATCCTCCACGCCGGATGGAAAAGGTCGCCGACGAGGTGCGCGGCCATCTTACGGTCGTCGAGGACGAGACCGGGCTTATCCGCCTGTATTATCGCGGGCCCGACGATTACCTTGCGGTAATGACGTCGCGCGACGGAGTTCACTGGGAGAAGCCGGACACGGGGCATGGCGTGATCAAGGGGGCACGGAATATTGTCCTGCCTCAGCCAGTAGGGCTGGGCTGTGTGCTGATCGACCCGAACGGCCCGCCGGAGATGCGCTATAAGTACGTCAGCGGCATACGCTACCGCTCGATCTACTTGTTCACCTCGAAGGACGGCTTCTGGTTCGAGCAGAGTGAGACTGCGGTGCTGCCGTTTTCGCCAGGATCGCAATCGGCGCTGTATTACGACGATCAGCGGCAGGTATACGTGGCACATCACCGGTCCGATTACGGGCAGACGCAGGGCGGCGCGACGCAGCGAAGATTCGTGATGAGCGAAGTGAAAAATCTTTTTGAGCCATGGCCCTTCGAGCGCATAACGCCAGAGAAAACTCGCGAAGTTGCCAAGACGATGAGGCTGCACTCGAACTTGCTCGACCCATGGTTTCTGGACAACGGGCCGCTGGCCTCGCCCGGACTGGGAATCGAGCTGCCGACCATCCTCCAGGCCGACGACAGAATCGATCCCGTCGGGACGGACATCTATGTGACAAAAGCGCAAAAGTATCCGTGGGCGCCGGACACATATGTTGCATTTCCAGCAGTGTATTTTCATTACGAAGGAGACGGCCCGCCGACTCGGCGGATCCTCGGAGAGCCGGCACGAAAGCGCGGGTCGGGGGTGGTGGAAACGCAGATCGCGGTGAGCCGTGACGGGCTGGAATGGAAGCGGTACCCGAGCCCGGCATATGTCGGACTCGGAGGCGACGGCTCCAACACGGAACACATGCTGTTCGTGGCGCACGGCATGGTGAAACGGGGCAATGAGATCTGGCAGTTCGTCGGCGGGCATGGCGGCAGCGGGACTGCTTACCATTCACCCTATGGGAAGGAAAAGCCGGCCCCGCTATACCGGTACGTTCAACGGCTGGATGGATTCATTGCCGCAGAAGCGGCGTACACGGGCGGCACCTTCACGACGAAGCCGTTCCGCTTCGAAGGCGATCGGCTGGAGCTGAACATTAATACCGGCGCGGTTGGGTACGCGCAGGTGGGGTTTCTGGATGAGAATGGCAGGCCGATTCCTGGATATTCGGTAGACGATTGTGTCTACATCAACGGCGATTTCATCGCGGAACCGGTGGAATGGCTCGGGACCGGCACGGATGTTTCGAAACTCGCCGGGAAGACTGTCCAGCTGGTTTTCCGGATGCGCTCGGCAAAGCTCTTCGCAATGCAGTTCACCAATGCGAGGCGCTGATGGGAGCCATCTGGCGAATTGCCGCCGCGGTCGTGATCTCCGGAGCGTCAGCCGTATGGGGGCGGATCCGGATTCGGACGGTGCTGGACGGGTACACGCGGCAGTGTCCTGGGATCGAAGCGGGAGCCAGCATCGGCAGCCGGAGAGTGACGCGGGCGCTGGAGCGGATGATTGCCCGGTGGGGAACGCCGAAGCGGCTGCGGTGCGACAACGGGGGAGGAATTTACGAGCAGGCATTTCCTGGCCCGGTGCAAGTGGGAGGGCATCAAAGTCGTTCACATTCAGCCGGGGCGGCCGATGCAGAACGATCATCTGGAGAGCTTCAACGGCCGGCTGAGGTACGAGTGCCTGAATGCGAACTGGTCCGCGAATCTGGCCGGGGCAAAGGAGAAGATCGAAGAGTGGAGAAAGGAGTACAACGCCGAAAGGCCGCGCGAGCAGCCTGATGTATCGCACGAAGGAGGAGTTTGCGCGGCGGTGCTCCGGGCCCACCAGCGGGATGGTCGGAACGTCGCGCGCATGGCGGCCTGCTTGATGGGCTTGGGCCCTCGCCGCTGAGCACGCCGACCCGCTCGGCGAATCCCAGCCGCAAATGGAGAAGCATCCGGGGCAACCGTGAGCGATGCATCTACAGGCGCTAGGGCCCGCCCCTGCCGGGCCGCCGATTTTTTCCAACTTTCTTTCGCCGCACCACTTTCACCACACATGGACGGCGAGGATCTTCGGTGGGTTGGGCAGATCCCTGACGACTTTCGTCTCCAACACCACCTGGCAGTTTCGACGCTGCCAGCCTGGGGGGGAGAGCCGTGAAAAATTCTTCCAATAGGTGGAGGTTGTCAGGAATTCCGCTCCCGCTTGTGTCCCGAACCCATTTAGCCCTGCCAACGATACAACCACCTGCCCTGTTTCGGTGTGAATCGTTCGAGAAATGATCGCATAATCGACGTTCTGGGTCGCGTACGGCCAGAGCCTAGGCACTTTCCATCTCGGATCGGTCTTCTCCTGGCGGTCGCGGATCCAGGTCGATTCCTCGTGTCCCTCCCCCTCCGACTCGAAGACATATCGCATCCCCGAACTCAGCTCCATCGCCCACGGATTGTGATAAGCCCCCAGCAGGATCACATGGCGCCGCCGGATCACATCCTCCGATACCTCGTTGACCAGCCGCACCTCCATCGGAACCCGGTGCCGCGCCATGTGCATCGCCAACTGCAAGATGGCCCGAAAATTCTGTAACGACATCTCACCGTTGGCCACCGCCGCGATGCTGCCTGGCTGAAGTGCTAGATCGAGGCGGGGTGTCGGTGCTTGCGCCGCCTTCAGAAGCGCCCGGCGCACTTCCTGGTCGAAAAACCACCGGTCCCGCGCAGGAATGCATAACAGCACCGGCTCTTTCGATCCATAGAACGGCGCCCAGAAGTCCTTCAGGACGTCCCGTGTCGGCCGCATGGATATCCAAGCCGCCGCCACGACCGTGATGATGGCCGCCGCCCAATTCCAGCGCCAGGATGGCATGGCAAGCCACGAGGCTGCCGCTGGCACAGCAGAACTCACCTGCTCTGATCCACCCCGGGATGCCCCTCTGTCCTCTGTCCTGCTCCAGCGGAAGACCGGGATGTAGGAACCGACGGGAATCTCAATGCGGAGTGATTCCTCTCTGCCCGCCTCCCCATAGTAAGCTGATAGCCGTCGTCGAACTTCATTGGCTTTCACTCGGACAATGGCGTCGTTCGAGGTATCGTAATCGATCGTCCTGCCGAACAACTCCGCCCCAATGACCCGCTCTTTGAGAGCGCTCGTATCCCCTTCCAGCTGCTTCATGACCAGGTACTGCAACAGATCCCGGCACCGCCTGCTGCCCTGAAACGTGGGAGAATTCAGCACTCGCTGAAGGGCTTCGATCACCTGCTGGCGCTCAGGCACTGGCCGGGCACTCTGCTCGTCTGGTCGGCTTACCCGCGGTCCCCTCATATCTGTCAATTCTCGGACAGGATAACAGACCCTGTCTGCCGCATCAAGGTGGCGTTACAAACCTTGACAAGTCACTCAGCCCATCTAAGTCTTGTTATTTGAATGCCTTGCCTTGAGATCTGGGCAACTGTTACGAACATTGCTCTCCGGCTTTTCTTGCCCCAGAGTGAGTCATCAAGGAGTCGAACAGGAAAATGTCTACAAGAGTCCATCTCCATTGGCCTCGGCTGGCTTCCGTTTCGGGGCTGTTGTGCTTCGTCCTGGCGGGTGTCCCAGCGCCGGCTCAAACAGTGACCGGAACTGTGGTCGGGGCAGTGCTTGACCCCAGCGGAGCGCCGGTTCCAGGGGCAAAGGTCACTGCGGTCAATACAGCCACGAATCTCAGTCGTACAACACAAACCAATACGGCAGGGGAGTACGAAATCCCGTTCCTTCCTGTCGGACGCTACACGATGGAGATTGAAGCGCCGGGCTTTCAGAAAACTTCGGTCGAGCCGTTCCTGCTCAGCGTCGGCCAAGTCGCCCGCATTGATGTGCCGCTCAAGATTGGCAGCGTGACCGAGTCGGTTACTGTCGAGGCGTCTGCCGTCACGCTGCAAACTGAGAACGCGACTCTCGGCAGTGTCATCGACCGCCAGAAAGTGGCGGAACTGCCTCTCAACGGCCGTTCGTTCATCCAGCTGGCTCTGCTGATGCCCGGCGTCAACCCGGTCACCCCGGGCAGTCTCAGTGCACGCAGCGCCGGCGGATCGCTCGGACAGTCAGTCGGCATGAACGCCAACGGTTTCCGGGACAACCAGAATCGCTATTACTACGACGGAGTCGAAGCGATGTCGCTGGGTTCCTACAGCTTCTCCTTCTCTCTCTCGGTGGACGCCATCCAGGAATTCAAGGTGGAGACCAGCGCCTATTCGGCTGCGGTGGGCGCGGCCCCAGGCGGTCATGTGAATCTCACCACCAAGAGCGGAACCAACCAATGGCACGGCCAGCTCTGGGAGTTCAACCGGAACGACAAACTGACCGCCCTTGAACCATTCCAGGCCTACCGTCCGGGCGCCAAGCCGCCGCGGCTGAACCGCAACCAATTCGGCGGCAACCTTGGAGGGCCTGTCCGCCTGCCGGGCGTGTACAACGGAACGGACAGAACCTTTTTCTTTTTCAACACGGAGCTGGGCCGGCTCATCACAGGCACTTCCGGCAACCGTGTGCTCGTCCCCCCGATTCCTTATAGAAGCGGCGATTTCTCCACCGCCTCCGTCACCATTTACGATCCGTTGACCGGCCAGCCCTTCCCGAATAACATCATTCCCAAGGACCGTATCAACCCCATTACAGGCGGATATCTGAAATGGGTTCCGGCGCCGAATTTCACCGAAAAGGCCGTCAACTACATTAGCCCGGCCGCTTCCGCCCCGACCAACCAGGATCAATACCTGGGACGAGTCGACCACCGGATCACGGAAAAGAACTCGCTGTACACGACCTATATTTACAATTGGCAGGAGGGCCGTTCCGTGCCGACTTTCGGCTTCGACTGGACGGCTTCCCGCACCCGCTCCCAACATGCCAGCGTCACCGACACGCATGTCTTCTCACCAGCCCTGGTCAACGAGCTTCGGCTCGGCTGGCACCGCCGCCGCCCCGAGCAGATCTTCGGAACCAGCTACCGGGAGGAATACAACATCGCCAACCAGCTGGGCGTGCCTGGCGTTTCCAAAGACCCCCGCAATTACGGGCCGCCCACTTTCTGGGGCACCGGCTACACGCTTCCCAGTGTCCGCTACATCGGGCCGGCCAACCAGCATAACCAGATCTGGCAGGTGGCCGACAACGTCTCCTGGAACAGGAACTCGCACTCGCTGAAATTCGGCGGCCTGCTCTTCCGCAGAAATTTCAGCTTCGACGAAGCGTTCAATCCCCGCGGCACTTTCACCTTCGACGGAAGGACCACTTCTGGCGGCGCCAAGCCTGTCGAGGAGCACGCGTTCGCCGCGTACCTGCTGGGCATGGCTACCAACGCCACACTCAGCCCAGACCCGTTCGCCAACAGAATGAACCACTGGTGGTATTCGCTCTATGCGCAGGACGACTGGCGCGTCACTCGCAACCTGACGCTCAACATCGGGCTTCGGTACGACTACTTCCAGCCCCCGGTGGAACGCGGCAAGATCACCAACTTCGAACTTCTGGGCCCCGTCCCGGGCTTCATCGTCTCGCGCCAGCTCTATGGCGGGTTCCCGCCGCAAGACAACCTTCCAGACACTCCCGGCTATCCCGTGCGCAGCCTGATTTTCCCGGACAAGAACGACTTCGGCCCGCGCTTCGGGTTCGCCTGGAAGACCCCCTGGCTGCCGGATTTGGTCCTGCGAGGCGGTTACGGCCTGTATTACACGCAGGAGATCACCAACTCCTTCACGGTGCTCACGCTCAATCCGCCCATCGTGCGCAATTTCTCCTTCGACAGCACGTATGACAGGCCGTTGCCGGTGGACAAGGTCTTCCTCGGCTCCGGCTCGGCTGTCTCCGGCCAGTTCGGCACCCAGTCGGTCGACCCGCGGATCCGTGACGCCTACGCCCAACAGTGGAACCTGACCGTTCAGAAACGACTGCCCGGCTCCCTGTATTTCGACATCGGCTACGTGGGCAGCAAGGGCACGAATCTGGTGATCGGCTTCGATGGCAACCGGCCCATCCAACCGGTCATTCCCGGCCCCGGAGTGGCCCCGGTGGCCTCCCGCCGCCCCTTCCAGGGATTCGGTGGAATGAGCGTGGCGAAATCCATCGGCAACTCGACCTACCACAGCCTCCAGATGAAAGCCGAGCGCCGCGTCGCCCGCGGCCTTTCGTTCATCGCTTCCTATACCTTCTCCAAAGCGCTGAGCGGGATGGATCAGAGCACTGTTGGGGGCGGCTTTTTCAGCGACGCGGTTCAGGATGTCTTCAACCTCCGCGCGGAAAAGTCGCCTGCCGCATTCGATCTCAGGCACCGCTTTTCCCTGGCGGCGATTTACGACATCGGACTGTTCCGGAGTTCCGTTTCCCCGCCGCTCCGGCTCCTGCTCGGCGGCTGGCAAATCGGCGCCATCGTCACCGAGCAGACGGGGTTCGCTTCCAGCGTTTCACGCATCGGCGACACGACGGGCACAGGCATCAGCTCGCGTCCTGACACGGTTGCCAATCCGATCTTGTCCCGAGGCGAACGGTCCCGCGAGCGGTGGTTCAATACCAGCGCCTTCGCGCTGCCGCCCGCCGGCCGGTTCGGCAACTCGCGGCGCCACCCCATCTACCTGCCAGGGCTGAACAACATCGATTTGCTGGCGTCGAAGAGCTTCCGCATCGCCGAGCGCAATACCTTCCAGTTCCGCGCGGAGTTGTTCAACTTCTTCAACCATGTCAACCTCGGCGCACCGGGCCTCAGCCTGCTGGCACCCGCCACGTTTGGCAGAATCACGAGCGCCGTGCAGGGACCTGGCCATGAGAGCGGACAGCGCGTCATCCAACTCGCTCTCAAGTACGCCTTCTGAGCACTCCAGCATGTCCCTGACTCTGGTGCGCCGGAGGGACTTGCTCGGCTTCGCTCTCTCAGCCGCCGCCCAGCAATCGTGGCGGATGATCGGCGGAGCCGAGCTGTTTTCCGAACTCAACTGTGATCTGCCTGGGCTGGCCCGCGCCGCTGCCGCTTGGCGCGCAGGCCAGGGTGGCGAGGCCAGACAACTTCTCCTTGCCTACTTTCGCCGCCCCCGGAGCGTGGCTTACGACCCCTGGCCGCTGTCGCCGACGGCGGCCGACATCCTCGCGGCTGATAAATTGATCGATCAATATTTGTTTGATTTAGGGTTTGGCTATCCGCCGCAGCGCTACCCTCCCCCAATCGACTGGAGCGCCAACCCCACGGGCGATATCGAATGGGCCGCTGCCATGCACCGCTTCGTATGGCAGGACGCCCTTCTGGCCGCCTATCAAGAGACCGGGCAGGAGCGCTACGCCGCCGGTTGGATCCGGCTGGCCGATGACTGGTTCCGCCAACACAGCGAAGTCGACCCGGGGCGGTTCGAGTGGCTCGACATTCAAACCGGCATTCGCGCCTCGAGACTGCTGAACGCATTCGAATGCTTCCGTCATGCCGCCTCTTTTGATGGAGCGTTCCTGATCCGTTTCCTGTCCGCCATCCACGCCCACGCTCAGAAGAGTTTCCTGTTTCCCCGCCGCGGCGCCCACAACAAGGCCGTCATCGAAGCGGACGGACTGTTCCGGATCGGGGTCCTGTTTCCGGAGTTCCGCCAGGCGTCGGCCTGGCGCGCGCGCGCCATGAAGGTGCTGGAAGAAAGCCTCGAGGCCCAAGTCACTGCGGAGGGCGTGCAACGGGAGTGGGCGCCCACGTACCACAACGTTGTCGCCACCCTTGTCGTGGACCTGCTCTGGCTTGCCCGATTGAACCGTCTTCCAGTGGGAGGCAGGCTGAAGGCGCAGGCCCGGCGCATGATGGACTTCTCAGCCGCCATGACCGCCCCTGACTGGTCGATCCCCATGATCGGCGACACCTTCCGCTATCCTCCCGCTGAGCGCACTCCCGCCCGTCCCTGGCGTCCCCTGCTGCGAGCTGCGGAGCTGTTTGACGAGCCGGACTGGAAGGCGTGTGCCGAAGGAACGCGCGGGTTGATACGCCTGGGTTCGCGCTGCTTCCCGGATTCCGGGATGTATTTCCTCCGCAGCGGTTGGCACCGCGAATCCGTATTCATGGCCATCCACTGTTCCCCGCCGGGCAGCACCGTCCATGACCAGCCCGACAACGGCACATTCGAACTGTACGCGGGCGGCCGCTGGATCATGCCCGACTCGGGCGTTTACGCTTACCCGGACACTCCGCATGCAGCCGAACGCGACTGGTTCCGCCAAACTGCCGTTCATCAAACGCTCACCCTGGATCGGCGCAACTCGGCGAATCAGCCCTCGCATCTTCTCTGGCGGGCCGCCAAGGACTTCGACTGCGTCGTGTTCGAAAACACCTCCTACCCGGGGCTGGTCCATCGGCGCACCGTGTTCCGGCTCGAAGACCGTGCTTTCCTGCTCCTCGATGAGGCCATCGGCACGGTTGAAGGCCGAGTGGAAGTGCACTTCCAGTTCGCGCCGGGCCGTCTCCTGGTGGATTCAGCCGCCCGCCGCGCTTGGACTGTCGAACCAGGGGAGACCAATGTCCTACTGCTGATGCCGGACGATGCGGAAGTCGATTTCATCCTGCAGGAAGGCCAGATCTCCCATGTCTTGAACCACAAACAGGACCGCCCAGCGCTGTCCTGCCTCCACCAGCGCCCGGCGCCGGCGGTTTTTCTCTCCGCTCTGGTTCTCTTCGATGCCAGCCCACCAGAGGCGCGCGTGGCTTTCCGCGCGCCGTTCCAGGCCGGACAGCCCCGTGCCGAACTGGAACTCGCTGCAGGCGGCCGGAGGTGGCGCGCCGCAAGAGACCTCGTGTCCGGCAGAACGTCCGTGGAGCAGATCTCCTGACGGTCTTCAGGAACGTCCCGCTGGCGTCACCGGTCGTGGCGATGCTGGATTCAGTGTATGCAACGGGGCCGTCCGCCATCTTCTGCCGATTGTCCTTCGGGCTCGGGCCGCTCCGTTCTGCGGCGCCAACCGTCTGCCGGCCTCAGTCCCTCCGAAGATCATCGCCTGTTTCTGGGGCGAGGAGGAACTTGCGCCGGAGGGGTACCGCTGGTCAGTCGACGGGGCCGCTGACCGCACCAATTGCGGGCTGACCACGGCCGGCCTCCGCATATCGGCTCGCGAGACCATGCAGGAGGGAAGCCAGGACCGGATCCGGCGTGAGGTCGAATATGCTTATAGCCGGGGGGCCAAAGTAGCCTCCGATCTCGGCGTCCGCCTGCCGCGCGGCGCTTTCCAGAGATGGTTCCCGAACCAAAACCAATGGATGCTCCGTCTCCGGGCGTTTGAACCAGCCTCTCTGAAAAACCCTGTCGTCGAATTCGCACCGCTCCGCAACTATATGACCGAGACGGGGGCCGAATACGGGCGGCTCAACGGCCGACTAATGGACGTTCTTGATGCTAGCGAACCAGATCTTCGGGAGGTGGAAACCGGGCACCGCGTCGACGAAAAATCCCCTCTCCGGGCCCCACGCGATGTCTCTAGCGGTGCGCCCAGGGATCACTTGATCGTGGCCGCCGACTTCGAGTACCGTACTCGGACACCTTCTCTCCCGTTCTGACGGGCTCCCAGGAATCCATTTCCAAGCACTCTTATCCAAATTAGCGCCTGAGGGATGAGGCGGCAGGTCTGATAAGTTGATGTTGGATTCGCATAAGCCTCTACATCGACATTCGCGAGGCCACCACCTTGAGACGGGGATGCAGCATTTTCGCCCACCTGTTGCGATTCGTCCTGCAAACCCATTTTGCCTCCGCCGTGCGCCAGCATAGCGCCGCGCACCAGGCGCCCGGTCAAGGATCTTCGACCCGGTCTGAGGCCATGTCGGCCACTCCCCCTGAGCGGATCACCGCCGCACGCCGGTCACGGAGCTTGTGGTTGTACAGGCGCGGTTCACACGGATTGAGCCATGCCCGCCAGGCCGGATCTTAAAATCGTTTCCGGTCGTGACAGCACGCCACAAGCGCCGCTTCGTGTTTGTCCAGCTCGCAGCAACATTGCGCTAAGGCGGTCTTGGCCCTCGGCATCCGCGGCCGACAGAGCCTTTCATACGAAGCTGGCGACTTGGCAAAGTCCTCGGCTTCAGTTCACTTCGAGCCTTGTTCCCCAAAATTTCCGCCAGCCCGCCTCTCCTACCCATCTGCATCGTGTCCCCTCAAGGTGCATGGCTGCCACGGCCTTGAGCGCGATTCCAGTCACCTCCTTCGAAACTGGCAGCGCGGTGCGCTTGGGGAAACGCCCGGCGTTTGCAAGAGCGGGGGAACCGCCTGTCTTGACCCAGCCGAGATCGGCATGACACAGCTCCTGCCGGACGGGCATGGCCGCACCCCGGCCCTGCCCTGTCAGGCCAGCGCGATGGCCACCGCACCCTCCCGCTTCCTGCCGACGTGACCTCTGCCCGTCCAGCCGTTTTTCGTGCGCCATTCCTCCAGACGAGCTGCTGGCAGCCAACCCGGGTGTCTGGCTGGAACATGACGTGGCTTCAGAGCCGCTCAGCGGCCGACGGCGTGCCCAACTGACCCGCCGACTGCGAAGCGGCGACAGTGGAGCGCAAACCTCCTTGCAAAGCCGGTCTGGACTTTGCGGGAGTCGACTTCGCGCACGAGTGCCGGATGATAGTGCGGCGCTAGCCTCGTAGATCCGGTTTGCGCACCGTGCTGCCTCGACGGGCAGGAGAGGGGACTTGCCCGCAGGAAGGGCAAGAGAGAATTGGTTTGCTGCCCTGAAAATCTGCGGCAGCATACGGGAAGCCCGACCCGGCAGCACCGTTGCCAGAGGCTCCGCGTGGTCTGTGGCATGCGGTGAGGGGAATCGGACCGGCAGCCGTGGAACGGGCGGACTGGTCAGTTGCAGGTCTGGCCTCCTCGTGCCCGCAACGGATCGGATGCCGTCAACAGTCATCACGCCCTGCCGGAGGCGATGACACCAGCGGGCCGGAGTCTGCGCCGCTGCCATAAGCCGTGTCAGCCGGGCCGGATCGTTTCCGCCTTCTCCGCCCCAATGCCGTGGCCCGTTGGGGGCAGGGGAAACGCAGAGCCGCGCCGTGCGGCGGGAGAGGATCGCACAATACGGCTGACCTGCCCTCCTTTTTCTCCGCCAGGCAAGATTTGGAAAGCCGGGCTTCATTCTACGTTTCCTGCCATCCCGCCGGAGGCGCCGGTCGGGGTGATTTCTGCCATGGACGGCGGCACGCAGAGTGCAGGGCGCTCCGGTCCGAGCCGCGCCGTACGACAGCGAGGCAGTGGGAGAGCCCGTGACCGTCGGAGAGAGTGCCTTTCCTCTTCACATCCTCACTAAAGAACAGCGCGCCGCCGAACGACTGGTCGCCGAAAACCGCAGATTCCTGGCCTTCGTCCCGTTTTTCGTCCGCCAGCCATCAGAAGTGCTGATCTGCAGCCGGCGCCGCATCGCTTCGCTCCTGTTGTCCGATCTGGCGGGCGCCAAACGGCGGGATCCGCCGGAAACCATCAGCGTGACGCGCCGCAAGTACGACGATCTGGATGGGTTCCCGATCCCTCTTGTGACGCTCGTGTTTCGAGGCCCTGTATGCTGCGGGCACACGGCCTCCGTTGCCAAACCGGTCTCCATCCGATTCAGCGCAGTGCCAGGAGACTCAAGTACCTGGCCAGCGGCGAAAGCGACTTCGATACCTTCGCGCGGTTATATCCCCTGAAAAACAAGCGCGCCAGAGACGCGCCGCCCTGCCGCGGAGCCGATTACGGGGGACGAGCTGCCCTCCAGCCCGCACGGAGCAAACGGCCGAGCTCCGCCTGCACCTGGGCAACCCGCGCGTTTCCGGCCAGGTTGCGCAGCTCCCCCGGATCGGAGTCGTGGTCGTAAAGCTCGACTCCCTGGCGGCCTTCGTCCCATTCGGTGTAGCGCCAGCGATCCGTGCGCACGGAGCGGCCCAGATACGCAACCGGACTCGGGTCCGCTTCCCGGGTCTTGCCCCGGCTGGCAACGGTGAAGGCACCTTTCTTCCACGGGCGGCCCGGGTCGCCGAGCAAAGAGGCCAGACTGAGGCCTTCCACACCTTCCGGCGACGGCACACCGCAGAGTTCCGCCACGGTCGGGTAAAGGTCCACAAGCTCGACAAGCGCCCGCGAGCGGCGGCCATTGCCGCGCATGCCCGGAGCGTAGATCATCAATGGTACACGGGCGGACTGCTCGAACAATGTGTTCTTGTGCCAGAGCCCACCGTGGTCACCCAAGTGATAGCCGTTATCGCTTAAGAAGGCGACTATGGTGTTGTCCCACAGCCGCAAGCGCGTCAGCCCTTCGAGCAATACACCCACTTGCGCGTCCATGAACGACACACAGGCCCAATAGGCCCGCCGAAACCGTTGAATCTCCTGTGGCGGAAGCGGACGGTGCGGCGGATCCAGGTTCAGCGCCGCCGGCACCAGCCGGCTCAGATGCTCAGGCGGCGTCTCGGGCAGTGGCATCCGGTCGAGAACATACTGGTCGAAATACTTCTTCGGAGCCGCATAGGGAGCGTGCGGCCGGCGGAATCCGGCGCCCAGAAAGAAAGGCTTGCCCGCACGCACAGCCTTTTCCATCAGCGCCACGGTCTTGCGGGCCACAAACCCGTCCGGCGTCTCCTCGTCTTTGGATCGCAGCATGACCCATTCGAAGGTGTGCCCTTCCGGCCCGGCCGCTGTGCCGCTTTCGAGGACCGCCTCCCGGGGAGGTGACTTGCCGAACTCGCGGAATTCTTCGTCCCACGAGCGTGGGTCCTCGGCATGCTCGCCTGTGTGATAGATTTTTCCGGCATGCGCGGTGAAATAGCCGTGCTTGCGGAAGTGCTCCGGCAGCAGCACCGCGTCGCCGAGATACTGCCGCGTAGGCGTGTCCAGGCTCCAGACCCGCGTGGTTTCTGGATAGCGCCCGCTCAAAAACGAGACGCGCGAGGGCTGACACAGCGGAAACTGGCAGTAGGCTCGGTCAAAAACGACGCCGCGCCGCGCCAGTCCATCAAGACTTGGCGAACGCACCACGCCGTGCCCGTAACAACCGAGGTCGTTGTTGAGATCATCGGCAACGATCAGGAGCACGTTCAGGCTGCTCCCCGCCCGGGGGCGTATAGCGCCTGCCAACCCGCCGGCGAAAGTGCGCCGTGTGATCATGGATTGGCCTCCGAATAGCGCGCGGCGCGCACCAGTTCGCCATCACGGAACTCGTACCGAGCCACCAGGCGGCCTGCGGAATTCCATTCCATCGCTTCTCCCGTGCAGATCCCGTTGCGCCATCCTGACTGGCGTTTAGCCTGTCCGGCGGGCCAGTACTGCGTCCACACCGCCGTCCCGTCCGCTTCCCGCCGCCACTCCCAAACCTTTCGGCCCTCGGCATCCCACAAGGTCTCCACTCCGGCTTTCCGTCCCGCCTTCCAGGTCACCTCGTAACGCTTCCTTCCGGAGGTGTCATACCAGGATTCCACGCCATCGAGCAGGTAGCGGCCGAGGGCATCGCGCCGGCCGCTCCAGCAGGCCTGGGGCTTGCCGCCGGGGTAATGCTGGCAACTCGGAACAGGGGCGCCGTCCAACGAGGGTGGCGGCGTGGCTGCGGCCGCCTCGGAAAGGATCCAGGCTTCGTTCATTTCCCAGTGCTGCGAAGGGTGGTTCATGCTGCTGATCAGATGAATAACGCCGTTCGGCGCTTGCGTGGCGACGGAGTAGCCGAGCGTTCCCTCGCCGTGGTAACTCCGCGACCAACCCGGGCGTTTGAGGCTCCACGCTTCGTGCGGCAGCGTGCCTGGCAGATCCTTGATCCGCCACGTGCGGCCCTCGTCCTCGGAGAGAGCCACGAAGGCGCCCCGCCGTTTGATGCCTGCGGGGCTTTCCCCCTCCCTGTTTTGCCAGTCGCTGGCAAAGAATAATCTGCCGCTAGCCAGCCGGACCAGCGCCGGCCGCTGATTGTTCTTCAACGCCGGGAATGGAGTCTTGACCGGCTCGCTCCAACTGCGGCCCCCGTCGCAGGAAGTTGTCTGGGGCATAAAGCCATCAATTTCCGTGTTCTTGCCACCGATGGCCAGGATGCATCCGTTCTTGAGCAGCGCAAAGACGCTATGGCGTCCGGCTGTCCGACCTAGCGTGTCGAACCAGGTTTTTCCCTGATCGAGGCTGGCCCACAAGAATGACTCGGGTCCCACCCCGTCACTGGCCATGTACAGCGTCCCGTCCTTCCCACGAAACGCATTTGCGATCGGTTGAGGCCAATATCCGCCGCGCGGCCCGGCGATCAGCGGCAGCGCTGGCGGTGTCCACGTGGCGCCGCTGTCCGTGGATCGCTGCACCCGGAAGGGGATGTCGCTCAGACCGGCGCCGCCGCCAAAGAACCACACGGTGGACCCTTCCGTCCACAGCAGCGCGCTTTGATCGTTGACGTCCGCCAGATCATAGAACAGATCAGGGAAATCCCACTCGTCGGCCCCAAAGCGCAGCCGGGTGATCACAAAGCTGGTGTTGGGCAGATACTCGGTGGATGGAGTTGAAGAGGAGAAGAAGATGGCCAGCACATCTCCGTTAGGCGCCACCGTCAGGCCCGCCGAGTGGTTATGCCCGAGAAGAGCCGGATGGAGTCCGGCCGCTACGATGGCCTCATGAGACTGGTTCTCGGGAGGACTCGGCAGCAGCGGGCGCTGGCGGAACCACGGCCTGGCCGGGTCCGGTCCCTGCCTGGGGTCTACGCCCTCCTGTTTGACGAACTCCACAGGCAAACGCACTTGCGGCTCCCACGACGTTCCGGCTGGCGTCGGCCCCAACACGACGCGGAAGCCGATGTTGTGGCGGCCGCGAAACTCCGGCACCACACTGGCCCGGTTCGCACAGCGGCGGTAGTAAGGTAGCCGCCCATCGGCATGGTCGCGATAGGGGCCAGATATGCCGCCACCGCGCACCACTCGGGCCACGCCGGACCGTGGCCCGACAGGATTCTCAAGTTCACCCGGCGGATAAAGGCCGTGCCAGTCCAGCACCCATTCCGCCGGCCCGGTGTGCATGTTCTTCAGGCCCCAGGGATTGAGATCCGGGTCTTGCGGCGGCTGGGCTCCCGGCCAGAAGTCTCCGTCGCTTCCGGCCCTGCAGGCATATTCCCACTCGGCTTCCGTCGGGAGCCGGTAGGGCTTGCCCTCAAGCCTGCTGAGCCAGTCACAGAAGGCCACACTATCCTCCCAGCTCACCCCGGTCGCGTAGGGAGAGGCTGGCCCGAGGTCCTGATGGTCCAAACGGAAGCGGGCGAACTGCTGCGCCGTCACCTCCGTTTCCGAAATGTAGAAGTCGTAAGTGATCCGTACCTTGTGGACGGGTTTTTCGTCGTAGTCGCCGTTCGGCAGTACAGGGTCCTGTCCGAGGCGCTGCGGCGGCGTCGGCGCTTCGCTCCCCATCCAGAACTCGCCTGCCCGGACCTGGATCATTTTCATCCCAAGGGAGTTGACAAAGCCTGCCGGCCCAGTGGCGGGCGAGGGAGACTGCACGGCCCAACCCAGGAGCGCCAGTCCCGCCGCACCCAGTCCCGCCATCCCCAAAAACTCTCGCATGCGGTACCTCCGTTTCCAGAGACTACCAGCCGATCTGAAAACTGTCAATATGTGTTGCCAATTCTGGACATCTAGTTTATATTCAGAGAGGACGCGATGCGGATCAACGATACTTTTGAGCGGCTCCGCAGAGGCGAAGCTGTCTTCGGTTGCGCACTGCAGTGCTACCGATCCGCTGAGGTCCCCAGGGCGCTGGCAGCGGCCGGGTTCGATTACGTGTTCATCGACGTTGAGCATGGCGGCTTCGGCGTCGAGACGGTCCAGGACATGGTGGAGGCCGCCGTGCGTGCCGGAATCACCCCCTTGGTGCGCGTCGGGGAGCTGTTGTACTCGCTGGTGGCAAGGTCGCTCGATGTAGGAGCGCAAGGAATCATCCTGCCGCGAGTGGAGGATCCGTGTCTGCTAAGAACTGCCTTAAGCTGGATGAAGTTTCCGCCGGAGGGGTGCCGCGGCTTCGGCGTATTGCCCCCGCTTCTGGATTTCAAGCAACACCCCTTTGACGCCGTCATGGAGCACCTCAACCGCCACACTATGGCCGTGGTCCAGTTTGAGACGGCGGCTGCCATGGAGCGAGCCGAGGAGCTGCTCCGGACGGGGAGCGTGGATGTGGCCATGGTGGGCCCATCGGATTTGTCCATTTCGCTGGGCGTTCCAGGCGACTTTTCCCACCCCGTTCTGGTGTCCACGATCCGCCGGTTCATCCGGCAATGTGAAGCCGCCGGGGTGGTGCCCGGGATCCATTGCCGCGACCTGGAACAGGCCGAATTCTGGCTTCGCCAGGGCATGCGGTTCGTTGGTGCTGGCGGCGAGCATCGCTTCCTGCTGGAGCGGGCCCGAGAGGTCGCGCAGCAGCTCCGGCGGGCCGCCCTGGAATGCGGGGTCAGGGCGGAGCCCCGCGGAGGTGAGGCGAACAGAAAGACCGAAGTGGAGCCGAGCTGAGAAACTGGACGGAGACGACAATGGCTGTACACGAGACGACGTCACGCAACCGCCGCCGCCGGCCCAAGCGGCGCTCCGAGACCGCGGGCGAGCGGTATCATCTCCGCGCCATCGAGCGCGCGCTCGACGTGCTGGATGCCTTCACCGACCATCCTCAGGAGCTCACCCTGAAAGACTTGAGCGGTTTGCTGGCCGTGCCCGAGTCTTCTCTGTTCCGCACTTTACTGACCCTGGAAAGCCGCGGCTACCTCCTGCAAAAGGCGGATGGGGCCTACTGCCTGCCCCCGAAGCTGCTCTATGGGCGCGTGCACGAGCTGGCCGAGAAGCTGCGCGAGCAAATGCGTCCCTACCTGCAAAAGCTGGCGCGGCGGTTTGATGAGACGGCGAGTCTGGCCTACTTGTTCGGGGACCGCATCCAGGTGCTGGACACTGTGGAATCATTTCAGGAAGTCCGGCTCGCCAACAAGCCCGGGCGCGTGCTGCCGCCCCATTGCAGTTCCCTCGGCAAAGCCATCACCGCCTTCCAGCCGCCCGAGCTGATGGACCGCATTCTGGAGGTCTACGGCTTGTTCCGCAGGACGGAGAACACGATCGTGGACCGGCAGGCGCTGATGGCGGAATTTGAGGTGATCCGCAGCCGGGGCTACGCTGTGGACCGCGAGGAGAGCATTGCCGGCGGCATCTGCATTGGCGCCCCTCTGGCCCTGGGGGGTCAGCAGGTCGTCGCCTCGGTCAGCATCTCCGTGCCCACGGTCCGCATGAATCCGGAGCGTGAGCAGGAGATCGCCCGGGCGGTCGTTGAGACGGTGCGCGAGGCCGCTGCGGCCATCGGCTTATAGGTGCTGAGTGAATTCCGATGTCGAACATCCGGTGGCTTGACGCACTCACTACTGCGGCCTACATGGCGGCCGTGCTTCTCATCGGTCTCCGTTTCTCCCGGCGCCAAACCTCGACGGAGGCCTACTTCGTCGCCCGGCGCTCGGTTCCCGCGTGGGCCATGGGCGTTTCGTTGTTCGCCACGCTCATTAGCAGCGTGACGTTTGTGGCCTACCCGGGCTCGGCGTACGCCGGAGACTGGTCGCTGCTCGTGCCCGGGGTCATGGTGGTGTTGGTGCTGGCGCTGGTTGGTTCCGTGATCGTTCCCTTCTACCGCCACGCTGTGGGCATGAGCGCCTACGAGTACTTCGGCCGCCGGTTCGGGAGGCTGGCTCGGTCGTATGCTGCCGTGGCGTTCTCGTTAGGTCATTTCTCCAAGATGGGCTTCGTGTTCTATCTGCTGGCCCTCACTATTGACCGCATGACGGGTTGGGGCGTAGATCTCCTGATCCTGATCGTCGGAGCGGTCACGATTTTCTATACCCTCATCGGTGGACTCGAAGCGGTCATCTGGAATGACGTGCTTCAAGGCTTTGTGCTCTGGCTGGGCATTTTTGTCTGCCTCGCGTTCCTGTTGTTCCTGCCCCCCGGCGGTCCCATGACGGTCCTGGATCTGGCATGGGAGAACGGCAAGATGAGCCTCGGTGATCCGAGGCCGGACCTGGCCCGGCCCACGATCCCGGTCCTGGCTATGTACGGATTCTTCTGGTACTTGCAAAAGTACACGGCCGATCAGACCGTCGTGCAGCGCTACCTGGTCGCCAAGAGCGACCGGTCGGCCTTGCGCGGCGTGGCGCTGGGCGCTGTGTTGTGTATTCCCGTGTGGACCCTGTTCATGCTGATTGGAAGCTGCACGTGGGCGTTCTACCGGCTCAGCGGGGAAGCTCTTCCCGCCAGCGTCACCAAGGCGGACCAGGTTTTCCCCCACTTTCTGGCGACGCACATTCCTCCCGGTCTGGCGGGCGTGTTCGTGGCCTCGCTGCTGGCGGCGGCCATGTCCACACTTTCCAGCGATCTGAATTGTCTGGCGGTGGTCGGTGTGGAGGACTTTTATCGCCCACTGCGCCCCGGCGCCACGGACCGCCAGCGGCTTCGGGTGGGCAAGGGAATCGTAGGCGCCTGCGGGGTGGTGGCTGTCCTGATGGCGCTCGTTCTTGCACGCACCCAAGGATCGGCCCTGTCGCTGTGGTACTCGATTTCCGCCATCGTGGCGGGAGGCCTGGCGGGCCTGTTCCTGCTCGCCTTCCTGTCCAGGCGGGCCCACGCAAGGGGCCTTTGGGCCGGGATCCTGGCGACAATCCTGTTCACCGCCTGGGCCACGCTGACCTATGGAGACAACCGGGCAATCGATCTCGGGACCTGGAATTATCCCTGGCACGACTACACCATCGGCGCCGTCGGACACCTGGTTCTGCTGGCGACGGGGTACACCGCCAGTCTCCTCATTCCGCCGGCGGCCCCTCCAGACGAGAGCCTGAGCCAAATGACCTTGTGGGGCTGGCTTGAGCGCTGCCGGACGGCGGAAACGCAACTGACGGCAGAGCGGCCGCCAGACAACAAAAATTGAGGCGTACATTGAAAATTAAGCTCTGCCTCAGCTTGGCCTGTCTGCCATGCTCGCGGGCCGTAGGAGCATGAAGCGGTAGCATGGGGTCCGCCCGCTTGCGTTGACCACGGGCATCGCGCGGGTCGCCGCGATCCCGTCGGCGCAGGTTATCACAGACACGCTTTCCAGAACGGTACCCGATGCGGGCTGTGCTGTTCCGCCGGCCGCATCCGCAAGGTTGGCAGGACGGCAAACGCGCCACATTCCGGGTGCAGAGGCGCACCGCATCCAGGAGCGGACGGCGCCATGGCCGGACCGCCCCACGGCGGGCGCAAGAGCAACTGTGAAAATTAAGCTGTAAAACGAAAAGTATATTGACAATTTCAAATTCCAGTGTTATTGAGAGGGTAGGACAGTTTAACAATCAGGTTGTCCACGGAGGTATGCGGTATGCGCCGGGCAAGCATTCTGATCACGGCCATCGCTGGCCTGCTTACGATTTTCGTTGCCGTCGCGCCAGCCCAACGCACCACGGCGACGATCTACGGCACGGTGCAGGATCCGACAGGCGCGGTGGTGCCCCAGGCACGGGTCAGCGTCACGAATGAAGAGACGGGCTACAGGCAATCGGCGGAGACCGACGCCCAGGGCGAGTTTACCGTAAGCTTCCTGCCCGTAGGGCGCTATCAGATCCGCGTGGAGGCGGCCGGCTTCAAGACGTTTGTCCAGGGCGGAATCAACCTTGAGGCCGGTCAACAGTTCCGTTATGTGGCAAGCCTCGAACTTGGGGTGCCCACGGAAAGCGTCACAGTCGTTGGCGGAGCCCCTTTGGTGGAGAACGCGACTACCACGAGCAGATACCACTATTCGAGTCTTCAGTTCACCGAGCTGCCGCAAGGCGTGCGAGACTTTACCTCCATTCTGGCGCTATCGACTGGCTTCCGGCCTGCCACTCAAGGCATGATTCAGTTCGACGGTCTGGCCAGCGGTGGCGCTTCGGTCACAGTGGACGGCGTGGACGCTTCGGCCAACACGGAGAGTTCTTCAACGGCAATGTTCCAGAACTTCAACCTCATCAAAGTAGTGAGCATGGAAGCCATCGAGGAGGTCAGCCTCTCGCGCGGGGTGGTATCGGCTGAAGTCGGCCGTACTTACAGCGCCAACATCAACATCATCACCAAGCGCGGAACCAATGACTTTCATGGCTCGCTGTTTGAGGCGGTGCAGAACGACGTGTTCAACGCCAAGAGCGCCATGCTGCGGCCCGGCGATCGCAAAGCGCCGGTGCGGCTGAACCAGTTCGGTGGGTCGTTCAGCGGACCACTGAAGAAAGACCGGCTGTTTTTCTTCGCCGCCTACGAGGGAAACCGGCGCAGCACAACGGGCATCTCCCAGGCGGAGGTGCCCACACAAGACCTGCGCCAGCGAGCCATCGCTGCCGTGCCCGCCTATGAGCAGCTTCTCAATGTCTTCCCACTGCCCAACATCCAGTTGCCAAATCCGAACACCGGGCTCTTTCTCGGGCCCTCCCGCAATACGGCGGAGGACAACCACGCCGTCGCCCGCGTGGACTATCAGTTGGGCGCCAGCGATCTGTTGACCGCCCGTTACGTGCGGTCGCGCCCCATAAGCTCTGGCCAGCGGTTCCCCACGCTGACCTTCCGGGACTTTCACGGCATTTTCGAATCGGGCACGCTCACTTACATGCATTCGGCTCCCACATGGACCGGCGAGACGCGGTTCAACTTCAAACTCGACGACACGGCCCGCTTGGAGACGTTGTGGGAACAGGGGCGCATCCCGGCCATCGAGGTCCAGGGCGTGTTCAGCACACAGGGCGAGGCTCTTTTCATCCGCGGACACAATTACGGCATTGAGCAGGTGTTCATGAAAGTCGCCGGGCGTCACGCGTTCAAGTTTGGCGGCGCATACAATGCCAAGGCGCCGGGGCGCTTCGATGAAGAGGTGCCGCTCATCCGTTACAAGAATGTGTCGGACTTCCTGGCCAACCGGCCGGACCGCGTGCAGATCACCTTCGGAACGCCAAACTATCATGCGCGGGTCTGGGACATCGGTCTGTTTGTCCAGGATGACTTTCGCTTACGGCCCAGTGTGATGCTCAACCTGGGCCTCCGCTACGAATACTACTCCGTCCTGGATGAAAAAGACGGGCTGCTCTTCAACCCGGATGGCCCCCTGGGTGCGGTCCGCAAGCCGCCCGTATTCCGCCCCAAAGGCTCCGCCTACGAGGCCGACCGGAGCAATTTCCTTCCCCGCGTCGGTGTGGTGTGGGGACTGGACCGCGACAGCCGGACTGTGATCAGGACGGGTTTCGGTGTGACTCTCGCGCAGCCGGATTTGAGGAACTTTGCCAGCATGATGTACACCAGTCCCGAGATTCCCTTCCGGTTTCGATTTACCGGCTCCGACCTGACCAGGCTGGGGCTGAAGTACCCGGTAAACAACCGGGATCTGCTGGAGATCATGCGCACGACGGACGTGCCGCGGGGCTATAACATCTATGAGCCGAAGAACCGCAACCCGTATGCGATGCACTGGACTTTCGACTTGCAGCGTCAGTTGACGGGCACGCTGGCGCTACAGACCGGCTACGTCGGCAACAAGGGTCTTAAGATCCTCATGCCGGTTCTCAACAACTTTCCGGACCGGATCACCGGGACGCGGCCATTCCCGGAAGCCTTGGACAGTGAGTACGATGTGGGTGCGGACTTCAGTTGGTATCACGCCTGGCAGACCTCGCTTCGGAAGCGCTTTTCGGGTGGCCTCACATTCAATGTCAACTACACATGGGGCAAAGCCATGGCGATCGGTACGGGCGATTTCTGGCCGGGCAACAATACTCGCGTCCAGGACATGGATAACTGGCGAGCGGACAAGGGTCCCGCAAACTTTGACGTTGCGCACCGCTTCACCGCCGACTGGGTGTACGAACTGCCTCTGAGCCGCCTGGCCGGGGTTGGCGGTACGGCACGGCACTTGCTGGAGGGCTGGCAGGTCAGCGGGACGCTGGGAGCGGAAACTGGAGGCGTTCTGGATGTGGCACAGCGCAGCAATCGCGACTCCTCGCGCCCGGATTACGTCGGGGGCGACGTCTACGTCAAGGGAGATCGCTTTCAATTCCTCAACAGCGCGGCGTTTGCGCTCGTACCCACGTCCCGCGCCAGCGGGCAGACGATCCGGCCGGGAAACGTAGGCAAGAACGCCTTCCGCGGACCAGGAAGCTGGCTGGTTTCGCTCGGACTCGCCAAGAATTTCACCTGGAAGGAGCGGTTCCGCCTGCAGATCCGAGCTGAGGGCCTGAACGCTTTTAATCACGTGAACTTGGGGACGCCGGAGCGCGACCTTACGCGCGCCACCTTCGGACGCATCCTGGGGGTGGGCGACCCGCGGAATATCCAGTTGCGCGCGCGGCTCTCGTTCTGAAGAGTCTGTCACACCACTACTGTCCAAGTTAAGCCCTGATGGCATTCGGAGGGCCTGCATCGAAAATCGAAAGGGGGTATCTCCCGGCTTCGGCGTTACCCTCAAACCAGCCCCGCATAGCATGCGCCGTCTGCTGCACAAGCCAAGTCCACTCGAACGCCAGTCGCCGGACTTCTGGCGGCTGTGGCGGCGGCTCGAACGGGAGGCCGGCCAGCGCCAGAAGCCGCGGCAGACAAAGAGCCGTTCCCTATTGAATCCCGCATAATATAGAGTCAGCCGAGGCACAGTTCGGCCTGCTGCCAGAAGGCTCCGATCAGACGCTTCCGCTTGTTCTTCTTCAGCGCCATCCGCGCGGCCGCCCCCAGTTGCCAGAATTCCTTCGGGCCGACGTTGGTCAGCCCAAGATGCTTCTGACCTGCTCCCCGGAAACTCGGCCAGCGATAATTTGGAGAGCCCTCCAATGAAGAGCGAAGAGGAGCAATTCAAGAAGCCGATACACTTCAAGAGCAGATGATCGATGCCGTCAAGCAGATGGAGGCTGGGCGGCCGATGCAGAACGGTTATCTGGAGAACTTCAACGGCCGGCTGAGGGACGAGTGCCTGAATGCGAACTGGTTCGCGAATCTGGCCGAGGCGAAGGAAAAGATCGAGGCGTGGAGAAAGGAGTACAACACCGAGAGACCGCGCGAGCAGTCTGGGATACCGCACGCCGGAGGAGTTTGCCCGGCAGTGCTCAGAGCCCACCAGCAGGATGGAAGCCATCCCGCCGGACCGCCCGCAGGAGTGGATGGATCGCACGGCGGTGCTCGCCGGCAAGGGTACGCCGCTGGCCGCGCCCTGAGGGCGCGCCCTTGCCTACTGTGCGCCGCCGCGCAGGGGAAGGATCACGCGACGGGCGGCTCCGGCGGGATGGCAGGACAGGTAGAATGAAACCCGGCTTTCCAAATTACGACTGGCAGAGAAAAAGGGGGCAGGTCACGCCGGTGCTGCCACGAGCAGTGGCTGGTCGAACGGCTCCAGTTCCAATCCCCGCGGCAGGCTCACCAGGCCCTGCTTGCCCTCGAGACTGCCGCATGACGATAATTCAAAAAACTGTCCAAGAAATCGGGTGCGGTACACTCTCCCGCCCCACGATTCCCTTGGACACGGATTTGCGGTGAGCAGAGTCAGGCTGTCCACCACAGAACACTCGAATTCCGGACTGTCGTAAGGAGGCGGGAGACCACCGAAGCGG
This sequence comes from Acidobacteriota bacterium, assembly GCA_049325215.1. Taxonomy (GTDB): domain Bacteria; phylum Acidobacteriota; class Terriglobia; order Bryobacterales; family Bryobacteraceae; genus JANWVO01. The sequence goes on from JBMOMB010000016.1 coordinate 84,755, forward strand.
GGCAGGAATCCCGCGGCGACGACGGGGCCGCAGTGGGGCCTGAGCTGGGCGTATGATGGGTTCGGCAACCGGTTGAGCCAGAATGTGACCAAGGGGACGGCACCAGTGGTTTCGCTGTCGATCAGCGCGGCGACGAACCGGATCACGACGGCGGGGTTCGCCTATGACGCCGCCGGGCACATGACCCAGTGGCCGGGCGGGACGGTGACGCTGGGGGCCGACTACGACGTGGAAGGACGGCTCTCGGTGGTGAAGCAGGACGGGGTGGCGCGGTATCAGTATGCATACGACACTCGGGGCCGACGGGTGAGGAGGGCGGATGTGTCAGGGAACCCGCCGAAGTACGAAGTCTACGGTCCGGGCG
>JBMOMB010000017.1:0-84135 GCA_049325215.1 Acidobacteriota bacterium
AGCGCCGAAACGCAAATTCCGTCCCCCTGCCCCGCAGTTCGCCTCCCGCATCTGCGCTGATTGCGCCGCACGTCCCCCTTCAGCACCACTCTGCTGCGTTCCGCCCACCGCTACGGACGGATTACGGACGGTCTGCCGCCCGCCGCCGCGGCTGGCGGCGTGCGATAATTGAATTTCACGCCTCCGTTTTTCCCCATGACAATTGAGCATTCCGGCATCCGCAATCTGGCCATCATTGCGCACGTCGACCACGGCAAGACCACGCTGGTCGACGCCATGTTCCGCCAGAGCGGCATCTTCCGCGCCAACCAGCAGGTGGAAGACCGCGTCCTCGACTCCAACGAACTCGAGCGCGAGCGCGGCATCACCATCCTCGCCAAGACCACCGGCGTGCACTACCACGGCATCCGCATCAACATCGTCGATACGCCCGGCCACAGCGACTTCGGCGGCGAGGTGGAGCGCGCCCTGCGCCTGGTCGACGGCGTCATGCTGCTGGTCGATTCAAGCGAGGGACCGCTGCCGCAGACCCGTTATGTGCTGATGAAGGCGCTGGAAGCCCGGCTGCCGCAGATCGTCGTGATCAACAAGATCGACCGCTCCGACGCGCGCCCCCAGGAGGTCCTGAACGAGATCTACGACCTCTTCATCGATCTCGACGCTACCGAAGAGCAGCTCGAGTTTCCCGTTCTCTACACCATCGCCCGCGACGGCATTGCCCGGACCAGCCTCGACGATCCCTCCACGACGCTCGAGCCGCTGTTCCAGGCCATCGTCCGCCACATCCCGCCGCCCACGGGCGACCCGGCGGCGCCGCTCCAGTTCCAGGTGGCCAACCTCGATTACTCGGATTACTTCGGCCGCATCGCCATCGGGCGCGTCCTCCAGGGCACGCTCCGCGTGGGCGAAGAAGCCGCCGTCATCAAGCTCGGCGGCGCCATGCAGAGAGCGCGCATCACCAGGCTCTTCACCTTTGAAGGGCTCGATCGTGTGGAAGAGACCGAAGCCGGCCCCGGCTCGGTAGTCGCACTGGCTGGCATCGAAGGGATTACCATCGGCGAGACCGTCACCGACCCGGAAAATCCGTGTCCCCTGCCCCCCATCCACATCGACGAGCCCACCATCGGCATGGTGTTTACCATCAACACCAGCCCCTTCGCCGGACGGGAAGGCCAGTGGGTCACCTCCCGCCACCTGCGCGAGCGTCTGGAAAAGGAGCTGCTCACCAACGTCTCGCTCAAGGTGGAAGAAGCGGGCTCGCCCGATTCTTTCCTCGTCATGGGGCGCGGCGAACTCCAACTGGCGATCCTCATTGAGATGATGCGGCGCGAGGGCTACGAGCTGATGGTGGGCAAGCCCCAGATCCTCACCCGAACCGTCGACGGCAAGGTGATTGAGCCGCAGGAACTGCTGGTGGTGGACGTGCCAGAGTCGTACGCCGGAGTCGTGATCGAAAAGACCGGCATCCGGAAGGCGAAGATGACGAAGATGGTGAACCATGGTTCCGGGCGCGTGCGGCTGGAGTTCCTGATTCCGTCCCGCGGCCTGATCGGGATGCGCAGCGAGCTGCTGACAGACACCCGCGGCACCGTCATCATGAACTCGCTCTTCCACGGCTACATCGAGTGGCAGGGCGAGATACCCATGCGCACCACCGGCGCTTTGGTGGCCGACCGCCCCGGCGCCGCCACCGGCTATGCCATCTTCAACCTCCAGGAGCGCGGCGAGATGTTCATCAGCCCCGGCACTGAGGTTTACGAAGGCATGATCGTCGGCGAAAACGCCCGCCCGGACGACCTGAACGTGAACATCGTCAAGGAAAAGAAGCTGACCAACATGCGCGCCTCCACCGCCGACGAGGCCATCCGGCTGGTGCCGCCGCGCCTGCTGAACCTGGAACAGGCCATCGAGTTCATCAACGACGACGAATGGGTGGAAGTGACGCCGCGCTCCATCCGGCTCCGCAAGAAAGTCCTGAAAGCGAACCAGCGCTAAGGCGAGGCCGCGCACGGCCTCCGGGGGGCGGGGAATATACTGCCATACGAGGTTCCCCGCCAATGATCCTTCGTCTTCTGGCAGCCGCGGCGCTGCCTGCTCTGATCCTTCCCGCACAGGTGTCTCTCACCGAAGGCACGGTCACGATCCCCACTTACATCGCCGGTCCGCCCGACAGGAATCCCATCTTCTATACCGGCCGCGTCTATCAGGGCGCGAAAGGGATGGTGTATCCGTATCCGATGCAGGACGCGCTGACGGACGAAAAGCGCGACGTCACCTACCGCCAGGTCTGCCTGGAAAACGAGTACCTGAAAGTCTGCGTGCTGCCGGAACTCGGCGGGCGCATCTTCGAGGCAGTCGACAAGACAAACGGGTACAACTTCTTCTACAAGCAGTCGGTGATCAAGCCCGCGCTGATCGGGATGCTGGGGGCGTGGATCTCGGGCGGCGTCGAATGGAACATCCCGCATCACCACCGCGCCACGTCGTTCATGCCGGTGCTGTACCGGACCCAGGAGCACAAGGACGGCTCGAAGTCGGTCAGCGTGGGAGAACTCGAACTGCGCGACCGCATGCGCTGGGCGGTCACGTTGACGCTGCGGCCGGGCTCATCTCTTCTGGAAGCCCGCGTCGTGGCGCTGAACACCACGCCCGTGCAGAACTCGCTGCTTTACTTCGCCAACGTCGCCGTCCACACCAATGAAAACTACCAGGTGATCTTCCCGCCCTCCACGCGGTTCGCCACCCAGCACGCCAAGCGCGAATTCGCCCGCTGGCCCATCGCTGACACGGTCTACGGCGGCGTCGACTTCACCCGCGGCGTGGACGTGTCCCGGTGGAAAAACCATCCCAGCCCCATCTCGATGTTCGCCTGGAACGACACCGACGACTGGCTCGCCGGCTACGACCACGGGCGTCAGGCTGGTACGCTGCATGTGGCCGATCACCATCAAGTCCCCGGCAAGAAGTTCTTCACCTGGGGCGCAGGCCCCTCGGGCAAGCTCTGGGACAAGATCCTGTCCGACACCGACGGACCGTATCTGGAGCTGATGGTCGGCGCCTGGAGCGACAACCAGCCGGACTACTCGTGGCTGCAACCGTATGAAGTGAAGACCATCACGCAGTATTGGTATCCGTTCCACTCGATCGGCGGCGTGAAGAACGCCACGCGTGAGGCGGCCCTGAATCTGGATATCCAGGGCGCACAGGCGGCGCTGGGCTTCTTCGTGACGAGGCCGTTCCGCAAGGCGCGCGCCGTGCTCACGCACGACGGGCGGCCTCTCTGGGAGCGAACCGCCGATCTGGATCCCGCCCACCCGCTGAAAGAAACCGCAACTCTGCCCGCCGGCGTCAAGCCTCAGGAGTTGCGCGCCGCGCTGTACGACATCGGCGGGCGCGAACTCGTCTCCTGGCAGCCTGAACCGGATCCGCCCGGCAAGCTGCCGCTACCGCCGGCGGTAGTGCCGCCGCAGGAGCCGAAAGCCGTGCCCACCACGGAAGAGCTGTATCTGACGGGCTTGCGGCTTGAACAGTTCCACAACCCGGCGCTTGAGCCGGACCCCTATTACGAAGAGGCGCTGCGCCGCGACCCCAACGACGTCCGCAACAACACGGCGCTGGCCATTCTGTACCTGAAGCGCGGCCGTTTCGCCGACGCTGAGCAGCTCCTGCGCCGCGCGGTGGCGCGCGTGACGGCCAACTACACGCGCCCCAGGGACGGCGATGCGCTTTACTATCTCGGACTCGCGCTGCAATGCCAGGAGCGCACGCAGGAGGCGGAAGACTGGTTCCAGCGCGCCGCGTGGAACCACGCCTGGAAGGCGGCGTCGGATTACCGCATCGCGCAGATCCGCGCGGCGCGCGGCGACCTGGGAGGAGCGCTCGCCTACTGCGACCGGGCGCTGGTGACGAACGCCTGGCACACGCCCGCGCTGTTCCTGAAGGTGATGCTGCTGGAGCGCCAGGGGCGGGGAGGCGAGGCGGCGCAGGCGAGGCAGCGGATCCGCGACATCGATCCCATTGATCCGCGCGCGCTCCGTGACGGAGCCGAACTCGCGCGGATCTTCAAAGAGCAGCCCGCCGAAGGGCTCGAAATGGCGCTTGAATGCCTCCAGGCCGGCATGCATTTGGAGGCCAACTGGGTCCTCGACCGCATGCCGCAGTCCAACGTCCAGGCGCGGTACCTGCGCGGCTGGCTGATGGAGCGGCTCGGGCAGGAGGAGACCGCCGCGGCGCATTACCGTCTGGCCTCCTCGCAGCCGCACGACTATGTATTTCCGTTCCAGATCGAGATGACCCGCGTGCTGCGCGCCGCCATGCAGGCAGACCCCAGGGACGCGCGCGCTCCCTACTATCTGGGCCTGCTGCTCTACGACCGGCAGCCCGGGGAAGCCGCGCGGCTCTGGGAGCAGACCGTGAAGCTCGATCCCGGCTTCGCCCTTGCCTGGCGCAACCTCGCCGTGGCGTACTCGCGCCAGGCGGATGGCGTGGCGCGGGCCATCGAAGCGCTCGAGAAGGCTGTTTCACTCAACAGCGGCGATGCGCTGTACCTGTTCGAACTCGACCGGCTGTATGAGTTTTCGCGCACGCCGGTGGAGAAGCGGCTGGCGCTGTTCGACAAGCACCGCTCGACAGCGGAGAAGCGCGACGACGCGATGAGCCGGCTGGTCACGCTGCTGACGCTCTCGGGGCGGCATGAGGAGGCGATCCGCGTCCTTGAGAAGCGCCACTTCCATCTCTGGGAGGGCGGCGCGCGCTTCAACGTGCAGGACGCCTGGACTGACGCTCACCTGCTGCGCGGCCATCAGCGCATGGCGGCGAAGGATTATGAAGGCGCGTGGAAGGACTACACCGCTGCCGTCGAGTTTCCCGGAAATCTGGAAGTCACGCGGGGCTACCGCGGCTCGCGGCTGCCCGAGGCGTACTACTGGGCCGGCCTCGCCGCCGAGGCCGCCGGGCGCAAGGCGGAGGCCGAGAAGCTGTGGAAGCAGTCCGCCGGCGCGCTGCCCGGCACGGACGAAGAACCGCACCCGAGCGTCGACACTGGCGCCGCGCTGCTGTACTACCAGGCGCGTTCGCTGGAAAAGCTGGGCCAGGGCGCCCGCGCGCAGCAACTTTACAGGGCCCTGCTTGCTGCTGCGGAGAAAGCCATCGAGAACCGCCGCGAAAGCCAGTTCTTCGCCAAGTTCGGCGAAGGCCGGCCGCCGTGGATGCGCGAAGCCAACGCGCGTCTGGCTGCCGGGCTGGCCCATCTCGGGCTAGGCCGCCGCGATCAGGCCCGGGCTGAACTGAAGCGCGCCCTGGAGCTGAACCCGTATCTGCTCGAAGCGCGGCTCCGGCTGAACGAACTGCCCTAGCAACTGGCGCGCCGCCCCTCTTCCCTCCTCTGCTAGACTCGGCGTCATGAAGCGGGATCATCGTCCGCACCCGGCTCTTTCACGAAGGGCGTGGCTCGCCTCGGCCGGAGCGCTTCCGGCGCTGGCCGCGCCGCCGCGCCCGGCGAGGCTGGCAGGCTCGGGCGTGCGGCTCGGGCTCAATGTGTATTCGTTCAACCAGCCGCTGCGCAGCGGCGCGATGACGCTGTTCGACGCCGTGCGCTTCTGTGCCGAGCACCGCATCGCGGGCATCGACGCGACGGGCTACTACTTTCCCGGCTATCCGGCCAGGCCGCCCGAGGACTTCATCCGCCGGCTGAAGCGCGAGGCGTTTCTGCACGGCGTGGCCATCTTCGGAACTGGAGTGCGCAACGACTTCACGCTGCCAGACGCGGAGGCGCGGCGCCGCGAGCTGCAACTGGTCAAGGACTGGATCGAAGCCGCCGCCGCGCTGGGCGCGGGCGTGATCCGGGTGTTCAGCGGGCGCGGTGCGCCGGAAGGCGGCACTTTTGAACAGGTGCTCGAGTGGATGGCCCCGCTGATGCGCGAATGCGCCGACTACGGCGCGCGGCACGGAGTCATGATCGGCGTGCAGAACCACGACGACTTTCTCAAGACTGCCGCTCAAACCGTCCGGCTGGTGGAAGCAGTGAACCATGAGTGGTTCGGCGTCATCCTCGATGTGGGCAGCCTGCGGCAGGGCGATCCGTATGCAGAGATCGAACAGCTCATCCCCTACGCCATCTCCTGGCAGCTCAAGGAGAACGTCGCGCCAGGCGGCAAGGAGCAGCCCACGGACATGAAGCGCATCAAAGCCTTGATCGATGCGCACGGCTACCGGGGCTGGCTGCCGCTGGAGACGCTCGGCGCGGGCGATCCGCGCGAGAAGCTCGCGCGGCTGCTGGAGCGCGTGCGCGAGGCGTTCGGGCCATGCTGAGCCTGGGACAGGTGCTGGAAGCCGCACGCGCTGCGCGCATGATCGATCTGGCCCAGCCCTACTACCCGGGCATGCCGCACTGGCCGACGCATCCGCCGTTTGCGTCGGCGAAAACAAAGGAGCACGGCGACTTCGTGCTCCCGAACAGCGCATCGAGCGCCGCGGAACTGATCACGCTCGGCACGCATGTGGGCACGCACATCGACGCGCTCTGCCACTTCTCTTTGGACGGGCGGCTGCACCACGGGCTGGATGCCCGGTCGCTTGGCATCGACACGGTGCAGCCCTTTGTGGCGCGCGGGCTGCTGTATGATGCCGCGCCGGGCGGCGAGCTGAACGAGGACGCCGAGGTCTCGGCGGCTCAGATCGAGGCCGGGCTTCGGCCGCTTGCACCGCACGCGGGCGACGTTGTCCTGCTGCGGACAGGCTGGGGCGCGAGGTGGCGTGACGCGCGCCGCTTTCTCAACGGGCAACGCCAGCCGGGGCTCTCGCTGGAGGCGGCGCGGTGGCTCTCCGAGAACGGCGTGCGCGCCATCGGCGCCGATAACGTCGCGCTCGAACGCATCCCGTCGCCGGGGATGGCCGTGCACGTTCATCTGCTGGTGGAAGCCGGCATACACATCCTCGAGTGTCTGAACCTCGAAGAACTGGCCGCAGCGGGCGCTCACGAGTTTCTCTTTCTCGCCGCGCCGCTCAGAATCGAGGGCGCCACCGGCGCGCCCCTGCGGCCGTTTGCGCTCCTTTTCTGAGTCTGCGGCTACGAGGCCGGCTGGGCTGCGGCGCGGGAGGCGCTCTTCGAAGGCGCACGCAGCGCCCACGCGAGCAGAAACGCATACGCGAACGAGTCGGCGCCGATTTCCAGCGAGTGGATCAGCCGCAGATTGGCGGGCATCCAGAAGGCGGTGATGAGTCCATAAAGGCCGGTCAGCACCCAGTACGCCCAGCCGAACCGCACCGCCAGCGTCCTCCACGAACCGCTCCACAGAATCACCAGCGGCAGCGCGGAGGCCAGATACAGCAGGCTGCGTCCAAGTTGCGTGGAGACGATCACACCGATGGGGAGCAGCACCAGCCCCGCCACCCCCTGACGGTATTGCTCGATGACCAGCGGGCTGATGAGCGTGCCGAAAAACAGGTACGCCACGGGGAAGGCAAGCCAGGCGAAGGCGAGCCTGCCCGCCCACGCCGCCGCCGGGCGGTGCGGCAGCAGCGCGGGGTGCGGCTCGCGTGCTGGAAACGCGGCAGCCACGGCCAGGGCCAGCGTAAGGCACGGAAGGACGTAAAACACGCACATCCCCGCCAGGGTGCCGGGCCCAACCATCGAGCTGAAGATGCGCGCTTCGATCATGGTGTTCAGGCCGAACGTCACGTACAGGAACAGCGCGAGCCAGCCTGTGCGCGCCACCCACGCGCCCGGCAATCGCACGGCCAGCGGCGCCAGCGCCAGCGCCAGCAGCGGAGACGCAAGCAGGGAGGCCAGCGCCACGGCCTGCTGATTCACGCCGTCCGGCATGGCCATCATCTTCAGACCGAGCGCAGTGACGAGAGCGCCGGACAGGGACATCGCAGCCACGAACACGAGGCCGCAGAGAACCATGCGGGCCGCGAAGGCGGTCTTATGAGACATCGAGGGCATGGGATTTCCTCCAGGCGGCGCGCGCGCGGCGCGCCCATTGCGCGGTGGCGCGGTAGGCGGCGATGCCGTGCTCGAGGGCCAGGCTTCCGGTGGAGGAAGGCGGCCCGGCTGCCGACCGCGCATACGCGCGGAGTTCGTTGACGTACGCGGACACGGTCCCGGCGAGCTCGCCCAGGAAGCGGTCCACGGAAGCGGCATCCAGATGACGGTCCATGAAGGCGAAGCGCAGCAGCAGCTCGTCGATGCGGCGCGCCACGTCTTCGCGCGTGATCTCCGTTTTCAGCCAATGGCGCAGGGCGGAGAGGCCGGCGCGCGTGGGCTCCAACAGGCGGCTGCCCGTCCGGGCGCCGGAATGTCCGGCCGGACGGACGAGGCCGTCGCGCTCCAGGCGCGCCAGCGCGGGATAGATGGAGCCGGGGCTGTCGCTGAAGACGCCCATCGGCGTCGAGGCGAAGACGCGGCGCAGGCCGTATCCGGTCATCGGCTGCTGCGCGAGCAGGCCGAGGATCGCATAGTCGAGCAGGGGGCGGCGTTTCATGGATAATACGTCTCGTACTATTTTAGTACGGCCCGTATGAAAAAAAGTTCCCGCCGCCGCGCGGTTGCCGTCGCGGAGGGCCGCAGTGGCAGAATGGTGGCCATGCGCAACGAATTCGAAGGCAGGACGGCGCTGGTGACGGGAGCGTCGCGGGGCATTGGAGCGGCCACGGCGGTGGCGCTCGCACGGGCGGGGTGTTCGCGTGTGCTGATCCATTACTCAGCCTCTTTCGAAGCCGCGCAGGAGACGGCGCGGCGCGTGCGCGAGCTGGGGGCGGAAGCGGATCTGATCGCGGGAGATCTCTCCACGGAAGAAGGGATCCGCGGATTTGTGGATTCGCTCGGCGGGCGCGCCCAATCTGTGGACATTCTGGTGAACAATGCGGGGTCGCTCCTCCAGAGGGCGAAGCTCGCCGAGATGAGTTACGAGCTCTACAACCGGGTGATGGACCTGAACGCGAAGAGCGCGTGGTTCATCACGCAGGCGGTGGCGCCGCACATGGCGGCGCGGGGCGCGGGCGTCATCGTGCATGTCAGTTCGATCGCCGCGCGCACGGGCGGCGGCATCGGGGCGACGGTGTATGCGGCGGCGAAGGCGGCGGTGTCGGCGTTCGCCAAGGGCATGGCGCGGGAGCTGGCTCCGTGCGGGGTTCGGGTGAACGCCGTGAGCCCGGGCACGGTGGACAACGATTTTCATGCGCGGTTTTCCACGCGCGAGATGCTCGATGCCGTGGTTCGCCAGACGCCGCAGGGGCGGCTGTCGACCAACGAGGACATCGCGGACGTGATCGTGTTTCTCTGCTCGGATGCGGCGCGCAACATCATCGGGCAGACGATCGAGGTCAACGGCGGAATGTTCATGATCTGATCGGTTCAAGCCCGGGCCGCCGCGTTCCGATAAGTCTGGCGTGGCCGGACGATTCTCGGTTTGGTTCGTTTTGTATTTTTGCAGTGCTGTAGCGGCGCAGGAACTGCCTCCGCTGCGGCTGAAGTCAGGCCGCGTGCCTCCCAATCTGCTGGCGTCACCGGAAGGGAAAGAGCGCGCGGCGGCGGGGTGGCGGGGCGCGTGGCAGGGCAGGGCGCACTGGCTGGTGCAATTCCGAGCGGAGCCGGACGAGGAACTGATCGAGCGGCTGGGCTGGCTGGATGTGCGGGTGTTGCAGTATGTGCCGGATCAGGGGCTGCTGGTGTCCGCGCCGGCGGAGACCGACTGGGCGGCGGCGGGCGCGGCGTATGCGGGGCTGTTGACGGCTGAGGAGAAGTGGAGCCCGGCGCTGCCGGAGGAGGGCGAGGCCGCAGCGGTGATCGAACTGCATCTGGACGTGGCGCGGAGCGACGGGGTGGTGCTGGCGCAGGCGGCAGGGCTCGAACTGCGGGAGCATCCGGAGCTGTTGCCGAACGCGATGCTCGTGCGCGGATCCGTGGAAGCTTTGCGCGCGCTGGCGGGGCTGGACGAAGTGGCTTATGTCTATCCGGCGGGAGAATCGTTGTGGAACGGCGAACCGCTGGCAGCGTGCGCGAGCGGGCTGATGGGACCGGCGGCGCTGACGGGCGCGAATCTGGCATCGACGTTCGGCGAAGGCTGGGACGGCCCCGGGCTGGGCGCGGCGTCGCTGTCGGTTTATATTGGCGCGCTGCCGGCGTGGCTGGACCGCGGCTCGATGCTTGCCGAGGTCCGGCGCGCGCTGGGAGCATGGGCATCTGCGGCGCAGCTATCTTTCTCTGAAGCGGACGTGCGGCGTCTGCGGCGGCAGATCGAAATCTGGGCCGCGGCGGGCGATCACGGCGACGGATTCCCGTTCGACGGCCGCGGCGGCGTGCTGGCGCACACCTTTTATCCGCCGCCGAACGCCGAGACGATCGCCGGCGACATGCATCTGGATCTCGACGAGCCGTGGAAGACCGGCGCCGACATCGACCTGTTCAGCGTGGTTTTGCATGAACTCGGCCACGCCCTGGGACTGGGGCACAACGACGATCCCGGATCGGTGATGTACCCGTATTACCGGCGCCTGGCCGGCCTGACCGCAGCCGACAAAGCCGAAATCCGCAGGCTGTATGCAGCGCGCGAGGAGGCGCCGCCGGCGCCGCCCACTCCTCCGTCCGCGCCTCCAGCCAACCCAACACCTCCATCCAATCCCGCGCCACCGTCAGACCCGCCGCCCGGCGATCCGCCGTCCACGCCCGACACCGTGGCGCCGAGCCTGACCATCACGTTCCCCTATTCACCGGTGTCCGGAACTTCGTCGGGCACGATCACAATTCGCGGAACGGCCCGCGACAATGTGGCCGTGCGTGAAATCACATGGTCGGCAAAAAGCGGCAGCGGCACCGCGCAAGGGCCGCCTGACAGCTTCACCGCCGGCCCGATCCCGCTGGCGCGGGGCTTCAACCCCATCACGATCACCGCCGTGGACGCGGCCGGCAACATTACCCGGCGCAACCTCGGCGTCACGCGCTGGTAGCGCACGCCGGCGCGCGCTTCGCTCACAATAGAATCATGCGCGCATGGCTGATGGACGGCTACGAGGGCGTGGAGCGCCTGCGCCTGGGCGAGGTTCCGGACCCGGAACCCGGCGATGGCGAGGCTCTGCTGCGCATCCATTACGCAGCCTTGAACCCCGCAGACGCGTTTCTGGCACAGGCGCAATATCCCGCCAAACCCGCGCTGCCGCACATCCTCGGCCGCGACGGCGTGGGCGAGGTGCTGGCCGTAGGGCGGGGCGTCGATCAGATCCGGCCTGGCGACATCGTGGGCATTTTGCGCTGCGAAGCAGGCATCGAGCGGTGGGGCACGTTCGCCGAGAAGACCGTGGTCCCTGCGGCCAGCCTGGCGCGTGTGCCCGAAGGCTGGAGCGAGCAGGAGATGGCTGCTGCGCCGCTCGTCTGCCTGACGGCGTGGCAGGCGCTGGTGCAGTGGGGCGGCATTCCTTCGCCCGGAGAAGTTCTGCTGGTGACGGGCGCTTCGGGCGGCGTGGGCGTAGCGGCGGTGATGCTTGGCCGGTCGATGGGAATGACCGTGGTGGCGCTGTCGCGGAGCGCGGAGAAGGGACGCAGGCTGCGCGAGCTCGGCGCGGACCATGTCTTCGATCCGGGCGCCCCGGATCTGAAGCAGCAGGTGCTGGCGGCGCTGGAGGGCAAGCGGGTCAGCCTGGTGGTGGACAGCGTGGCCGGGCCGCTGTTCAACACGGTGCTGAACCTTCTCGGTTACGGCGGGCGCATCAGCACGGTGGGCCGCAGCGGCGGCACGGTGCCGGAGTTCAATACGGCGTCGCTGTTCTTCCGCCGCATCCGCATCGGGGGCGTCTCCGTCGGCGACTACACGCCCGAGGGCGCGCAGGCGGCGTGGGCGGAGATCGTGCGGCGCCTGCAACAGGCCGGCGCGCGCCCCGTGATCGACAGCGTCTTTCCCTTTGAAGACCTCAAGCTGGCCTTCCGCCGGCTGGCGGAGGGACCGATGGGCAAGGTGCTGTTGCGGGTTTCCTGAACGGAGCCCGCTAGCAGCCGCCCGCAGCGGCAGTCGTGCGGCTCGCGTTGGATTTGGCGGAGTTCGAAAAACTCAGATAGCGAGCCACGTTCTCGCGCAGCAGTTGCGGAAAGGTCTTGTCGAGGTTGGAGCGGATGGCGACGTAGCACTCGTCGCACCTGTTATTCGCGGTGAATTCCCGAACCATGCGCGCCTGCTCGTGCAGCTCGTAGCGGTGGAACTGCATCGAGCACGGCTGGAGCTTGCCGTCGGCGGTGACGACGAGGAAGCGCAGCCCCGCCTTGCAGCCCGGAGCTCCGCCGGTTTCAAAGTAGCGCCGCGTGGCCTCGATGGTGGTAGGCGCGCTGACGATCCAGTTGGTCTCGTCGCGGCGCGACTCCAGCCGGTCGAGTTCGCGGCGCAGGATCTCGAGCAGCTCCGGCGTGCCGGGAAACAGTTCGCGGCAGCCGGTGCGGCGCGCCGAATAGGCGCTGATGCAAATGTTGACGCCCCACTCGCGCGCTTTGTCGGCGACGGCGTTCACCTCGGCGACGTTGGCCGCCGTGATGCATGTGTTCAGCACGATGTCGTCGAAACCGTAAGCGGCGCACTTCGGAACCACTTCATTCAGGTGCGCATACAGCCCCGGGTACATGCGGAAGTCGTCGTGGCGCGCGTCAGGGAAGTCGAGCGATACGTTGAATTGATCCACGCCCGCCTCGCGCAGCTCGAGGTACCGTTCTGGAGTCATCAGGGACCAGGACGATACGAGCAGGATGTACGGAAGCCCGCCGGGGCGCTTGATGTTGCGCACGACTTCCGTCAGGTCGTCGCGCAGCAGCGGTTCGCCGCCGGAGACCTGCACCACGCAGGGTTTCAGCGTCTCGGTGTACTTCCGGTACTCTTCCGGGCGGAGGTTGCGCGAGTCGTCCTTCGGACCGCCGTGGTCGCAGTGGCGGCAGTAGCAGGTGCAGGAATCGGTGACCTCGAAGGAGACGACAATCGGACGCTGGGCGAGCCAGTTGGCCGAACCCTGCGCGATGATGCGCAGAGACTGGCTCAGGGGGACTTTCCGCATTGATTTAAATCATACCAATTTGACCGATTAGGCGGCAAGACTACTTGCCGGTGGTAATCTGGGCTCGCGATGCGGGTTCTTGTGCTCAATGCGGGCAGCTCTTCTTTGAAGTATCAGGTGATCCGTCTGGAGGACGGCGGGGAGCGGGTGGAGGTGAAGGGCGCCGTGGAGCGGATCGGCTCGCCGGGCGGAGCGGCAGACCACCGGGACGCCGTGCGGGAAGCCCTCGCCAATGCGGGCGCCGTGGACGCGGTGGGGCACCGGGTGGTGCACGGCGGCGAGAAGTACCGGGACGCGGTGCGGATCGACGCCGAGGTGGAGCGCGTCATCGAGCAGTGTTGCGCGCTGGCGCCGCTGCATAATCCGCCGAACCTCGCCTGCTACCGTGCCGCGCGCGATCTGCTCGGCGGCGTGCCGCACGTGGCGGTGTTCGATACGGCCTTCTTCCAGTCGCTGGAGCCGCACGTGTTTCTTTACGGACTGCCGCTCGAGTATTACGAGCGGGACCACATACGCCGCTACGGCTTTCATGGCACCTCGCACCGTTATGTGAGCGCGCGCGCCGCGGAGCTCCTGGGCAAGCCGCCGGAGCAGTGCCGCCTGATCACCTGCCATCTGGGCAACGGCTGCTCCATCTGCGCCGTCAGCGGCGGGAGAGCCGTGGACATTTCGCTCGGCTTCACGCCTATTGAAGGGCTGGTGATGGGCACGCGCTGCGGCGACATCGACCCCGGGGTCGCCTTCCACCTGGTGCGCGCGAAAGGAATGAGCCTGGACGAAGTGGAGGATCTTTTCATCCGCCGCGGCGGGCTGCTGGGTCTCTCGGGGCGTTCGAACGACATGCGCGATCTGGTGGAAGCCGCGGCTTCGGGCAACGCGCGGGCGCAACTGGCCATTGACGTCTTCTGCTACCGGGCGAAGAAGTACATCGGCGCTTACTGGGCGGTGCTGGGCGGAGCAGACGCAGTGGTGTTCACGGGCGGCATCGGCGAAAACCGCGCCGAGATCCGGCGGCAGATCCTCGCGGGGCTCAGCCACCTTGGGCGGTTCGAAACGCTGGTGGTTCCAACGCATGAAGAGCTGCTGATCGCGCGCGACACGGCGCGCGTAGTCAGCGGAACAGGAACCACGTAGAGAGAGCCGTCAACGCCACCACCAGCCATTCAAACATTTGCGGCGAGATGTGTTGGACGATCCGGCGGCCGCCCATCGCGCCCGCGAACACCGCCGGGACCATCAGCAGGTCGAACGTGAGCGACTGCCGGCTGAACAGCCCGTGCCCGGCGTAGATCGGAATCTTGGCCAGATTGATGACGAAGAAGAACCATGCGCCGGTGGCGATGAACTCCTCCTTGGGAAGCCGCTTCGAGAGCAGGTAAAGGTTCATCACCGGCCCGGCCGCGTTGGCGACGGTAGTGGCGAAGCCGGCGGAGACGCCGTAGAGCGCCGGATGCGGCGTGATGGCCGAGGGGTTCTTCGCGTACCGGCGGACCAGATACGCAGCCAGCATCACCAGCACAATGACGCCCACCATGGGCCGCAGAATGCGCTCTTCGAGCGCCAGCGCCGCAGCGCCCGCGGCCATTCCGGCGAGCGTCCACGGGGCGAGGCTCCAGAGCCGGTGGATGGCGGCGTGGCGGCGCCAATAAACAACGGCGAAGACGTCGGCGGTGCAGAGGATGGGCAGAAGCCAGGCGGCGGCGGCGCGGGCGTCGCCTACGGTGAGCACAATCATCGGCACGACCAGGATGCCGAGGCCGGGCAGCCCGGTCTTGGCCAGTCCGACATTGAACGCGCAAAGAGCGCCGAGCGCCCACTGCCAGGGTTCCAGATGAGGCATGCGTCAAAAGGCGAGGACTATGCTCCCAGCATAACCTTCACCTTGGGGCGGATGATATTGGCGGCATCCGGCACGCGAAGGCCGGCGCCGATGGGCAGCCGGTGGCCGGAAGCAGCGAGTTCCAGCAGCGGGCGGATCACGGAAGGCTCTTTCACCGGCGCACGCCGTTGAATTCGTGGACGGCGTCGATCATGGCCACGATGTTTTCCACCGGCGTGCCGCTTTGCACGTTGTGCACGGCGTTGAAGACGAAGCCTCCGCCAGGCGAGAAGATCTCGCACCGCCGCAGCACTTCTTCGCGCACCTGCGCCGGCGTGCCGAAGGGAAGCGTCTTCTGCGTGTCGATCCCTCCGCCCCAGAAGACGAGGCAGCCTCCGTAGCGCTGCTTGAGCGCCCCCGGCTCCATTCCCGCGGCCGAGCACTGCACCGGATTGATGATGTCGAATCCGGCCTCGATGAAACTGTCGAAGAACTTCTCCACGCTGCCGCAGGAATGCTTAAAACATTTCCACTGCGTGTTGCGATGGATCCAGGAGCAGACCTCCCTGTAGAAAGGGAACCACAGTTCGCGGAACTTCTTTACCGAGCAGAACTGCGAGGTCTGCGTGCCGAAGTCCGTGCCGCAGAGAAACACGGCGTCGGCCGAGTCTCCAATGGCCGCGTGGATGCGCGCCAGGTTTTCCAGCGCCACTTCGCACTGCCGCTCGAAGACGCGGCGGACGTACCAGGGGCGCGACGCGGTGCTCATATACCATTCGGCCACGTCGCGGATGCCGCGCGGGTGCTTCAGGAACGGCGCGGGCACCAGCGCGATGTCGCCGAAGGCAGCGCCGCCAAAGGAGCCGAGAATGCCGCACCCGGTCGAGAGCGCCTCCTGCGAGGCGCGCCGCAGGTGGCCGAGATCCTCGTCTGTAACGATGGTGAACTCCTCGCAGTTGTCCTCCGGTTCGAGGCGGGACTCGTCGATAGGAGGCTGGCGGATGATGGTGTCGAAAAACGCGCTGCCCACCGGCATCCTTCCGCTGGGCGGCGCTGAAAGGTCGCCCTCTGGATAGATCAGGATCGTTCCATCCGGCTCCGTGGTGGTCCGGAAGTCTTCAGGCACGAGGACCGTCAGTCCGCGGAAGTCCCACTCGCGCCAGCCCGTGTTCTCGAAGCCGAACAGGTTTGTGCGGGAGAAGACACCCGCCACATCGATGCCCATCGCCTCGCGCAGGTCGGCGTCGATCCAGCCAAGCATCTGGCAGGGCTCGTGCACCATGACGGGGCGCTTCTCCAGCCCGTAGTAATCGCGCAGCGCGGCGACGCAGGAGACGTGCATCCCGGTAACCGCCGACGAACCGAAATCGATGGGCACACGATCCGGCTCCCGATGATGGAGCGCCGTGCGCAGCCGCTCTCTCGATGACCGCATCCTCCCTCCCTTCTCCCGGCGGAAATTCATGCCAATGCTACCCTAGAAACAGGCCCGCTTCCACCCGATGGAAATCTTCAAGGAATTCACCTTCGAAGCCGCTCACCGCCTGCCCAACCTGCCGCCGGAACACAAGTGCTCGCGGCTGCACGGGCACTCTTTCCGTGTCCGCATCTGCGTGAAAGGCCCCGTGGACGGCCGGACGGGATGGGTGATCGACTTCGGCGACATCAAGGCGCTGTGCAAGCCGGTGATCGACGAACTCGACCACCGCTACCTGAACGAAATCCCGGGGCTTGAGAATCCCACCAGCGAACGCATCGCCATGTGGCTGTGGGACAGGATCCGCCCGAAGCTGCCGCAGTTGAGCGCGGTGGAGGTGCGGGAGACGTGCACCGCCGGGTGCCGGTACGAGGGCTGAGAGTCCCGGCCATTTCTCGATAAAAAGATCTGGATGTGTTGTATAATTCCGGGTAGACTGGTCTGGATCCACCATGAAGCCCCGTGTGACGCCACAGGACCGTACGCCCGCGGCCATGCCGGCTTCCCGCCGTCCAAGGGCCGCGGGCCGGGTTGTGCTGCCTGAGCCGGCGCCTCTGGCCTCGAGGCTGGACGAGTGCCTGAAGAAGCGGCGCAGCACGCGTGAGTACACGGAGGCGCCGGTTCCGCTGCAGGAGCTCTCGACGCTGCTGTGGGCGGCGCAAGGCATCACGTCGGCAGGCGGACTGAGAACGGCGCCTTCGGCTGGGGCGATCTATCCGCTGAAGAGTTACGTCCTCGCGTTTCGCGTGCAGGGGCTCGCGGCGGGGTTCTACTCATTCGATCCGGAACAGCGGACGTTGACCCTGCTCGCCAAAGGCGACACGCAGGAGCGCGTGGCAAGGATATGCGGCAATCAGCAGTGCGTGGCCGAGTGCGCGGCGGGTCTGCTGCTGGCCGCCTGGTACGGGCGCCTGCGGCGTGAATTCGGCGACGCCGCCGAGCAGCTCGCGCTGATCGAAGCGGGTCACATCGGCCAGAACTGGCATCTGGCGGCGGCGGCGCTGGGGCTGGGCTCGGTGAGCATCGGCAAGATCGACCCCGTGGCGCTCAAGCTGCTGTTGCCGGTTCCCGAGGACGAGCACCCGCTGTACCTGCTGCTGGCCGGCAGGACCTGAACGGATCCGCCTGCGCAACGGTGCGCGAAACGCACGAAGAAAGAACGTTCTGTCCGGAAGGCGGCGCGCATGGTGTCATGACTCTCTCCCGCCGCCGTGCCGGATGCGGCAGGACTCCCCGTTTTGGTGTATAGGCAAGCGGGTCTGATTCTGGTATTCTTGCCTGCACCCGGAATTGTTGAGACGCTCCTTCGTTCTCCTGCTGGCATTTCTCCCGATTCGAGCGGAGCGCGTCCTGCTGCGCCTTCCAGCAGGCGGGGTTCCTCCCCAGAGCATCCGCATCGGCGCCCGGGAGATGCCATTACGGGCCTCTGCCGCCTCCTCACAAAAGGCTGTTACCGTGGCCGTGCTGGCGGACTGGCTCGAGGAAGGCGACCTGCCGGAGCTGACCGCATGGCTGAAACAGCGGCTGGCCCAGACTCCGCGGAAAGAGGATTTCACGGCAATTGTCGTCCGGGGCAAGGAGCTGATTCCTCTTCCTCCGGTGCGGACGGGACCGGCGCTTGAAAAGGAGCTGAAATGGGCGATGAGCGGAACAAACGCCTCGCCCGACGGGCGGCCTGCGCCGGAGCCCGTGTACGATCTGCTGCTGGGCATGGCCCCGGAACCTGCGGCGTCGTGGCGGGAATGGGTCTGGGCGGGGAGGCTGCCGGCGCCGCCGGAGGGATTGCTTCGGGATTTCCTCGCCGCGAAGGCGCTTCGCATTCTGGGTGAGTCACGCCTGGTGCTGACAGTGTGGCCTTCACAGGAGACGGACTGGCTGCCCGTCGCCCCCGACACGAAAGACGCAAAGCGGATGGAAGCCGAGTGGGATGCAGTGCCTGCCACGGCAGGCTTTGAGATTCTCCGCGCCGAACTGCCGGAGCAGCAATGGAAGGTGCTGGCTTCCGCGCCCGGCTACCGTCTGCCCGGCGCAGCCGCTTTGGCGGAGTTCCTCGGTCTCGTGAGACGCATTTCCGGGGACGCCGCCGGCGTGCAGGAACTCGAAAGACTGCAAAAGAGCCTGGAAATCTATCCGAATTACCTTCCGGCGCTCGAGGCCGGGGCGAACCTGGCGGAGAAGCTGGGGGATTACCGGGCAGCGGCAGCGCTGCTGGCGCGTCTCGAGGCGTACCGTCCCGGCGACACGACGGTCCTGCGCCGCCATGCCGCGGCCGCGTGGCGGGCCCGGGCGCCCGAAGCGGAGCCCGTGTTGCGGCGGGCAGTGGAAGCAATGCCGCAGGATGCGGAACTGCTGGAATGGCTCAGCAGAACCAGGATCCAGCGCGGGGACCAGAAGGAGGCGTACGGACTTCTGCTCCGAAGCCTCGAGATCCGCCCGGAACAGGCCGATCTCTGGTGGATCGCAGCGGACCTGGCGAAGGCGCTTGAAGATCCGGGCGGAGAGCGGAGGGCGCTGCGGGAGGCGCTGCATCGCGAACCAGGCCGGGCGGACCGCCGCGCCCGTTTCGTCGCGCTGTCCCTGGAGGCTGGTGATACCGGCGCGGTGCGGCAGGCGCTTGAAGAGGCCGAATCCCTGCCGGCGGATGAGCTCGCCGTGCTGGAGCAGTACGCGAAGGCATGGGAGAAAGTGGGGGAACCTGCCCGCGCGCTTCGCTACTGGGAAAAGAGCATTGCGCTGCGGCCGGAGTTCGAGGCCGGCCATATCTCGGTGTGCCGGCTGCTGGCCGGCCGCGGCGCCTGGGAAGAGAGCCTGAGCGCCTCCCTGCGCGGGCTGGAAAAACTGCCCGCATCTCCGGGTCTGCACCTGGCCCGGGCACGGTCGTTATGGATGCTGGGCCGCTTCCAGGACGCCCGGCGCGCGCTGGCGGAGGCCGCAAAGGCGACCGGCGACGCGGCCGTGCTGGAAGCCCGTGCAGAGCACGAAGATCTGTTTGGCGGGCAGGGCGCAGTGGCGGCCTGGCGGGATCTGCTCGACCATCTGGAGAAGAACGCCGCCGATGGCGGGAAGCTGGAGGCCGTCCGGCAGAGGGCGCTGCGAGCAGCTCTGCGGGAGGGCGCGGCGGAGGAGGCCGGCAGGCTGCTGGAACTGCCAGAGAAGGCGCCCGGCGCGGACCAGGGCGCCGGGACGGCAGCGCGCGGAGTGCTGATCCCCGGAGGCGTGAAACTGCTGAGCAACCTTTCCGGCATTGGCGGCCCGGAAGATCCCGGGGAGTACATGGTTGCCTTCGCCCGCGCGGTTGTCCAGCGATCGCTGTTCGCGCCGAAGAAGCAATGGGAAGAGTTCGCCGGAAGGATCCTGGAGCACTATGAGAGGCTGCTGAAGATCCGCAGGCCTTTCGCGCTGACCCACGAGGGCACGGAAATCGTGCTCAGCGTGGAATCGCAGAAGCACAGGCAGCAGACGCAGCAGATTCTGGACCTGCTGGGATACCGGCTCCGCAGCTCGCGGGGGCGCATTTCCATCGAACCCCAGGCGAGGTCACGGAAAGCCCGGAGGCAGAACCTGGCGGCAGCGCTGGACCTGGACGACCGGGAGGTGGAAGAGTCGCTGGACGGGAAGCGGGCGTACAGGTTCCGGATCCCGGACGAGTTCGCTCCCGTTGTTCTGGGAGAAAAGGTCTGGGAGGCCGCGCTGCAGCGGCACGTGAACCCCCTCGGGTTTGCGGGCATGCTGCTGGAGGAACCGGAAATGGCCCTGGTGTTCGCCGGATTGTCGTCTGCGGGACCGGCCGCCGCCAGGGCCTTGCTTTCCCGGTTTGCGTTGAGAAAGCTTGCCGAGGACTACGGCCTGCTGGTCTTCCTGTACGGCCCCGTGATGTCTCTCAATGAGCAGGGCGCGTGCGCCGTGCCGGGCGGACAGGATGCAGAGCCGTTGTGGGAGGCTCTGGCCGGTTCGAGCCCGCGGGACGGCCCGAGGTTTCTGGAGGCTCTTCTCAGAAAAGACGGCGGCATGGTGCTGGCCTATTTCGCCGCGCTGCACGGGATCACGGAGCAACGGCAGAGATGGTTCCTGCAGAGCGCCGGGCGGGCCAAGCTTTTCTACCGCCTGATGAAAGACTCGCCGGAGTGGGACGGGCAGGCGGCGAGGCTGGTGAGGGACAGCCCGATGCTGGCGCTTTTCCGCGAACTGCCCCTGGAAGACGACGGCAGTGTGCGGTTCCCCGGCGGCGCCCAGGTCTGGCAGGTGGCCCGCGGCGCCAGCGGTCTGGACCGGATCCAGCGGCTGGAAAAGAGAGCGCGGAGAGCCAGGCCGGCCGAGGAGGATGAGATTCTGGAGCGCATGGCCCGCGAGCGGTATGGCGTGAACCGCCAGACTTTTTCGCAGCTCGAGAACTTCCTGATGGCCGCGCGCGTGGAGGCCGCGCTGGGGCGTCCGCTGGAGCCGCGCGAGGCGCTGATTCTTTCGCAGCAGTTCGCGCGGCATGGCTGGGCCTATCCGCTTTTCATTGGGCTGCCATCTCTGAGCGAAAAGGAGTTCCTGTCGTTCTTCGCCTGGGCTGAGTCTCTGGAGGGATTGTCCGGCCCGTCCCGAAACATCAGCATTGGGCTTGTCAGTCACATCGCCATGCTGGAGGGACTGCTGTACCGCTCCGGGAAGCTGGACGGCGCGGAGGCGGCGTCGATTCTGGAAGAGCTGTGCTCCGGGCTCCGCGCGCAGGAGGACCTGGCGCCGATGGCTGCCGCCGCACACAAGGCCCTGGGCCGAATTTCGGCGGCGCTCGGCGCCCCGCCTGGGGGGCTTCAGGCCGCCATGGAGGACGCCTTGTTCGGACCGGCCGGGACCGTGGCCGGCGGGCGCCGCAGACAGGAACTCCGGTCCTTGCAGGCAGCGCAGAAAACCCCGCCTCCGGATCCCGTTCTGACCACCCTCGGGGTCCTGGCGCGAGCGGGTAGTGGCGCAGAGGCGGCGCGGGCGGCGGCAAACGCGCTGGAAAGCCTCGCTCCCAAGCTGGGAGTCCTTCTGCTTCCAAAGTCGATGAAGCCTCCTCCCCGCTTGAGAGAGATCCTGGATCTCTGGCGCGCAGAGAAGCTGCCGGGTCTGATCCGCCAGCTCCGGCAGGGCGCGGCGAAGAGGAAACCCGATCTCAAAGCTCTTCAGAGACTCGGTGTGGAAAGCAGCCGCGAACTGGCCCCCTGGCTGGAGCTGTCGTTGCGGGGCATCGTGGCCGGCATCTTCCTCCGGCCTTCGGATCTGCCGGTGAGCGAAGATCCCTGGCTTCTGCGGAAGTACTGGTATACAGGCGCTTCCGAATCGCACAAGGAGATGTTTCCAATGCCGGAATTCCGGGTGGACAGCGCTGGACCGGGCAGCCTTCCCCTCGGATCTCCGGCGGGCCTGCCCGAGGTCGCGGGTTGGATCGCGATGGCCGGCCAGCGGACGGCGGGCGGCTTCGCCGAGGCATTGGAAGCGAAACAGATCAGCTCAATCAGAAACTCGCTCCTCCACCGGTTGAGCGAGACGGACTTGAGGGCCGCACGGCTGGCCTACCTCGCTGGCAGGGAATGGGTCGTGGAAGCAGCCTTCGACCCGGACGCATCCGCCGAACTGGAAAGACGGCTCCCCGGCATGCTCTCGCCAGAACGCTCCATTCGCGCCAGCCGGCTGCTGTCCCGCTTGCGGAACACGCATGGCGTGATTTCTACCGCGCGCCCGTATCGCGATGAATACAGGGCGCTGTGGAGCTCCCTCTGGGATTGTTTCTCCCAGTCAGACCTGTTCTGGCTGGGCCGGCTCCGGCGCAAGGCCGGGCCGCAATCCGTGATCTGGACGGCGCTGCAGCAGGCGCCGGCGAAGGTCTGGGAGGGCGCGTTGAACGAGCTGGGGCCGTTGAAGCTTGACAATGCACGCAGCACCACTCCCCGTCTTGCGCCGTGGCCTCCCTATGAGAGTTACGCTCAGGAACTGCTTCCTGGCCGCCTGGCCGAGCGCCTGGCTGAATTCCCTCTCGCTCTGGCCTCCGCCGCCGACGAGGCCGGCCTGCCGCCGGAGTCGCTGGCGCTGATCGCGGAGCCTCTGGCCAGGAGGCTCCTGGCGGATCTGGACATGACGGATCTCGCCGACTTCCGCTCCGCCATCGAATTGTGGAGAAGCATCCGGGCGGACGATCTGGTGAGACTCTATCAGGAGGAGATGGAGAAGGCCCGATGAGATTCACGCGGAGAATCTTTCTGGCGTCCCTGGGAGGCCTGCAACTTGAGGCGGAACAGCCCGCATTCCGCGCCGAGGCGCGCCTGGTGGAGATCCATGCGACGGTGTTTGACGGCCGCGGCAGGCACGTGACGGGTTTGGCCAGAGACGATTTCGAGATTCTGGACGATCAGCGGCCGCAGGCGGTGGAGATCTTCGAGTCCGTGGAAAGTCCGTTCTCGATCGGGCTGTTGCTGGACGTCACGGGCAGCATGGAGGACTCCCTCCCTCTTGTGAAACACGCATGTCTTCGGCTCCTTGACGAGCTGCGGCCCCAGGACACGGTAGCGGTCTTTTCGTTCAGCGACCGGATGACCGAGGCGCAGGACTTCACGGCGGATCGCAAAGCGGCCGCCGCCGCCATCCGCCGCATGAGAGCCGGCGGCAAGACGGCGCTGTTCGACGCGCTGGCCCGGGCATCCATCCGCATGGCCGAACGCAAAGGGAAAAAGGCATTGATCGTGCTCACCGACGGCAATGACAATGCCAGCTCCCTGACCCTGGAATCCGCCGTGCGCCGGGCGCGCCGCGAGGCGGTTGCCATCCATTGCGTGGCGCAGGGAGAGGCGCTCCAGGCGACAAAGCTCATGGACACGTTGGACCAGATCGCGGCCGCCACCGGAGGAAGCGCCTTCCGTCTGGGAAAGTTCTCCAGGATCGACGGCATCTTCCTGGAAATCTCCCGCGACCTGGCCGCTTCCTACCTGCTGGCCTACAAGCCGAGACCGGGAGCCGGCCAGTGGCGGCCCATCCAGGTCAGGGTCCCGCGACGGAAGGACGTGCGCGTGCGCTGCCGCGAAGGGTATTTCGCCGGCTGAAAACTGCCGGGGCGCACCCTCCGGGCAGCTATTCCGCGGTGAAGCGGTAAGAGCCCGAGCCCGTTTCGAACACCGTGTAGCCCTGCTCGACGCGAGCGGGCTTGAGACCGCCGGCTTCCACCACTTTGCCGGTGGAGGGAACGTGGATCGTGGCTGACGTGTTGGGCGGAATCGTCACTTCCATCTCCAGCCCGCCGCCGGCGCGCTTCCAGGAAGAAACAATCGGGCCGTACAGCGAGCGGTGCGTGGCTTTGACGAAATCCAGCCCTGCCGGCGCGGACGGCC
The DNA here is from genome assembly GCA_049325215.1 of Acidobacteriota bacterium. GTDB lineage: Bacteria > Acidobacteriota > Terriglobia > Bryobacterales > Bryobacteraceae > JANWVO01. The sequence goes on from JBMOMB010000017.1 coordinate 23,672, forward strand.
TGATGATGATGTGCTGGAAGCCCGGCTTTTCGGGATCCGGGCGGATGCCTGCCAGATACTCGTACATCCACACGGCCAGGTCGCCGATCTGCATGACGTGGTTCATGGAGTTCATGGCCGGATCGGCGGTGTCGCCGTTCCAGAGCTCCCAGATGGTGGTGGCGTCTTTGGACACCATGTAGCCCCAGCCGGGATAAGTCGTCTGGGTGGAGATGGCCAGCGCGACGTCGGGGCGGCCGTTGTCGGAGAGCGTGCGCATCAGCCACTGCGCCCCTACCAGGCCCACGCCCACATGGTTGTTGCTTTCCTTCTCGATCTTCTCGACAAGGCGGCCGAAGACACGGCCGCGGTCCTGCGCGGGAACCATGTCGAAAGCCAGCGGCAGGACGCTCGAGGTTTGCGTGCCGTTGTCGAACCGCGCCTCCTGCTCCTTGTACCAGGTGCGGAGGAAGGCCTCTTTGAGCTGCGCCGCGAGCCTGTCCAGTTCCGCGGCGTCGTCGTTCCGCCCGAGCATGCGCGCATTGGCGCTTACGTACTTGACCACCTGGTGATAGTAGGCGGTGCTGAGCAGCGGCCCGGCGGTGATCCGGGCGGGGTCTTTCGAATGGATCAGCTTCGGATCTTCGGGCGGCACGCACCAGTCGCCGTAAGTGTTGCGCGGCATGATGCCGTCCTTGAGGAACTGGCGCATGTAGTCGACCCACTTCTTCATGCCTTCATAATGGCGTTCGATGATGCGCCGGTCGCCGTACTGGCGGTAGACCATCTGCGAAGCAAGCACGAACGTGCTCGGCCAGACGATGCCGTCGTTGTACAGGACCCAGTATGTGGGCGCGACGTCCGGGATGCTGCCCGTGGGCCTCTGCGAGTCGGCGATGTCCTGGATCCATTTGGTGTAAAAAGCGGCGACATCGAACAGGTAGCTCTCGCTGAGGCTGACCACGCTGCGGTCGCCGAGCCAGCCCTGCTTCTCGTCGCGTTGCGGGCAGTCGGTGGGAATGCTGCGGTAGTTGCCGCGGATGCCCCAATAAATGTTGCGGTGGATGCGGTTCAGCAGCGAGTGCGAGCTTTCCCATTCTCCGGCGCGCGGCATGGCGTCATGCACGACGCGGCCTTCGACGGCATCCAGCCCCGGCTTGCCCGGATACCCGGTGAGTTCGATGTAGCGGAAGCCGTGGTAGGTGAAGCGCGGCTCCCAGACCTCGGCGCCGCCTCCTTTGAGGATGTAGGTGAGGGTGGCGCGAGCGCCGCGGAGGTTGTCGACATACAGGTCGCCGTTGCTGCGCAGGGACTCAGCCAGGCGCATTTGCACACGCGTGCCCGCCGGTCCCTGCACCCTGAGCCGCACCCAGCCCACCATGTTCTGGCCGAGATCGTAGATGAAGACGCCCGGGCGCAGTTCCTTCACCGTCTTGGGCACCAGCGTCTCGATCACGCGCAACGGCTCGGCCATCTGCGCGTGCAAGGCGCCCGGCGGCCCCTGCACGGCCTGGGCGGCTTCCCATTTCGAATCGTCGAATCCGGCTTGCGCCCAGCCGGGCATCTCCATGCGCGCATCGTAGACTTCGCCGTCGTACTCGTTGTTGGCGCGGACCGGCCCTTCGGTCGTCAGCTTCCAGGTCTCGTCCGTTGCCACGATCTGCCTGCGGCCGCCGGCGTACTCGAGTTCGATCTGCACGATGGCCTTGGGATAGCCGTATCCGCGCGCCGGCAGCGGGATGCGGCGGCGCGGCTGCCAGTAGCGTCCGTTGCCGAGCCACAGCCCCACGGCGTTGCGGCCGGGCCGGAGCATCGAGGTGATGTCGTGCGTGACGTAGAACACGCGCTTTTCATACTCGGTGAGCCCGGGCGAAAGCACATGGCCGCCCGCCTTGGCCCCGTTCAGGTACAGCTCGCTCAGGCCCAGGCCTGAGACATAGGCGGTGGCGCGGCGCAGGCGCGGCTCGACGTCGAACTCTTTCCGCAGCATGCGCGCCGGCAGCGCCTGCTCCTCTCGCAGCCCCACTTCGCCCCACGGATCCATGCCATAAGGACCCAGGGCCTTGGCGGGCTTCCATCCTTCGTCGTCCGTGCGCAGTGCCTCCCAATGGGCGCCGGTATAGAACATCAACGGATCACCGGAAGCGAACTCGATCTTCAACGCGCCGAGAACGCCGGCCGGATCCTCGCGCGTGTTGCGGGCGGCGACCAGCAGTTCGTTCTCGCCGGGCCTGAGCCACGGCTCGATGTGAAGCACCATGGGCAGCGTTGGATTGTTGCCCTTGCCGGCGGACTCGCCATTCACCATCAGTTCGAAGTTGTTATCCGCGCCCAGCACGAAGGTGGCGGTCCTGAGCGCTCGATCAGCGGGCAGGGTGAGGCGGGCGCGGAAGCGGCGCATCCCGGCAGGCGCCTGCCTGGCGGGCTCGCCCTCGTCGAACCAGATCCACTGCGCTTGCCGCAACCACTGGAACGGGCTGTGCGGATCCTTGTAGTAGGTCTTCTCGTCGCGCCCGATCCATTTGCCCTTCCAGTCTTCGGGCTTGAGAAGCCCCATCGACCAGCGCGCCGTCTCGCTCCAGCCTGAGGGCTGGCCCGCCTGGTCCCAGACCATCACGCGCCACCATACGGGCTGGCCGGAGGCGAGCGGCTTGCCCTGATAAGGAACGTGAACGCTTTGATCGCCGGCCACCTTGCCGCTGTCCCAGAGATCGCCGCGTCCCGATTGCGCCAGCGCCGCGGTGCTCGAGACGATGACGCGGTAGGCGCTTTGACGGAGATTCCGGGCGGCAGGGCTGGCGGCTTCCAGTTTCCAGCTCAGCCTCGGCGCGGTTTCGTCGATGCCCAGTGGATCCTTGCGGTATTCGGTTCGCAGGTCGACGGGCTTCAGGGAGGCGGCCTGCGCGAGAAACGCGAGCAGGATGAGAGAAGGAAGGATTCGATTCATGGCGGCACTCTCCTCACGCGGGGACGGCTCCGGCTGCGGGCCGGGCCGCCTGGCGAAACTGCATCTTATCAACCCTTGTGAGGCTCCCGGAGGGCCGCGGCGCCCCGCCGCCAGCAGCCGGGTTCATGCGCGTCGATGAGCCCCATGGCCTGCATGAAAGACTCGACCGTCACGGGGCCCACAAAGGTCCAGCCGCGGCGCTTCAGTTCGCGCGCCAGCTCGCGCGGCTCGAGCCCGGCGAATGACCAGAAGAAGCGATGGAGCGATCCCTGCTCCTCGACAAGCTCGCACGCCCGCCTTGCGTTGTTCAGCACGGAGACGATCTTGCCGCGGTGACGGATGATGCCCGGATCGCGCAACAGCCGCTGCACGTCCTGCTCGCCCCAGCGCGCCAGCCTGCGGAAGTCGAAACCGGCGAAGGCGCGGCGGAAGGCCTCGCGCTTGCGCAGCACGGTAAGCCAGCTCAGCCCCGCCTGAAAGCCTTCAAGACAGATCTTTTCAAACAGGCGGACATCGTCATAGACGGGCACGCCCCACTCATTGTCGTGGTAGGCGGTATAGTCCTCCGCGGTGCCGCACCAGGAACAGCGGAGGCGCCCGTCGGCGCCGGCCAGGAGGCGGGAGCGAGTGCCCATGCCGTTCTTCAGATTGCCAGACCGGCGGCGGCTTTGAACAGACCGCCCCGGCCATCAGAATCAGATTTCAGGACTCCGAAATCCTGTGATACAACGAAGCGGGATGGAATTTTGCGAAGCGCCGTGCCTGACCGGCGTGCCGGGCCAGACTTGCGCCGGACGGGAGTGTCTGGTGGAGCATGCGCAACGGGGCTGCGAAGAGGCGAGCGAGCAGCTCTTCAGCCTGCTGACGCCCGTTGTGAGGCGGCAGGCGCAGCGGCTGTGCGGGAACGGCGGAATGGCGCAAGACGTCGCGCAGGCAGCGCTGGTTCTTGTGCTCGAACACCTGTCTGAGCTGCGCCATCCGAACCGGCTGGGCGCGTGGGTGCGGCGGATCGTGGTCAATGCCTGCCGCATGGAAAAACGCAGCCAGGCGGCGCGTGCCCACAGGGAGGAGCCGCGCGGGGACAAGGCAACTGCTCCAGACAGCGGCGAAGAACGGCTGGATGCAAGACGGCAACTGCGGCAGGTCCTGCGTGCCGCGCCTCAATTGCCGCCCCTGCTCGAGGAGACGTTCCGCCTCCGGGTAGTGGAGGGACTGACGACGCGGCAGGCGGCAACTCTCCTGGGAGTAAGTCCCGAGGCGATCCGGGCGCGCCTGTCCCGGGCCAGGAGGCGGCTGCGCGCGCCGGAAAGCGGCGGGCGCTAACAGCCCGTCAGGACACGGCTCCAGCGCCGCTTTCCGAGTTTTCGGGCTGCGGCCGGACCATGCGGCGGATCAGCCACACTACCAGCCCGAGACCCACGACAGCAGCGGCGATCGGAATCGTGTAAGCCCAGACGCGCAGTTCGCCTTCCGGCTCCATCAGGATGCGCTTCCCGTACTTCGCTTTGTAAAAATCGAGAATCTCGCTGTCGCTGCGTCCTTCGTTGACCATCCGCGCGATCTCGGCGCGCATCTCGGCGGCCACTTCGCTGCGGTGCATCGCCACGCTCTCGCTCCAGCAGCACGGCGCGATCAGCTTCTCCTGAAGCGCGCGAATCCTGTTTGAAACCTGCCCCCAGAGCGCCGCAGCCAGCAGCAGCCCGGCAACCAGCAGAATGATCGTCCTGTTGCGTTGCATCACGTCCTCCCCTCTTCCCGAGCCGGGACGGCAACCCGCGCCGGAGACCGCACGCGCGCTGCGCGGCTGACGCATCCTGCGCCGCCTGCCTCCATTGTAAAGAGAACCGGAAGAGTCCCGCAGGCATGCTTCAGGGTTGAGCACGAGGCGGCGGGCGGCGTGGCGCGCCGGGCCCCAACAGCACCCGCCGGCGGTGCATCCGCAAGTGATCGGATACACTCGATATTTGGGCCAGTCCCGGCGTGCCGGAGGATCCGCATTTGCCCGAAATCCTGAAAGACATCCTGAGCACGGCGCCGCAATTCACTTTCACCGGCGCTCTCGACATCCTCCTGGTGGCGGTGCTGATTTATCAGATCCTCCTGTTGATTCGCGGGCGGCGCGCCGTGCACGTACTGGCGGGGTTCGCAATCGTTCTGGCTGTATATGTGCTTTCCGTCACCGCAGGCCTGACCGTGCTGAGAACCATACTCGAGGGATTGGCCCCATACACGGCGTTCGCCCTGATCGTGATGTTCCAGGCGGAAATCCGGAGGATGCTGACAAACATCGGCGAGCGGAAGTGGGCGGGGTTCGGAGCCAGGGTCGAGTCGCGCGAGGTGGCCGAGGAGATCGTGCTCGCGGTGAGCCATCTGGCAGCGCACCGCATCGGCGCGCTGATCGTGATCGAGGGGGAGGTCGGGCTGCGCACGTTCATCGAGAGCGGCGTCCCTATCGACGCCCGTGTGACGCGCGACCTGCTGCTGGCGATCTTCCAGCCCGGCGGACCGCTGCATGACGGCGCGGCGATTGTGACGGGCGGGCGGCTGGCCGCGGCCTCCTGCTTCCTGCCGCTGACCATGAACCCGGAACTTTCGCGAGTGTTCGGCACCCGCCACCGGGCGGCGATCGGCGTAAGTGAAGACACTGACTGCATGGCCATCGTCGTCAGCGAGGAGCGCGGCGCCATTTCGGTGGCCTCGGCTGGAGAACTGGAAAGCGACATCACAGCGGAGCGGCTCGCGGAGAGGCTCAGCCATCCGGTCAAGGGCGGACGCCGGACTGCCGCCGCGCGCGAGGGGGCCCGCTCATGAAGCGCTTCTTCACACAGCATCTTGGGCTCAAACTGTTTTCCCTGGCCTCCGCAGCCACGTTGTGGTTTCTGATCAGCGGCTCCCGCGAACTGACGACGGCGATCACCGTGCCAGTGCAGTACCGGAACATCCCCACGCACCTGGAGATTGGCCCGAACCTTGTGGAACAGGTGCGGCTGATTGTGCGCGGCCCATCGCCCCTTCTGAGCCGTGTCTCCAATTCGCCGCCGCCGGTGGTTCTGGATCTCGACCAGGTCAGGCGGGAAGGCGTAACTACGTTCTCCATTCGCCGGACCGACGTGGACCTGCCGGCGGGCGTCGTGCTGGAGCGCGCTATCCCCTCGCAGATCCAGATCCGCACAGAGCGCCGAGAGGTCAAGGAGGTGACGGTGATCCCGGTGTTTGAGAACGCGCCGGACGGCTTCCGTGTGGAATCCTGGACGGCCGAGCCGCCCAGGCTGTTGCTTTCCGGTCCGAAGAGCCGCCTGGACTCGATCGACTCCGTGCGCACGGATCCAATCGACCTGAAGGAACACCCTGGCGGAGAGGAAGTCACGACAACCGCATTTGCAGGGGATTCCCACGCGCACTTTCTCGTCTCGCCGCTCGTCAAGGTCCGGTACACACTGGGTCCCGCGCGGCAGGCGGAGCAGAATCACCCGCGGAAGGAGAAGCGTTGAGGGAAAGACGGCTGTTCGGGACCGATGGCATCCGCGGCGTGGCGGGCCAGCCTCCGCTGGACGCGCGCACGGTTTTCGCATTCGGCGCGGCTTTGGGAGAATGGGCGGCCGGGCATGGTTCGCGGCGCGTTCTCATTGGCATGGACACGCGGGAATCCGGCCCGGGGCTGGCAGCCTGGGTGGCGGCCGGCCTTCGCCTGGCTGGCGCCGAACCGCTGTCGGCGGGCGTCGTCACCACGCCCGCAGTGGCATATTTGACGAAAACCGGGCCCTTTTCGGCCGGCCTGATGATCTCCGCCTCGCACAACCCTTACCATGACAACGGCCTGAAGATCTTCGCGCACGACGGACTGAAGCTGCCCGACGAGGAAGAACTGCGGATGGAAAGCCGCATCTTCGAGATCCTGGAGTCTGCGCCCAGCCTGCCTCCGGAACAGCCGGTTCGGGCCGAGGATCAGATCGCAGCCGCGTATCTGGATTTCCTGGCCTCGGCCGCGCCCCGCGGTTTGACGGGAGCGACCGTTGTCCTGGACTGCGCCAATGGCGCCGCCTTCCGCCTCGCCCCGGCGTTGTTCCGAAGGCTGGGCGCGCGCGTCGTGGAAACAGCCTGCCAGCCTGACGGCCGCAATATCAATGACGGCTGCGGGGCGCTGCATGTGGATTCTCTGCGCCAGCGCGTTGTCGCTGAGCAGGCCGACTTCGGGGCGGCTTTCGATGGAGACGCCGACCGCTGCATCCTGGTCAGCCGGTCTGGCAAGGTGCTGAACGGAGACCATATCCTGCTGATTGCGGGACGCCACATGCGCCCGCGCGCGGTGGTCGCCACCGTGATGTCCAATCTCGGGCTGGAAAGGGCGCTGGCCGGGGAGGGCATCGGGCTCATCCGCACAGCCGTGGGCGACCGCTATGTGCTCGAGGAAATGCTGCGCCAGGATCTCCCGCTCGGCGGCGAGCAGAGCGGCCACGTGATCTTCCGCCATTATTCGACAGCGGGCGACGGCATGTTGACGGCACTGCGGGCCATTTCCATCGCGCAGGCCGGCGGCGCCACACTGGATGAGCTCACGCGCGATTTCGTCTCGTATCCGCAACGGCTGGTCAACGTCCGCTTCCGCGAAAAGCGGCCGCTCGACCAGCTCGCCGCGGTGCAGCATGAGATCCGCGAGACCGAACAGGAATTCGGCCCTGCGGGCCGCGTGCTGGTGCGCTTTTCGGGAACCGAACCGCTGGCCCGCGTCATGGTGGAAGGCCCCGACCCGGAGCGGGTGGAGTTCCGTGCGCGGCGGATAGCCGCTGCCATCGAAGCGGCCCTGTCCTGATCCAATCCAGGCTCGCTGAACCAGGAGCCTGCGCGCGGGCGGGCCTGGCCCCCCTTCCTCTTCCTGGCCGCCTTTTTCGCCCTTTCGGGACCTGTCCTGGGGTCGGTTATCTGCCGAGGCCGAGGCGGCAGTCGTGCTGGAGCGCGATTTGCTCCAGGTCCCGGTAGGCGCGCGTACGGCGGGTCATTTCGTCAAAATCCACCTCATGTGCGTCGAAGCACGGCCCGTCGACGCAGGCGAAGCGAACCTGCCCGCCCACGGTGACGCGGCAGCCGCCGCACATGCCGGTGCCGTCGATCATGATCGGGTTCAGGCTCGCGTGGAGTTTCAGCCCCCACCCGCGGGTAGCCTCGGCGGCAGCCTTCATCATGGGAATCGGGCCGATGACGTGGCCTTCGGCGAACGAACCCGGCCCGGCAAGGCTCAGCAACAACTGCACGACATTGCCGTGGAAGCCGTAGGTGCCGTCGTCGGTGGCCCAGTGCAGCTCATCGCAGCAGGCGCGCAGCTCCTCGTCCAGAATCCGGTAGGAATCCGAGCGCGCGCCGCACAGCGCCACCACCATGTTGCCGGCCTCCTTGTACGCACGCGCCACGGGGAGCAGTTCCGCCACGCCGACGCCTCCGGCCATGCACAGCACGCGCTCGCCGGCGCAAATTTCGGCCGGCTCGCCGAGCGGCCCCACCAGGTCGCAGAGGGATTCGCCCGGCTCGAGAGCGACAGCCTCCCGCGTCGTCTTTCCAACGGCCTGGATGACGAGGGTGATCGACTGCCGTTCGGCGCTGGAATCAACGATGGTGAGCGGAATGCGCTCGCTGTGTTCAAGCGGGCGGATGATGATGAACTGGCCGGCGCGCCAACGTTTCTGGATGCGCGGCGCTTCCACTTCGAGCAGGGTGACTTCCGGCGCAAGCTGCCGTTTGTTCAGAATGCGCGCGCTCATGCCCTCACCTCTTCCTGCGGCTGTCGCTCCCCGCTGAGCGCTTTGTGAATGGCGCGGGCGGCCGCGCGGCCGTCCTTCATCGCCAGAATCACCGTGGAGCCTCCGCGCACCACGTCGCCGCCGGCGAAGACGCGCGGCAGCGAGGTCTCGCCCCATTCGTTGATGACGATCTTGCCGCGTTTGGTCATCAGTTGCGGGGTGGCTTTCTGGAGCGTTGGATTGGGCGCCTGTCCGATGGCGGCGATCACGGTTTCGGCCGGAATGCGGAACTCCGAACCGGGGATCGGAACCGGCGCCCGGCGGCCGCTCTCATCCGGCTCGCCGAGTTCCATGCGGATGCATTCCATTTCGCGGACAAAGCCGTTTTCATCGCCAAGGAGCGCGACGGGGGCGGCCAGGAATTCAAAACGCACACCCTCTTCTTCGGCGTGATCGATCTCTTCGAGCCGCGCCTTCAGTTCGGCGCGGCCGCGCCGGTACAGGATGGTGACTTCGCTGCCCAGGCGCACGGCCCATCGCGCCGCGTCCATCGCCGAGTTGCCGCCGCCCACGACGATCGTATGCTGGCCGACCCGCACCGGTGTGGGCGACTCGGGGAACTTGTAGGCCTCCATCAGGTTCACGCGCGTAAGAAACTCGTTGGCCGTGTAGACGCCGATCAGGTTCTCGCCGGGAATGCCCATCAGGTACGGCAGTCCCGCACCGGTGCCGATGAAGACCGCCTCGTAGCCCTCGTCGAACAGATCTTCGAGCGTCGCCGTCCGGCCCACGATGAAGTCGGGGACGAACTCGACGCCCATGTTCTGCAAACGCGCAATCTCTTCATGCAGGATCTCGCGGGGGAGACGGAAGTTGGGGATGCCGTAAGCCATCACGCCGCCCAACTGATGCAGCGCCTCGAAGACCGTCACGCGGTAATTGAGCCGGACGAGATCATAGGCGGCGATGAGCGATGCCGGTCCGCTGCCCACCAGCGCCACCTTCTTGCCCGTGGGTTTGGGATAGCTGCCGGCGAGTTCTTTCATGCGCAGGCGCGCATGGTCGGCGGCGAAGCGCTCGAGCGAGCCGATCGCCACAGGGTCCCACTTCTTGCCCACGACGCACGCGTTTTCACAGAACAGTTCGTGCTGGCAGACGCGGCCGCAGACCCCCGGAAACGGGCTCTGTTCGCTGATCACGTCATGTGCTCCCTGCCAGTCGCCCAGGGCGATCCGGGAGATGAACCGCTTGATGTCGATGTGCAGCGGGCAGGCTTCCACACAGACCGGCTTCTGGCACTGAAGGCAGCGCATCGCCTCCGCCTGAGCCTGCTCGGCGGTGAAGCCCAGCGCCACCTCGTCGGCCGCACGGCGGCGTTTGTCAGGATCCAGCAGGGGCAGCGCCTGCCGCGGCAACTTGGGATTGGGTTTGTACTTGGGGGGCTCGGCGGCCATAGGCGCTTCCTATTGTAACAATCTGGATGCAAAACTCTGGAAAGGCGTGACAGGAGCGCCCGGCCCCTGGTTTTCCGTGTTACGTTCCGGGCCGGGACCGCCAGCATCCTCGGCCACCGGCCCCTTCGGCCGCGGCACCGAACACGGCCTGCGGCCCGCTTCCAAACGCTGTTCTACTGCGCCTGCCGCTCGCCAAAGTCCCTCTTCGCCTTGTCGGTCACCTCCCAGAAGTAGAGCGTCTTGCCGTTGACCTCGATCTTCCTGTCGGGCTTCCAGTCGCCCATGTCGAAGCTGTGGCTGACGATCCGCGCACCCGTACGGAGCTCGCGGAGCAGCTTGGGCCGCAACCGCAGATTCACGTCCGGAAGCAGATACAGGGTGACCAGCGTCGCCTTGCTGACATCGGCGTCGAACAGGTTCTTCTCGACGAATTCCACCTTGTCTTCGACGCCCGCCTTCTTCGCGTTCTCTCTCGCTTCCGCGATGCGCTGCGGGTTGAGGTCGAAGCCCATGCCGCGGGCGCCGAACTTCTCGGCCGCCATGACGACGATCCTCCCGTCGCCGCAGCCGAGGTCGATGACGAAATCGGTGGGCTGGATCTTGCCGAGTTTCAGCATCGCCTCGACGATGGGCGGCGGCGTGGGCACGTAAGGAACATCGCCGCCGAATTCGTCGTATTGGGCCAAAGCCGGCCACGCGGCGCACAGCAGGCCAAGCCACAGCACAGAAGCACAGCGCGTCATGGCCAAAGCCTAGCATAGCCGGGCGCGGCCGGATGCGGCCGCTATACTGAAATTGATTCCCCGCCATGAGCGTTTCCGCCCCGGCACTGCCCGCCACCCGAGCCGCCGCGCGCTTCCGCACGGGCGTGGCGACCCTCGTGCTGCTCTCCCTGGGCCATTTCTGCGTCGATCTGTATTCGGGCAGCCTGGGCGTCTTGCAGCCGATGATCGTCGGGCGGCTGGGACTGACACTGGCGCAGGCGGGGCTGCTCGGCGGCATTCTTGTGTTCAGCAGCTCGGTCACCCAGCCCCTTTATGGATTTTTGTCAGACCGCTACCGCTCACCGCTGTTCTCCGCCCTGGGGCCTGTGGTGGCGGGTCTGTTCATCCTTTCCGGCGCACTCGCCCCGAGCTACGGCTGGGCCGTGGCGCTGATGGCGCTGGGCGGCGCAGGTGTCAGCGCATTTCATCCGCAGGCTTCGAGCTGGGCGGCGGCCGGCATGGCGTCCCACCGGGCTAGGTGGATGGCCGTGTTTATCAGCTCGGGCACGCTGGGCATCGCGGCGGCGCCGGTGTTTTTCAAGGAGTTTCTGGAGTGGTTCGGTCCATCCCGGCTGCTGTGGGCGGCATGGCCCGGCGCGGTGGTCTCCGCAGCCTGCCTCGCAATTGTGCGCCCGCCCGCAGCCGCTGAGAACCGCCCTCGCGGCTTCGACTGGCAGGCCCTGCGCGCCGTGCAGCGGCCGCTGGCCATCCTCTATTTCGGCGTCTTCTTCCGCTCCGCGGTGCAGGTGGTCTTTGCACAGTTCCTGGTCCTCTATCTGAGCCGGGAGCGCGGTTACAGCCTGCATCAGGCGGCCTACGTCCTCACCGCGTATCTGGCGGCGGGGGCGGTCGGCGGGATCGCGGGCGGGCAATTGTCGGCGTGGCTTGGCCCCAAGCGCGTGATTGCGCACTCGTTTCTGTGGTCGGCGCCGTTGATGAGCGTGTTTTTCCTGACCTCTTCACCTTGGGGTGTGGCCTTCCTGGTGGCCGGCGGACTGGTGTTGTTGTTCACGATTCCCGTCAACGTCACCGTGGCGCAGAGGCTGGTGCCGTCGCAGGCGGGGACGGTCTCGGCGCTGCTGATGGGCTTTGCGTGGGGCGCGGCGGGCATGGTGTTCGTCCCGCTCACCGGTTGGCTGGCCGATCATACCTCCCTGCGCACGGCGCTGGCGTCTCTGCTCGTCTTCCCGGTGGCCGGTTACTGGCTCTCGCGCATGCTTCCCGAGGACCTGGCGGAATGAAGAAGGCCGTGTGTCTGCTCAGCGGCGGGCTGGACTCCGCCACTGCGATGGCCTGCGCCCGGCGGGACGGTTTCGAGACTTACGCCCTCACCTTCGATTACGGACAGCGGCACCGTGTGGAACTTGACGCCGCCGCGCGCGTGGCCCGGCACCTGGGCGCGGCCGAACACCGCCTGTTCCGGATCGATCTGCGGGCCTTCGGCGGCTCCGCTCTGACGGCCGATATTGACGTCCCCAAGGACCGCCCCTCCGCCGGCATCCCCAGGGAAATTCCCGTCACCTACGTGCCGGCGCGCAATACGGTCTTCCTCTCCATCGCCCTGGCCTGGGCGGAAGTGCTCGGCTCGTCCGACATCTACATCGGCGTCAACGCGGTGGATTACTCCGGCTATCCGGACTGCCGCCCGGAATTCATCCGCGCCTTTGAGCGGATGGCCAACCTCGCCACCAAAGCCGGCGTCGAAGGACGCCAGCGGTTGCACATCCATACGCCCTTGATCCACCTGACCAAGGCTGGGATCATCCGGCTCGGGACTGCACTGGGCGTGGACTATTCGCTGACGCATAGCTGCTACGACCCTGTCGAGGGCCTGGCATGCGGCCATTGCGATTCCTGCCTCCTCCGCCGCGCGGGCTTCGCCGAGGCCGGCGTGCCCGATCCGCTGCGCTATGCCGGAGACGCACAGCCGTGAGAATCAGCGAGGTTTTCGAGTCCATTCAGGGCGAAGGCATCCTGGCCGGCGTGCCATCGCTGTTCCTCCGCGCTTCGGGCTGCAATCTGCGGTGTTCGTGGTGCGACACGCCATATGCATCGTGGGCGCCTGAGGGCGAGGAGCGGACCGCCGAGGAACTGGCAGGGCTCGCCGCCGCTTCACGGCTCCGCCATGTGGTGATCACGGGCGGCGAACCCATGATCTTCGCGGATCTGGCGCCGCTCACGCGCCGCCTGGAGGAGCTCGGCAAGCACATCACCATCGAGACCGCCGGCACTGTCGATCAGGACGTCGCCTGCCACTTGATGAGCATCAGTCCGAAGCTCGCCAACTCCACGCCTTACGGCATCGAGGGCGGCCGCTGGGTGGAGATGCACGAGCGCGCCCGCCTGCGGCCGGACGTGCTCCGGGCGTTGATGGGGCGCTACGACTACCAGTTGAAGTTCGTGATCCGTGAAGAGGCGGATCTCGATGAGGTCATCGCGCTCGTGGACCAGCTCGGCGCCCCCCCGGACCGCGTGCTGCTCATGCCGGAGGGCATCGAGCCGGAGCGGCTGCGGGAGCGCTCCGTCTGGCTCGCCGGGATCTGCCGGCGCACCGGCTTCCGTTACAGTCCCCGCCTGCACATCTTCCTGTATGGCAACCGGCGGGGCGTTTGACGGCCCTCCCCGGGCAAACACCTTACCGCAACCCTAAGGCGATTACCCAAAATTCGGTGAATTAGTGGATTGTAATCGACGCTGTCCGCCGATAGTTTCGAGAGAGGGAACGTGAATTATGTCGACACTAAGGGGAGCCGTCATCTGTCCGGATCCGGAGGTGCGGGCGCGCTTTGACGAGGCCGTCGCGGAGATCCCCGGCATCCAGATCATCCGGGAGTTGCGGCGGTATCCGGATACGCTGGAGTTGATGCGGATGGTGCGGTCGAGCGTGCCGCACGTGGTGTTCCTGAGCATCGAAGACCTGCCGAAGGCTCTCGAACTGCTGGAAGCGCTCAAGTCGCAGGCGCCTGGAGTGCAGGTTGCCGCGCTGAGCCGGACGCTCGATCCGGCGGCCCTGCTGGAGGCGATGCGGGCGGGGATCCGCGAGTGCCTTGCCATGCCGTTCGACCGCGGCGAGTTCGCCGAAGCCGCTTCCCGCATCGCCGCCGCCGTGCGCGACGCGCCGGTGCTGATGGACGTAACCGAACACGTGTATGCATTCCTGCCCAGCAAGCAGGGCGTGGGAACTTCGACCGTGGCGATGAACGTGGCGGTGGCGCTGGGGCGCCGCAAGCAGGGGGAAGTACTCCTGCTGGACATGGATCTGTCGAGCGGCATCATCGGCTTCATGCTGAAGCTCTCGAACACGCACTGCGTGGTCGATGCTGCCGAAAACGCTCATTCGCTCGATGAATCGCTCTGGGACCAGATCGTTTGCAGGAAAGGGGGCATCGATGTCGTGCACAGCGGCCGTCTCAACCCGGACTTCCGCATCGACGCCTCGCAGATCCGCCACATTCTGGATTTCGCCCGCCGCAATTACAGGACCGTCTGCGTCGACATCTCGGGCAACCTAGAGAAGTACTCCATTGAAGTGATGCACGAGGCCAAGACGATCTTCATGGTGGTCACGCCGGAAATCCCGTCGCTGCACCTGGCCAGGGAAAAGCTGGGATTCCTGCACCGCCTGGATCTCTCCGACCGGGTCCAGGTGCTGCTGAACCGGTACCACAAGAAGAGCCTGGTCACGCCTTCGCAGATCGAGAGCCTGCTCGGCGTGCCCATCGCGTTCACGTTCCAGAACGACTACCAGGGCGTGCACGCCGCCCTTCAGGATGGCCGCGCTGTGGAGCCGGGCTCCGAACTGGGCAAGCAGTTCCAGACTCTGGCCGACGCGATCCTGGGGCTCAAGGCTGAAGAAACCAGCCCCGCGCCCCAAAAGAAGCGCATCGTCGAATTCTTCTCGATCCTTCCGCCGCGCGTGCCTGCGGCAGGCGGCGAACGCCGGTAACCGCGCCCGCCGTCCGCGCGGCGGTCACGGTCTCAGTACCCTTCCGCTTCCGCCTGCACCTTGCCCGCGAAGCGCCGGTACAGGAACCAGAAATAACATGCCGCAATGAGGATGCCCGGTATGTACCACCACAGGCCCACGCGCAGGCCGTATTCAGGCGCGCTGGCGTTGTAAATGGTCAGGCTGAGCGATGGATCGGTGTTGGCCGGCAGCACCATCGGGAAGACGCCGAACACCACGCTCGTCAGCATCCCCACGATATACAGCGCAGAAGCCAGGAACGCCTTGCCATCTTCCTGTTTCCGTCCGAACACGTAAACTCCCGCCAGCGCCGCCACCGCCAGCGCCGGGAACACATAACCAGCCGGCCACTTCGCGAAGCTCTCCGCCAGCTTGGGCTGGATGCTGAAACTGGCGATCGTCACCACTATGGTCAGCAGCGCCACGCCATACCAGGTCAGCCGCGCGATCCGGCGGGCGCGCTCCTGCACGGCGTTCTCCGTCTTGTGGGCCACCCACAGCGCCCCGTGCTGCACCAGGGTCAGCAGGGCAAACACTCCCACCAGAACCGTGTACCAGTCGAGAATCCCCGGTTCCGGTCCAGGCTGGAAGTTCGTCCACAGGGGCAGGAAGAACTCGCCGTCCTTGTTCAGCGGCACGCCGCGGACCACATTGCCCAGAGCGGCGCCGAAGAAAACGGCCAGCAGGGCGCTGGCGATGCTGAAGATCACGTCCCACATCGGCCGCCATACGGCATTGCGGATGTGCGAGCGGAATTCAACCGACGTGCCCCGCAGGATCAGCAGCCAGAGAACCATCATCAGCGGCAGGTAGAAGCCGCTGAAGCTGCTGGCATACAGCGGCGGGAAGGCGAAGTAAAGCGTTCCGCCGCCTGCCAGCAGCCACACTTCATTGCCGTCCCAGACAGGTCCAATCGATTTCAGCACCATGCGGCGCTCCTCGTCGGTCTTCGCCACGGCCAGATGAACGGCGCCGGCGCCCAGGTCGAAGCCATCGAGCACCACATACAGGGCGATCATCACCGCAACAATCCAGAACCAGAGTACAGGCAACATGTTCAGGCTCCTCCTTCAGTTCCCGGCCGCCGGCGCGGCGGGCGATTCCTGGACGGCACGGCCGCCCGGACCGTGCTCGATTTCACGCCAGATCATGAACAATCCCAGCATCAGCAGCAAAGTGTACATGCCCATGAAGCCGAGCAACGTGAACATGGCGTTGCCGCTCGACACATGGGCGGAGCTGCCTTCCTGGGTCCGCATCAGCCCGTAAATCAGCCACGGCTGCCGGCCCAGTTCCGAAGTCATCCAGCCTGCCGTGTTGGCTACGTACGGCAGCGGGGCGGCCAGCATCAATATCCAGAGCAGCGGCTTGGTCTCGAACAGCCTGCCGCGGCGGAGCTGGATGAAGCTCAGCGCCATCACCGCGATGAAAATGGTGCCCAGCCCCACCATGATGTGGAAGCTGTAATAGAGCAGCGGGATGTTGGTGGGCCACTGGTCCTGCGGAAACGCGTCCAGCCCTTTCACCTCTGCGTCCCAGCGCTTGGAGGTGATGAAGCTGAGCATGCCCGGCACGAGGAATGGGTTGTCGATCCGCCGCCGCTCCAAGTCCGGCTGGCCGAGGATGAACATTGGGGCCGCTTCTCCGGTCGTGAAGTGCGCTTCCATCGCCGCCAACGCCGCGGGCTGGTGCCTGGCCACCAGCATGCCCTGCTGGTCGCCCGTCGGGAACAAGGCTACGATGGATGCGATCAGGCCCACTGTCACGCCGAGCCGGAGGAACGTCCGTCCGAACTCCTCGTGCTTCTTCAGCAACAGATAAAGCGCTCCCATGCCGCTCATGACGAACGCGCCCGTGATCACGCCGCCCGTGATCGTATGCGTGTACTGCCAGAAGGCCCAGTCGTTGAACACCAGCGACCGCCAGCTATCCAGCAGAATTTCGCCGTTCTCTCCCAGCCTGTAGCCGGTGGGCCGCTGCATCCAGGCGTTGGTGGCGACGATCATATACCCGGAGAGCCAACTGCCGATCCAGACGGCCATGGCCGCAAGCCAGTGTCCGGCGCGGCCGAGAATCTTCTCGCCAAATAGCAGCAGGCCCAGGAACGAGCTTTCCAGGAAGAAGGCGTAAATCCCCTCCATGGCCAGCGTGTGGCCGATGACGCCGCCGGCAGCTTTGGAGAACCTCGCCCAGTTCGTGCCGAACTGGAACTCCATCGGGATGCCGGTGACCACGCCCAGGGCGAAGTTGACGGCAAAGATCCTGGCCCAGAAGCGCGCCGCTTCGTTGTAGTGTTCATCGCCGGTCTTCAGCGCCAGCGTCTTCAGGAGAAAGATCAGCAGCGCCAGGCCGAGCGTAAGCTGGACGAAAAGGTAGTGGAATGTGACCGTGAAGGCGAAATGGAGCCGGTGGATGTCCAGAGCCATGTCCATGGGGTCGAAACCTCAACCGCAGAGTTTACATCATTCGTTTAACATTGTTAAGGATGCGCCCTATTCAGCCGCGTGACAGACGCGCGGATGGAACCGAACTTGCCGCTCCCGGGCATGGGTCCGGGTATCAGCCAGGCGTGAGCCAGAACCCCTAGCCTTTTTCACCCATTCTGACGATAATGTGACTGGTTGGCCTCTTGCCGGCCAAGGTGTCTAGTGTTCAATGCCGTAGTCATCCTGGGCAATGCGGAATCGGCGCCGCTGATCCGGTCCCTGATCGCCGCCACGGAAGAAGTGACGATCATGCGGGAAGTGTCTGCGCCGCCGGGCGACTATGAACTGGCGCGGATCGTCAACAGCCTCTTGCCCGACCTGATCTTCATCGACTTGTCGGGAGGGCAGGAGGCGCTGGCATGCATGGCGCGCATTCATGAGCTCTCCCCCCGGACGCCGGTGATCGGCCTGGGGTGCAGCCCGGAGGCGCGGCTGCTGGCCCGCCATCTGGGAGCAGCCGGACTTGCCGCCCCCGATTGCTCGCCTGACGAACTTCGAATCGCGATCCGAGGGGCCATGGAGTCCTCCCATGGAGGTGTCGAGAATCACATCTTCGCGTTCCTTCCCTCCAAGGCCGGAAGCGGATGTTCCACGATCGTGCTCCACACCGCGCTTGCCGCCGCCTCTTTCGGCAAGCGCGTGCTGGTCATCGACGTTGACCTGCGCAGCAGCGTGTTGGGCTTCATGCTCGGCGTGACACCGGTGGGCGGCACTCAAGCCGTCCTGCAAGCCGCCGAAAGCCTGGATACGTTCATCCTCCGCCGCAATCTCACGCAGTGGGGCGGCGCCGACTTCCTGCTTTCCACCCGGGCGCTGGACGCGGAATTGCCGGAATGGTTCCACTACTTCCAGCTTCTCAACTTCGTTCGCGGCAGCTATGATCTGATCCTGATCGATCTGCCAGAACTGATCAACCCGGCCACGGTCGAGCTCGTCCACCGGTCGAAGAAGATTTTCCCCGTTTGCACAACGGAGATACCCTCGCTCAAGCTCACCCTACAGCGGCTGACCGAGCTGGAACGGCTCGGCCTCAAGGAAGACCGGATCGGCCTGCTCCTCAACCGCGTCTCCCGCTCCACGCCCAAACCCGCCGAGATCGAAGAAACCCTCGGCCGCAAGATCGCGCACGTCTTTCCCAACGATTACCTCGCCGTCTCACGGGCGATCCAGAACGCAACTCCGCTCCAGCCGGATACGGAGCTGGCGCGTGCCTTCGCCGCCTTCGCCGCTTCTCTGGCGGGCGTCGAATACGAGCCGCAGCCCGCTTCGCTGCGGTCGCGGCTGAAGGGGCTGCTGCATCTGGCTTCCGCCTGAGGCAGCGCCCCGCTCCCGCCCCAGCGCCACTTCAGCCCTTGACGCCCAGCTTGCGCAGGATCGTCATCATCGGGCACCAGTTGGTGAAGGCGCTCTGAAACAGGTTCAGACCCACGAAGGCGGTGAACCACAACCACCGCTGATCGTGATACACGCTCAACGCCAGGCTCAGCAGGATGAAGAACCCGGCGATCATCCGTAGCAGTCGCTCCACGTTCATGTCAGTTTGCTCCCTCTGAGATGGAAGATGTAGTAGACAATCGGAACGGTGACACGCGACAGCAGCAGCGACGCAACCTCGCCCGCCATCAGCGCAATTGCCAACCCCTGGAAAATCGGATCGAACAGAATCACCGCGCTGCCGACAACCACCGCCGCGGCGGTGAGCATCATCGGGCGGAAACGCACAGCGCCGGCATCGATCACCGCCAGGTCCAGCGGCATGCCCTCCTTCAGGCGCAACTCGATGAAGTCCACGAGAATGATGCTGTTCCGCACGACGATGCCGGCTCCGGCAATGAAGCCGATCATCGACGTCGCCGTGAAGAACGCGTTCAGCAGCCCGTGCGCCGGCAGTATGCCTACCAGCGAGAACGGAATCGCCGCCATGATGATGATGGGCGTCAGGAAGCTCTCGAACCACCCCACCACCAGCACGTAGATCAGCACCAGCACGGCGGCGAAAGCGATGCCGAGGTCGCGGAACACCTCATAGGTGATGTGCCATTCCCCGTCCCATTTCATCGCATACCTGGACTCATCGCCCGGCTGCCGCGCCGTGTATTGCTCGATCTCATAGCCCTGGCCTATGTCCAGCTTCGCGATCTTCGGCCCCAGCGCCAGTATGGCGTACACCGGACTCTCCATGATCCCCGCCACGTCGGCGGTCACATAGGTCACCGGCATGAGGTTCTTATGATAGATGTTCTTCTCGCTCTGCGTCTGCTCCACCTGCACGATCTCGCTGAGCGGCACCAGATCGCCGCCGCGGCCCATGACCTTCAGGCTCTTGAGCCGCTCCAGGTCGCTGCGCGTGGCCCGGTCCAACCGCACCACGACCGGCACGTCTTCCTTGGCCTCTTCCATGTGCATCAGGCCGACCGTCAGCCCGGACGACGCCGCCATCATCGTCCTGGCCACATCGTCAACGGAGACGCCGTGGAGGGCGGCCTTGACCCGGTCCACGCGCCAGATCTGGCGCGGCTGCGGATCTTCCACGTACCAGTCGGCGTCCACCACGCCTGGCGTTTCGTCGAACAGGCGCAACACTTCACGCGCCAGTTTCTCGCGCCCGGCCGCGTCCGGCCCGTAGACCTCCGCCACCAGCGTCTGGAGCACGGGCGGTCCCGGCGGCACCTCCGCCACTTTGATCCGCGCCCCGTACTGCCGCGCCAGCGGCGTCAGCCGCTCGCGCACCTTCTTCGCGATCTCGTGGCTTTGCAGGTCGCGCTCCTTCTTGCCCGTCAGGTTCACCTGGATGTCGGCCACGTTCGCCCCGCGCCGCAGAAAGTAGTGGCGCACCAGGCCGTTGAAGTTGTACGGCGCCGCCGTCCCCACATAGGTCTGAACGTTCACCACCTCGGGCTGCTCGAACGTCTGCTCCGCCAGCAGCCGCGTCACTCGCGCCGTTTCTTCGAGCGTGGTTCCTTCCGGCATGTCGATGATCACCTGAAACTCGCTCTTGTTGTCGAACGGCAGCATCTTCACCTTCACGAACTCGATGTAGACAAGCGACATCGATCCGAGCAGGAGGACGGTCACAAGCCCGAGGAATCCGTAGCGGTACAGCCGCACATGGAGCAGCCGATCCATCACCTTGCGGTAGAACGCCGTGAACCGGTCCTCCGCGTGGTCGTGGCCGTGGCCGGCGTCCTTCTTCAGGATCCGGATCGACGCCCACGGCGTCACCACGAACGCCACAATCAGCGAGAACACCATTGCCGCGGTCGAGCCGATGGGGATCGGCCGCATGTACGGCCCCATCAATCCGCTCACGAAGGCCATCGGCAGGATGGCGGCGACCACCGTGAGCGTGGCAAGAATGGTCGGGTTGCCCACTTCGTCCACCGCCTCCACGGCCACTTCGGCCAGGGGGCGGCCTGCGTTATGGGGAAGCCGCGTGTGCCGTACGATGTTCTCCACCACCACAATGGCATCGTCGACGAGAATGCCGATGGAGAAGATCAGCGCAAAGAGCGTGATCCGGTTCAGCGTGTAGCCGTAAAGGTAGAACACCGTCAACGTCAGCGCCAGCGTCACCGGAATCGCGATGAACACGATCAGCGACTCGCGGTGCCCCAGCACGAAGGCGATCAGCAACGTCACGCTCACCACGGCGATGCCCATGTGGAAGAGCAATTCGTCCGACTTCTCTTCCGCCGTCTCGCCGTAATGGCGCGTTACCGTCATCTCGACATCCGACGGGATGAGCCGCCCTTTCAGCCCCTCTACGCGCTGGAGCACGTGCTCGGCAACCACAATGGCGTTTGTGCCTTTGCGCTTTGCCACCGAAAGCGTCACCGCCGGCTCGAAACGCCTTTCGCGGGCGAACTGCACGTACTGCACCGGATCCTCGCCCGTGTCTTCCACCTGCGCCACGTCGCGCAGGTACACCGGGCGCCCGTTATGGGCGCTCACCACGATGCTGCCCGCGTCGTCGGCGCTGCGGATCCAGCTTCCGGCTTCCAGCACCGTCTCGACGTTGCCAGCCGCCGCGGTGCCGGCCGGCAGCTTCTGGTTCGACATGCCCAGCGCGCCCGCCACCTGGAGCGGCGCCAGCCCGTAGGCAGCCAGCCGTGATGCGTCCAGCGTCACTTTCAACATCCGCCGCTGCCCGCCGATGATCTTCACTTCGCTGACGTCGGGAACCTGCTTCACCTCGTCATGCACCTGCGCCACGATGCGGCGCAACTGGAAATCGTCGTAATGCGGAGAGTGGAACGTCAGCCCCAGGATTGGCACGTCGTCGATCGACCGCGGCTTCATCAGCGGCTGGCTCGCGCCTGGCGGGATCAGGTCGTAGTTGGCGTACAGCTTCTGGTTGAGCCGCACGATGGCGTCTTCTTCGTCCTGTCCCACTTTGAACCGCACGATGGCCAGCGACATGCCCGGAGAGCTGGTCGAATAGATGTATTCGACGCCCGGGATCTCCCAGAGGAGCTTCTCCATGGGGCGCGTGATGCGCTCTTCCACCTCCTTTGCGCTCGCGCCCGGCATCGTCACCATGACGTCGATCATCGGCACGATGATCTGCGGCTCTTCTTCGCGCGGCAGCATCAGCACCGAGAAGGCGCCCACCAGCAGCGAAGCCACAATGAACAGCGGCGTCAATTTGGAATTGATCCAGCGGTGGGCCACCCGTCCGGCCAGACCGGGGCTGGGGTTCTCTTTCTGCATCGTCACGGCCTCACCTCAACGGGACTGCCATCGCGAAGTTCAACGGGGGCCGGCGCTACAACGGTGTCGCCCGCGCGCAATCCGGTGAGCGCTTCCACGCGCTCCCCGTGCGCCGCGCCGGTGGTCACCAGACGCGCCCGGGCCACGCCGTTTTCGATCACGTACACCTGCTCCACCTGCCCCTTCCTCACCACCGCGGAAGCGGGCACGAGCAACGCCTTCTTCTCGCCCATCGGGAAGCGCGCCCGCCCGAACATGCCGCTCCGCAGCAGCCCGCCCGCCACTGCAATCTTCACCGTGAACGAGCGTGAGCCCGGATCAAGCGCCGGCACAATCTCCTCCACCCGCCCCTGTTGCGGCGCGCCCAGCGCGTCGAGAACGACCTCCACCGCCATGCCGGGCCGGATCCTGCCGAGCCTGTTTTCTTCGACAGCCGCTTCGAGCCGGTAGCCGCCGTCGCGTTCGATCACCGCGATCGGCATGCCCGGAGCGGCCAGCATCCCCGGCTCCGCCTTGCGCTCGACGACGATGCCGCGGAACGGCGCAGTGATTTCCATGTAGCCCTTCATCGCCGCCGCCTGCGCTACGGCCGATTCCGCCTGCCGGATCTTCTGTTCGAGCTGCGCCTTTTTCGCCAGCGCCATTTCATGGTTGGCCCGCGCCATGCGCAGCCGCGCTTCGGCTTCATCGAATTCCTGTTGCGTGATCGACTTCTGGTCGTAAAGCGACTTCATCCGGCGGTGCGTGGCTTCCGCCAGCTCCAGCTGGGCCCTGGCGGCCGCGATCGCATTTTCCACTTCAGGCAGGGCGCTGCGCGCTTCCTCGCGCGCCGCCTCGGCCTGCTTCAGCCCGCTGTCGATCTCGCGCGCCTCGATGACGGCGATCACCTGCCCGGGCTGAACCATGTCGCCCGCCTGCACGCGCACGTCGCGCAGGTAGCCCATCACGCGGGCCGAGATGACGCTAGACACCCGCGCCCGCACCGTGCCCGTGGCTTCATAGATCTCCGGCACGGTTTCCTCGGCGAGTTTCACAGCGCCCACCGGCACCGCGCGCAGCGCTTCCGCCTTCCTGGGGGTTTCCTTCCCGCCGCCGCAGCCGGCCAGGCCCGCGGCGGCCATCAGCACCAATACGCCGGTTGTTCCGGCCAGCTTTCCTTTAGTCAAGAACATTCGAATCTCCATTCAACTTCCCGGCAGATCTTTCCACTTCCACCGCAGCCAGCCGCTGATCGTGGATCGCGGCCAGCCGGCGCGTCTTGGCATCCAACAAAGCCGTCTGCGCCCGCAGCAGGTCGGTCACCGTGGCCAGCCCGTTCGAATACCGGTTCCGGATGATGCGCAGGCTCTCCTCGGCCTGAGCCACGCCCGCCTCGGTGACCGCGATCCGTTCGGTGGCGGCGTCGAAATCCGCCAGCGCCTTCGTCAGTTCCAGCCGCAGCGCATTCGCATACTGCTTCTCGCTGGCCGCCGCCGCCGAAGCCATCGCCTTCGCCTCGGCCACCGAGTGCCGCGTGCGGTTGCCGTCGAACAGGTTCCACCGCACCGACCCCATGACAAGCCAGTTGCCGCCGCCCTTGTTCAAAAACTCCTGACGGTCGGCCTCCACTTGGGCGCGGAACGCGACCTGCGGCAGATAGCCCGCCCGCGCGCTGCGCGCCTGCGCTTCCGCCGCCTGGCGCGCCAGCCGGATCTGTTCGATCTCGGGCCGCAGTTCCGGGCTGGCGGCTTCCACGGCGGGCGCCGGTGTCAGCGGCGTGGCCAGCTCCTGCGGCGTGTCGAGCGGCAGCCCGAGCGCCTCGTTCAGCGCCGCGCGGGCCACCTTGAGATCGGCTTCCCGCCGGATCACCTGCTCCTTCATGGCAGCCGCATGCACCTGCACCGCCAGAACATCGGCCTCGGTCGCCAGACCCGCGTCGCGCACGGTCTGCGCGCGCTTCAGGTCCGCCTCGGCCGTCTTCAGCGCTTCGCGGGCCACATCGAGCGCCTGCGCAGCCAGCGTCACGCCGTGATAGGCGCGGGCCACATGGGCGATCAGGTTCAGCTCGGCGGCGTGCTTCTCGGCTTCCGTCATTTTCCTGCCGATCTCGGCCGCCTTGACGCCGTTTTTCACGCCGCCGAAATCGTAAATCAGTTGCTCGGCCGTCACCATGCTCTGAAAGTTGTTCAGCGCATCCGGACGGTTCAGCCTGGCGATATCGAAATTCGCCGCCGTGAATTGCCGCTGCGTCAGCAGCGAGCCGAACACATACACGGGGTTGTTGCCCCGCATCAGATTCTCCATGTACTGGACCCGCGGCAGGTAGCCCGAGCGAGCCTGCCCGATGCGGTTTTCCGCGGCCTGAATGCGCGCGTCCGCCGCTTCGAGCGAGGGATGCCGTCCCAAAGCCTGCCTCACCGCGTCTTTCAGGGTGAGCGGCGCCTGGCCGTGTGCCAACAACGCCAGCAGCATCAGGGGGAAAATTGGTTTCCGCACATTCCCCAAGATGCGGCAATTTTTGCGCCGTGACAACGCCCAGTGCGGCTTTTGCGCGGTTGCCGGCGCGGAGGAAACCGCCCGCAGTCTGTCACTTATCCACGGTTTCCACATCCTATGGTCTGAAACGCTCTGCTTCCGCCGGCGCTCCCCGTAGCAGCGCCGGTGGCGCCGCAGCCAACGGCGAGGCGGAACTAACATAGAAGGGTGGCCACACCCTCGCCCCCCTCAGCCGCTGCGGCGCCGGAAGTCGAATGGGCGCGGCGTCTGCTCGAAGGCGACGCCTCGGCTTTCACCCCGTTCGTGGAAAGCATCCAGCACCGCGTCTTCCAGTACACCTGGCTCATGTGCGGCCAGCGGGAAGACGCCGAGGAGGTCGCTCAGGAAACCCTCCTCAGGGTCTTTGAGAACTTCGACCAGTTGCAGGATCCGGCGCGCGTGCGGGCATGGGTCTTCCGAATCGCCAAGAATTTCTGCCTGATGAAGCGCCGCCGCAGCGTCTTCGCCCCGGAACGCGAACTCTCGCTCGACGAGCTCCTCCCGGGCACTGAAGACGTCGCCAGGTCTTCCCAGCTCGAAGACGGCGGCGAGCTGCCCGAACAGCGGCTGCTGCGCGCGGAGCTGAACGCCGTGCTCGAGAAGGCGCTCCGCGAACTCCCGGACACCTACCGCTCCGTGGTTCTGCTGCGGGACATCGAAGGTCTTTCCACGGCGGAAACGGCGGAGATCCTCGATCTCAGCCAGGATGTAGTCAAGCAGAGACTCCACCGCGGGCGGCTGGCCTTGCGCAAGAGCCTGGCCGGCTACCTGGGCGGCGATGGAGAGGTGAAGCAGAAATGACGCGTCAGAGCCATTCCCATCATGCCCACGGGCAGCGCGATCCGCGCTGTCTGGAGATCTTCGCCCGGCTCTCGGAATACCTCGACGGCGAACTGGACGAGATGGACTGCCGCCTGATCGAGGAGCACATCCAGGACTGCGCTCCCTGTATCGAGTTCGTCCGCTCGCTGCGCCGGTCGATCGATGCGGCGCACACCTACGCCGCCCAGGTGGAGCCCTCGCAGCTTCCGCCCGAAGTCGAATCCCGCCTGAAGCAGGCATGGCAGGAAGCGCTCCGGCGGCGGAAGTCCGCCTGAGAAGCGGCGGCGATTGATCCGCTCCGCCGGTTGCCGGTAAGCTCGGTATTGACGATGGAAGCGAAACAATTGCGCTATTTCCTCGCCGTGGCCCGCGCCGGCAGCTTCGTGAAGGCCGCGGAAGCGGAAGACGTGGCGCAGCCGTCGCTTTCGCAGATGATCAAGAAGCTCGAAAGCGACCTGGGCGTGCCGCTATTCGACCGCCTGGGCCGCACGGTACGGCTTACCGCCCACGGCGAAGCGCTCCTTCCGCATGCCGAAGCCGTGCTGCGCGAGATCGAACAGTGCCGCCGCGCCGTCGAAGCCGGCCTGTCGCCCGAGCACGGCCGGGTCTCGCTCGGCGTCATTCCCACTCTGCTGCCCGGCGCCGCCGCCCCGGCGCTGCGCGAATTCCGCGGGAAATACCCGGGCATTGACGTGGAAATCGTCGAGCAAATCACGGAAAGGCTGATTGAAAAGCTGCGCCTCGGCGAAATCGACCTCGCCATGATCGTGCTGCCGCTGAAGCACGCCGAAGTCGTGGTGAGCGAACTGTTCCGCGAACCGCTCCTGGCCGCGCTGCCGGCATCCCATGAACTCGCCGGCGCCGCCGCCATCCCGCTATCCAGGCTGAGGGGCGAAAAACTCCTGCTGCTGCGGGAAGGCCATTGCCTGCGGGAGGACGTGATCGAGGCCTGCACCCGCGCCAAGGCGGACTTCGAGACGGCCTTCGAGTCCGACCAGCTCGATAGCCTGCTGGCCATGGTGGAAGCGGGTTTCGGCATCAGCCTGGCGCCTGCCACTGCTGTCCGCGACCATTCCCGCTGCCGCTTCCTCCCGCTGGCGCCGCCCGCCGTGCGCCGGGTCGGTTACGCTCTGGCCAGCGGCCACCACGCCTTGCCCGCGCGGCGGACGCTCATCCAGTTCCTCAAGCGCTTCCCGTGGCAAACGCTCTTCCGCCTCCTTGCGGAAGCTTGAGGCGTGCTCCGCGGCGCGGTTATTCCTCCGCGGCGCCGGGCTTGCGGAAGATGGCGATGGCCTCGATTTCGACAAGCAGTTCCGGGCGGCACAGGATAGCCTGAATGCCCGTGGAAGCGGGCAGAGGATCGAGTCCCTGCTCCTGATAGAAGCGCGTGCGCTCTTCGTTGAAGGCTTCGTAATCGCGCTCGATGTCGCGCAGGTAGCAGGTGGTGCGCACGATGTCTTTCCAACTGGCGCCTTCACTTTCGAGCAGTCCCGTAATGTTGTGGAAGGTGCGGCGCACCTGGGCGCGGAAATCGCCGATATGGACGGAGCGCCCGTGCTCGTCGATGGAGGCCGTGCCGCTGATCAGCAGTACGACGATGTTGCCGAACTCCAGCCGCAGACCGCGCGAGAAAGAACTGGGCTTCGCGTAGCAGTAGGCTTCGTTGAGAACATCCGGATTGGAAATGGCCTTCTTTTCGATGGAGACGGCCTTTGCGGCTTCGGCCAGGGCTTCCTCGAGCCTCATGATGGAGAGACCTCCTGTAAAAGTACGGATGAAATCGCCCGCCTGCCGTTGGGCGCGAAACGGGCGGCAAGCTGCTCGCGGACGGCAGAGCGGTTCGGCCCCGCTGACTGTATGCATTCTAGCAGCAGGGCGGTGGACTCATAGGCAAGCTGCACGAAAACATCGCCGGCAGCCTGAAAGCGGGCCTCGGCGGCCCGGATCAACTCGTGGTTCATCACACTCAGCGAGGGCGCCAGCACCGGGCGCGGCAGCCGGCCACGGCAGGCCCGGCTCCACGCGGCGGGGCCGCTGAGAACTCTCGCCTCGCGCGGCAGGCGCTCGAGGACGGCGCAGAGCGCCGCCGGCGGCGCAAGGACTGCCACCGTCTCATGCAACGGTTCCGGCGGCAGATTCGGCGGCTGGAAGTCGTACCGCTCCGCCGGTTGAATCATGCGGCTCAGCACGCGCGCCAGTTGGCGGGAGCCATGATCGGTGGCCGCCAGCAGGCTGTACTTGCGGCCTCGGATGCCGTCCGAAAGGGCGCGCGCCAGCAGCGAATCGCCGGGCGCCCAACTGAAGATCCACGGAACAAACGCCGCGTTCGCGGTCTCATCGGTCGACACTGGATCGAGCAGCGGGAACAGCGCCTTGGCGGCGACCTGTTCGGCCAGATGGGTGGAGGCGCTGTCGATGCCGCCGATGACGGCCACGGCGCGGTCCTCCAGGGCCAGTTTCACTACCGCCGCCGCGCCCGCGCGCCACGGATTGTCCGACCAGCGCGCGAACATCCGGAAGGGCCTGGCGCCCGGGCCGAGCCGCGCGTTGGCGTGCTCCAGCGCCAGCCGCACGCCCATGAACACCGTGCCGCCCGCTTCGTGCCCGGGATCCTCAGGGCCGAAGAATCCGACTGGCACATAGGGCAATTTGTCCTGTTCGCGCGCGGGCACGTCTCCGGGCTGCACGGGCGCGCCGCGGCGGTCCAGATAGGGCGCCGCGGCCTGCACGGCCAGGAAGTGCCTGCGCGTGATCATCGTGTCACTTCGTCTCCGCCTGCGTGAGCAGTTCGCGCGCCGTGCGCTCGCGCGGCGGAACATAGCCGCGCGGGATCTGGAGATCCTCGCGCGAGTAATAGCGCCAGCGGCCGTTTTCGAACTTGGCGAGATACACTTCGCCCGCGTCGTCAAGAACGGCCGAGAAGGGAATGTCGCCCGTGACACCAGGCCAGGGCTTGATGCGCGTGGCCAGAATGTCGCGGATCTTGGCGCGGTTCAGGCCCGCTACCTGGATGGCCCAGATCAGCATGTTCATGCCGTCATAAGCGTGCGCGGCGTATGTGTCCGGCTCGTCATTGAAGCGCTTTCGAAACCGCTCGCGAAACTCGCTGAACCGCGGGTTGGGAGCGTCCGGGTTCCAGGGATAACCCGCGATGACGCCCTCGGCATGCTTACCGGCAAGCCGGACAAACTCTTTAGTGACGGCGCGGTCTGAAGTCAGGAAAGGCTGTTGCATGCCGCGTTCGCGGATCTGCTTCAGGATGATGGCCGCCTCGCGCGCATCGCCCCAGTGGACGATCACGTCGGGGCGGGTCTCCGCCAGACGGTCGATCTGGAGCGAGTAATCATCCTGCCCCAGCCGGTACGCCATCTCGATTACGACGGGACGGCCGAGGCGGCGCGCCGAGTCGCGGATCTCGCGCACGCCGAAGCGGCCGTAACGGTTCGAGGAACGGATGAGGGCGATCCGTTTGTAGTCCATCTTGCGGATCATGTAGTCCACCATGAGGTAGCCCATCTGCCGGTCGTCGCCGATGCAGCGCATCGTCCACGGGATGTTGGTCTCGATGTAAGTGGGGTCGGTGTCGCCGGTGTTCATGACGACGATCTCGCCCTTCAACGCCACACGGATGGCGATGTGCGAGTTGGCCGAATCGATCGTGCCAAGGATGGCCCAGACGGGGTTCTTATAGATGAAATTCACGATCTCGTTGCCGCTGGAGCCCCAGAGCCCGTTGTCGTTGGTCACGGTAAGCTCGAAGGGGATCTTTCGGCGCAGATAGCCGCCCCTTGCGTTGGCTTCTTCAATCGCGAGCCTTGCCCCCTGGAGCATTTTGATCCCCATCGGCTCTTCATGGCTGGCGCCGCCCGTGGCGATGCTCACCGTGCTCATGATCGGGCCGATGAAGCCGATTTTCACGGTCTTCACATCGTCCGGCTCGGGGATGGCGCGCCCGGGGCCGTTGTACTGCATCTGTTCGAGGAAATGCTCCTTGTAGGGCTTGATCTTGCCGAAGGGCTCGTAATCGACCGGAGTCTTCGCGTAGGAGGTCTCGCGCCGCAGGCGGATGTCGGGGACTTCGTACGGCCCAACGGAGTTGATGCGGCGCAGCACTTCAAGCGTGTGGTCGTCCACCTCGACGCCCGGCGGCACGAGAGGCTCGCTGGCCGGAGGCTTTTTCGGAGCGTCGGAAGCCATCAGCGCCGTGAAAGACAGAAAGACGAGAAGCCGCTTCATTTCTCAGCCCCCTTGTTTTCCGCCAGCATCCGCGGCCTTTCGCGCAGCCCCGAATAGTAACCCTCGCCGATGCCCCAGGCGAGCCCCTTGGCCGTGCCCACGAAGACATCCTGCCCGTCAACATCGATCGAAATGATGAAATTGTGAGGAAGATTGAGACCCATCTCGACCGTCTCGAGCACTGTCTTGTCGCGCGTCACCACGGCCTTGCCGGTGTCTGATTTCGGGTCGCGCGTGTAAGCGACCCAGGTGTTGGTCTCGGCGTCCATGATGGCCCCAAGGCCCTTGTCGGAGGCGAACCACGCCTCGCGCCCGCTGCGGGCGCGCAGGTTGTTGTTGAAGTCCGACGGCAGACCCGAGTCCATGTTGTAAAAAGCGCGCCAGTTCCGCCCGTCATAACGGCACACGCCGAAGTAGCTGGACACCCACAGGACGTTGTCCACATAATTGGCCCCCGTCGTGATCACGTGGACGATGCCGTCGTCGCGGTAGAGATCGATCTCCATTTCGCCGTCGGGGTCGAGATAGTCTTTCCAGCGGTTCGCCTTGACGTCGTACTCGAGCACGCCGGAGCCCCACACGGCCAGATGGACCTTGCCGTCGCGGTAGTGGACGCCGTAGTTCCAGATCTCTTCCATCGGCGCGTTCTTCTCGGTGAAGATGGTCCACTCGCCGGTGACGGTGTTGTAGCGCGACGCGCCGGCCGTGGTAGCGGCCCAGATGTTGTCGTTTTCCACCGCCACGCCGTACACCACGTCATTGACGAGCCCGGAATTCAACTGGTGCCAGTGGTCGAACCGTCCGCCGCTCAGCCGCGCCAGCCCGCCGCCGAACAGCGCCAGCCAGACGTCTCCCGTCTTCGGATCCACATCGATGCCGGTGACGGCGCGCCACGGCAGGCCGTCTTTCTCGGTCCAGACCTTGACTACCTTCGCAGTTTGCTTGTCGATCAGGGCAAGCCCTTTCTCCGTGCCCACCCAGATGCGGTTCCCATCGCTCTTCACGGCGAAGATGTGATCGTCGGGCAGACCGTCTTTCACCGTGAACTGTTTCCACTTTGTGTAAATGAAGGGCAGCTTTTCGGCTCCCTGCCCGGCGGCAGGGGCGGAAAAGGAGATGGCGATTGCGAGCAGAATGGCACCGGTTTTCATAGAGTTTTCAGGAATTCGATCAGGTCGTTCAATTGATCCTTGGTCATGTCGTTGGTGTAGCCGTGCCTGTCGTACGGGTTGTACACGGTCCAAATCTCTTCCAGAGTTTTCGCCATGCCGTTGTGCAGGTATGGCGCCGAATCGTAGATGTTGTTCAGGTGCGGGACATCGAACAGCCCGGTGCGGTCCAGCGCCTGCCGGGTGCCGACGTCGAACCTGCGCCGCGACGTGTAATACGGCGCGGGGTGGCAGTAGACGCACCGGCCTTCGGGCGGGATGACGCGCCCGTCGTTCGTCATCGTGCGTTCGAAGATCTCCTTGCCGCGCCGCTGCGCCGGCGTGTAGCGCGTGCCGGGCGTGTGGTAGCGGTTCGGCGGGCGGCGGATGGTGGTGATGTAGTAATCAACTGCGGCGAGCTCTTCCGGAGTGAAAGGCAGCGTGCGCGTGAAGAACACCGACAGCCTGGCGCCGCACTGCCGTTTCAGCGAAGGATTGGTGCCTTCCCATTTGAATGGCGCCGTGTCGCCGATGCCGCGCAGCGTGCGGTTGTCGACGGGCGACACGCCGATGCCGTCGGCTTCGATGTCATAGGTGATGCGGTCCACGTGGCCGTCGGGGTGGCACGAGTGACAGGAGAACTGGCGGCGGAATGTGATGCGGGCATTGTGGAACAGCTTTTCGCCCCACCGCTGTTTGGTGATCTTCCTCGGTCCGCCCAGCGAGATCTTGCCTGAGGGTTCGAGCCTCGCCAGGTCGATGACGCCAACCGAGTCATCGAGGCAGTTGGCCACGTAAGCATATTTGCCGTCGGACGAAATGGCCAGCCCGCGCGGACTGTCCTCCGTGGGGATGATTTTCACCAGAAACTCGCCCGCCTTCCCCAGATGGTTCGGCAGCACGCGGCGGCGCTCCTCGTCCGTGGCGGTCTCGATCACGCGCAGCATTCTGGCCACGTCGAGCACCGCCACGCGGTTCGTGCCAGAGCTGGTGACCAGCGCATAGCGCCCGTCGGGCGTGATCTTGACGTCGGTGGCGTCGGCGAAGCCGAGCCCCGGCTGGTCCAGCAGCAACTGATCGATCCGGCCATCGGCCCAGATCACGGCGATGCCGTTGGTGATGGTCCAGCCCTGGAGCAGGCGTGTCATCGGCACCAGGTTCCTGGTCCGGTTCATCGTGGCGATGGCGAAGCGCCCGCCGGGGTGCCGGTCGATACCCATCATCAGGTTCGTGCCTTCGACCCGCCAGCGGTCTTCGACCCGCGCCGAGACGGCTTCGATCACGGTGAGCTCGCTCTCCAGAGGCTGCCGGAAGCCCGTCATGTTCGAGTACATGTTGGTCACCCACACGCGCGCGCCATCCGGGCTCAGCACGAGGTCCCACGGGCCGCGGCCCGCGGCCAGCTTCTTCTGGAAAGCCAGCGTGCGCGGATCGAAGACGTGAATGTCTTCCGAAGAAGTGTTCAGCACCAGCACGTGACCGTCGCCGGGCGTCACCAGCACGCCATGCGGCTCATCGCCGGTCGCTAGTTTCTTCTCCAGCCGGCGCGCAGCGGTGTCGATCACCGACAACGTGTCCTCTTCGCGATTGGTGACGAAGGCGCGCTTCCCGTCGCTGGTGAAAGCCACGCCAGTAGGAGCAGCGCCAGAAGGCAGCTCGGCGATGACACGCCGCGCACGCGTGTCGATGACCGCCACGGCATCGCCGGCTTCCAGCGTCACCCACAGCTCGCTGGTACCCGGGCGGAAGGCCAGCCGCAGCGGGTTCTTGTATTTCACTTCGGCGGCGCGTGGGGGCAGTGTCGCGGGATGCGCAATCTGCTTCCATGCCTCGGCGGCGTTGAAAGCCTTGCCGTGCGCCGGATTGTGGCAGCCGTTGCAGTCAGCGAGCGAAGCGGGCCTCAGCCCGGCGGCACGCGCCGCCGCACGGTCGCGCATGATGGCGTCAGTCGAATATTTCTTGCCCGCACCGTGGCAGGCTTCGCAGCCGACGCCTTCATCGGCGTACGGCCCGGGGGCATGGCACTTCAGGCACGTACCGCTCTGCTGCGGGTCGCCGGAGACGCCCATCCCGCGTGCGATTTCAGCCGCACGGGGCGTGGAAAGCACGGCCCACGCGCGCGCGTGCGGGCTTCTGCGCCACACATCGTACTGGCGCCCGTGGTCAGGACCGTTGTGGCACGATCCGCAGGCTGCCGTGCCGGTATAGTCCCCTGGCTCCTTCTGCCGCATGCCCGGCATCCTGGAAGGCTTGGGCAAGGGATGCGCGATCTGCTTCCACGCTTCGTCGATGTCCACCGTCGGCTTTGGGAGAACGGCGACGTGCGACCCCTTCTCCTTGTGGCAAACCAGGCAGTCGTCCTTGGTGGACATCCTCAGTCCCGCGGCCATGGCGGCTTTGCGGTCGCGCATGACGGCTTCCGCCGCGTACTCGCTGCCCGGCCCGTGGCAGCCCTCGCATTGCACGCCGTGTTCGGGGCGGAAGGTCTCGCGGTCCACTTCGCGCTCGTCGGCGTTGTACGCCGTGGAGTGGCAGCCCAGGCAGATGGCGGCTTCCCACGGGGCCTCCCGCAATCCGCTGATCTTGGCAATCTCCCATGACTCGGGCTTCGACAAAGCGGCGTAGGCTTGCGCGTGTTTCGACAGCAGCCACTTGCTGTACTGATGGCCCATGCCGGGGCCGTCGTGGCAGGAGGCGCACACACGGGAGCCGACGTAGACGGGCTTGGGCGGCGCGCCGCGGGAGACGAACACGAACGGCGCCGCAGCCGCCGCAGCCAGGATCCAGACGAGCCTCTTCACTGCCCTTTCCTCCGCACCTCCGCTTTGTGGCGCAGCGTGAGAACCTGATTGGCTTTCACGCCGGGGAACTTTTCCACCGCGCCGTCCGGCCAGCGGACCTCGACATCGCACGTCTGCGCGCCGCCCAGACCGAAGTGCAGCCGCGGATCGTTCTGGCCGAGATAGCCGCGTACAGGGTTGACGTCCTCCACCATGCGCAGCCCGTTGGCCGTCACCGTCACACGCGCCCCGACCGCCGTGCGCGAGCCGGTGGGGAAATCCAGCCGCGCGTCCACCATCAGCCACGGGCGCGCGTTGCCGCCATCGTTGCGCAGCAGCACGGGCGCGTCGTTGAGATTCACGACCAGCAGATCCACGTCGCCGTCGTTGTCGATGTCGGCCCAGGCGGCGCCGCGCCCAACGCGCTTGGTATCGAAATAGGCGCCCGCTTCGCGGGAGACATCTTCAAACGTGCCGTCGTGACGGTTGCGCGTCAGGCTGTCTTCCTGCACGTATTCGTGGTGCGCATGGCCGTGCACCGTGAACAGATCCAGCCAGCCGTCATGGTCCCAGTCGAACATCACCGAGCCCCAGCCGGCGTACTGGCCCAGCAGCGGCGACAGCCCCGCGGCGTCGTTGAGATTCTCGAAAAGCTTCTTCTTCGGGTTGAAGACGAACAGCGACACGTACTGAAGATTGGGCACGAACAGGTCGAGCCAGCCGTCGCGGTTCACATCGCCGTAATACGGGCCCATGGAGGCCACGCCCTGGCCGTGTTCGCCGAACGCGATCTCGAGTTCGAGCCCACTTTCCGCGAACGTGCCGTCGCCTTTGTTGAGGAAGAAATAATTCTCCATCGCGTCGTTCGAGGTGAAGACGTCGATCCGGCCGTCGTTGTTGAAATCCGCCGCCGTAACGCTCATCGCCCGGCCGCCGGGCCGCCACATGCCCGCCTCTTTGGTCACGTCGGTGAAGGTGCCGTCGCCGTTGTTGCGATAGAGGATGCTGGGCAGGCCCTGGTAGCTCAGCGGACCGGGGTAGCCTTGGGCCGGATAATAGTCGCGGAACTTGCCATCGTCGTACAGCAGATAGTTGGCGACGTAGACGTCGAGCAGCCCGTCGTTGTTGTAGTCGAACCAGACGGCGTGCACCGACCAGCGCGGGTCGGCCAGGCCGGATTCCTTCGAGATATCGGTGAAAGTTCCGTCCCCGTTGTTGCGGTACAGAATATTGGGCCCGTAATTGAGCACGTAGAGATCCACGTCGCCGTCGTTGTCGATGTCCGCCGCGGAACAGCCGGAGCCGTACACCCTGCTGCCCACGCCCGCCTTCTCCGTCACATCTTCGAAGCGCCCATTGCCAAGGTTGCGGTACAGCTTCGCCGAGAGCTTGCCGCGCAAGTCGCGGCCGTCGTTGTCGTTGACGCCTCGGGTCCAGACGCCGGTGACGAAGTAGATGTCCTGCCAGCCGTCGTTGTCAAAATCGAAGAAACAGGCGCCAGACCCCGTGCCCTCGACAATGTTGTCGAGCTTGTGGTCGCCGATGCTGTGGCGGAACGTGATACCTGCCGGCTCCGTGATGTCCGTGAACACGGGACCGCGCGGCGCCGTAGAGGCGGCGAGGATCAGCGCTGCGGCGCCCCCGGCAAGTCCGATCTTCATCTGGAGCCTCCGTTGGTGAGAATGGCCGGAGCCGTCAGCTTCACTGGTTTCTTGATCACAGCCTTCGCCTCGCGGTTTTCTGGCGCCAGTTCGGGATCCTCGTGGCATCCGATGCAGCCGCGGTTTTCTTTCGGCCGGGCGTAGATCCAGGAAGAAGCGCGCACCACCTGGCCGGCACGGTTCACGAGCTCCATTTTGAGAGGCGTGTTCGGCGGCACTTCCAGATGGAACGAGCCGTCGTCCTCGATGCGCAAATCGCCGATCTTCAGCGGATTGTCGGGCGAGCCGGTAAACACCCGCAGCCGCCAGTCCGGCCCGGGGCGGATGCGGTCCGGCTGGTCCGTCGTAAAGACGCTCAGGCAATACAGGCGGCTCCATCCTGCGTCCTCGATCACCACCGAGCCGCGCCCGTCCGGCTCCGGCCGCGGCAGGACCGCTTTTGCCTGAGTGGCGGCGGCGCCCGCTTTCACATAAACGGGAACTTTCGTTTTATTTGCCGGGTTGAACCGGTACACCCCCGCCGGCGACTTTGCGTCCGCCTGCCAGGAAACGAGCAGCCGCCCGCCAGGCAGAGCGGACGGCGTGGAGAAAATCCCATCGGCTGGAGAGGTAAGCAGGCGCTTCGTTTTCAGCGGGCGCACCAGATCCACGGCTGCCAGCGTGCCCGGACCTTCCACAAACACAAGCCGCCCGTCCAGCGTGGCTGCCGGATCACGCAGGCTCTCTCCCGGCACATAGAGCGAGTAGTCCGTGCCATCGAGATTCACAGCCATCAACTGGGCGCGCGGCCACTGCTTTGAAGTGAAGACCATCATGCCGTCGGGCAGCATCGCCGGGCTGGATTCTTCCCACGGGGTGAAGGTGATGCGCTGCCGCAGCGTGCCGTCGAACTTGACCGTGTAAATGGCGCCGCCGGAGACGAACGCCGCCTGCGGCCACGGATCGGAAATGTCCAGGCTGAAAATCCTCGACTGATACACCGGCTGGCGGCAGTCCGTGCTCATGCGCGTGAGCTGCCTCGCCGCCCCGGTGGCCAGCGTCATTTCGAAGATCTGCCACGGCTCGCCGGAGGTCTTCTTTCCTGCGAACAGGATGCGCTTGGCGTCCCACGAGACGTCGGGATCAGCGGCGGCGAAGAAGCCCTGGGTCAGCACACGCGCGGCGCCGCCCGCCTCCACCAGAACCAGCCTTGGCTGCCCGCCCGGGGGCGTCTCGGTCAGGACGACAGAATGGCGCGCCGCCGCCCCGCTCCTGGTCTGTCCGGCCGTACCGGCGGCCGCGAGCAGACCGGCCACGAGTACAGCAGACCCGAAACTCCCCTTTGCATTCCGCACTGAGAGATAGTCTATGGGCAAACGCGCGCCAAACCAATACGCGCAGAATGCTACTGAAAACCAGTTAGAAAGATTTGCATGGCAGTGTCCGGTTCCACTGCATGAAACGGCGGGCGCCGGTCAGTAAGCCCCGCATTCCATCAGCGTCCGGACTTCTTCGGGGTCGTTTGTCTTGCCGAGAATGACGGCCAGGCGGATCCGGGCCTTGGCGGCATTCAGGGTTCCGGCGAACAGGACGCCGCGCTGCCGGAGGTCGTGCCCGCTTCCCTCGTAGCCGTAAATGTCGAGCACGCGGCCATGCGCGCAGCGGGTGGCGATGACTACCGGGAGCCCGGCGTTGATGGCCCGCTGGATGGCGGGCACCGCCTGGGGGGTCACATTGCCGCGGCCGGTGCCTTCGACAACGATGCCTCGGGCGCCGCTCTCGCGCGCATAGTCGATGAAGCGGCCATCGGCCCCGGCATGCATAGGGATGAGATCCACCCGCGGTTCGATCCGCGGCCCGTCGATCACTACCCGGTCGATCAGGCGGCGCCCGAAGATGACGCGGTCGACGTCGACAAGTCCGAGCGGACCGAAAACGGGGCTCTGAAAAGTCTCCAGTTGCTGGGTGTCGGTCTTGGTGGCCTCGCTGGCGGCGTGGATCATCTGGTTGAGAACGACAAACACGCCTTGCCCTCGCGCCTGCGGGCTCAGCACGGTACGGATCGCCGCCGAAAGATTGGCGGGTCCGTCGAACCCCGGCTCGCTGACCGTGCGCATGGCCCCCGCCACCGCCACCGGCTTCGGCGAGATGTGGCGCAGGTCGAGCAGATACGCGGTCTCTTCCAGCGTATCGGTGCCGTGGGTGACCACGGCCCCGGCGACATCTTCGCGCGCCAGCTCGCGGCGCAGGATCTCGCTGACCTCCCATATCCTGTGGAGCGTCATGTGCGGGCCGGGGTACTGGCCGTACTCGATGACGTCGAGTTCCGCCAGCGACATCAGCGCCGGGTCGTGCTCCAGCAGTTCCCTGGCGCCGAGAGCGGGCACGGCGGCGCCCACCGCCGGGTCATACCGCATCCCGATGGTCCCGCCTGTGAACAGAATCAGCACGCGCGGCATGGCAATTCCGATTGTCGCGCCTCCACAGCCGTGCCGGGGTGAGAGTCCGAGCCGGATAGATCCACTATTTCCGTGGTGGCAGTCGCCGTCAGAGCCGCGGAAGCGTTCGAGCCCGGCGCCTTCGCCCGGCTGGCGCGCGCCGTCTGCCCCGCCTGTGGCGGCGTCCGCGCCGCCCGGTCCCGCCGCAGGACTTTGGCCGACCACGTGCTTGGCGCGCTCGGCTTGCACCCGTTCCGCTGCGCGAGTTGCGGGCGGCGCTTCCGCGCCTGGCCTTCCTTGCGGCTGCTGGCCATTCCTCTTCGCCCACCGGGCGCTCCAGACGGGCTTGGCCGTGGAACACGGCCGAAATCCTCTGGCGGGGCTTGACATCGACCTGCGACTGCGCTTAGATTTAGGACTGCTATGACCTGGAGGAGATTTCTGCTAATCCTTGCCTGTTGCGCCGTTCTGCCTCTGAGCGCTGTTCCCATCACTTATACCGCCACACTTTTTGACGGGATCCCCGTGATCGGAACCATCAGCCAGCCGAATGACGAACCGAGCAATCCCGTAGGCGCGGTCTATTACGCCTTTTTTGCGAACACAGGCGCTTCGGTCACCGTTACGGGAGCGCGCCTTTCAGGCCCTTACGACATGTCGTTCTGGGTGCTGCAAGGCCTCTACACCGACACTGATGTCTTTGGCGGCGACCTGAGCAGCCTGGGGTACATCGCCTTTGGGGATGACGACCTCCCTGCAAACATCCCCGGCCCTTTCGGCGATCCGCAGGTCACCTTTGTCGCGCCTTCAACGGGCTATTACACGGTGGCTGTGACCAACTACGCCAGCGATGGGACGCCGCCTTACGACTTCCAGTTGACGGCGACGGGAATCTCTCTTGCCGAGATTCCGGAACCCGCTGCGTTCACGCTTGTGGGCCTGGGACTGCTTGCCCTGGCTGCCGCCCGGCGCCGGTAAACGCCCGGCCCGGCTCTCACGATGGGCCTGGGGGGGATCAGTGTGTCCTGCCGCAATGATGGCGCGCCAGCCAGCCTGTGCCGAATCCCCCCGATAAAAAATATCGATTTGTATTCATTGCGCACCCGCCGCATAATGCCAGTAAGTCTGGAACAAGCCCCGCCTGAGCGGTACTCCGTAGTTTAGTTCCGCATCCTCCAGACGTCCACTCGCCGGTCAAGCATCGTCGCCCCAACGGTGAGTTCAATCCCTCAGAAAAGAGGTACCAACCCATGCGGAACAGGTGTGTCTTCACGCTCTTTCTGTCGCTGTGCGCAGCCGCCCAGACTCCTGCGACTCCTGCTCCCGAGTCGGCGCCTGCTCCGGCCTCGCTACCTGACTCGTTCGCGTGGAAACGGGTCCAGTTCAGTGGCTATGTGGATACTTTCTACCACGTCAACTACAACCACCCGCCGGGACGAACTTCCCAGCTCCAGGCGTTCAATTTCATCGCTGATAAATGGTGCCTCGCCAGTGCGACAGCTACCATTCAATCGGTGCCTGCGCCGATCGGATTCCGGGTGGACGTAGGCATGGGGCGCGTCTATGACGCTTTCTGGCTGAGCGAGCCATCTCACGATGGCTGGTCCCGCCATCTGCTGAACGCCTACGTCAGCGTCAAGCCCGCCGCCTGGCACGGCGTACAGCTCGACTTCGGAAAGTTCGTCACCAGCGCTGGCGCAGAGTTGACGGAAAGCCACCTGAACTGGAATTACTCGCGCAGCCTGCTGTTCGCTTTCGGCCCCTACTACCACACGGGGCTGCGCGCCTCCGTGCCGGTGGGCGAGCGCTGGACCGTGGGAGGCGCGCTGGTCACCGGCTGGAACACGGTTCGCGACAACAACACGGGCAAGACTCTCGGATTCACTAGCACGGGCAATTTCGGCAAAGTGACGGTTGCCAACACCTACTACGCCGGCCCCGAGAACACCGGGACCAACCGCGGCTGGCGCAACTTCTACGACTCGGCGGTGACGGTGAACCCGTCATCCCGGGTTTCGATGTATCTGAACTTCGACGTGGGGAACAACCGCACCGCGGCGGCGCCATCCTCGACTTTCTGGGGCGTGGCGGGCGCCGGGCGGATCGTTCTGTCGCGGAATTTCGCCCTCGCGCCACGGCTGGAATATTACAGCGACCGCGACGGCTTCTGGACAGGCGCGCCGAACTCGTTTCGCGAGTTCACGCTCACCGCGGAGTCGAAGCTGAGCGACAACCTGATCTCGCGCCTGGAGTTCCGGAGAGACTGGTCGAGCCAGCCGTTTTTCCAGCATCAGGCAGGGCCCGCGCTCGCCCGTAGACAGACGATGCTGGTGGCTGGAGTGATGATCGTTCTGTCCCCGCGGCTGCTCGATTTCACCAGGACGGGCGGCAAGTAGAGCGGCTTTGCGGGCCGCCCATGCTGCGGGCGGCGCGGGCTAGACTCATAGGAGAGGAATTCATCCGATGAGCGGCCCATCGCCGGACCAGATTGCCGAGATCGAGAGGCAGATCGCGCAACTGCAAATGAAGTCGACGGGCGATCACGCCCGCCTGGAGGAGCTGCAGCAGCAATTG
Source organism: Acidobacteriota bacterium (assembly GCA_049325215.1). GTDB lineage: Bacteria > Acidobacteriota > Terriglobia > Bryobacterales > Bryobacteraceae > JANWVO01. The sequence continues at coordinate 63,863 of JBMOMB010000017.1, forward strand.
CGCGCCTTGCGTGGGGAGCAGGGGATCAACCTCGCCTGGCAGCGCGTGAAGCTCGCGCGCCATCCCAAGCGCCCGCACTCGCTCGACTACATCCAGCGGATCATGCCGGATTTCACGGAAATCCATGGCGACCGCTGCTTCGGCGACGACCCGGCCATTGTGACCGGATTCGGAACGCTGACCGGCGGCGAGCCGGCGATGATCATCGGACAACAGAAGGGGCGGGACACCAAGCAAAAACTGTACCGAAACTTCGGCATGCCAAAGCCCGAGGGCTATCGAAAAGCCATGCGGGTGATGGAGCTGGCCGCCAAGTTCCGGCGGCCGGTCATCACGTTTCTCGACACTCCGGGCGCCTACCCCGGCATCGATGCCGAGGAGCGCGGGCAGGCGGAGGCGATCGCCTGGAACCTGCGCGAGATGTCGCGGCTGGCGTCGCCGGTGATCGTGGTGGTGATCGGAGAAGGCGGATCGGGCGGCGCGCTGGCGCTGGGCATCGGCAACAGGGTGCTGATGCTCGAAAATGCCATTTACAGCGTCATCAGCCCGGAGAGCTGCGCGGCAATCATCTATCGCGACGCCAGCAAGGGCGAGCGCGCCGCATCGGCGCTGAAGCTGACCGCCCCCGACCTGCTGCGGCTGGAGCTGATCGACGGCATCATCCCCGAGCCGGGCGAAGGGGCGCATGAGGACTACGACCGCGCGGCGGAGTTCCTGCTGCAAGCCCTGAATGCTTCCATCGCCGAGCTGAAAGGCATGACTCCGGAACAACTGATCGCCCACCGCGTGGAAAAGTTCCGCCGCATGGGCAACTTCTTCACCGAGGCGACGGCATGAATCCGCGCAAGCTGGCGTTTCTGGCGGCCGCGGGCTTCCTGCTTCTGGCGGGCATCATGACCTGGATGATGCTCTCCGGGCGCCGCCACCGCGTGGAAGTGTGCATGGAGTACCGCGGCCAGACGGTTTGCCGGACCGCCGCCGGACCGACACCCGAAGACGCTCTGCGGGCGGCGACAGACAACGCCTGCGCGCTGCTCGCCTCGGGGATGACCGACACCATGCAGTGCGGGCGCACGCCGCCGAAGAGCGTGCGCAATCTCGACTAGCGGCGCGCCGCGCCACTTACCAGCCCGCCCCGCGGCTCTTCGTCTTCACCCGGCACAGATACATGTCCGCCGTGATGTAAAGAGTGGAGCCATCGTCGCCCCAGGCGACATTGGCCGTGGCCTCGCCGGTATCGATCCGCCCCAGCCGCTTTCCGTCGGGCGCGTAGATGTGCACGCCTCCCGGTCCGGTGGCCCAGAGGTTTCCGAGCGCGTCCACCTTCAGTCCGTCGGGCAGCCCCGGCAATTCGCGGCCCACCATCGCCGTCACATCGGCAAACACGCGCCCGGCGCCCAGCGTGCCGTCGTCCTTGACGGGATAGGCCATCCAGATGGCGCGCTTCGGATCGCTGTTGGCGACGTACAGCGTCTTCTCATCGGGCGAGAAGCCGATGCCGTTGGGCCGGCTGAGTTCGGCGGTCAGCAGTGTGAGGATGCCGTTGGACCAGCGGTAGACGCCGCAGAAATCGAGTTCGCGGCGCGGGTCGTTCCACTGTTTGGGCAGACCGTAGGGAGGATCGGTAAAGTACAGGTCGCCGTTGGACTTCAGCGTGCCGTCGTTGGGACTGTTCAGACGCTTGCCCTGATAACGGTCCGCCAGCGTGACCTTGCCCCCATCTGGATCCATGCGCGCCACACGCCGGTCGCCATGTTCCATCAGAATGAGCCGTCCCTGTGGATCGATTATCAGGCCGTTGCTGCCGGGCTCGCGGCCATAGTCGCCCGCGCCGGTGTAACCGGACGGTTTCAGGAACAGCTCGATGCCTCGCTCGTGGGTCCACTTGTAGATGGAGTTCCGCGGGATGTCGGAAAAGAGCAGGAAACCCCCTTTGCGGTCCCACACCGGGCCTTCCGACCACTCGAAGCCCGAGGCGAGCACTTCGATCCGCGCATCGGGTGGAAGCAGCGCGTCCAGGCGCGGGTCCTCGCGGACAATCTGGCCAAGTACCGGATAGGTCCTGGGCGGCTGGCTCCAGCAGACCGCAGCCAGGGTGGAAAGAAGCAGAGAAATCAGACAGTTCCTTCGCATGGCGCCCTCCATTCTACCGGCGGCGGGGGCGCGCCGCGAGCCCCTTCGGGGGGAAGCGCCCGGACGGCCGTGTCCAATTTTGCGTTTCACGTCAAATTTTCCTTCCCAAGGCTTGACACGTCTGCTATTCTGGGAGCGTATTTTGATCGTCCGCGTCTGTTAGGATCGAGTCTGGCCTCCGTGGTTCCTCCCCTGTCCGAACTCCCCTGATCGCACGGCCGCAATCGAAATACGAAGGAGTGTCTGAGTGAAGAATATTTTTGTTGGGAACTTGAGTTTCAACTCGAGCGAGGATGCCATTCGTGGCTTGTTTGAGAACTATGGGACCGTGGACCGCGTGAGCATCATCACGGACCGGGATACGGGCCGCAGCCGCGGTTTCGCCTTCGTCGAGATGTCGAACGACGAGGAAGCCGAACGCGCGATCAACGCCCTGAATGGCATGGATTTCGGCGGCCGGAAGCTCAATGTGAATGAAGCCCGCCCGCGCGAGGAGCGTTCGTTTGGCGGTGGCGGCGGCCGTGGCGGTTACGGTGGTGGCGGCGGCGGCGGACGCCGGCGCGAACCACGCTGGTAACCTCTTTTCATCCACTTCCGGGCCGGCGTCTGCCGAGACGCCGGCCCGATCCTGATCTTTCCCTCCATCGCGGGCTTTCTGCCTTCCCGCATACTCCCGCTTGTAGTGTGGCTTCTTTCCCCCTGGTCTTCCGTTCAGAGCCACGGGAAATTCCGGCCCCGTGCCGCGGCTGAAGCGCCGCAGGCGCGAGAGGGAACGCCCTGCGGCAGCGCTTTGCCGTGCCAGAATCGCCTGTTGCGGACGCGGCGCTACCGCTACGCGCAGCCCGCAGCCATGATCAAGAGTCGCGCAGGTTTTTTGGGACAGAATCCGCACCTGCGGCCATTCGGCAGCGGCTCGATCACTCGATCAGGAGACACGGCATTCCTGCCCGCCTCCGCCGGGGCGTTACCTGCGCCCTGCGGTTGGGGGATTGGTGGGCCCTGCAGGACTCGAACCTGCAACCAACGGATTATGAGTCCGCTGCACTAACCATTGTGCTAAGGGCCCAGAAAACCAGGGACTGGCCCGCCTGGCGCCAATTTTCGCCACCCATCCGTTACTATAACTCCCCGGTCAAGCCGCCGCAGCCGCGCGCCGTACAATGAAAGCATGGACACCCCCTTCACCATCGCCGGACGCACTTTCCGCTCCCGTCTCATGATCGGCACTGGCAAATACCGCACCTTCGACGAGATGGTGCGCTGCCACGAGGCTTCGGGCGCAGAGGTGGTCACGGTGGCGGTGCGCCGCGTCAACCTCACCGACCGGTCGAAGGAGTCGATGCTCGACTACATCGACCGCTCGAAGTACTTCATCCTGCCGAACACTGCCGGCTGCTACAACGTCGACGACGCCGTACGCACCGCGCTGCTGGCGCGCGAAGTGGGCCTGTCGAACTGGATCAAGCTTGAGGTGATCGGCGACGAGAAGACGTTGTTCCCCGACGTTGCCGGGCTGGTGGAAGCGACCAAGATTCTCGTCAAAGAGGGCTTCATCGTGCTGCCCTATACAAACGACGACCTGATCACGGCGAAGCGGCTGATCGATGCCGGCGCGGCGGCGGTGATGCCGCTGGCGGCGCCCATTGGCAGCGGGCTGGGCATCCAGAACTTCGCCACTCTGCGCATCCTGCGCGAGCAGATCACCTCCGTGCCCCTGATTGTCGACGCCGGCGTGGGCACGGCGTCGGATGCCTGCATCGCCATGGAAATGGGCTTCGACGGCGTGCTGCTGAACACCGCTGTCGCCGCCGCGCAGAACAGCGCGGCCATGGCGGCGGCGATGAAGCATGCCGTGGAAGCGGGGCGTCTGGCATATCTGGCCGGGCGGATGGAGCGCCGCCTCTATGCGAGCGCCAGTTCGCCGCTCACAGGCGTCATCCGCTGATCAGAACGTCAGTCCGAACAGCAGGTCAAGCTGGTTTTCCTTTGTGCGGAACGTGGCCGCCGGCGCGTTGACATCGAGTCCGCGCCCCTGCCCGTAACGGCTGTAGCGCAGCCCCATCGAGAAGCGCGCCAGCCCCGCGCCGAACCGCACGCCCGCGCCAAGCGCAAAGCCCTTTGTGGCGTTGCCCTCGATCCTCGGCAGGTTGCCCAGCGAGCGGAACGAGGGCCCGGCTTCGAGATAATACCGCGCGCCATCGCCCGGCAGATAGTATTTGACCAGCAGCGGCACGGTCCACGAGTTGGCGGTGTTCGTGCGCGGGTCCTGATACTCCAGCCGCCGGTAAAGCAGATCCGCTCCGGCGGCGAAGCCGAACGGCAGGCTCAGCTCCGCCGTGGGGCCGAGCGTCCAGTGCTTCGACGCCGCGCGGAGATTGCCTCGCGAGTCAATGACGTCCTGGAAGGCGAAGCCGCCGCGCAGGCCAAAGTGCAGGGGCTGGGCGGAGGCGGGCGCGGTGATCAAAAACAGAATCGCAAAGAAGTGTTTCATGAGACGGTGACGAGATCCTCGGCCAGCCTCACCGTGCGGCCCAGATCCATGGCGATGTTGGCCAGATGCGGCCCCGCCACGGCGCGCTGCGCGATTTCTACCGTGCAGTTGGGCTGCTTGCGGGACTTGAGGCAGTCGAGGAAGTTCTGGATGTGGGTTTCGATGGGAACCGGCGCTTTCTCTTCGACGATCGGCGTGCGGTTGTCCTTCCAGGGCTCCTTCCAGACGGTCACGCCGGAGTCGTTGAGCAGCATGGTGCCCGCGTCCCCCATGAAGAGGATGGACCAACTGTCATCGAAATCGTTGCAGTAGTTCAGCTCCCAGCAGGTGAGGAAGCGGCCGTAATCGAAGGTGGCGCTGAACACCTCCGGATGCTCGGCGCCCTCGTTCTTGGCCACGAAGCCCATCGCCGTGGCGGCGCGGGGAGGAGCCGAGTTGGTGAACCACTGCACGACGTCCATCAGGTGGGTGCCTTGGTCGGTCATATTCCCGCCGGCGTAATCGCGGAACCAGCGCCAATAACGGAGACGGCGCGGCTCCATGGGGCGTTTCGGCGCCGGACCGAGAAAACGCTCCCAATCCACCTTGCCCGGGAAGGGCGAGTTGTTCAGCGGGCGGGCGGTGTTCCAGTGCCACTTGGCCTTCACCATGCTGATGCGGCCGAGGATGCCGGAGTCGACCATCTCTTTGGCCTTGATCAGCGCCGGCGCGCTGCGGCGCTGCATGCCCACCTGGACGACCTTTCCGCTGCGGCGCACGGCGTCCACCATGATCACGCTCTCCTGGAGCGTCTTCGACAGGGGCTTCTCCGTATAGACGTCTTTGCCCGCCTTGAGGGAGTCGAGCAGGTGCTGGAGGTGCCAGTGGTCGGGTCCTGCGCACACGGTGAAATCAATGCCCTTCTGGGCCAGCAGCTCTTCGTGGTGATAGTAGGTCCTGGCCTGCGGGAAGTCCTTCAATGCCTCCTGGAGGCAGTCCTCCCGCACGTCGCAGACGGCAACGCATTCAGCGCCGAGTTTGGCGAAGTAACGTGCCAGGTAACGCCCGCGCCCGCCTGCGGCGATTACGCCGAATGCGGGCTTGTCATTGGCGGCGGTCGATGAGGGCGAACCATGCAGGATGGCGGGAGCGGCGGCTGCGGCGGAGCCGGCGAGGAAACGGCGGCGGCTGGTGCTCATGACGGATTCCTTTCACGCCTACTCTAACGCACCGCGGCCTTGCGCGTCTTCTATTCTGGAGGCGTTTGATATAATGGAAGCGGCCTCGCTGGGAGGTCGTCTAATGGTAAGACTGCAGACTCTGGATCTGCGTATCGGGGTTCGAGTCCCTGCCTCCCAGCCACTTCCGGATTTCTGATCCCCCCATGAAAACACTCGCTCTTGCTGCCAGCGTTTTGTTCCTGTATCCCGGCGCCGCTTTCGGCCAGGCGGCTGGAGGCACGGGCTTCAACCGTCCTCCGGCGGGCGTCGATGAAGCGCTCCGGGCCCGTGTGCTTGAGTTCTATCAGCTTGAGCAGGAGGGACGTTTCCGGCAGGCCGAGGGGCTCGTGTGCGAAGAGAGCCGGGACCGCTACTACGACATGGAGAAAAAGCGCTGGACCAGCGTGGAGTTGATCCAGACACTGTACGAGGAGGGTTTCCAGAAGGCGCGCGCCACCATGGCGCTGGGCACGACGATGAACACCCTCAGCGGCCCGATCCCCGTGAAGGCGCCGCTGACTTCTCTCTGGCACTTCGAGAAGGGTTCGTGGTGCCGTTATATTCCCGAGCCTTCCCGGGATGGCATTCCGACGCCGTTCGGCGTCATGAAGCCCGCAACGGGAAAGGCAAGCACGCCAGTCCCTTTGGGCGCCGGGGCGCCGCCGATCCCTGCGGATCCCAAACAACTGGAAACGATGGTCAGGCTCTCCAGGACCGCCGTCGCGTTGCCATCCTCCGGCGGAACGGAAACAGTGGAGATCCTGAACGGCATGCCGGGCCGCATTGAACTGAAGCTGACCTGTCCGAACGTTGCCGGACTCGAATGCAGGCTCTCCTCGGATACGGTACCCAGAGAAGGCAAGGCCGTGTTGACTCTCACCTTCTCCGCCGGAGCGGGCGCGCCACCCCCTGAGGCGGATGTTCACCTTGTCCTGGAGCCGCTTGGGACCCGCAAGACTGTGCGCGTGGCATTCCGGCCGTAACAGCCGTCCCCCCCGATCAGATCCGTACGCCGGGCCGCAACTGGCCTGCAACCTGCTACAGGGACAGGCATGAGCGTCTCAATTTCCGCTTCGAAATCCGCGGGCCTTGCTTCCTGGTTTGAGGCTTCCGCCAGTCTCCCCCCGGCGGCCTCCTCCACGGCGGAGGCCGCGAGAGTCTTCACGAACACGCTCCATGAAGCAGCCAAGTCTGACGAATCTGGCCAGCCGGGCCAGGCAGTCAGCGGCTTGGCCCGGGTCTTCTGTCCCGGCCACGCCCCTCTACTGGATCCCAAATTGGCGGACGCCGTGTGCCCATTCGGAACAGGCGTCCCACAACAGGACAGGGCGGACCCAAGCCAGGAAGCCGCTGCCGATGCCGAGCTGCCCGCCAGTGCGGCGGGCCTGTTCCGGGATGTCCCAGAGGAATCCATCGAGCCATTCAACGCCGTCCTCTTTTGGCGCAGACCCGAAAACCCGCCCGAGCTGGCTGGGCGCAGCAAGCTGGTCCTTGCGGAGGCCTTGCGCCAGGCTGGTTACGACCCCAAAGAATTCGCCGTGTCCTATTGGGAGACCAAAGGCGAATGGCCCGGCGGGATGATGATCGTGCCCCAGTTGACCGTTGTCGCGCCGAATGGCCGAAAGGCGGATCTGAGTCCCGAACTGGTTGTCCGTTCGCCACGCGGCGCCGTGGAGGACATCCGCCGGCTGATGGAGACGCCTGGCGGCGAGTCCACGGAGATTTCGAGCGCCTGATTCGGATCGGCATCCGGCTGACGAGCAGGGCTGGCGGCATCGAGGCGGGGAGAGCAATGCCCCCAGCCGCCGATGACGGCACGCAGGAGCACGAAGATGGCGGGCGGCTGACGCCAGGCCGCAAGATGCCAGGCGGCAGCCGCGAGACTCTGCAACTTGCAGGGTTGGAACACAATGCCCGCGCTCAAACCCTCGCCCGCGGCTCGCCGGGCGGCCGCAGCCGCTGTTTGTCCCGTGACCGTAGCGGGCCGCAGCGGTGTCGTTCCGCGCCGCCACCGAAACGGGGCCAGGGGCTGCAAGGGGGCCGGTGCACGAGCCATGGTCCCTCCAGTGCCGGAAGTAGCGCCCCGGACTGCGCGAAGCCTCCCGCCGCGCCGCGCAGAATCGTGACGCAGCGGGAAGGCATGGCGGCTGACTTCGACTGCCCTGTCAGGGCAAAGGACTCACGTTGAGCTTCCGGGCGATCGCGCGGAGAAGCTCCCGGTCGGCGGCGGTGTAGCCTACCACGGTCTGGCCGGCGAAGTTCCGGTTGCGCACAATGACGATTCCGCCAAAATCGAAGTCGAGTTCTTCATCTTCATGGAGCTCGCGGCACGGAACCGGCACGTCGGGCAATCCGCTGGAAGGCTCGTTGGCGGCTTTCTTGTAGGGGATATTGACAGTTGCCGCCTCCGTTTTGGGAAGGACGATCGGCTCCAGATAGGGCTTGCCGTTTGCGTCTTTTTTCGGATACCCCTTCTCGTCGATCGCCAGCGCCCGTTCGTACACGATGACGCGTTTCGATGACTTGGCCGCCTCGGGATCGAACCAGTGCTGCGAAGGCCGGGTCGGATCGAACGGAGGCGGCTCCTGTCCGGTTGCCGCCTGGTATTCGGCCCGGGTCTGATACACGGGATACAGATACAGTTGATTGAGCCCGTACTTGGGCTGTGGCAGAGCTGCCATGACAATACCTCCGGGTTGTTGATGGCGGCATGGAATCGAACCGCGCGCTCGACCGCCCATAAGCTCAGGAAAATCAACCGGAAATATCGCCTCTTTCGTTGTGATCCCGGTCCGGCCGGACACATGGCCGCGTGCGGTTCTGCGCCAGCGGCCCGCAAGACGCCCGGCAGCAGGCGCCGACCCGCTGGCTGCCGCCTGTGGTGGGGAACTGGGCCGGACTCCCTTGACAATGGCCGCGATTCACTGATTCTGCAAGGCGCGGCCGGCAACCTTCCTGGCCATCAGCGAGCCCTCGTTGCGGCAGTACACGCACCTGGGCGACGGCGCATCGAAGACCGGCAACCGCATCTGCGATCCGAAGCTTGGCCCGAACGAAGTCCGCGGCGGCTATTCAGGCCGCCCCAACGATCGCTGGGCCTTCACCACCAAGTGCGCCGCAATGCAGTACGGCTCCGTGGCGGCCCTGGCCGCGGCAGCCCAGGCTCTCAGAGGCTATGACGACGCGCTCGCCAGAGAGCGCATGGAAACGGCCGTCCGGATCTGGAATGAAGAACACGCCAACCCCACGCCTGCCCGCGGAGGACTGGGAGGACCGGGCGCCGGCATGGTCACAGGAGAAAAATGGAACGCCGCCATTCAACTCGTGCTCGCCACCGGCCGAGGCGAACCGTATAGGAAGCGGGTGCTCGAAATGTTCCCTTCCATGATGCAGCGCTTCGGCTTCGGCGGCTGGCCGGCGGTTCATGTGCTGCCGTATATGGATGCGGAGTTTCGGAAGCAGTTTGAGTCCGGTCTCAAGACGAACGTCGTGCAGCTCGACAGGGAGCTCGCAGCGGCGCCGTTTGGAGTGCCGCCCACGCGCGGAGGCTGGGGTGGAACAGGCGGCATCATGGATCTCGGCATCAGGATGTATTTCCTCCACAAGGCGTTGCCGCAAATCGTGAGCAAGGACTACACGGTGCGGGCGGCCGAATACATTCTGGGCACGCATCCGGTATCCAGCAGATCTTACGTCGCCGGCGTGGGCACGCGCTCCCACCTGAACGCCTATGGCAACAACCGCGCGGATCAGTCCTAGATCCCGGGCGGGGTGATCCCCCGCCATGTGGCCATCCAGCCGGATTTCCCGGAATGCATGGATGACTTCGGGTACCTCTGGTTCACGCACGAATACGTGATCACCGCCGCGAGCCACTGGATCCTGGCCGCGAATGCAGCCGGCGCGCTGGTGCGATAACCGCAGGCGCCCGATCGCGCGAAGCCGTCTTCTGAGCCGCGGACGGAGCACGGGGAGCGCCCGGAGGCAGCGGTCCCAGGCAGTGGAATGAGCGCGCTGAAAACTGGGAGCAGGTGAGCCAGGCTCCGCTTTTCACGTTTCGCCGCCGCTTCATTCGGCTTCTCCTCCGGTTCAGGCATCATCTGGCAGGAATTTTGTCGTCGAAGAGCGACTGGAGGCGGATCCGCATCTGGCATGCACCGCCTGTCTGGCGCAACCGGCTCTCGCACCCTGCGCGCTGCTTCGCGAAGACCGGTTACAGCGTGTGAACACTGCAGCTCAAGGCCTCCCGTCCTTCGTCCACTCGGCCCAGCTCACCGAGTTGGGCTCCTTCGCGAATTCACGGATCCAGGTCCGCAGCCTCCTCTCCTCCCTCTTGGCATCCGCTTTTCGGCCGGAGGTCCGCAGGAAGTCGCATTTCGCTTTCAAGATTACCCCCATCATCGGGTGTTCGTTGCCCAACTTTGTCAGGGTGATCGTTTCGGCGCGAGCGAGCAACTCCGCGGCGCCGCTGAACTCCCTGATCTGGATGAGCGCGGCCGCGCGGCCGACGAGCGGGTCGAGCAGAAACGGGTGGCCATGCGGAGCGAGGGTCTCGACGATCAGAATGCTCCGCTCATACCAGTGCGCCGCCTTCAGTGCTTCCCCTTTGAGCAGCAGAACATTGGCGAGGAGGTCGTACAGCCTCGCCAGATCCAGATCCCGCGGCAACTCCGCCGTTTCCCAGCGGGTGATGATGTCCCGGCAGAGCGCCTCCGCCGGGCCATACTGGCCCTGTTGACGGAGACGAAACGCTGTTCTGGCTCGCGCGAAGAGCAGATCCGGCTGATCAGGACCGTACGCCGCCTCGTACGCAGCCAGGCCTGCCGCCTCCAACCGCTCCGCTTCCGGAAACGCCCCGCGAGCGACGAGGAGCGAAGCGTAGTCCAGCCTGACTCTAGCCAGGGGCAACGCCATCTCCGTGCCAGCCTTTTCCAGTTCCCAGATGGACGCCCGGTATCGGATGGCCGCATCGTCGAACTCGCCGCGCAACTGGTGAATCGACGCCAGCAGCCACAAAAGCGATCCGCTGTCGGCGGGCGTCAGCCGGGAAGCCTCGGTTCTGAGCGTCCGGGCGGCCAACTCCAGGCTGCCTGCAAAGTCTCCCTCGATGAAGAGCTGGCGGACGGTTTCGAGCGTCTCACGAACCGTGCGGGATTGCGCGTGCAACCCGATTCCGGCGGCAAGACACACAATGACTACACGAATCCTCATTGGATTTTCCTCCTTTCTGGCGAAAGGCGTTCAGGGGCGGGCCGCGGGCGGTGAGCCCGCCCGCGGCGGACTGCATGGAGAACGCCGTGCCGTTACTCGTTCGCCTGCGTCCAGCGCACGACGAGGCTGCTGTTGTACGCGATGGTGAAATACTGCCCCCGGGGCAGGAGCGGAGGGATGTTCAGCGCGGCGATACCGCTGACGACTACAAGATCGCCGAGCGTGGGGTCGCGGAGCACGCTCTTGCGGCCGGTGTCGGGATCCTGCCACACAGCAATGGTGGTCGGAGCATCCCTTTGGTGGCCCTTACCATCAAATAGATACTGGGCCAGGACGGCCGGGCGGTAGGTGTTCACGGCGAGCTTCACCGTGAACATGTCCACCATCATCCCCGGGCTCGGCGCGTCAGGCGCGCTTGCCGCTATGGCAGTGAGATAGAGTTCTCCGTCCGCGTTGAGCGCCATGGCCATGCCCCGGTCGTTACGATTCAGCAAGCCGTTGTAACGCCAGGCGATGTTGGCGGGTGTGCCGGGTTTGTCGGGCGTGGTGCCGGGCTGCCCGGGCAGATTCCACATGGGCCTGCCGGTTTCGGCGTTGTACTTGAGCAGCGCGATGTCCATCAGGGTGCCCACTCCGGTGCTCTGGCCGAGCACATACACGACGTTGGTGGGGATCTTCAGGATGCCATTGCGGATGTGGGCGCCGATATCGGCGAGCTCCACGGCGGCGGATTCGCTGATTCCGCCGCTCAATCGCAGGGCTTCCACCTCATGCAGAAAAGCCAGCATCAGGTTCGCCGCAAAGTAATGGATGCCAGCGCTGGGACTCGACAATTGCCTGGAGACCACCTTGAGTGGCGACAAAAGACCGGTCAGACGTCCCTCCTGGAGCCCTGCCGCCTCCGCCCGCTCCATCAGGTACCCGAGGGCGGGCACGGGATCAATGATCTCCGGAGTGACGTGGATGCCCAGGTTGTTCTGGAGATACATGGCGGTAGAGCCGCCCACGCTCCAGATGGCGTAGGGCGCGGCCTGATCGCTCCCATTGGCGGGACCGTTGTAGCGGGCCACCCACATCTCGGTGCCGTTCAGGCCGTACTTCACCGTGGTGAAGTCGTGCGATCCCGTGCCCTGACTCCAGCCGCTGACGTAGACGCTGCCTTCCTTGTCCAGCGCCAGCGAAACGCCCTCGTTGTGCCCATCGACAGGACCGTCATAGCGGCGGACCCACCGCTGGCTGCCGGAAGCATCGTACAGGATGGTGACCATGCTGGCCCTGTATCCGGCTGCCGTGAGGCGCACACTGTATCCGGTCACGATGACATTTCCGCGCGCCGGATCCACCAACAGCGAGGTGCCGACATCGGCCAGCTTGTCAGGACCGTCATAGACGGCGCGCCACACCTCGTCGCCGTCAGGCGAGTACTTGACCGTAAACAGGTTGGTTCTGTACCCCGTGGCGGTGGCCTGGCGAATGTACCCGGTGGCGTAGACGAAGCCCTCGGCGTCCAGGGCGATATTCCAGAACTGGTCGTTGTCGCCGGCGTCACCGGCGATGGTGCGAACCCATTCCGGGCCGTCGCCTTCTCGGTGGGAGGCGCCGTACTTCAGGAGAAGGCAATCCTCATTGCTCGGCGTGCCGATATGGCCGGCGACATAGACGTTGCCGTCATGGTCCACGGCGATGCCCCAACCCTCGGCCTCGTGCTGGTTCGACTCCCAGGCCACTGTCCGTGGGTACTTGTCGGCCCACAGCTGGTTGCCGTACTTGTCGTACTTGATGGTGCTGATGTTGACCAGGTAGTCGTCCGGTATCGACTCTATCACCCGATTTCCAGTTACGTAAGTGTTGCCCTGCGAGTCCATGACGCTGGCGGTAATCCTCGAATACTCCAGCGCGCCGGCTTCGGGGGCGGAAAGGAAGAACATGCCTGCCACGACGATGGCGGCGGGAATTGGAAAGATCGAACGGAGCATGATTTGCTTCTCCTCGGGCTCGAACGTTAACGTTCCGGACGGGATCGCCCGCCTGGGAATCAAGGTTGCCGCGCCATAGCCGCTTCTTGCGGTTGACCTGGAATTGGGTGATGAATTGGGCGGCTTCATCGATGACCTTCCCCTCGCCCCGCCAGCGCACCCCTGCCGGACAACCGCTGCCGCGGCTGGCGGCGGCCGAACGATTGACCGCGCACCTGAACCGTCTGCGGCGTTACGGCCCGGTCTGGGGGAGGTCTGCGCCGTGCCCGGCTGCTCCGTGAGGATCTTGCCGTGGAGTCCGGCTGTGTAAGTCCACATGAAAGAGCTGAAATCGCCCTGGACTCTGAATCAGGCCAGGTACGGCCCGACTGTGCGAGTGGCCCCCCTGCATTTCCGAATCCGCCCGTGCCTTCCTCGATCCTGCTCATGTCGAGGTAATAGCCCCACGGGCTCCTGCCGCGAGAGAAGGGAAACAGGGCAGCCGAGTGCAGCCCCAGGATGAACGGATTGCCGCCGTCAAAATCGTAACGGTACCGCGTTCCCTGCTGCATCCCCGGAATTGAAGATGAGTCTCGTTGAAACGGACGCGCGCCGCCTTGGCACACCGTTCCTTCGAGGACCTCTTCACCGATAGTGAGGACCCCGGTGCTGCCCCTGCCGGGCATCACGGCCATCACCAAGGAGACGGCGGAGATTGCGCCGATCCTGAGCCACGATTTCACTTGCCGCACTTCGGTCCTCCTTTTTTCCCATGCCCGGGTTGGCACGCCAGGCGGTCGACGCCGCCCCCATGAACGAGAAACACGGACGGGGCGGCGGCCGGCCGCCGGCCGGCCCCGCCCGTCGGGTGCGAGGTCCGCCAGCCGTACTCCTCCGGTCTTACCGGCTGGCTTTCCCGTTGAATGCTCAACCTTACGGATCTTCCAGCGAAACATCCGCATCACCCGGCAGCATCCTCACCGGAAACCGGCTTCGCGTGCAATGAACAGCGGAGGATTGTTCGATGGTCAATTCATGATCGTCCAAGTCATTGTCGGCGCACGGGTTGCGGAAGGTCATGAGCGGGAAGAAAATCTTCGATATGGCTTGATGCCTTCATGCGGTGTGCATATAATGCACCTGAGTGAGGGGCTGCTACGCAGGAAAGGAAGCCAGCCCGGAGAGCAGGCGTACGTTTTGGTGTCTTCGAATTTGACACCGAAACTGGGGAGCTGCGCCGTGAGGGGGTGGGTGTGCGCCTGGCGCCGCAACCGGCGCAGGTGCTGGCGCTGCTGCTGGCGCGTCCCGGGGAATTGGTAACCCGCGACCAGATCTACCGCGACGTCTGGGGCGACGGGACATTCGTTGATTCCGAGCAGGGCATCACGCACTGCATCAAGCAGATCCGGACGGCGCTCGGCGATGACGCCGACTCCCCGCGCTACATCCAGACGATACCCCGGCGCGGCTACCGCTTCATCGCACCGGTGGAAGACGAAGGGGTGTCCCGGCGGTTGGCGGAGATGCCCACGCGCATGGAGCCGCCGCGGCGGAAGCGCTGGCGGGCAGTTGCGGCGGCGCCCGCGCTCGCCATCGTGGCGTTTGTTTTCGCCTGGGTCTGGATGCGCCAGGCATTTCGCGGCGCGCCGCCGCCAATCACCTCCATCGCCGTGCTGCCGCTCGAAAACCTGTCCGGTGATTCCGCCCAGGAGTATTTCGCCGACGGCATGACCGAGGAGCTGATCACGGAATTGGGCAAGGTGCCGGGGCTGCGCGTGATCTCGCGAACCTCGGTGATGCGTTACAAGCGCACTGTGAAAGCCGTGCCTCAGATCGGTCGCGAGCTGAATGTGGACGCGCTGATTGAGGGAACGGTGACCCAATCCGCAGGACGGGTGCGGCTGACGGCCAACCTGCTGCACGCGCCCTCCGACCGCCACCTGTGGGCGCAGTCGTTCGACCGGAACGTGGGCGACATGCTGGAATTGAGGCGCGAGCTGGCGCACACCGTGGCGCGGCAGGTACGGGCGGCGCTGCCAGTGGAAGACCGCATACGGCTGTCAGCAGCGCGGCCGCTGAATCCGGAAGCGTACGACCTGTACCTGAAGGGGCAGTACCACTATTACAAGTGGAGCGTTCCGGAATTCGAGAAGGCGGTGAACTATTTTGAGCGGGCGATTGCAGTGGATCCGAATTATGCCCAGGCCTATCTCGGACTGGCAAAGACTTATGGCTGGCAATGGATGGTGGGAGTCCTGCCGCCAAAAGAGGCATTTCCGAAATTCAATGCGGCCCTGGGAAAAGCCCTGGCAATCGACGACATGCTTCCGGAAGCGCACTATGTTCAGGCTGTTGCCGCATGGTATTTCTACTGGAATTGGGCTGAGGCAGAGAAAGAATTCAAGCTCGCTTTGCAATTGAATCCGAATCTGGAAGAAGCCCGTTTCGAATACGCCTGGTTCCTTTCCTCCATGTGCCGCTACGCCGAGGCCGTCACGGAAGCGCAGCGTGCGGTGGAGGGCGATCCGTTTTCGGTTTCAGCCAACCTGGCGCTCGGCTCCGTCTACCACTTGGCCGGCCGGCTCGACGAAGCTCTCAGGCAGATCCAGAAGACCATCGAAATTGAGCCAAACGATCCGCGCTGTTACGAGTTTCTTGGCGCCGTCTACCGAAGCCTTGGGTTGCAGGACGAGGTAGTGGAGGCGAAGGCCAGGCAACTGGAGCTGGAGGGGACGCCTGCCGAAACCGTAAAATCAATGCGCGAGGCCTACCGCACGGGCGGGCGGCCGGCTTACCTGCGCTGGTTGCTGGCCCGGGCGCGCCATCCTTACCGGGCAGCGGTGTTTCAGGCGCAGTTGGGGATGAAAGACGAGGCCTTCGCCAACCTGGAGAAGGCCTATCAGGAGCACTGGTATGCGATGGTGCGCCTGAAGTCGGGGCCCGAGTGGGCGGCCCTGCGCGGCGACCCGCGCTTTGAAGACCTGCTGCGGCGGATGAACTTCCCGCGCTGACCAGGGCTTTCCGCCGGCAGGTGCGGTACGGGCAAAGTTTTCGAGTAAGACGAGCCCCCCTTCCAAGAGCAGCCCGCGCGATCTTTTCATGGGCCTGCCTCGCACTCATGCCGGCCCTCCGGACGCGGTTTGTCAATTCCTCGTTGCCTGGGCCGCGCGCGGGCGGGGCTGGCGGGAAGCCGCGCAACGCTGGCGAGAGCGTCGCGCGTTGTGCGGTCTCGGAAATCCATGCGTGCCGGTTCTTCCTGCCCACAACGGTTTCCGCTTCGCGGCCACGCCCGTTGTCTGGCTCTGTCAATAGATACTCACGCGAGTTCGAAAGTGTCCAAACAGAAAAGCGCGAACCAGCAGTACCTGACTGGTATTACGGAGGCAGCAACGACGTACAGTTGCTGCTATTCGCCAACTTCGAGGATTTCCGATAGGGCGAGGAGAACGTAGTCGCGCACACGGCTTGCTTCCTTCCGGTCGGCAGCAACGTGGGTTGCTTTAGAAGCCCGCTGGTAAACGCTCCGCACCATGTTGCCCACAAGTTCGTCAACAACGGCAACGGTGTCCGCCAAGGGTTTCGACTTCGCTTCTGGGGCTTGGCGGGATTTCAGGATGAACATCACCTTCTGCTTCATCGTCGGTCCGTGAGTGTCCTTCTCGGGCTTGTAGCCCGGCATTGAAGTGACGTCCTGGTCAGGGGCAAGGTGGTCGAGCACCTCGCGCAACGACTCACGAAATTCGACAACAGTCCCGCGCCACGACACGCGGTCTTTTGAAGAGAGATCGTTAAGGCCCTGTTGAAAAGAATCGGCAGCGGCAGGCAGGAGCCTTCGCAGCGTGTCGACCACCAAGGCTTCTTTTCCCTGGGGGACCGCCTCCGCTGGTGGTCCGCCAGGTTGTGCTACAGACGTAACTTCGATTTCACGGAGGCTAGCGACGATCTGCTTCAACGAGCGGCTGTATTTCGACTTGGTTGTGTTCTTGTGGGTGCACCGCAATAGGTCCTGCATCTGGGCGTCGAGAGTACGCACAAGGTCCGCGCACTGAACAACATCGAACCCACCTCGATCTGAGGAAAAATAACGCTGAACGAAGGCAGCGACGTCGCTCTTGAACGGCTTGCTCGTGATCTGCTTCCCATGAAAACGGCGTGCCTTGGCAGCAAGACTTTCGGCCATCGAAAGGAGCGACTTTGCGCTGGGCTGGCGATTGCTCATTGGAGTTCGCCACCTACTTCGATCTTGGCTTCTTCGCTTTCTGTGCTGCTGATTTCTTGGCCGGTCGACGCACTGCCGCAGGTCTTTCGCCGCGGGGCAGATTGTGGGCCACGAGATTGTAGCCGACCGGATTCAATGTGAACTTCCCGCCACCTACAGCCTTGAAATATCCGGCCGCTTTGGCGTTGTGAAGGATCTGCTTCGTTGCGGCTGGTAGCGGAAAACCAGCCTGCTTGAAGTACTCGACCACATCCTGCACATCGACCTCTCGTTTCCGCTCCTCTGGCGGCGCCAACTCCTGGAGGTAGTAGGCGACTACGGCAGCCATTTCATTCGCAGTCGACGGTCTCTTCTCTTCCTTGAAGGCTCGAATGTCAATCACTTTCCTCGTGACGGTCTTGCCTTCTGGAGTCGCGCTCTCGCTGCCCTCACGTGAGGGTAGTGTAACTGGCGACTCCGCCGCCAAGCTGAAATGCCGCGAGACAGTTTGAATCGCATTCAGTCGCTCGGCATCGTTAAGGTCGCTCAAGGCGGAAATCATTTCATCGATTGCTCGGCCCAGTGTCTTGGGCTTGGTGGCACCTCCGGGCTCAGTCATTGTCATCGCCTCCTCTTCCTTCCCAACAGCTGATCAAGCAGCTGCCAGATCACGAGTTTACATCACGACGCTGTTCGAAAGCGGTTGAGGGTGGCCTACGCTCTCAACCGGCCTGTCAACAAACGCGGATCTGTCAACGGAGAAAACGGAGAGTTTGAAGGGTTGAGAGAGGCCAACGAACTGAACCGTGACGGTTGAGCGCGTGGCCCGGTCGGAGGCGTTTCCAACCGGAGAACCGCGCCGAAACGCAAGTTCCCGCGAATGTTTGGGATAACGGGCGGCCGCAAACGGTGCTGGCGTCAAGCAGAACGGGGCGGCGGGAAGTTACGGTTCTTGGGTGTGGCTCCCCGGGCTGGACGGTGTTCGAACTTTCTCTTTGTCTGACCGTTATGGTCTGCGCGCAAGTTGTGCCATTCTATTGCACGAACCGCACACAAACCATTACTATGAGGTTCGGAGACCCGTATGCCACGCATCTTGCGCGCCAAGCCCAAGGCACCGTCGAAAACGGTTGGCTCCAGGACCGCCCAATTGGTGACCGCCCTCTACGAAAGCGGCCAGACAACCTTCACCCACGCCGACGTCGAGAGCATCACTGGGTTGCCGCCAGCGTCGGCGCGGAGTCTGATCCGGCACGCGGTAGCCCGAGGCGTGGTGTCCAGGTTGGAGCCTGGTCTCTTTGTGCTCGTGCCGCCGGAGCTTGGCCGAGCGACGGAGTTCGCTGGCAATCCATACATCGTCGCCCGACACCTCGCGGCTGGCGCCGAGTACTTCATTTCACACGCGTCAGCCATGGAACTGCACCGAATGGTCACGCAGCCTCAGTTCGTGATTTTCACCAGCACAACGAAGCGCCTTCGCAACCGAACCATTCACGGCACGGAGTTCCGGTTTGTTCTCGTTCGCCATGAAGATGTTTTCGGCGTAACGGAACACTGGGTATCGAAACAGGAGTCCGTCAAGGTGAGCGACCTTGAGCGAACTGTGATCGACGGTCTGCATCTTCCCGCGTATTGCGGAGGCATCACCGAGGTCGCAAAGGGACTCTGGATGCGACGCCAGGACATAAAACCGGGTCGGCTGATCGACTACGCCCTGCGTCTGGGCGTTGGGGCTGTCGTCCGGCGGCTCGGATACCTGCTCGATTTCTATCAGATCGCCGCGCCGGAGGACCTGGATCGCCTTCGTAGTTCTCTCAGCGCGACATATGCCGTGCTCGACCCGATGCTGCCGGCCGAAGGTCCATACGTTTCCAGTTGGCGCCTGCGATTGAACGTGGCGCCCGCCGAACTCGAAGCTGTCCGGAGGACCTGAACTGATACCACAGCGCAACCTGTCGCTCCTTGCCAACCGTCTCGCGAAGGCCGGCGGCCGTCGCATTCCCGAAAGCGTGCTCGAACGCGATTACTGCCTGGCTTGGTTCCTCGCCGAACTGGCTGAAAGCGAGCTCCGGCGGAGCCTTGCCTTCAAAGGCGGAACCGCACTCAAGCGCTGCTACTTTGGCGACTACCGGTTTTCTGAGGACCTGGATTTCACGTTAATCGAGCCGCTGCCATTCGAGGAAATTCGCAAGCGATTGGAATCGGTCTACGCCTCCGTTCGCCAAGCCTGCGGAATCGAATTCACGTTCGACCGCGAGGACCGTCACTCGCACGCAAACAGCCACACGTTCTACTTGCGGTATGTAGGACCTTTGCCCGCCGGCGGCAGTGTCAAGGTGGATATCACCATTCGCGAAGAGATCGTCTTTCCACTTGAGTCCCGGCCAGTTCTTCGCGCCTACGACGAATTCTCAGATCTGCCCGATGGCCGAGTAGTCCAGGCGTATTCCCTTGCCGAGACCGCCGCAGAGAAAGTCCTGGCACTGGCTGATCGCGCCCGCAATGAACCGCGGGATCTCTACGATCTCTGGCATCTCGTCTCCCGCGAGGGCATCAACCTTTCAGAACTGGTGCCCGCGATGAGTGCCAAGCTTGCCTTCCGGCAGCAGGAGGCGGCGGGAATCCAGGAGGCCATCCTCGAGAAGGAGGCACGACTGAGGGCGCTCTGGTCCGCGCGACTCGCGAATCAGATGGCCGTGCTGCCGCCATTCGACCAAGTGTTCCGAGAGCTCCGCCGCGCCCTGCGCCAAGCCAACCTGCCATGAACTCGCTTCTCGAGCCGCGATCAGGACATCGGCGATCCCCTGTCGTTCCCATGGCCATCTGAACTCTCCTGGCCATGGGAACTATCGTGGCCTTGAGATCAAGCTGACCCAGACGCGACACCTTCGCGACGGCGTCAATCGATGCCGACAGAAAGTTGACTCCGGAAGCTGTGCGCGGAAGTTGCCAGTACATCTGACCTGCTCCCCGAAAACTCAGCCAGCGATAATTTGGAGAGCCCTCGAATGAAGAGCGAAGAGGAGCAATGCATGAAGCGAAGCCGATACACGGAAGAGCAGATGATCGATGCCGTCAAGCAGATG
>JBMOMB010000018.1:0-11405 GCA_049325215.1 Acidobacteriota bacterium
GGCATATTGGGTCCGAAGGCGCCGTGTTCTGTGCCGCGACTGAAGGGCGCTTGAGCGCCCGGAAGGAGCGGTCACCGGCGCAGCGCGGTGTGGGGCGGCATATTGGGGCCGAAGCCGCCGTGTTCTGTGCCGCGACTGAAGGGCGCTTGAGCACCCGGAAGGCGCGGTCACCGGCGCAGCGCCGTGTGGGGCGGCATATTCCGGCCGAAGCCGCCGTGTTCTGTGCCGCGACTGAAGGGCGCTTGAGCGCCCGGAAGGAGCGGTCACCGGCGCAGCGCGGTGTGGGGCGGCTTATTGGGGCCGAAGCCGCCGCGTTCTGTGCCGCGACTGAAGGGCGCTTGAGCACCCGGAAGGAGCGGTCACCGGCGCAGCGCCGTGTGGGGCGGCATATTCCGGCCGGCGGCGCGGCCTACCCGTGCGGCCCTGAACCGCTTGCCGCAGCGGGCCGCAGGCTCCCCAGGGTGAGCCTCCTCGGCAAACGCGGGAAACTGTTTCAGCAGGCAGTTCCGATTTCCCGGCGCCACCCATCTCCGGCCGGGCTATATTGAGAGAGTGCCTCGGCGGCGCGCCCGCACGGGCACAGAGTGGTTCGCCGGGCTCGGCCGCTCACATTGATCCAGCCAGAGAGGACTACCGAATCATGAAGCGTCTCGTTCCCATCTTTCTCTTCTGCCTCGCCTCCTCCCTCGCGTTTGGCCAGCAGCGCACGCTGATGCACTGCTTCACCTTCACCGAGGTTCCGGAAGCCACCTCCGCCGATTGGGAGGCTTTCAAGAAAGCTACCGAACAACTGCCGTCGAAAATCCCCGGCCTGAAGCGCGTCTGGCACGGCAAACTCGCCCGCCCGCTTGGCATTCTCCAGACCGAAGGCGCCCTCGATGCGGACAATCAGAAGAAACTGCGCGAAGGCGGCGCCGTCCCCGCGCAGGTAAAGTTGATCCGCCGCCAGTACGGCGTTTGCATGGAGTTCGACAGCGCGGACGCTCTCAAGGCCTACGCCAAAGATCCTGCCCATGAAGCCTGGGTGAAGGTTTACGAGAAGGTGCGCGTCTACGGCACCACCACGTTTGACATTCTTCCGTAACGGCCCGGCCCATCCGGTGCGCTAGCGCCCGGCGCCGGACCGTTGAAGTCCGCTGCCTTCGACAGCCTGGGTCGTAGATGGGCAGCGGCGGCACGGCGCCTCGCCGGGCGGGTCCCCGGATGGAAGCGTGATCCTCGGTCTGCGTGCCGCGCTTGAACCAGAAAGCGTCCATTCTGTTTCAAACAAAATTGGCCTTGAACGATCTTTTTCCGCCTGCGCCGCAGCGTCCCCTTCTGGCAGGCGTCGTTGCAGTAGCGCACGTCCTTCCGGCCTGCGCTTCTGCTTTAGCGCCCGCCTGAACGGCCGCTGGCGCCGCAGTCCCCCCTTGGAACGTTTGCCCGCCCCGGGCCGCTTCGAGCGCTCTGAAATGGCGCCGCCGGCCTGGGCGGGCCTTGCTTTCCCGGCCTCCGCCCACCACGCGGGCCTCATCGGCGGCCAGCTCGAGCCACTCCAGGTTCCATCCACTTCGCTGTCTCCGCCCTGTCCTGCAATCCCGCTTGCAGCACCAGGAAGCCATTGTTTTGCCTGGTTTGCCGGACGCCTCGCGCGCTTTTGTCCGCTGCCGGAATCGGACCGTCACAACCGTTAAGGCGCGTTAAATGCAGGACGCTGATGCAACCGGTAAGGCGTGAAAAGGCGTCTTGAAGTTCAGGGGTGATCGCGAAGGCCCCGCGCCTTCACGGCCCCCGGTTCACACCAGAGTTTTGAGCGCGTCTTTCCACCCCTTTCAGCGCGCTCAAAAACGGCCCCGGCGCGAATCCACCCCCTGGCGCGCCGGGGTTCTTCTTCCTGCCGCCCTTCCGCGCACACTACCGCTCTGCGTACTGCTGTCCGTGTGCTTCATTGAGGGGGAGCCGAGAAATGGAATGGAGCGGGAGACGGGACTCGAACCCGCAACCAACGGCTTGGAAGGCCGTGACTCTACCCTTGAGTTACTCCCGCTCGGAGGCGGCGCTCATGCCGCCACTACGATTCTAGAGAAGCCGTGGCCCGCCGGTCAACGGCGCGCCTTATTGCGCCCCCCGCTGGAACAGCATCACCTTTGCAGTGTTGAACAGGATGTAGAGATCCAGCGAGAAGCTCTGGTACTTCAGGTAGTACAGATCGTACTCGAGCTTCGTCACCACGTCTTCCAGGCTTTCTCCGTATCTGTGGTTGATCTGCGCCCACCCGGTGATGCCCGGCGGAATCGAGTGCCTGAGGTTGTAGTACGGAATCTGCTGGCACAGCACATCCACGAACTCGGGCCGCTCGGGCCTCGGCCCGACAATGCACATCTCGCCCTTCAGCACGTTGAAAAACTGCGGCAGCTCGTCCAGCCTCAGCTTGCGCAGCCATCGCCCCAGCGGCGTGACGCGCGGATCGTTCTGCGCCGCCCAGACGGCGCCCGTGCGCACTTCCGCGTCCTGATACATCGAACGGAACTTCAGCACTTCGAAGACGCGCCCGTTCCGCCCCACCCGCCGCTGCCGGTAGATCGCCGGGCCCGGCGAGGTCAGCCTCACCAGCACCCAGATCAGCCCCATCAGCGGCAGCGTCAGCAATGCCCCGGCCAAGGCAAACAGGAATGAATAGACCCGCTGCCACGCCAGCTTCCGCGCGTCCGGCCCGATGCCGGCTCCGAAAATCAGTTGAGAGGGCCGCAGCGACTCCACGGGCACGCGCCACATTACGTGCTCGTACAAATTGATGGCATCTTCCACCGGCACTCCCGCCAGCCGCAGGGACAGCAGCTCGTCCACTGGCAGCTTCCCTCTCCGGTCGTCAAGCCCCACCACAATTCTGTCAGGCCGGTGCTCGATATACGCGTCCCGCAGCGCGCTCAACGGGCCCAGCCACCGCCCCAGGGCGGCGGGCGCGGCTTCCAACGGCGCCGCAGCCAGATAGCCCACGGACTCCATGGCGAAATGCGGCCGCTCGGAAATCGTAGCGGCCACGGCCAGCACCTGCCGGTTGTGCCCCGCGAACAGGATCCTTTGCCGGTGCAGCACCCGGAGCACCAGAATGTCGAACAGCATCCGCCACCCGGGCAGCACGAACAGCCCAAGCGCACTGCCGGCGATCATTTGCGAACGCGGCAGGGCCACTTCCGGTGCCAGGTAACTGATCATGCCCTGCGCCAGGAATGCGATGCCGAAGACCAGGCAGAACTGCTGCGCCAGCCGCAGCCGCGAGTACACCCGCACCTGTGAATACAGGTCGTTCAGATAAATGCCCAGCACGAGACTTGCCAGCGCCGCCAGCGTCTGCGCCGTGGCGCCTTCGTACAGGTAGGCGATCACCCAGTCTTCTTCGCGGGTCAGCAGGAATCCTGCCAGATAGCACCCGAAGGCCAGCACCGCTTCCACTGCAACCAGCGCCAGCAACGAGGCCGGCACCACCACTTTGAACAGCCTGATCATGCACGATTCCGCGGTCCGGGCAGATTGTCAGTCTAGCATGGCGAGCCCGGCGGCGATTCTGCCGACGGGCTGCGCACCCAGCCGCCTTGTGATAATTTGGGGAGCCTGAGGAAAGCCGCTGTGGCCGCTGACTCCACCACATTGGATTACGAAAGATTCTGGCGCCGTTTGCAGCAGGTCGGCCTGAATGCCTACGAGGCCCGGTCCTACCTCGTTCTCGTCGGCCATCCCCGCTTCAAGGCGCTGGAGCTCGCCGCACGCGCCCGCGTTCCCCGCCAGAAGATCTACGAAGTGCTCGACAGCCTCGTCGACAAGGGCTTCGCCCAGGTGATCCAGGAGAAGACCAAGCTGTTCTCAGCCGTCGAGCCCGAGCTTGCCATCCCTGCCTATCTCGAGCGGCAGCGCGAGGCCATGGAGAAGCATCTCGCCGAGCAGCGCCGCCTCGGCCTCGCTCTGGCCAGCGAGCTGAAGCGCGCTTACGCGGAAGGGCAGGGAGCCACCGGCACGCTCGACTATCTGCGCATCGTCGGCGATCCCGCCCAGATCGCCGCGCACTACCGCTCCATGCTCGAGTCCGTCGCTGCGCGCTATGTCGAGTTCTCCCGTCCGCCTTACGCCGTCGACCCGCTCGACGAGCAGCTCGTCAAGCAGGCCGCCGAACGCGGCGTCGCCTGCCGCATCCTTCAGGAGATCGCGCCGATGGACGAGGCCCACCGCCAGAGGATCGAGGAATACCGCGCCCTCGGCATCGGCGTCCGCTTCGCCGAAAATCTGCCCATGAAACTTGCCGTATTCGACGGGAAACAGGGTCTCGTTTCACTCCTCGATCCTGTCAAGACCCGCCCTGCCTGGACGGCCGTCGTCTTCGACCACTCAAGTTTCGGCGAGGCCCTGGAAACACTGTTCGAACAGTGGTGGGCCCGTTCCTCCGGCGGCGCGCCTCCGCTCCAGGCCGGATGATCCGGCGGCGCTCAGGACGCCTTCGGCCCGCTCTTGGCCAGCACCTCGCGCACTGCGTATATCCGCCGCCCCTGGCTCTCGAAATACGTCCGCATCATCATCTCCCCCAGCAGCCCTGTGGTGAACATCATCAGCCCGGCTACCAGCAGCAGGCCGCCCGTGAACAGCAGCGGACCGTGCGCCAGAATGATTTCGTATCCCAGGATTTTCTTCACCAGCAGGAAACCCAGAATTCCGCCCCCTAACGTGACGCTCGCCAGTCCGAGGCGGCCGAAAAAATGCATCGGCCGCGTAAAGTATTTCAACAGGAACCGGATCGTGATAATGTCGAATAGCACATTGAAAGTGCGTCCCAGCCCGTAATGCGAAGCGCCTCCGGCGCGCGGCGGATTCTGGATCGGCACCTCCGCGATCCGCGCCCCGTAAAAGCTTGCCAGCGCCGGAATGAACCGGTGCAGCTCGCCATACAGGTTCACCTCTTTCAGGATCTCCGCCCGGTATGCCTTGAAGGTCGTCCCGAAGTCGTGCAGATCCAGCCCGCTCACCTTCGCCATCAGCCAGTTCGCCACCCGCGAGGGAAGCTTCCGCAACAGCAGATGGTCGTTGCGCTGTTTCCGCCACCCGCTGGCGATGTCATATCCTTCGTCGATCTTCTCCAGCAGCGCCGGCAGATCCTCGGGGGCGTGCTGCAGGTCCCCGTCCATCGAGATGATGATGTCTCCGCGCGCCTCGTCGAAGCCCGCCGAAAGCGCCGCCGTCTGCCCGAAATTCCGCCTCAGCCGCACCACCCTCAGCCGCGCGTCGGTCTCGACAAGGTTCGCCAGCAGCTCCAGGCTGCGGTCCGTCGACGCGTCGTCGACGAAGATCACTTCGTAGGGTCTGCCCAGCCGCTCCAGTACGGCAGTCAGCCTGTCATACAGAGGCAGCAGCGCTGCCTCCTCGTTGTGCACCGGGATGACGACGGAGATCATTGACCCTGCTGCCAGTATAGCAAAACCCCCGTAAATTCAGGCTTTTTGCTAGAATGGTGGACGAGCATGTCTACTCCGCAGGGACCTGGAAATCCGCCGCCCCACGACTCCGGCGGCGCCTCGCAACTGCCTCTCGGCGACCGCCGCAACATCATCCCCGTCAACATCGAAGACGAGATGCGGAGGTCGTATCTCGACTATTCGATGTCGGTCATCGTCGGCCGCGCGCTGCCTGATGTCCGCGACGGGCTCAAGCCCGTCCACCGCCGCATCCTGTATGGGATGAGCGAGATGGGGCTGACTCACAACCGCCCCACCCGCAAGTGCGCCAAGATCGTCGGCGAGGTCCTCGGCAAGTACCATCCCCACGGCGACTCGGCCGTCTACGACGCCCTCGTCCGCATGGCTCAGCCATTCTCCATGCGCTACCCGCTCGTCGACGGCCAGGGCAACTTCGGCTCCGTTGACGCCGATCCGCCAGCGGCGATGCGGTATACCGAAGCGCGGCTGTCGAAGATCTCTTCCGTCCTGCTCGAGGACATCGACAAGGAAACCGTCGACTTCCGCCCCAACTATGACGACAGCGAAGTCGAACCGGAAGTCCTGCCCGCGCGCTTCCCCAATCTCCTTGTCAACGGCAGCGAGGGCATCGCCGTCGGCATGGCCACGCGCATCCCGCCGCACAACCTGCGCGAGATGATCGATGCCGCCATCGCCCTCGTGCAGAATCCCGGCACACCTATCAGCCGGATCCTCGAGCTGGCGCCCGGCCCCGACTTTCCCACCGGCGGCATCATCCTCGGCCGGCAGGGCATCATCGACTACTACACCCGCGGCCGCGGCTCGCTCAGGATCCGCGCCCGCGCCTTTACCGAGAAGATCCAGAAAGACCGCGAGGCCATCGTCGTCACCGAGCTGCCCTACCAGGTCAACAAGGCCAAGCTCATCGAGCAGATCGCCCAGCTTGTCAACGACAAGAAGATCGAGGGCATCTCCAACGTCCGCGATGAGAGCGACCGCGAAGGCCTCCGCGTCGTCATCGAGATCAAGCGCGGTGAAAACCCTGAAATCATCCTCAACAACCTGTACAAGCACACGCAAATGCAGGTCAATTTCGGGGTGATCATGCTGGCCATCGTCAACGGCCAGCCCCGCGAGATGGGCATCATCGACGCCCTCAAGCGCTTCATCGACCACCGCGTCGAAGTCGTCCGCCGCCGCACCGAATACCTCCTCCGCAAGGCCCGTGACCGCGAGCATATCCTGGTCGGATTCCAGAAAGCTCTCGAAAACCTCGACGCCGTCATCGAAACCGTGCGCACGGCCCGCACCCCGCGCGAGGCCCGTGATGCCCTTGCCGGCCAGATGCAGTTCCCCGAAAATCCGGCCCTCGAAAAGGTTCTTTCCAGATGGGCGCCCGCTCTGAAATGGAACGGTCAGCCGCTGTCCCGCTTCGATTTCTCCGAAAAGCAGGCCCAGGCCATCATCGAGCTCCAGCTCCAGCGCCTCACCGGCATGGAGCGCCAGAAAATCATCGACGAATTGGCTGAGATCCAGCGCCTTATCGCCGAATATCTGGAAATCCTCGGCTCCGAAAAATCCCTCCGCAGCGTCATCGTCCGCGAGCTGAAGGAAGTCCAGAAAGACTTCGGCGATGAACGCCGGACGCAGATCGTCGACGACGAGGGCGAAATCAACCTCGAGGACCTCATCAAGCGCGAGGACGTCGTCGTCACCGTCAGCCGCGACGGCTATCTCAAGCGCACTGCCCTCGACACCTACCGGCGCCAGGGCCGCGGCGGCAAGGGCCGCATCGGCATGGCCACCAAATCCGAAGATGTCGTCGAAGACCTCTTCGTCGCCAACACCCACAGCTTCCTGCTCATCTTCACCTCCAAAGGCCGCCTCTACTGGCTCAAGGTCTTCAACATCCCGGACGCCCAGGCCGCCGCCCGCGGCAAGCACATCAAGGGCCTCATCAATTTGCAGGAGGATGAAGAGCCGCGGGCTTTCCTCTCGGTGGCTGACTTCGAACCCGGCAAGTACGTTGTCATGGCCACGAAATTCGGCGTCATCAAGAAATGCGAGCTCACCGAGTTCGACAATCCCATGGCGCGCGGCATCATCGCCATCAATCTCAAGGAAAACGACGAGCTGATCGCCGCCGCCCTCAGCGATGGCTCCAGGATGATCTTCCTCGCCACCAGGAAGGGCATGGCCATCAAATTCCCTGAAAGCGACGTCCGCCCCATGGGCCGCCCCGCCGCCGGCGTCACCAGCATGAAACTCGCCGAGGGCGACTGGATCGTCGGCATGGAAGTCGTCACCGACGATGACTACATTCTCTCCGTCAGCGAACTTGGCTTCGGCAAGCGCACCCGGCTCAGCGAATACCGCCTCCAGTCCCGCGCCGGCAAGGGTGTCATCAACATGAAGGTCACCGCCCGCAACGGCGATGTGGTCTCCGTCCTCGCCGTCAAGGAGGACACCGACGTCATTGTCATCAGCCGCGAAGGCAAGATCCTCCGCACGGAGGCCGAGAGCATCCGCAAGACCGGCCGGTCCGCACAAGGCGTCAAGCTGGTCTCTCTCGATCCCGGCGATGCCGTCGCCGCCGCCTGCGCCGTCAAGGAAGCCGAGACCGGGCCTGAGCCCGAGGAGGCCCAGCCCGAGCTTCCGCTTCAGTAGTCCGGGCGGGGTTCCTGACCCCGCCCCGCTCTACCTCTTGTAGCCGATCTTCCTCAGCAGCGAGTGCCGCCACTCCACGTCCGCCGGGCCTTCCACGCCCTTCGGCTTGAATCCATCGATCACCCCCAACACCCCGCGCCCCTGCTCCGTCTCCGCCACCACCACCTCCACCGGGTTCGCCGTCGCGCAGAAGATCCGCGCCACCTCGGGAACGTTCCGCACCGCGCCCAGAATGTTGATCGGGTACCCGTCCCGCAGACAGATGTGGAACGTATGGCCCGCCGCTACGGCCTGTGCGTTCTCCACGGCAATCTGCTTCAGTTCCTCGTCGTTGCCCTCCACCCGGATCAGGCACGCGCCCGACGCCTCGCAGAACGCAATGCCGAACTTCATCTGCGGCGCCGTGGTCACAATCGCTTCGTAAAGGTCCTCCACCGTCTTGATGAAGTGCGACTGGCCGAAAATGATGTTCCCGTTTTCGGGAACCGTCAGACGAACGGTTTTCAGTTCCATGGCATTCCTCATCCTAACCCGTGCAGTATGCTGGCATCATATGCGGACCGCCGCCTGGCTCGTGACTCGCTCTCTCCTGCGCCCGCAGGCGCCCGCCAGGCCCGCACCGCCGGTGTCGCAATGAAGGAGCAGGATCTTCTCTCGCACATCGCGCGCCTGCCCCACGGCCGCGCCAGTTTCAAACAACTGGTCCGCGAACTCGGCCTGAGCGGGCAGGAGCGCGCGCAACTGGAGGCGCTGCTCGAGCGCCTGGTCAAGAAAGGTTCTCTCATTGAACTGCGCGGCGGCCAGTACGTGCTGCCCGGCCGCACCCAGCAGTTCGCCACCGGCCGCCTCAGCATGCACCGCGACGGATACGGCTTCGTCTCGCCTGCCGCCGCCGTGCCGGGCGTCGCTGGCGACATCTTCATCCCGCCCGAAGCTTCCGCCCACGCCATGCACGGCGACACCGTGCTCGCCCGAATCACCCGCATCGCTTCCGACGGCCGCGCCGAAGGCGAGGTCATTCGCATTCTCGGCCGCGCCCACCCCACCATCACCGGCGAATTCCGCGTCGGCCGCCGCGAGTGCTTCGTCGTCCCCTTCGAATCGCGCATCCAGCAATGGATCGTCATTCCAGAAGGCCTCGAAATCCCCGGCCGCGGCTCGAACGTCGACCGCATCGGCGCCCCCGCCCCGCACGTCTCCGATGTCCGCGACATGGACGGCATGATCGTCGATGTCGAGATTCTTGAGT
Source organism: Acidobacteriota bacterium (assembly GCA_049325215.1). Lineage (GTDB taxonomy): Bacteria > Acidobacteriota > Terriglobia > Bryobacterales > Bryobacteraceae > JANWVO01. Next base: position 9,355 of record JBMOMB010000018.1, read on the forward strand.
ACCCGGACCGGTCCGGCGAGACCGCCGTCGGCCGCGTCATTGAAATCCTTGGCCGCCCCGACGACTTCGGCGTGGACGTCGAGATCATCATCCGCAAGCACCATCTCCGCCACCGCTTTCCTCCGGAAGCCATCGCCCAGGCGCAGGCTGTTCCGCTCACCCTCACGCAGGCAGATCTCGCCGGACGCCGCGACTTCCGCGGGCTCGACATCGTCACCATCGACGGTGAAACCGCCCGCGACTTCGATGACGCCGTCTGGGTCGACTGCCTCCACGATGGCCGCTTCCTTCTCCACGTCCACATCGCCGACGTCAGCCACTACGTGCTGCCCGGCTCTCCCATCGACCAGGAGGCGTTCCTGCGCGGAACCAGCGTCTATTTCCCGGACCGCGCCGTGCCCATGCTCCCGCTCGAGCTTTCCACTGAAATCTGCTCGCTCAAGCCCGGCGTCGACCGCCTCTGCCTCTCCGCCCTGCTCGAGATCGACCGGCAGGGCGGCATCGTCCGCCAGGAATTCTGCCGCAGCGTCATCCGCAGCGCCGAGCGCATGACCTACACCGATGTCCATCTCATCCTCGAAGGCGACCCTGGCCTGCGCCAGCGGTACGCTCCGCTGGTGCGCCGCTTCGAGATGATGAAGGAGCTCGCCCTCATCCTCAACCGCCGCCGTATGAAGCGCGGGGCCATCGACTTCGATCTCCCCGAGCCGCTCCTCGTCTTCGACGAGCAGGGGCTCATGACCGGCATCGAGCGCACGCCCCGCAACATCGCCCACCGCATCATCGAAGAATTCATGCTCGCAGCCAACGAGGCCGTGAGCCGCCACCTCGAACAGCACTTCCCCGAGAGCCTCTTCCGCGTGCACGAGCCGCCTGACGCTCAAAAGGTCCTCGACTTCGAACAGATCGCCGCCCGCTTCGGCCACACCCTCGGCGTCCCCGCTTTCCCCGCGCGCCGCTTCCCCGTCGTCACCCGCACCAGCGACGGCCGCAAGCTCCGCCGCGACATCGTCCGCCTGGAGGAAAGCTTGAAAATCACCTCCCGGATGTACCAGAAACTGGTGGAAAAACTGGAAGGCAGGCCGGAAGAGAGAATTTTGAATTATCTGATGCTCCGCTCTCTGAAACAGGCCAGATATTCAGAAAAAAACATCGGCCATTTCGCTCTGGCCGCCGAGTCCTACACCCATTTCACTTCGCCCATCCGCCGGTATCCCGATCTCATCGTCCACCGGCTCCTGTCCGCCTGGCTCGACGGCCGGGAGCCGGACGTGGGCGATCTGCGCGAAATCGCCGAACACTGCTCGGAAACCGAGCGCCGCGCCGCCGACGCCGAGCGCGAACTGCTCGAGTGGAAGAAGGTGAAGTTCATGACCGGCCGCGTCGGCGACGAGTTCGGCGCGCTCATCATCTCCACCACCAAATTCGGTTTCTTTGTGGAACTGGAGGAATTCTTCGTCGAGGGCCTCGTTCCCATCGATGTCCTTCCGGGAGACCGCTGGACGTACCACGAAAACACGCGCAAGATCGTTGCCGAACGCAGCCGCCGGGAGTTCAAAATAGGCGACCGCGTCCGGGTCAGGCTCGACAAGGTCGACGGCGTGGAGCGCCGCCTCTACTTCTCCGTGGTCGAGCCGGAACCCGAGCGCCGCAAGCCGTCCAAAGGCCCCGCCGCCCGCAAGCGCCGTGCCTGAAGTGCCACAGCCGCATTCTGAGCCGCGACTGGAGCGCCGAAGGCGCGAGAAGGAGCGGCCCCAACACTGCCGCCCCCCAGCGCGCCACAAGCCATCCTCTGCGCCTCGCCTGAAGCGCACCAGCCATTTTCTGTGCCGCGACTGGAGCGCCGAAGGCGCGAGAAGGAGCGGCCCCAACACTGGCCTCCCCCCAGCACGCCACAAGCCATCCTCCGCGCCTCGCCTCAAGCGCATCAGCCATCTTCTGTGCCGCGACTGGAGCGCATCAGCCATCTTCTGTGCCGCGGCTGAAGTGCCACAGCCGCATTCTGTGCCGCGACTGGAGCGCCGAAGGCGCGAGAAGGAGCGGCCCCAACA
>JBMOMB010000019.1:0-34531 GCA_049325215.1 Acidobacteriota bacterium
GGGCCGCTCCTTCCCGCGCCTTCGAGGCTTCAGCCGCGGTTGTTTGCCCAATGGAGCCGCGAGTGGAGGCCGCGGCAGCGGCAGGAGCGAGCGGCCCCCGCATGGTGAGCGCCGTATGGCCACGCGCACGGGCCGCTCCTTCCCGCGCCTTCGAGGCTTCAGCCGCAGTTGTTTGCCCAATGGAGCCGCGAGTGGAGGCCGCGGCAGCGGCAGGAGCGAGCGGCCCCCGCATGGTGAGCGCCGTATGGCCACGCGTGCGGGCCGCTCCTTCCCGCGCCTTCGGCGCTTCAGCCGCGGTTCTCTCAGCCCTGCCAGACGGCTTCGCCATCGAGCCAGGTCCGCCGGATGCGGATGGACTTCGCGGCAGCATCGTAGTCGAACTCGATCACGTCGGCCCGCTCACCCGGCTGGAGGCCGCGCAGGCGGTGTTCGATGCGGCCAATGCGCGCGGGATTGCGGGCGGCCATGGTCAGCGCTTCCTGAAGGCTCAACCCGGCAAGCCGCATCAGGTTCTCGACGCCGCGATCCATGCGCAACGCGCTGCCGGCCAACTGCGGCTGCCCGCGCAGGGTCACTTTGCCCTCCGGGTGGAGCTCGACGTCCACATCTCCCAGCCGGTAAGGGCCGGGCGCGCAGCCGGCGGGCGCGACGGCATCCGTGATCAAGACGCTGCGTTCGACGCCCTTGGCCCGCAAGGCCACGCGGAGGAAGTCCGCCCCGAGGTGGATGCCGTCCACGATGAAGGAGGCCGCCAGGCGGTCCTCGGCCAGTTGATGCCACAGGTAGTTGGGATGCCGCGGCAGCGCAGGGTGGCAGCCGTTGCCGAGATGCGTGGAGATGCGGGCCCCGGCGCGGACGGCGGCGTCAATCTGCTCCGCGGTGGCGTCGAGGTGGCCGATCGCCGCCACTACGCCCTCCCCGGTGATGGCTTCGATGAACGCCGGCGCGCCCGGCCATTCCGGCGACACCGTGACCATGCGGACCAGCCCTTCCGCCGCATCCTGCCAGCGGCGGAATTCCTCAATGTCCGGAGGGCGCACAGAGGCGCGCGGATGCGCGCCCCGCGGACCGTCCGCCGGCGAAATGAACGGTCCTTCAACGTGAATGCCCTCGATAGCCCGCCCGCGGGGCAGTTCCCGACGCGCCCGCGCCAGATGCCGGATGGCGCGCAGCATGCCTTCCGGCGAGCCGGTGATGACAGTGGCGAACAGGCGCGTGACGCCGCAGGCGAACTGCGCCTCCAGAGAGCGGGCAATGGCCTCGAGAGGGGTATCTGCCGAACAGTAGTCGGCGCCCGCGTAGCCGTTCACCTGGAGGTCGATGAAACCGGGCGACAGCCAGGGCAGGGAAGACGGGCGTTCCAGCAGGGGCTCTACCGCGGTAATCACGCCCTGCTCGGCCCGGACCTCGACGGGCTCGCCGGTGAAGGAGTCGATTCCAGAACATTTCATGGCAATCACGTTTTATGCACAGCGCATCCACGCTGTTCACAGTCTAACGCGTTGCAGGCAAACGGAGAAAAACCTGTTGAAATCGCCCGGAAACTGTGTTGTTCCGCTGGCGGCGGCCGGGCCGGGCGGTTTACAGTGGGAGCAGTTCGGCCGCCGGCCCGCTCCGAAACGTGAATCTCGGGGGAGGTTGACATTGGGAGCGGGCGGGCGGTCGCTTTGGTTTTTCCAAGCACGGCCTCTGGGGTTCCAGGTTGACGATCGCTTCTTCGGGAACCATGCGGCGGGTTCTGCGCCGCGAACGAAGGCGGCGTCAGCAGCCGAAAGTGAGCGGCGGCCGCCGCTGCTCCGCCCAGGGGCGATTTTCGAGGGAGCGGTTGCACCGGGGTCCGGCATGGCGCGCGAAACCGTGTGGGGGCCGCTCACTCTTGAGCGCTTCACGCCCTCCGTTCGCGGCACAGAAGGGCGCCCATGCGGCCCCGCGCACGGCACAGACAGGCGGTGGGGCCGAGCCCTGGAATTTCATGCCTTCATCTGAAGCTCGGCTTCATGACCGGCCGCTGTTCCTTCTTTTCACGCCCTGTTTTGAAAGCTGAAATTGGTGCCAGGTGGGCCTGTCCCCCCTTTTTCGGTTCAGCCAAGGTGGCGGCGAAGCTCGGCTTCATCCCAGACGGGGATGCCCAGCTCCCTTGCCTTGTCGAGTTTGGAGCCCGCCTCCGCGCCAGCGACCACGACGCTGGTCTTGCGGCTGACCGATCCGGTGACCTTCCCGCCTGCGCTTTCAATCAGGCGCGTGGCTTCTTCGCGCGTCAAAGTGGGCAACGTCCCGGTGAGGACGAAGGTCATGCCGGCGAGCGGCCCGCCTTCGACCTTCTTTTCCGTCGAGTGAAAATTCAGCCCCGCCTCGCGCAGCCGTTTGATCAATGCCCGGTTGTGCGGTTCGGCAAAGAACCGGCGGATGCTGGCCGCGACCTTGGGGCCGACCTCCTCCACCTGCATGAGCCGCTCTTCGTCCGCCGACATCAGTTCGTCCAGTGACGCGAAGCTGGCAGCGAGAAACTGCGCCGTGCGTTCCCCGACAAAAGGAATGCCGAGCCCGGCGATGAGCCGCGACAACGGCTTCTGCCTGGTGGCCTCGATATTCTTCACGATCCGCGCCGCTACCTTCTCTCCCAGCCGGCGGCGGGCCTTCTCCCCTTCAAGCTCCAGCGGCGCGAGATCCGCCTCCTTCAGATCGTAAAGATCGGCAATGCTCCGGAGCTTTCCGGCGGCCATGAGCTGCTCCACGATGGCGTCGCCCATGCCGTCGATGTCCATGATGCCGCGGGAGCAGTAGTGCAGGATGCTCTCCTTCAGCCGCGCCGGGCAACTCGAGTTGATGCAGCGGACGGCCGCTTCACCTTCCGCGCGAAACACCGGCCCGCCGCAGACCGGACACTCCGCCGGCATGACGAACGCACGGCGGTTCTGGCCCGGCGCGGCCACCCGGACCACTTTGGGGATCACGTCGCCGGAGCGCTCCACGACGACGCGGTCGCCGATCATCAGGCCGAGCTCGCGTATGTAGTCCTCATTGTGCAGCGTAGCGCTGGTCACCGTGACGCCGCTGACCGTCACCGGGCGGAGCCGCGCCACGGGTGTCAGCGTGCCCGTCCGCCCGACCTGCACTTCGATGTTTTCGAGCACCGTTTCGGCCTGGCGCGGAGTGAACTTGAAGGCGATGGCCCAGCGCGGGGCTTTGGCGGTCCAGCCCAGCCGCTGCTGGTGCTCGATGGAATCGACCTTCGCCACCACGCCGTCGATTTCAAACGGGAGGGAGTCCCTCTTCTCCTCCCACTCACGGCAGAAGGCCAGCAACTGCTCCACATCGCGGCAAAGGCGGCGCTCGGCGCCCACGCGAAAGCCCAGTCTGGCGAGCGTCTCCAGCGATTGCCAGTGGCTTGGCAGCGCCGGGCGCCCGTCCACGAGCAGGAAATAGGCGTGAAACTCGAGCTGGCGCGCGGCGGTGATCGACGGGTCGAGCACGCGGAGCGAACCGGCGGCGGAGTTGCGCGGATTGGCATAGAGCGGCAGCCCCTGGGCTTCGCGTTCGGCGTTCAGCCGTTCGAACGCCGCTTTAGTCATGATCACTTCCCCGCGCACCTCAAAGCGCGGCCACGGCGATGCCAGCGTGCGCAGCGGGATGGTCCGGATGGTGCGGGCGTTCTCGGTGACATCTTCGCCCTCGGTCCCGTCGCCTCGCGTGACCGCCTGGCGCAGGACGCCGTCCTCGTAGTGGACAGCCATGGAGAGCCCGTCGAATTTCAGTTCGGCCGCGTAGGCGTAGGGCTCTCCGCCCAGAAGCTCGCGGACGCGGCGGTCGAAGTCGCGCAGTTCAGCCTCATTGAGCGCGTTGTCGAGGCTCAGCATCGGCGAGGAGTGGCGCACTTTGACAAACCCCTCGCGCGGGGCGCCTCCGACGCGCTGCGTGGGCGAGTCGGGCGGAACGGGAATCTCCGGGTGCGCCTGCTCGAGTTCGCGCAGGCGGCGCATGAGCCCGTCGAACTCGGCATCGGTGATTTCGGGCTGGTCGAGGACGTAGTAGAGGTATTCGTGGCGGCGGATCTCGGCGCGGAGTTGCTCGAGCTGTTCCTGAACTGTCACATTTATTAGGGTATCCGCGTGAGAAAACCGAGTACAGCCGTGCTTGTCTACAATCCCGAAGCGGGGCGGATCCGGCCGCGCGCGGGCATGGTTGACAGGCTTCTGGCGCTGTTGCGGGAGCGCGTGCCGCATGTGGAAGCCGCGCCCACGCAGGGGCCGAGGACCGCCGGGCGCATCGTGCAGGAGTGGATCGAAAAGGGCGCGGAGCTGGTCTGCGTGGCGGGCGGCGACGGAACGGTGAACGAAGCGGCCGAAGGGATCGCCGGAACCGGAGTGCCGCTGCTGGTGCTGCCCGCGGGCACGGCGAACGTTTTGAGCTGCGAAATCGGAACGGGCAACAACCCGTTTGACGTGGCATCCCGGATCGGGCAGATGCAGCCGGCCGACATTGCGCCGGGCGTGGTGCGCACCGCGGAAGGCGAACGCCTGTTCCTCTGCATGGCGGGAGCGGGCCTGGATGCGCGGATCGTGCGGCTGGTGAGCCCGGTGTGGAAGCGCCGCCTGGGCAAGCTGAGTTACTGGCAGGGGGGAATGGCGCAGTTGGGGCGGCGGCTGGAGGTCTTCGAAGCGGAGGCCGACGGGCGAGCGTTCGCGTGCAGCTTCGCCCTGATGGCGCGGGTGCGGAACTACGGAGGCGACCTGTGGATCGCGCGCCATGCCAACCTGCTGGAAGACCGGCTCGCCGTGGTGCTCTTCGAAGGGGCGAGCTCGCTGCCCTATGTGAAGTACTTCGCAGGCGTGCTGCTTGGCCGGCTCAATGGCATGCGCGGCGTGCGCGTGCTCGAGGCCCAGCGGGTGCGCATCCGGACGTTGGACGATCCGGTGATCGACCTGCAGGTGGACGGGGAACATGCCGGGTTTGCGCCGGCGGAGGTTGCGTTAAGCGGGAAACGAATCCGGCTGTTGGTGCCGCAGCAATTCGCTGAAGCAATGAACGCGCGGATTCACGCGCTTGAGACCGGCGCGGCGAGAAGCCCGCAGCGGTCATAGCAGGCCGCCCGCGAACCGCTCACTGGCTCAGCTCCTGGAGCCGTTTTCGAATTCCGCCGGCTTTCTCGGAGAAGCCCGGAAACGGCTCGGGGCAGGCGGACAACTCGCGCTCCGCGCGGGACAGGGCGCCGCGAGCCTCCCGCGCGAACCCCGCGCGGGCAACGGCGGAGGAGCGGGCCGCCTGTTCCGCGGCCACCTCCGCGGCGTAGAGCAGAGCCATGGGGCCGCGGCCGCAGCCGAAATCGCCCCGGTCGATCGCGCCGAACTCGCGGGCGAGCTTCTCACAGAGTCCGCTCTCCCGGCGGGCTTCGGCGAAGTGGCCCAGCTTCGCCTGGAGGGAGGCGAGCAGGCAATGGACGTTGGTGACGCCGTTCAGGATCCGCACGCTCTTCGGATCCGCGGCGTAGAACTCGTCGCGGATGGACGCGGCTTCCGAGAAGTACTTCAGCGACCTGTCCATGTCGCCGCGGTTGCGGGCGATCAGGCCGAGGTCGGAGAGCGCGAACGTAATGTTGTACCGCTGATCCTTGTCCGCCGGATCCCGCCTGAGCAGCTTCCGGTCGATGGCGAGCGCCTCGAGATAGTATTTCTCCGCCTCCGCCAGATCCTTTGAGAGGTACTGCGCGCCCAGCCGTTTCAGGGCGAACGACTTCTGGCTGAGATTGGATGGCCGCGACGCCTCCGGCTCAGGCAGCGACGCAAAACCCGAGAGCGCCTGCCGGTAGAGTTCGATTGCGCGGTCGCGCTGGTTGAGTCCGGACAGGATCATGGCAAGCTGGCTCCGGTTGGTAGCAGCCAGCGAGCGCGCTTCCGGGGTCTGGGGAATCGCGCGGTCGATTTCGCCGATCACCGCTTCCAATTGCGCAGCGTACTTCTGGGCGTCATCCAGACGTTTCATGCCACCGGCGGCGAGTGCGGCTTCCACGAGCAGGCCGGATTGGGCGCGGAGGGATTCGTATGACGGCGGCCTCAGTTGCCGGGCCAGGGCGGCAGCGGCCAGCCCCTTCTCGAAAGCCCGCAACGCCTCCTCTCTCCGGCCGAGGTTGTTGCTGAAGCTGGAGCCGAGCACGTTGCCGAGGCGGCGGTAGCCCTCGGCGAGCTCCAGCAGAAGGGAGGGATCATTGCCGGCGGTGTGGACGGCTCCGTCGAAGAACTTCATGGTGCGGTCGAGCAGCAGGGCGCGGGCTTCCGTCGAGCCGGGCAGCTTGTACAGAATGCTGTGGAGCTCAAAGACGAGCGACCGCGAAAACTGCTGGATCTCCAGCGCCCGCTGCTCTGCGCGCTGGCGCGCCAGATTCGCTTCCCGGGCCTGCCAGGCTGTGGCCACGCCTCCGGCGAGGATCGAGAGCGCCAGCGCCGCCAGCGCCGCCGCCTGGGCGCGGTTCCGGCCCGCCCATCTGGCGAGGCGGTAGCGCAACGATGGCGGAACGGCGGAAACGGGGCGTCCCTCGAGCCAGGCCTCCAGATCGGCGGCCAGCGCCGCCGCGCTCGAGTAACGTTCCCTCGGCTCCTTGCGCAGGCACTTCATCACAATGTGATCGAGGTCCCCTCGCAATTCAGACCGGGCCTCCGGCGCCGCCAGGGCGCTGGGCGGCCGCGGTTCGCTTTCCAGCACGCGGCGCATCGCCTCCAGCGGAGGCAGCCCGGCCAGTTCGTAGGGGCGCTTATCCGAGAGGAGCAGATAAAGAAGTACGCCCAGCGAGTAAACGTCGGTAGCGGTGGTGGCGGGCGCGCCGCTGATCTGCTCGGGGCTGGCGTAGTCCGGTGTGAGGACGTACATGCCGGTGCGCGTGGCGTCGGGCGTGCCGCCAAAGTCGTCGGCCAGCACCTTGGCGATGCCGAAGTCCAGCAGCTTCGGCCGCCCCTCGGGCGTGACGAAGATGTTGCCCGGCTTCAGGTCGCGATGGATCACCAGCCGTTCGTGCGCGTGTTGCACGGCGCGGCAGACCTCCGCCATCAGCTCCACCCGCTGGCGGACGCCAAGGCGCTTCTGGCGGCACCACTGGTCGATCGGAACGCCCTCGACGTACTCCATCACGAGATACGGCAGCCCGGCGTCCGTCGTCCCGCCGTCGAACAAGGCGGCGATGCCGGGGTGCGCGAGCCGGGAAAGAACACGCCGTTCGAACCGGAACCGCTCGATGAGCTGTGGGGTGACCAGCCCGCCGCGAATCACCTTGAGGGCCAGGCGGGTGTGGAAGTCTTCGCCTTCGTGGATAGCCTCGAACACGACACCCATGCCGCCTCTGCCGATCTCCCGCACGAGCTTCCAGGGGCCGATCGTCTCGCCCGGCCCCACGGCGGAGAACAGATCCTCGAGCACGCTGCCGGCGGGCGCTTCCGGTTGCTCGAGGAAGTCCCCGGAACGGGAGTGCTCTTCCAGGAGACTGAGGACCTCCTCGCGGATCTCGGCGGCCGGGCAGCAGGACTCAAGCCAGGACCGCCGCTGCTGCTCGGGCAGTTCCAGCGCCTCGCCGAAGAGCCGCTTTACTTCCTGCCAGCCCTGGGTGTCCATGAGTTCAGCTTCCGCCGCCGTGAGGCGTGCGGCCGGAGAGGCGGCGCCGGAGCCAGGCCTTGGCCAAAAGCCAGTCGCGCTTCACCGTCGCCGGGGAGACGCCGGCGATATGGGCCGTCTCTTCGATGCTTAGTCCGGCGAAGTACCGCAGCTCGACGATGCGCGCCTGTTGCGGATCGAGCTGTTCGAGCTCGTGGAGGGCCGCGTCGAGATCGAGCAGATCGACCGGATCGGAAGCCGATGCGGGCGCCAGAGAGGATTCTTCCAGCGCGACCCGTTCCGCTTCGCCGCCGCGCTTGGCGGCGCGCTGCGCCCGGTAATGATCCACAAGAATGCCGCGGATGATGCGGGCGGCGACGGCATAAAAGTGCGTGCGGTCTTTCCAGTGGAAATCCTGCCGTCCGGCGAGCCTCAGATAGGCCTCGTGGACGAGCGCCGTGCTCTGCAGGGTCTGGCCCTGCCGCCCCTGCAAATAGCGCGAGGCAATGCGGCGCAGCTCGGGATAGACGATCTCGACCAGCTCCCCCAGGGCTTTTGCATCCCCTGTGCCCCATTGATGGAGCAGGCGGGTGAGATCGTGTTGCCCGCTGTCGTCCATGAGCCTTGTAGGGCATTGTAGCGCCTGTCAAGAAGATGATGCTGAAACCAGGGCGCCCCGCGGCGGAACTCCTCCATTCCGCTGCGGGGCGCCGATCGCGGGCGAGGCCCGCCGTGAGGCCGGTGATGCTGCCCCGGAACCAGCGCCGTTGCGCCTCCCGCCGGTCCCGGTCTGAAGGGCGTTCCGGGCCGCGGCCACTTTTCAGCGTCCTCCTCCATAGCGGCCCGGGTGGCACCTTCACTAAGGGAATCGAATTCCTGCGCCGTCTTGGCTCACGGATGAAAAAAAGAGGCGCCGCGGGTTCAACGCGGGGGGTGCAGGCGGCGTTTGGGCAGCCGCTCGATGCGATCCATCCAGGCGGCCAGATCGAGCGCGGCGCGTGGATCGGCGCCGAACCGGAAGGCATGGTAGGAGGCGGTGAAGCCACGGACGGCCAGGCCCGTCTCCCCCTCAGGCAGGCAGGCGGCGAATTCGGCCGGGGTCATCCAGGGCGGTTTCTCGAAGCCCAGCCGCCGGAGCCTGGCCAGCATCGTTTCATAGATCACCGCTGCGTCGTGCGGCGCCGCCGAGCCGCGGCGCAGCTTGCGGCTGCCCATCAGGATGCGCCACTGCCGCCAAAGCGCACGCCGGAAGCGGTACAAAACGAGGGCCACGCCGATGGCGATCAGGATCCCAGCCAGAGGCGCAGGAGCCGCGCCCGCGCCGCCCGGCGAGTGGAGCCTCCGCAGCCATTCCGGCCAGCGCACCCATGCGAAGCGCCGCCGGGACTGATCCACCTGCATGGCCAGCGAGAGCTGGCGGTCGAGGTCGTAGCCCAGCACCCACTCCTGCCAGAAAACGCCGAGCGCGTCCGACCACAGCGAGATCCGGTCCCACAGGGTTGCCGCCCGCTGTTCCGGGTCGGGCGGCGTCGGATCGTATTCCGTCCAGCCCCGCCCTTCGATCCACGCCTCCACCCAGCTATGCGCATCCGAAGCGCGTACTACATTCCATCCTGTGAGCGAATTGTAGCTGCCTTCGCGATAGCCCACCACCACGCGCGAGGGAACCCACACCGCGCGCAGCAGCACGGCCATGGCCGAGGCGAAGTATTCGCAGTGGCCACGCTTGCCCTCGAACAGGAAGTAGGCCAGCGGATCGTCCACTTCGTGATCCAGGGCATGCAGAGAGTAGCGGAAATTGGCCAGCAGCCAGGCCTCGATCCGCGCCGCCCGCTCGGCGTCGGAGCGCGCGCCTGCGGTGATCCGGCGCGCCAGGTCGATCACTCTCGGGTCGACGACGGGGAGCCGCAGGTAGAAATTGCGCTCATCCGGCGCCAGCGGCGCCTGGTTGAACGACTCGGGCAGCGTCGCATGCACCACATAGCGGAAACCCTCGCCGCCCGCCAGCGGCACGCGGTAGCCGGTGGCGGCCGATTCCAGCACCACGGGCGTGGCCACCCGCAGATATTCCGGCTTGCCAGCCAGGAACAGCCAGTCGGAATTCGTGTTGTGCAGCAGGACTTCGTAAGTGAAGCGGTGCCCGGGCAGGCGGAGCTGATCGTCATCGAGCAGCTTCACCAATCCTTCGACGGGCCTCAGGGCGCGGCCTTCGCGCGCCTGAGAGCTGTACCAGCGCCAGCCATCGAATTCCGCCAGCGCGGTGGCGCGCCACTTCAGCGCGGGGGCGCGGCGGTCGAGGAAGCGGGCATGAAACACCGTGGCCGTCTGGCGCTGGATTTCGCCCACCTGTCCCAAGAGCACCTCCGGGGCGAAGCCGGAGCTGCGCAGGGAGGGTTTCAGGAAATGTTCGAACGCGGCGCGCGCGGTCCTGGGCAGGAAGAAGAACAGCGCAGCCGTCAGCGCCAGCACCGCCAGGCTCGACAGCGCCGTCAGGCGCGCCAGCCGTCCGGGCAGCCGCACCGCGCCGCCGGCGACCGTTTTCCGGCCCGCCTGCGAGTGCAGGATCTCCTCGCTGGCCAGGGCGGCGATGGCGGCTGCGAGAAACAGACACAGGAAAACGAGATACGTCAGGCTCGCGGAGATGATGGACGCGGCCAGCAGTGCCATAAAAGCGACGAGCTTCAGCAGGAGAAAGTCCCTGGGTGTGCGCGCCACCAGGATTTTGACGGCGAAGACGAAGAAGACCAGATGCAGCGTCGCCTTCAGGAAATCCCGCGAGACCCAGAGGTAATCCGCCGGGTAGTAGAGCAGATAGGCGAGGGTGGCGGCGTTGGCCCAGCGCAGCGAGGCGGGTGGGCGGAACAGACCTGCCACCGCCAGCGCCCGCCACAGCAGGGCGGTGCCCGCCGAAGCGAGAAACGCCAGATCCTGGAGGCTTTGCGAAAGCGATCCCGAGCCCGCCAGCGCGCACCAGGCGGCCCCAAGCATCAGCAGGACGGCCGATTCGTGAAACCGTTCCGGAGCGCCGGGAGGCTTCGTCAGCGGCCCGTTGCCAGCCATTCTGCTTCCAGTTTCGCAGAAAACTCCATGAGCCCCTGCGTCGGCTCCACCGGCGAGGAGCACACGATGAGCAGGTCGCGCCAATGGAAGGCTACCGAGCCAGGCTCGCTGCGCCATTTCTGGCGCGCTTCGAACGCCACGGATTCCGACGGCATCCGGTAGGCGTCCACCAGCACGACGGAGGCGGAGGAGCGGTAGCTTGCGCGAAGCCACTCCACCGGGCGCCAGGCTCGCAGCGCCTGCGGAGCGTTGTCCACAGGCGGGCGCTCCATCCCCTCTCTCTTCCAGACCGCCGCCAGGGTTTCCGGAGGATCGGGGATGTCCCGCGTGCGCCGGCGCGAACACGCTACCGGCAGAAGAGCCAGTAAACAAAACCTGCGTGTGTGTCGCCGTAGCGGCATCTCTAGCACCATATCACCGGCCGCGCCGCTCCGTGTTTTCACCCGGCCCGGCGAGGCATACAATGAGAAACACCATGATCGCCAGACGTGAATTCCTCTCCCTGCCCCTGATCGCGGCGTTGCAGCCGGAAGACGCAGGTTTTGCGCCGCTGAGCGAATGGGTGGCTGTAGACGCTCCGGAATCGGCCTTCGCCGTGCACGGCAGCGAAGTGGTCGTGCAGGCGCACGCGTCGTTCCCCGCCTGGCTGCGCTCGGCGAAGTCTTACCAGAATTTCGAGCTGCGCGGAGAATTCCTGGCCGACGGTTGGAACGATTCCGGCATTTACCTGCATGCGCCGACGCACGGATATCCCACAGACGCTGGAATTCAGATCAAAATTTTCCACCAGCCGGAAGAAAGGCCGAACGCTTACTCCTGCGGCGCGGTCTTTCCCGTGATTGCGCCGAAAAAGGTGGCCGTCAAAAAAGGCTGGAATGAATTCCGGATCCTGGCCGACGAGCCGGCGCTGCGTGTGTGGATGAACGGCGAGCTGGTGCAGGACCTCAACCAGCGCACGCATCCGCAACTGCGGGACCGCCTCCGCTCCGGCTACATCGGCATCGCCGGCGCCTCATCGATGGTCCGCTTCCGGCGGCTGCGCGTAAAGGAGCTGCCGGGGAGCGAGCCCTGGAAGGCGCTGTACGAAAAGCCGGAAGACCTGGAAGCCAACTGGCGCCCCACCGTGGGCAAGCCGGTGGCGCAGGCCATCGGCGCCGTGCTGCGCCTGGACGGCGACGGGATGCTGGGAACGAAAGAAAAGTTCCGGGATTTCTATCTGCAATGCTACGTGCGCGGCTGCCCGCAGCACAACAGCGGGGTGATTTTCCGCAGCGCCGGCAAGGGAACCAATCCTGCCGATGCGTATGAAATCCAGTTGCATCCGGTACCGGACGCCCACTTTCCCACGGGTTCTCTGTACCACTATCAGAGGGCCAAGTATCCGCGAATCGAAGACGAAAAGTGGTTTCTCTTCGAGCTGCGCGTCCAGGGCCGGGACTGCAGGGTGCGGATCAACGGCGAGACCGTGATGGAGTACGGCTTCCTGGCGAGGACCGAAGCCGGCTTCATCGAATTGCAGGCCCACCGCCAGGGTTACTGGGTGGAGTTCAAGCAGATCCGCCTGCAGGAGCTGTGAAGGAACGCGGCCGGCGATGGCGCGTGCACCCTCCGGGCCGGCCGCCTGTATCCGCGGCTGGCGCCGCCTTCATGCGGGGCACAAGAAACCCGGTCCCACGGCTTTCGCGCGAGGCACAGGCCGGCGGCAGGGCCCGGGCCTGCAATTTCACGCATCCGTGTGAAGCGCGGCATCAAGGCCGTCTGCTGCCCGCCTTCGAGCGCAACCGTGTCAGCGCGCCGCCTGCACCTTCGGGGTCGACAGATAACCGACGATGACGTCCTTGCGGACTTCGTTGACTACGATCTCGTATGGCTGCCGGGCCTTCGACGTGTAGAATTGCACCGGCTCGTTGATCGTCTTGTCCTTCTTCTCGACCTTCTTGTCGTCGGCGATGATGTCGATGGTGTAGCGGTTGCGCTTCTGGTCGGTCTTCTTCAACTGGATCATGACGTCGCCGATGCGCTGCGGCTGCTTTGTCTTGCCCAGGTTGAATTCGAAGTAGTTGCGCTCGCCGAGCGCCTTCAGCGCGGCCAGTTCTTTCGAGTTGGTGGCGATGAGGCCGCTCTGCACCCCGAGGTCGCCCGAGACGCTCTTCAGTTGCGCGATCGTCTTTTCCAGCTCCGATTTCGTGGTGCTCAGATCAGTCTTGACGGTGCTGACTTCGGTGGAAACTTCGCCGATCTTGGTGGTGGCGGTCTGCTCCACCTGCGAGATCTGGCCGCGGAGCTGGGCTTCAGAGGCCTTCTGCTGCTGTGCGAGCCGGGCAGCGAGCTCCTCGGCGTGCTTCTGGGCTTCCAGTTTGGCCTGGCCGGTGGCGGTGGCGACCTGCCGCCGTGCAGCCTCCAGTTCATCCTTCAGCGCGTCGAGGTTGCGCTGGGCCGCTGCGGAGGTGACCGTGGAGGCTTCGCGCGTCCTGCTGACTTCGGCCAGCAGCGTCTCGCGGTTCTGCGCCATCTCCTTTTTCAGCGAGTCCACCTGGAGAAACAGGTAGACATTCGCCGCGACCAGCGCGATCACCGCGCCGAACAGAATGGCTGTCTTGATTCCGCCCCCGCCGCTCTGGGTGGGGTACACGTAAGTGGGCTGTTGGCCCTGCGGTGGCATGTAGTTGGGATCGCTCACGCCTGATACTCCTGAGTTGGGATCAATGCCCCTGTACATTAACAGCTTATCATCGTTCCGCCTGCCCCTGCGGCTCGGTCTCCGGCTAAACCTTGCTGGAGTTCAGGTTCTGCGGGCGCGCAAAATCCAGGTACTCCTGCTTGGGAACGCCCGGCTCGAAGCAGCGGCGGCACCGGGCCTCGTACACTCCGACGGCGCCCACCACGATCAAGTCCTCGCTTTCCACCAGCCGCTGCGTGTGCTTGGCCGGATTGCCGCAGCGCATGCAGATGGCCAGCGTCTTGGTGATCGATTCGGCCAGGCACAGCAGATCCGGGATGGGCGGGAATGGGCGCCCCATGTAATCGGTGTCGAGACCGGCGATAAGCACCTGTTTGCCGGAGTCGGCCATCTGCTGGGCCACGCCGACCAGATCCTGCCCGAGGAAGTTCGCCTCGTCGATGCCGACCACCTGCGTGCGCCAATCGAGCCGGGCGAGGATTTCCGAGGCGGAAGCGACAACCTCGGATTTCATCCGTGCGTCTCCGTGGCTGACGATCTCGTCGGCCGAGTAGCGGTTGTCGAGCACGGGCTTGAACACCTGCACTCTCTTGCGGGCGATCAGCGCCCTCCGCAGCCGCCGGATCAGCTCCTCGCTCTTGCCCGAAAACATCGGGCCGCAAATCACCTCAATCCAGCCGAGGTGTCCCAGGATGACTTCCATCACCTGACAGGATACGATGAGCGGACCCGGGCCGGGCCGGCATGCTAGCCTGAGGGCTGTGAAGAAGTGGTTTGTTATGCCCGTGCTGCTGGCGGCCGCCGCCGCCGGCGCCTGGCAGTATCTGCCTCTGCGCTACTTTCTGATTGCCACGTTCCGGGACAACCGCGGCTGCCCGCCCCGTCAGGCATGGCGCATCACCCAACACAAGCGTGAACTGATGCGCATGAAGGACGAGATCCTGTCCAGGACCAGGCTCCTGCAAAAGGAGTACGAAGGGCTCGAATTGTACGAGACCCCGTATGGGCGTTTCTGGGACGCCCCGGGCAGCCACTACACGTTGCCGTTCAACCTGGCTGAACAGGCCGTGCACCTGTACGGCAGCGGCGCGCACTTTGTGCAAAAGGGCGACACGGTGCTCGACTGCGGCGCCAACGTGGGCGTCTTCACGAGATTTGCGCTGAATGCCGGCGCCTCGCGCGTGGTGGCCATCGAGCCGGCTCCGGACAACCTCGAATGCCTGCGCCGCAATTTCGCCCCGGAGATCGCCGCAGGGCGCGTCGTGCTTGTGCCGAAGGGCGTGTGGAACCGCCCGGACGTCCTCGAACTCAAGATCGAGGACGGCAACGAAGCAGCAGCCACGTTCGTGATGAACCTCAGCAAGGTGAGCCGCACCGTTCGCGTCCCGCTGGTGACGATTGACTCGCTGGTGGCGGAACTCGGCCTCGAACGCATCGACTTCATCAAAATGGACATCGAGGGCGCCGAGGTCCGCGCTCTGCAGGGCGCCCGCCAGACGCTCGCCCGCCATCACCCGCGGCTCTCGATTGCCGTCTATCACGATTGGGAGCATCCGGTGGAGGTGCCCAAAACGGCGCGGGAAGCGTGGAGCGGCTATCAGGTGGAGTGCGGTCCCTGTGATGCTCCCGAGCGGCGCCTGGTGCGCCCGGAAGTGCTTTACCTTCACTGAGTCGCGGCGCTTACGCCTGGGGTAAGGCCGTAAATCAGCCTGTGCAGAGGCGAATCAGAATCAAGGCTAGGCCGCCTGGCCGACATTGTTGCTGGAGAGGCGTCTCGTGCCAATCTCGGCTGACCGGGCCTTGTGCCGCTCTGGTGACGGCCTGCTGCTGCCTTCTTGCGCGATACTGAAAAGCGGGTTGAAGCGGCCGTGGCGGTGTTCAGTGCCGCGGGCGGAGCGGCCGAAGGCCGCGGGAACGAGCGGCCCCAATGGGGCCGGCCATGGCGCGCGCAGCCTCGGGACGGCCGCTTGTTTCCACTGCTGGCGCCGCCTCCATGCGCGGCACACAAACACGCTCACGTGGTCTTCATGCGTGGCACAGAAACTCGCTTACCCGAGCCGAGCTTCGCGCGTGTCGCGAACCAGCGGCGGGGCTGCGTCCTGTTTTTCATCCTTCCAGGTGGAGCCCGGCCTTGTTAGCGGCCGCTGTCCAAAGTCCAGAAAGAGAAAGCCGGTGAGGACTCGGAGGAATATCCTCACCGGCGAACAGCCAGCCAGAATCGGAGGAAAACGCTGGCGTTGATGTCAGCGTACGCTGTTGTTGGTTACTATATCACAGCCGTTCGTTGCGTCAAGCAGACGGTTCACCCAATTGGGGGAATCTGCGCCCAGTACAGGTGGGGCGCCATTGCCCGGAACTACTGATGAATCCGGCCGGCCGCGCTGTTCCTGGATCGGTGTATCTCATTCTATTCATTAGACTTGTTCGGCTGCTTCTCCGCCTGACGCACCTGGCGTGGACGTTGCGCACGAAGGCGCCGTTCAGTTCCAGGTCCCGTTCTTGGCGCCACCCGGGGTGGTTCGAGACGGGATGCCATGCCGCCGAGTCGCGGTGAGAGCGGTTTGGAGCGGCGAGGCGGCGAACAACGGGCCTCCGGCCGGAGACGCTGCCGGTTAAGGCGGCAGGGTTGGCGCAGCCGTCCGGTTCAATTCGACGGCGGGGACGCGAGGAGGTGAAGAAATAGAGCTTCCGGCTCTCGGAAACCAATCCGAAAT
Organism: Acidobacteriota bacterium; assembly: GCA_049325215.1. Taxonomy (GTDB): domain Bacteria; phylum Acidobacteriota; class Terriglobia; order Bryobacterales; family Bryobacteraceae; genus JANWVO01. Next base: position 16,030 of record JBMOMB010000019.1, read on the forward strand.
CAAGGGTGGCCCGGACGGTTATGTGGCGGTGAAAAGGGCGGGCAACAAGGAGTTTCCGGCCTGGTTGGCGCACCGAGGCGCCCAGGCAAAGTTCGTGAATTTGATCGGAGAGCCACTCCACGCCTCATAGAAGAAGGCCCGGAACGCCTTTTTCAGCAGCTCGGCGAGGCAGGCAGAACGGGAATCCATCAAAACTGGCGTTTGGTTCTAGTACCGCCGGGCCGATTTCGTGCTTCCCGGAGGGTACATCGGTAGTGGAGCAATAATGACCAAAATTGGCCGCTTATTTCTACAAAATTCCGGTATGATTCAACACAGCGGATTTGCACCATTCGGGAACGTCCGCCCGGTTCTTGTATCAGAAACGCGAAGCTCAACCTGATGGCCTCGCCTCCGCTCCCCCGCCGAAACAGATGACTTCGCAGGGATAGGGGCGGCAGCCGGACGGTGCGGATCGGAGGTCAACATGATGGCGAAGAGCAACAGGGTCTCACTGTACCTGGCGGCGGCTGTGGCGGCCGCGTCCATGGCCGCGGCGCAGAACGCGTCCCGCGCCTCATCTGTCAGCCGGTGGGAAGCCGCTGGCGAGCTGCTGTCTTCCAGAGCCGGCGCCTGCGCGGCAGCGTTGCCGGAGGGCCGGGTGTTGGTGACCGGCGGGCAGAACGAGGCGGGCATTCTCTCATCGGCCGAGATCCTCGGGCCCGGCGGAGTGGTGCAGCCGGCGCCCGCCATGTCGTTTGCCCGCGCCGGGCACGTCTGCGTGGCGTTGAAAGACGGCTCCGTGCTCGTTGCCGGCGGGCGGGCGCCAGGAGATTCCGCGACGCCTTCGGCCGAACGCTTCGACCCTGCGGCCGGGGAATGGGAGGCCGTGGGCTGGCTCTCGGCGCCCCGCGCCGGGGCCACGGCTGCCGTGCTGCGGGACGGGCGCGTCGTGGTTGTTGGCGGCGAGTACCACGGCGCCCTGCTGCCATCCATCGAGATCTATGATCCGGAGCAGAAGGCTTTCACCGTTGCAGGCGGCACGCTCCGGCAGCCGCGCATCGAACACGCCGCCGCCACGCTGCGCGACGGCCGGGTGGTGATCGCCGGGGGCACGGATGGCAAAGCGGCGCTCGACACGATCGAAATCTTCGACCCGCGCACCGGAGAAGTCTCCGCCGCGGGGACGCTGTCGTCTCCGCGTGCCGGGCTTACCGCTACGCCTCTGCTCGATGGGCGCGTCTTTTTCGCCGGCGGCTCGAACGGCGCCGAGGATCTGGCCTCCACAGAGGTGTTGGACCCCTCCACCGGGCGCGTTGCAGCCGCCGCGCCGATGGACCTGCCGCGCCGCGGCCACGCCGCACTGCGCGTGCCGGACAACAACAGCGTGCTGATCTTCGGCGGCACATGGAAGGGCGAGCCGCTCGCCGCCTCCGGTCTTTACATCCCCTGGCGGGATGCCTACGAACCCATGGCGCGGCTGGCGACCGCCGTCACCGCCGCGGCGGGAACGGCGCTGAGCGGAAAAGTCGTGATGGCGGGCGGCGCGGCGCGCTCGGCGACGTCCGGCGAGCTTTACAGTGCCGAACTGCCGACCATTCGGACTGACAAGGAAGATTACGCGCCGGGAGAGTGGGTCAACATTAACGGAGCAAACTGGACGCCGGGCAACAAGGTCAACCTCGTGGTCCGAGATCTGGCTAGCAACTCAATCCGGTGGGAAGCCGCCGCCGATGCCGCGCCGGTTGCTTCCGGCGAAGGCTCCGTCAACCTCGCCGCGGCCTTCCAGATGACAGTTGCGGATCTCGGCAAAACGTTTTCCCTCACTGCCACCGAGCAGGTCACCAACAGGACGGCCCAGGTGTGGCTGTTCACGGATGGCAACGTCGGCGCAAGGGTTCAAGGCGGACCCACGAGTATTACCATTACTTCCTACAACTATGGGAACAATGACTTATCCTGCTCAGGTAGCAATCCTATTCCAGGGACAAAAAGCGTCGGCACTACTCATACGAACATCGCCGGCATCAACGACAAGCAATCCCTGAAGCTCGTGGCACCCTCCGTCGCTGGCTACGTGTTCCTCGGATGGACGAAGTATTCCGGCAATGCGAATTTCTTCCCCGTTGGAGGCGACTCAGCTACGATCTGTATCACCATCCCTAACTCAAATGACCAGGCGAATTTCGATGCCAATTATGCACTTGCCAACACCCCGCCAGTCGCAAACAATGATTCCTACTCGACAAACGAGGACACGCCTCTATCGGTGACCGCTCCCGGCGTGCTGAGCAACGACACGGACGCAGATAGCAACGCTCTGACGGCTGTGCTGGTCAGCGGGCCATCCAACGGTACGACGACCCTGAACCCGAACGGCTCGTTCACGTACACGCCCAACGCGAACTTCTCCGGCACAGACTCCTTCACATACAAGGCTTTTGACGGAACCGCGAACTCCAACACGGCGACTGTCACCATCACAGTGAATCCCGTAAACGATGCGCCAACGCTGGACGCGATTGGCAACCAGACGGTGCTGGAGGATGCCGGATCTCAGACCGTGAATCTCACCGGCATCTCTCCCGGGCCGGCCAATGAGTCCTCTCAGGCTGTTACGGTGACGGCCACCTCCAGCGATCCATCCATCGTGCCGGATCCCTCCGTGACAGGCAGCGGTGCAACGCGAACCCTGACCTATACGCCGGCCGCCAACGCTTATGGCACGGTAACAATCACGGTCGCGGCGAAGGACAATGGCGGCACTGATAATGGCGGCCAGGACACGACGACGCGAACATTCACAATCACGGTGACGCCGGTGAATGACGCACCCGGTTTCACGCGGGGCGCCGATCAGACCGTGAATGAGGATGCTGGGACGCAGTCGGTGGCCTGGGCGACAAACATCAGTCCGGGTCCGAATGAGGCGGGGCAGGGGCTCATGTTTGTCGTCAGCAATGACAACAACGCGCTCTTCTCGGTCCAGCCTGCGATCTCGGCTACGGGCGAACTGACTTACACCCCCGCGCCGGATGCTTTCGGAGAAGCCAAAGTCACCGTGTACCTGAAGGACGACGGAGGCACGGCCAACGGAGGAGTGGACACAAGTCCGTCCGTCACGTTCACTATCACGGTGAATCCCGTGAACGATGCGCCAACGCTGGGCGCGATTGGCAACCAGACGGTGCTGGAGGATGCCGGATCTCAGACCGTGAATCTCACTGGCATCTCTCCCGGGCCGGTCAATGAGTCCTCTCAGGCTGTCACGGTGACGGCCACATCCAGCGATCCATCCATCGTGCCGGATCCCTCCGTGACAGGCAGCGGTGCAACGCGAACCCTGACCTATACGCCGGCCGCCAACGCAAACGGCACAGTAACGATCACGGTCACGGCGAAAGACAATGGCGGCACTGATAATGGCGGCCAGGACACGACGACGCGAACATTCACAATCACGGTGACGCCGGTGAATGACAAGCCGGTTGCCCAAGATGGCTCCCTCAGTACGCCTGAAGACACGAATGTCTCCATCGACCTGAAGACTCTGATCAGTGACGTCGAGACAGCCCCCGCCTACATGACCTATGCGATCCTGAACGGGCCTTCGTCAGGGACGCTGACTGCCAACGGCCCAGCGGGAGTTTACACGTTTGCGCCCGCCCTCAATTTCAATGGCCAAGTCACGTTCACTTACAAGGTGACCGACCGCGGCGATCCGGACGATTGCACGCTCAATGGGATCTCCTGCTCTGCCCCGCTCGAGAGCGACGTGAGAACCGTCACCATCAATGTCACGCCTGTGAATGATGCCCCAGTGCTGACCGGGGCGGTGGCTCCGGATAAGATCGACGAGAACGGGACTGTGACAGTGTCCGGTTCGGTCAGCGACCCGGACACCGGCGACACGCATACTTTGACCATCTTATGGGGCGACGGAACAAGCAGCAGCGCGGTGCTCGCTCCGAATGGATCGCCAAAGAACTTCAGCATCACCCATCAGTACCTTGACGACGACCCCACCGGGACGTCCGCCGACACTTACTCGATCACCATCACCGTAGGGGACAACGGAAAATCGGGTGATCCGCTTCGGGACGACCCGAAGGGTGATTCGAAAACGGCGTCAGTTGAGGTCAGGAACGTCGCGCCGGAGATCACTTCCGTGACTGGTCCGTCAGGCCCGCTCCCAGTGTCGCAGGGGCAAACTACAGTGACTGCAAGCTTCACTGATCCCGGGACGAGGGATACATTCACGTGCACCTTCTCCTGGGACGACCAGACACCCGACACCACAGTTACCGCCGGAGTCGGAGCCGCATCATGCAGCGGCAGCCATCTCTATGCGGCCGCGGGAGTTTACACCGTAACAGTGAAAGTCACTGATGACGATGGAGGCTCGGCGGAGGGCGTTTTCCAGTATGTGGTGGTGTACGACCCCAGCGCCGGGTTCGTGACGGGCGGCGGATGGATCATCTCACCCAAGGGTGCCTATGCGCCGGATACTGAGCTTACAGGCAAGGCCACCTTCGGCTTCGTGTCGAAGTACCGAAAAGGTGCGAATGTCCCTGAAGGCAATACCGAGTTTCAGTTTCATGCCGCCAGCATGAACTTCAAGAGCACGGCTTATGAATGGCTGGTGATTGCTGGCGCCAAGGCCCAGTACAAGGGGGTCGGAACCATCAATGGCATGGGCAACTACGGATTCCTGCTCACTGCCACCGACGGGCAGATGCCGGGCGGAGGTGGAATCGACAAGTTCCGGATCAAGATCTGGCAGATCGGTGGGGGTGTGATTTACGATAACTCCCCCTCGCTGACGGACGACATCGATAATGTCAACCCTCAGGCCATCAGCGGGGGCAGCATCGTGATCCACACGGGCAAGTAGTTCTCCGGCTCCCGCTGCATTCCGATCCGCGCCGTCCCAACCGGGCGGCGCGGATCTCTGTTTTCCGGCAGCGGCATCTCAACCTGGACTGCAGTTCCTCTTTCCTCACAGATAGAACAGGCTGAGGCGGGGCAGCCCCGCCGCCTCGTACACCTTGCGGTCGAGAAAGGATTTTTCAAGCCGCGCCAGTTGCTCGGCGCTCATGCGGCTGCGGTAGGGGGCGACGTCGCGTTCGAGTTCGCGGCGCATGGCGAGCAACTGTTCTTCGCTCAGCCTGGTGCGGGCGATGGAGGCCATCTTGTCTTCGAGCGCCGACAGCCGCAGTTCGAGCTCGCGCAGGTCGGCTGCATGGCGGTCGAAATCGGAAAGGATCGCCTCGAGCGACGCGGAGATCTCTTCAAAGCCCTCCAGCGCTGCCAGCGCCGAAGCGCCTTTTTCGAGGTGCCGCCGCACGGCTTCCGGCGCGATGCCGGGTTCGGCGGCGCCGCTGGCGGCGCCGGCGCGGTTCCGGGCCATCGTTTCGGCCTCCTGCATCACAGCCTGGGCGCAATAGGCGAGGCTGTTGATGCGCTGGGTGCGCTGCCGGCGCGAGCGCCATTTCTCGAATGCCGCGTCGATGCCGCGCAGGACGGCTTCCAGCGGCACGCCCGAATTTTTCCAGGATTCGGCCAACGCCCAGTCGAGGGGCGACATCAGGAACAGCCCCGTGCCGCGGGCGCGTTGAAAATGCTCCTCGATTTCCGTGAAATAGCTGAAGTAATTCAGCTTCCATTCGGCGTCTTCGGGCGCGGTCATGAGCGGCGGTTTTTCTCCCAGATCAGGCGCAATCCTTCCAGCGTCAGGTCTTCGTCGGCGGTCTTGACCCACTTCGAGCCGCGGGTAACGAGCGTGGCGTGGCCGCCGGTGGCCACGGTGCGCGTGCCGGGGCCGAGTTCGGCGGCCATGCGTTCCACGATGCCGTCGATCATGGCGATCAGCCCGTAATAGAGCCCTGACTGCATGCTGGCGACGGTGTTGGTGCCGATCAGGCGGCCGGGATCGCGGAAATCGACCATAGGCAGGCGCGCCGTCTTCTGGAACAGGCCGGCGATGGAAATGCCGATGCCGGGGCAGATCACTCCGCCCAGATACTCGCGGCGCGCGCTGACGGCATCAAAAGTGATGGCCGTTCCCAGGTCGACGACGATGCAGGGGCCGCCGTATCTTTCCAGCGCCGCCACGGCGTTCACAATGCGGTCGGCGCCGACCTCGCGCGGGTTGTCGTACAGGATGCTGAGCCCCGTGTCCGTGGCTCCCGTGATCCAGAAAGGATCGACGCCGAAGTAACGCCGCGCCATGGCAGTGAGGCTCGACTCCAGCGGCGGCACCACCGTGGCCGCGGCGACGCCGTCCACCTGGTCGAAAGCATGATTCTCCAGGGCAAACAGGCTGCGCAACTGGATGCCCCACTCGTCGGGCGTGCGCTCGTGCACGGTGCGCAGCCGCCACCGCGTCAGGATGCGGTCCCCGTCGAACAGCCCTACGGTGATGTTGGTGTTGCCCGCGTCGATTGCCAGCAGCATGGCTTCAGAATCAGGCTAGCACCGTGGCGGTGCGGGATCAGGGCTGCGGTTGAGGCGCGGGACGCGCAGCACCGCGCGGGGACCGCTCCCCCGAAAATCGCCCTTGGGCGGGGCTGCGCCGGCGGCCGCTCCCTTTCGGCGGCTGACGCCGCCTTCGTTCGCGGCACTGAACCCGCCGCAGGGCGCGGTGATTTTCATCCATGCTGATGTCCCGCAGCGTCAATGGGGCTTGCTTCGGCCTCTGGGGCGGCCTTCGCAGGCGGCGCAGGCAGGCATCTCCCGCGCAGCGGGCGTCCTGCGGTGATAGCATCAAAGCGCTATGCGGTTCAGGATCATGATCTCTGCAATTGCGGCGGCCGCGTTCCTGTTGAGCGGTTGCGGCGGCGGCACGGCTGAAAAGAAGGCGGAGGCGCCTGTGAAGAAGATGCGGGCGGTTGCCGACGAAACGCACCGTTTTCCAGCCGAAGGCCGGGTGGAAGCCAAAGTGGTGGACGATCACGTCCTCGGGCGCGAGTCCCTGCCCGGCGGCAATGTGGCCCATTACAGGCGCGGCAAGCAGGAATTCGACATGTTCCTGATCCGCACCTCCGTGCCTGAGGCGGCGGCTCTGCTGCTGTTCGACTACAAGAAGCGCATGGAGAACCCGAAACTGATCGCGCACTTTGGCGGCTACTATGGAAAGGACGGCGACCGGATGGTCTTCGTCTTCGCCAAGGGGCCGTGGGTGGCGGGTGTCGCCGGGCTGCCTGAGAAAGACGCCGACATGGCGGCACGGGAACTGGCGGCGCGGCTGAACTGAGCTCGAACTCTTCCAGCACGGCTTTCAGAACTCCGCAAAGCTGTGGCGGCGGACCCGGCGTGTCCTGGCGGCCATGCAGACCCGGAATTTACTTGTTGGGGCGCGCCTTCTCCCGGATAATGGAGTGACTTGCTGGTTCGCCAGCAGATCTTTCCGCATTCTCCGGGAGGGGCGATGATCTCCAACCACGTGTCCGGTACGCGAGTAGACGAAGTCGAGGACGGCATTTACCGCATTTGCACCCCGCTGGATGTGATCCCTGGCGGGTTCACGTTCAATTCGTATCTGATCGCCGATGAGGAGCCGCTGCTGTTCCATACAGGCTACCGCAGGCTGTTCGCGCTGACGGCGGAAGCGGTTTCGAAAGTGATGCCTGTGGAACGGCTCCGCTGGGTGGGCGGATCGCATTTTGAAGGGGACGAATATGGTGCGCTGGGCGATTTCCTGGCAGCCGCGCCGGGTGCGACGCCGTTTTGCAGTGAAATCGGAGCGCTGACTTCGGTCGCCGATGCCGCAGGACGGGAAGCGCGCGGATTCCGGGACGGAGAAGTGTTTTCCATCGGGCGGCGGCGCCTGCAATGGCTGTACACGCCACACGTACCGCACGGGTGGGACTGCGGCATTCTGTTTGAGGAGTCCACGGGGACGCTGTTGTGCGGCGACCTGTTTACGCAGCCTGGATCGAACGCGCCGCCGGTGACGGAACAGGAAGTGCTGACATCCAGCGAGACGCTCCGGGCAATGCTCGACTATTACGCCCATGCCCGCGGCACGGCAGGGATGCTGGAGCGGCTGGCGGGACTGGCGCCGAAGCTGCTGGCCTGCCAGCACGGCAGCGCCTACCGCGGAGACGGGGCTTCGCTGCTGCGCGCGCTTGCGGCGCGCCTCTCGCAGGACGCCGGAGCAGAAGAATCATGACGATGCCCGCGCGTGCGCCGCGCGGTGTGCCGCCGGCAGACTGATCGCCTTCGCGCCGCGCAGTGGGCGGATTCCCCGGCAGCCGGCAGGTGGCTCTTGTGCCATGCCGATGGTATCCTGTCCAGTTGGGGCCGATCACGCCCCGTCCCGATCAAGCAATCCCAGGCGAGAGGTCAGCCATGTCCGGACATTCCAAGTGGGCGACGATCAAACACAAGAAAGCGGCCCTGGACGCCAAGCGCGGCAAGCTGTTCACGCGGCTCATCAAGGAAATCACCATTGCTGCCCGCAACGGCGGCGATCCCGACGCGAATCCCCGCCTGCGCACCGCCATCCTGGCCGCCAAGGCGGTTTCCATGCCCGCCGAGAACATCAAACGGGCCATCCAGCGCGGCACGGGTGAAATCGAAGGCAGCGCCATCGAAGAGATCATGTTTGAAGGCTACGGCCCCGGAGGCGTCGCCATCATGGTGGCAGCCGCCACCGACAACCGCAACCGGACGGTGAGCGAAATCCGCCATATCTTCTCCAAGAACGGCGGCAACCTCGGCGAACTTGGCTCGGTGGGCTGGATGTTCGAGCGCAAGAGCCAGATCCTGATCGAAAAAGACAAGGCTACCGAAGATCAGTTGATGGAACTGGCCCTGGAAGCCGGCGCCGACGACGTGAAGCTGGAAGGGGAGCACTGGGAAATCCTCGCGGCGCCCGAGTCGCACCACGCCGTGCTGGAGGCGCTGGAGAAGGCGGGCATCCCCACGGCTTCGGCTGAAATCGGCATGATCCCCAAGAACCTGGTGGAAGTGGATCCCAAGAACATGCCCGGCATCATGAAGCTGATGGAGGCGCTCGAGGAACACGACGACGTGCAAAACGTTTACACCAACGCCGACTTCGGCGAAGAAGCCGGAGAGTGAGCCGGCTGCGGCCGGGCGCGGGGAGCGTGTGCGGATACTGGGCATCGACTGCGGCAGCCAGAGCACCGGTTACGGGATCATCGACAGCGATGGCACGCGCCACCGGATGGTGGCCTGCGGGGCCATCCGCACCGACTCCGCACAAGACTTCGCCGTCCGGCTCAAAGAGATCGGCGGGAAGCTCAGGGAAGTAATCGCCGCCTACGCGCCGCAGGAGGCCGCCGTCGAGGACACTTTCACGGGCGACAACATCCGCAGCGCGCTCAAACTGACGCACGTGCGCGGCGTGGCGCTGTTCATTTGCGCCGAAGCCGGCCTGCCCGTGGCCGCCTACCCGCCCGCGCAGGTCAAGCTGGCCGTGGTCGGCAATGGCCGCGCGGACAAGCAGCAGGTGGCATGGATGACCCGCGTGCTGCTGAAACTCGACGAAGCCCCGCGCCCGGCTGACGCGTCTGATGCTTTGGCGGTGGCGATCTGCCACGCAGCACGCCGCTCGACACCTGTGCCCTTATGATCCGCACCCAACTTCTTCTCCCGTTCATCGTCCTGAACGCCGTGGCTGCCGACGGTCCGCGGCTGTTCTATTCGAAGACCTTTCCGGGCAGCAGGCCGCCGTATATGGAAATCCGGCTCGACCGGGCCGGACGCGCCGAATACCGCGAGGCGCCGGGTGAGGAGTTCCCCATCGTGTTCCAGCTCCGCCCGCGTGAGGCGCGCGTCGTCTGGGAGCTGAGCGAGAAGCTCGACCGCTTCCGCAAACCCCTCGAGTCGGGGCTCAAGGTCGCGCGCATGGGCGACAAGCTGCTGCGGTGGGAGGAGGGCCAGGAACGGTTCGAGACGAAGTTCAACCACACGCTCGACCCCGACGCGCAGCTCCTGCACGACTGGTTCGAGCGCATGTGCGAATCGGCGATCCTGCAAGCCGACCTTGAGCGCACGGTGAAATACGACCGCCTCGGCGTGAATCAGGCGATTCTGCGCATTGAGGCCGCGTGGGACCGCAAGCGCCTGGTGGGCGTCGATCAATTTGTGCCGCTGCTGAAGCGCGTGGCCGCCAACTCCTCGTACCTGAACATGGCGCGCGAGCGCGCGGAGAAGCTGCTGGCGTTGTTCCAGGCTGAAGACAGCAGCGAAGCGGGCCAGGCGGCCGGGGAAAAGCAGTGACGGCGATCCTGTGGGCCCTGCTGCTGTGGGGGCAGCCGCCCGCTTCTGCGGCCGCAGCCGAGGAGCAGCTCGACCGTGCGCTGGTGGAAGCCGGCTCGAGCGCCGTCGATTACGCCAGAGCGCTCGAACGGCACCTGCGGCAGAACCCCGATTCGCCGCAACGGGCGGAGATCGAGCGGGTGCTGGCCCAGGCCGCCGTCGATCTGCGCGACCGGCGGCTGCTGCTCGATTACGGCGTGAAGGTGATCGAAGCGGGTTCGCGAAACCTGCAATTGCTGGATCAGGTGACGCGGGCGCTGCTGGATTCGGAGAAGCGTGAAGACCAGGAGCGGGCGCTGCGCTACGCGCGGCTGCTGGCGCAGTCGCTTGAACAGGAGCGCGAAGAACAGCAGAAGGCTGGTTACCGCCCGCTGCGCGGCCGGCGGCTGGACGAGACGGAATATGCTCTGGCGCGCGCCCGCACGTTCGAAGCCAGGGCGCTCGACAACCTCGGCAGGACGGACGAGGCGCTGGCCGCCGCGCTTGCGGGATGGGAGGCGTGCCCGGCGGTGGACAACGCGCGGGAGCGCGCGAGGATCCTCGAGCGCGCCGGACGCTTCCGGGAAGCCTTGGACGCCGCGGCCGAAGCCGTAGCGCTCGGCGCGGACCGCACGGGGGAGCCCGATCCTGTTCGAGACAGGCAACGGCTGGCCGGGCTCGCGAAGAAAGCCCACGGCGACGAGGCCGCCTTCGCCCGCGCCTTGCTGAATGCCTGGGACCGCGCTGCCGCGCTGCAGGAGGCGCGCCGGGCGCGGCTCAAGGCGTTCGATCCCAACTATGGCGCGAAGAGCGTGGAAGAGTTCACCCTGTCCAGCACCACGGGCGAGAAGCTTGCCCTGGCGAGCCTGAAAGGCAAGGTGGTGGTCATCGACTTCTGGGCCACCTGGTGCGGTCCCTGCCGCGCACAGCATCCGCTGTACGAACAGGTGCAAAAGCGCTTCCGCGGCCGTGAGGACGTCGTCTTCCTCCGCGTCTCCACCGATGAGGACCGCAGCGCCGTCGCGCCGTTCCTCAAGCAGCAGGGCTGGGGGCCGGTGTCATATTTCGAGGACGGGCTGGCTTCGCTGCTGCGCGTCAGCTCGATTCCGACCGCCATGGTGCTCGACCGCCGCGGGCAGGTCTTCAGCCGCATGAACGGCTTCATCGCCGACCGCTTCGCCGACATGCTCACTGACCGGATCCGCGAGGCTCTGGAGACCCCCGCCCCGTGAATTTCTCCCGCGTCATCCTCGTGGTGCTCGACAGCGTCGGCATCGGCGCCATGCCTGACTGGCGCGAGTTCGGCGACGATATGCCCGGCGATACGCTGGGCCATTGCGCCGAACTCCGGCCGTTGCGCCTGCCCAATTTCGAGCGCCTCGGGCTGGCCAACATCCGCCCGTTTGCCCACCTGAAAGCCGCCGATGAGCCGCTGGCCTGCCACGGGCGGTGCGCGCTGGCCTCGCCCGGCAAGGACACGACTACCGGCCACTGGGAGCTGGCCGGGATCATATTGCAGAAGCCGTTCCCTCTGTATCCGAACGGATTTCCAAGGGAATTGATGGAGGAATTCGAGCGCCGCATCGGCCGCGGCACGCTGGGCAACAAACCCGCATCCGGAACCGAAATCATCCGCGAACTCGGAGAAGAGCACCTGCGCACGGGCAAGCCGATCGTCTACACTTCGGCCGACAGCGTCTTTCAGATCGCGGCGCACGAGGAGGTGATTCCGCTTGCCGAGCTGTACCGGATCTGCGAGACCGCCAGGGAACTGCTGCGCGGCGAGCACGAAGTGGGGCGCGTCATCGCGCGGCCGTTTGTGGGCGAGCCCGGCGCGTTCGTCCGAACGGCCAACCGCCATGACTACGCGGTTCCCCCTCCGCGAGGCATGCTGCTGGATGTGCTGGCGGAGCGCGGCGTGCCGGTGATAGGCGTGGGGAAAATCGCGGATATCTATCTCGGACGGGGCGTCTCGCAATCATATAAAACAAAGAGCAATTCCGACGGAATGGCAAGAATTCTGGAGGCCATGCGGTCTTATCCGGAGGGATTGATTTTTGCCAACCTGGTGGATTTCGACATGCTTTATGGCCACCGGAATGACCCTGAAGGCTACGCCCGCGCACTGGAAGAAGTGGATGCGTGGCTGCCGTCGTTCGAATCGGCGCTCTTGCCGGGCGACCTCGCCATCTTTACCGCAGATCACGGCTGCGATCCCACCACCCCCTCGACGGATCACAACCGCGAGTATGTTCCGCTGCTCGCGTTCGGTCCTTCCGCTGCGCGCGGGCGCGCTCTGGGACTGCGCGCGTCGCTCGCCGACACGGGTCAGACGATCGCCAGCAACTTCGGCGCCGCCGTGCCCGCCGGGCAGAGCTTCCTGTCCATCCTCAGCTCCTGATTACGGCTGTCCACCGGAGCCGGGCGTTTCAGGTATTGTATGGGGGAGGAGCCGTTTGCCTTGACCGGAGAAAAAGACACGGGCGTTTCCATCTGGTTCTTCGTCGGAACCCTGTTGCTGGTTTATGGAGCGATGATCGCCGGCGCCGATCTGTACTATCACAACCATCCCGGCGTTCACGATGTTGTGATGAAGGAGCTGCGCGCCGGGCTGTGGTGGGGCTTGTGTCTGTTCTTCCTCGGGGTCTTCTACTGCTGGAAGTTCCGGCCGAAGCGCGGCTGACCCCGCAGGCGCCCTCAGCGCTGCCAGGGGAGGCGCGCCGCGCCGGAGTCGCGCCCGGCGACGCGGTCGTAGAGATGCTTCTCGTTGGTGGTGCCGAGGCTCTCGTTGTACAGGCTCTCCAGCCCGAGCAGCTCGACCAGGTCTTCCCTGAAAGCGTGCAGCGCTTCCAGATGCTCAGCCAGCGCCGCCGTGCGCCTGCCGCTCGGCGCCAGGAAGATCTTCTGAAACCCGATATCGGTGAGCACAGCCAGCTCGTTGCCCAGCACGATGCCCGTGTCGAGGATCTGGGGTCTGCCGTCCTGCCCTTCGTTCAGCAGCGCTCCCAGCCGGTTCCGCGTCACCAGCGTGGTTCCTTTCTGTCCCGGCTGCACCTCAAAGCCGGCAGCTTTCAGATTGTCTAGATGCTCGGAGAAGCTGAGTTCACGCGGTCTGGGTCGTTTGAAAAACATGGCAAGCCCGGGCCAGGTGGCCTGATTTCATTGTGCCAGACCAGGCCCGGAGCCGCCACGGCGCCCACCTCAGCCCGCACCGCGATTCTCCCGGTCGATGCACCGGAGGCGCGCGGGAAGGCGCCGAGGCAGCCGGGACCAACGCCTCAGGGATACAGCCCGCGTGCGTAAGTGGCTTCGGCCACGCGGCTCACGCCGAGCATATTCGCCGCCAGCCTCATGTTCACGTTGCGGTGTTGCGCCAGTGAAAGCACTTCGTGGAAGCTGCGCATCATGATGCGCTCCAGCTTGGCCTCCACCTCGTGCATATCCCAATAAAAATGCTGCTCGTTCTGGCACCATTCGAAATACGACACGGTAACGCCGCCGGCGTTGCAGAGAATGTCCGGAATCAGGAACACCCCTTTCGCGTCGAGGATCGCGTCCGCCTCCGGCGTCACTGGACCGTTGGCCGCTTCGGCCACCACCTTCGCGCGAATGCGGGCGGCGTTGTCCTGTGTGATGGCGTTCTCCAGCGCCGCCGGAACCAGAAAGTCGCACTCCAGTCCGAGCAGATCCTCGGGGCTGATGGGTTCGGCATCCGGGAAGCCTGCCACCGTAGTGGTTGCCTTCTTGTGCAGAACCAGCTTGGGGATGTCCAGTCCCTCCTTGCGGTAGACGGCGCCGCGCGAGTCGCTGACGGCGATGACTCGCGCCGAATGCGAGTGAAGCCGGCTGGCTGAGACGCTGCCGGCGTTGCCAAACCCCTGCACGACAACCCTGGAGCCCTCCAGCGGCAGGCGCAAATGTTCTGCGGCCGCCTTGAGGCACATGAAAACGCCCATCCCTGTCGCCTCGGCCCGTCCCTCCGAGCCGCCGAGGCTGAGGGGCTTGCCAGTCACCACGCCCGGCGTCGGATACCCGTCGCTTTTCGTCGTGCTGTAGGTGTCCATGATCCAGCCCATGACGCGGGCATCCGTGTAAACGTCCGGCGCGGGAATGTCCCTGTCAGGCCCGATCAGCGGCAGAATGCCCGCTGTGTACCGCCGAGTCAGCCTCTCCAGCTCTCCCTCGGACATCTCTTTCGGGTTGCAATCCACTCCGCCCTTGCCGCCGCCGAACGGGATGTTGACCACAGCGCACTTCCAGCTCATCCACATGGCCAGCGCCATGACTTCGTCGAGAGTGACATCCGGGTGGTAGCGTATGCCGCCCTTGGCCGGTCCGCGGGACGTATTGTGCTGAACGCGGTAGCCATTGAACCGCGCCATGATGCCGGAGTCGAGCCGCACGGGCACGTTGACTATCAGGATGCGTTCCGGATATTTGAGCAGAGAGGCCAGATCCGGCTTCAGCTCCAGGGCCTGTGCCGCAAGCTCGAAATTCTTGACGGCGACCGCATAAGCGGACATCGCCGGATGCCCCGCTCCGGCATCTTGGGATCCGCCATGAGGATCCTTCGGCATTCTCGTGCCTGCCTCGGCCTGGAGGATTCCTTGTTTCAGGCCGGATCCACGTGGATCCGAGGCCCAAACCCTTATACATTCTGCCACGGCGGCCAAAAATTGCAAGGGGTCGGCGACGGGATCAGAACTTCCAGCGTGCGGTCAGCATCCCCTGCCGCGGCGTGCCGGCGGGCAGAAAGACGTGCGTGCTCGTGATAGTGCCGCCGGCGGTGACGTTGACCGTCATGTTGGGCTGGCCGTAATTGAAATGGTTCAGAATGTTGGTGAACGACGCGCCCAGCTCGAGTTGCGTTTCCCCCGGCATCGGGAAGCGCTTCATCACGCCAGTGTTGAAGACGATGTAGCCAGGTCCCTCGACGAGGTTCCGGCCTGCGTTGCCGAAACGCCCCGCATTGGCCGGCGGCGCCGAGAATGCTGCCCGGTCGAACCACGCCGCCAGCGTGCGCGGGTACTGCAACCGTCCCACGACGTCGGGGCGTCCACCGAAGGTGTTTGTGTTGGAGGGATCCGAACCCGTGAACACCGGATTCAGCCAGTGGCCCGTGCTCAGGTTCAGCAGGAAATTGAGCTGCCAGCCGCCCAGGACCGGGCCGCGGCCGAACGGAACGTCCCACAGCGCCTGGTTCATCCATTGATGGCGCGGTACGGAATACACGTTGGCGCGGTCCCGGCGGCGGTCGTAGGCGTTTTCGATCTGCGTGTTCAGTTCGGCATTGTTCGTGTCGTCGACCTCGCTGAGCTGTTTGGCCCAGATCCAGGTGGACTGCAACTGGAGCCCGCGGGAATACCGCCTGAGCACGCCCGCCTGCAAGCCCTGATAGCTGTTGTTGGCGCCGTTTTCGGCGAACACCACATTGTTGTAGACCGGATACGGGCGGCGCGCCTGCGCGAAGGCCTGCGTGGAGGGCAGCGGCTGGTTGATGTTGCGCATATAAGGCAGTTGCGTGCCCTTCGTGCCGATGTAGCTGACACGCAGGCCGGCGTTGCGGCTGAGTTCGCGCTCGACGGTGAGCGTGTATTGCAGCGAATACATGTTTCGCAGGTCCGGCGTCAGGCCGTTCAGGTTCAGCGTGCCCGCCGAGCCGGGCGCGGCGAAGGGGTTTGCCAGAGTGAACAGCGGCTGGCCGCCGGCCACGGCGTTGTTGCTGGTGGTGGAGACGGCGAACGGGCCGGCCACCTGATTGCCAAGCGCCGCCACGCTGAAGTGGCCGTAGTAGATGCCTGCGCCTCCGCGGACCACCGTGCGGCCCTGCTGGTCGAGCCGCCACGAGAAGCCGAGCCGGGGCGCCCAGTTGTTGCGGTCGGCTCGCCGCAGGGTCCGGTCCAGTCCGGCGTCCCCGGCGGTTTCGACCGGCAGGGAAGAAGGATAATACGGGCTGACCAGCCGCCGCGCCGCCGCCGAGGCCAGCGTCACTGCGCCAGTGGCCACATTGAAGTTGTAGAAATTGTCGTCCCGCGCTTGGGGAGGCCCGTTGAACTCGTAGCGCAGGCCGTAATTCAGGCTGAAACGGGGATGGATTTTCCAGTCGTCCTGCACGAAAAAGGACAGATCATTCCACCGGAAATACTGCGCCGCCCAGGGATCGATTCTGGCCACCGTGGTGGGAAGACCAAGCAGGAAATCTCCATACGGCTGGCCGCTGAAACGGTTGGTGAAGCTGAAGTCGCCGAACAGCGCCGGGTTTGACGTGACGTGCCGGTTGACGAACCACCGGATGTACTCGATGCCCGCCTTGACCGTGTGGCGCCCGGAGACGCGGGTCAGATTGTCGGAGAGCTGGAGATGGCCGTCAACGACGGGGTTCAGCAGGATTTGCGTGAACGCGCTCAGCCCCGCCACGTTGAACCGCGGCACGCCCGGCGCTCCGGGACGCGGCGGCAGCCCGCGGATGCCGATGCGGTCCAGCAGGTCCTGCCCTTTCACGCTGGCGCTGGACGCCGACTCCAGATGGACGAGTCCCGTCCGGAATTCGTTGAACATCGCCGGACCGATCGTCCACGAATGGCCCGCCACGGCCATGTGCATCTTGCGCACGTTGTTCGACGTTCCCGCCGTCACCGGCGGCAGCGCGCTGCGCGCGCCTGGAATGTCGTAATCGTCGTGCTTGTGCTGGTAGCGCAGGAAGGCCGACTGGACGCTCGAGAAGTTGTGGTCGATGCGGCCTTCCACGAGAGTGTGCGACTCGGGACCATTGAACGCCGCGCGGTAGTTGCCCACGGTGAGCGTTTCGGGGCCGAAATTGGGCAGAGGATAGAGCAGGTCCTGGGCGCGCGCCGCTTCCGGCGCGATGCGGGCGGCGGGGATGCGGTTGTCAGCGAAGGGCGCGTTGTTGGCCAGAGGGTCGCGCACCGCGGCGGCGAACTTGCCGCGCCTCAAAGCCAGCGTGGGCACGTTCGAGGTGAAGGTGTAGCCGCGCACGCCGCTGGTCATGTCCAGCGTCTGGTAGAAAAATGTCCGGTTCGGGCGCAGCGGGCCGCTGACCGTCCAGCCGCCGTTATGGAGATTCTGATGCGCGCGCGCCGGCAAAAAGGGATTGCGCGCGTCCAGCGCGGCGTTGCGGGCATACCAGAAGAAAGCGCCGTGCATCTGGTTCGTGCCGGTTTTGGTCACCGTCGTCACGTTGCCCAGGCCGCTGAATTCGGCGCGGTTGCCGGCGACATTGGCGGTGAACTCTTCCACCGACTCCATCGAAGGCTGGGACACCGGATCCGGGCTTCCGAAATTGCCGAAAGTCGTGTCGATGCCGTCCACTTTGAGCCGGAGCCCGTTCGGTCCGGAGCCGGGGCTCATCCAGTAAGCGCCGTTGCCCATCTGCACGACGCCGGGAACGGCCAGCGGCATGAGATTGGCGATCAGCCCCGAATCTCCCGCGTTGTTATATACGCTGCGCAGGTTGGTGGGCATTTCCAGAATCAGCCGGGAATCGAGTTGCGCGCCGACGCTTGGCGTCTCGCTCTGCACCACCGGACTGGCTGCAGCCGTCACGGTAACCTCGGTGGCCGTGGATGCCAGTTCGAAGCGCACGTCCTGCCGCACCGTGCGGTAGGCCGCGACATCGATGCCTGCGGCTTCAAACTTGCGGAAGCCCTGCGCCTCGGCGCTCAGCCGGTAGGGCCCCGGCGTCAGGTTCACGAACACATAGTTGCCTGCGGAGTTCGTGCGCGTTTCCTGGCGCACGCCCGTAGCCGTGTTCTCCAGCGAAATCCGCGCTTCCGGCACCGGCGCGCCGCTCGGGTCGAGGGCGAGGCCCGTCACCGAGCCCAGCGGCGATTGGGCCGGAGCCGGTGCCGTGGTCCAGAGCGGGGCGAGCAATACAAGAAGAGTAAGGATCGTTTGAAACCTGTGCATATGCTTCTGTTTGGTCCGCGGATGGATTTCCATGAGCCTGCTTCTGCCCTCGCCGGGCAGGGCCGCAGAGGCGGTTCCTGTTTCCGATTCTTTCACACCTGTCTGGAGCAGGCCGGCGCAGCTCGCAGCCAGGCTTCCGCGTCCGCCCTGGCGCCCGGCCCGGATGGACGGAGCGTCAGGGCCGTTTTCAGTACCGCGAGTGGAGTGGCCGCAGGCTGCGGGAGCGAGCGGTCCTAACGGGGAAATTACGCCGCTTCCTGCCGCGTGGGGACCGCTTACTCCGGCCGCTTTGCGGCGTTCATGCGCGGCACAGAACAGCGCTGGCGTG
>JBMOMB010000019.1:34631-76788 GCA_049325215.1 Acidobacteriota bacterium
TCCTAACGGGGAAATTACGCCGCTTCCTGCCGCGTGGGGACCGCTTACTCCGGCCGCTTTGCGGCGTTCATGCGCGGCACAGAACAGCGCTGGCGTGGCCTTCATGCGCGGTTCAGTGCCGCGAGCGAAGCGGCCGCAGGCCGCGGGAGCGAGCGGTCCCAACTGGGAAATCACGCCGCTTCCGGCCGCGTGGGGACCGCTTACTCCGGCCGCTTTGCGGCCTTCGTGCGCGGCACAGAACAGCGCTGGCGTGGCCTTCGTGCGCGGTTCAGTGCCGCGAGCGGAGTGGCCGCAGGCTGCGGGAGCGAGCGGTCCCAACGGAGCCGGGCATGGCCTGCGCCCCCGTGCGGGGGCCACTCCCTCGAAAATCGCCCTTGGGCGGGGCCGCGCCGGCGACCGCTCACTTTCGGCGGCTGACGCCGCCTTCGTGCTCGGCACGTAACCCGCCGCAAGGCGCGGTGATTTTCATCCCTGCTGATGTCCCGCAGGATCATCGTGCCTTGGTCCTGCCGCTGACGCGGCCTTCGCGCGCGGCATGGATTGTCGGCGGGGCCCGTTTACTTGCGGGCGAGGACGCGGCGCACGGCGTCCACGATGTTCGGGGCGCGCAGGCCGTACTTGTCCAGCAACTGGTCGGGCGAGCCGGATTCGGCGTAGCCCTCGAGGCCGATGAACTCGACCGGGGCAGGGCAGCGTTTCGCCAGCGCCTGCGCCACACGCACGCCAAGGCCGGAGTCGACGAGATGCTCTTCCACGACGACCAGAGCTCCCGTCTCGCGGGCTGCCCGCTCGAGCGCGTCTTCATCCAGCGGCTTGATCGTGTGTACGTCGAGCACGCGGGCCGAGATTCCCTCGCTTTCGAGTTGCCCGGCGGCGAGCAGCGCCTCGGCGACCATCAATCCCGTGGCGACGATGGTGACGTCCGTGCCGGGCACGAGTTCGACGGCTTTGCCGATTTCGAAGGAAGCGTCCGAGTTGTAGACGATGGGCGCTTTGGGCCGGCCCGTGCGGATGAAGACGGGGCCGTAGTGTTCCGCGGCCCAGCGCACCGCCCACTTCGTCGCTGCCTCATCGGCGGGAGAAATCACGACGAAATTCGGCAGCGCGCAGGCCAGAGCGATCTCTTCCACGCTCATCTGGGAAGGGCCGTCCTCGCCGATCGAGATGCCGCTGTGCGTGCCGACGACCTTCAGGTTGACGTTCGGATAGGCGACGAGCACGCGGAGCTGCTCGAAACCCTTGGTCATGACAAACGCCGAGAAGCTGGAGACGAAGGGGATCTTGCCCGCCAGCGCCAGCCCCGCGCCGATGGCCACCATGTTGGCCTCGGCGATGCCGCACTCGAACAGGCGGTCCGGGAACTCCTTGGCAAAGTAGGTCGTCATCGTGGACTTGCTCAGGTCCGCATCGCCGACCACGATATTGGGGTTTTCGCGGCCGAGTTCGACCAGCGTGCGTCCAAAGGCTTCGCGCGTGGCGGGGCCGAGCTTCTTCTCGTATTTCGCGGCGATCAACATATCAGGCAAGCTCCTTCAGGGCGAGTTCGACTTCCTCGGGCGTGGGCGCGACGCCATGATATTTCGGGCTGTTCTCCATGAAACTGACGCCCTTGCCCTTGACGGTGTGGGCGATGATGACGGTGGGTTTCCCTTTCGTGTCCGCGGCTTCGGCGAAGGCCTTTTGCAGCGCCGGGATGTCATGGCCGTTCAATTCGATGACGTGCCAGCCGAAAGCCTGCCACTTGTCGGCGAGCGGCTCCAGATCCAGAATCTCTTTCACGAAGCCGTCAAGCTGGAGCTTGTTGTAGTCCACGATGGCGCAGATGTTGTCGATCTTGTGATAGGAGGCGAACATGGCCGCCTCCCAGATCTGGCCTTCCTGGATTTCGCCGTCTCCGAGCAAAACGTACGTGCGGTAATCGCGCTTGTCGAGACGCGCAGCGAGCGCCATGCCGATGCCCGCGCTCAGGCCCTCGCCGAGAGAACCGGTGGAAGCTTCCAGCACGGGGATGAAGCGCTTGTCGGGGTGTCCCTGGTAAATCGAGCCGAGCTTGCGGAGCGTGTTCAGCGTTTCCTTCGGCGTATAGCCGCACTCGGCGAGCGCCGCGTACAGCACCGGCGCCGCGTGGCCTTTCGACAGGATGAACCGGTCCCGATCCGGCCAGTCCGGGCGTGACGGATCGTGGCGCATGACGTCCCAATAGAGCGTCACGACGATCTCGACCGCGGACAGCGAACCGCCCGGGTGGCCGCTTTTTGCGGCGCCGGTCATGGTGATGATATGGCGGCGGATCTGCTTGCAGATGGACGCAAGCGCAGCGGGGTCTTTCGTGCGTTCCATGGAAGCTACTAACATATCACACGAGGTCCGCCGGAAGATCGTCTTGAGTGCTGTTTTCGGATGACAATATCCTGAAATAAGCGGCCTGCAGAACCGTCCCATGCGTACGTCCGGCGCCGTCCCGCCAGAGCGGCGTGATAAGGCCGGCCGCTGTCAGGCCCTGGCCTCGTACACCAGATTGAATGGCGTCTGCGCGGCCCGGCGGAAGTGCCGGAAACCACCTTTGAGGACGATCTCCCGCATCCGCTTTTCTCCCGCCTGCGCACCGAGAGCCAGGCCCACTTCCTGGGCTCGTGAGGCAGGCGTGCAGATGACCGTAGAAGCCGAGTAGAAGATGCGGCCCACCGGGTTCAGATTGTCTTCCACGCGGTCGCCGGCGAAGGGTTCCACGATCATCCACGTGCCGCCCGGCGCAAGCGCCGACAGCACGTGCCGTGCTGCGCCCACCGGATCGCCCATGTCGTGGAGGCAATCGAAGAACGTCACCAGGTCGTAGCCCGAGCCGGGGAAATCTTTGGCCGTGGATCTTTCGAACCGCACGTTTCCGTCGATTCCGGCTTCGGCGGCGCGCTGCCGGGCCCTCTGAATGGATGCTTCGTGATAGTCGAAACCGCTGAAACGGGATTTGGGGAAGGCCTGCGCCATGATCAGCGTGGAGGCGCCGTGGCCGCAGCCGACGTCGGCCACTTCAGCCCCTCGTGCCAGTTTCTCCTGCACGCCTTCGAGCGCGGGGATCCATTCTGTGAGCAGGTGGGCATGGTAGTTGGGCCGGAAGAACCGTTCCGTGGCCTCGAACAGCCCATGGTGATGCTCATGCCAGCCGAAGCCCGCGCCAGTGGCGATTGCGCCGGCCAGCCTCTCTGCGTCGCAGAAGCAGGAGGCGACTATCTGGTATGCTCCGGGCACGTCCATGGTAGACAGCACATACTGCTGCTCGGGGGACAGTTCATACGTTCCGTTCTCCGGATGATAGGTGACCCAGCCGGATGCCGCGTTGGCGTTGAGCCATTCCCGCGTATAGCGTTCATCGGCGCCCGCGCGCGCGGCGATCTGCGCCGGTGTTTGCGGACCGGCCCCAGTCATGGCGCTGTACAGCCCGAGGCGGTCGCCGATCACTACAAGCACGGCGTGTATCGCCGCGCCCATGTCGCGCACGATGTCGTTGAGGAGAAGGGCGAGCTTTGACTCGTCCACGGAGGTCAATGGTTTGTTCATAGTCAGCCCCTCAGTCTGGTTTGCGGACAATTTCGTCGAGATTGTCCTTATGAGGGGAGTATGATGGCGCATGAAGCAGGAGTCAAGGGCTTCTGAGGCGAGCCAGTCCGGCGCCAGCCGCTCAGCCGCGCAGCAGCCGCGCGGCTTCGCGGGCGAAATAAGTCAGGATCACGTCGGCTCCGGCGCGGCGGATGGCGGTGAGCGACTCCATCATGGCGCGCTGCTCGTCGAGCCAGCCGTTGGCGGCGGCGGCCTTGATCATGGAGAATTCACCGGAGACCTGATAGGCGGCCAGCGGCACGTCGAAGCGGTCGCGCGCCATGCGGAGGATGTCGAGGTAGGGCATGGCGGGCTTGACCATGATCATGTCGGCGCCTTCTTCGATGTCGAGCTCGATCTCGCGCATCGCCTCGCGCGCGTTGGGCGGATCCATCTGGTAGCTGCGGCGGTCGCCGAACTGCGGCGCGCTTTCGGCGGCTTCGCGGAACGGCCCGTAGAAGACGCTCGCGTACTTGGCGGCGTAGCTGAGGATGGGCGTTCCGGTGAAGCCCGCTTCGTCGAGCGCGCGGCGGATGGCCGCGACGCGCCCGTCCATCATGTCCGAGGGGGCGACGATGTCGGCGCCCGCGCGGGCATGGGAGACGGCCGAGGCGGCGAGCCACTCGAGCGTCGAGTCATTGTCGACGTCGTTGCCCACCACTTTGCCGCAGTGGCCGTGGCTCGTGTACTCGCAATTGCACACATCGGTGATCACCACCAGTGACGGGTAGCGGTCCTTCAGCGCCCGGACGGCGCGCTGCACGATGCCGTCTTCGCGGTAGGCCTCGCTGGCCGTCTCGTCCTTGTGTTCGGGAATGCCGAACAGGATGACG
Source organism: Acidobacteriota bacterium (assembly GCA_049325215.1). Lineage (GTDB taxonomy): Bacteria > Acidobacteriota > Terriglobia > Bryobacterales > Bryobacteraceae > JANWVO01. Next base: position 39,059 of record JBMOMB010000019.1, read on the forward strand.
CCGCCGAGGCCAAGCCCGGCGCATTCAGAGCATTCGCGGATCAGTTCGTCGATGGAGAGCTGGAAATTGCCCGGCATCGAAGAAATCGGGTTCCGGACGCGCTCGCCTTCGGTCACGAACAGAGGCAGGATGAAATCGGCGGGTTCGAGCGTGGTTTCACGGACCAGGCGGCGGAGAGGCTCTGTCGCTCGCATCCGGCGCATGCGGTGGACGGGGAAGGGCATGACATCCTGATTGTACATACGCGGCGATAATGGAAGTCATGGCGAGGCAGGCGCGGAAGCAGGCGCGGCGGTTCATCGTCAAGGGGCGGGTGCAGGGCGTGGGCTACCGCTGGTTCGCGCAGCATTGGGCGTCGCAGATCGGCGTGGACGGGTGGGTGCGGAACTGCGATGACGGCAGTGTGGAGGTTTATGCATGCGGTTCGCCGGAGCAGCTCGACGAGTTCTCGATGCGGTTGCGGCAGGGGCCGCGCTTCAGCGACGTGCGCCACGTCGAGGAGCAGGAGGCGCCTTTGTTACAATCAAGTGGATTCTCCATCCGGTCCTGAATCCACCTGCACCCATGCCTGATCTCAAGAGCCTGATCCGCGAAGTGCCGGATTTCCCGAAGCCCGGCATCAATTTCTACGACATCACCACGTTGTTGAAGCACCCGCAGGGGTGGCGTGACACCATCGACGCGCTGAAGGCCCACTACGAAGGGATCCAGGTGGATCTTGTGGTGGGCGTCGAGGCGCGCGGCTTCTTCTTCGCCCCGGCGATGGCCTACGCGCTGGGGGCGGGGTTCGTGCCGGTGCGCAAGCCGGGCAAGCTTCCGGCGGAGACGGTGAGCGTGGAGTATGCGCTCGAATACGGCACCGACAGCCTCCAGATGCACAAGGACGCCATCACGCCGGGGCAGCGCGTGCTCATCATCGACGACGTGCTGGCCACAGGGGGCACCGCCGCCGCCGTGGCGAAGCTGGTGGAGAAGCTCGGCGGCGTAGTGGCCGGGCTCGGCTTCCTGGTGGAGCTCGATTTCCTGCACGGCCGCGGCAAGCTGGCCGGCTACGACGTGTTTGCCCTGATTCATTACGAGAAGTGATGTCTCCGCGCCGAGCCGCCGTGCCTTCCTTTGCGAAGGTGAACCTCAGCCTGAAGGTGCTGGGTAGAAGGGCGGACGGCTACCACGAACTGCGCACCGTGTTCCAGACGGTCGGACTGCACGACCGGATCGAGTTCGAGTTCAAGCCGGCGCGGCGCGGGCTCGAAATTGAGCTGGAAGATGCCCTGGCGATCCCGGACAATCTGGTGTTGCGCGCGGCGCGGCTGTTCTGCGAAAGCGAAGGCGTGCGCGGCGTGCTGCGGATGAGGCTGCGGAAGCGGATTCCGATGGGCGCCGGGCTCGGCGGCGGGTCGAGCAACGCCGCGGCGGTACTGCTGGCGTTGGGGCCGCTGACGGGACGCCGTGCCGGGCCGGAGAGGCTGCGCGGAATCGCGGAATCGCTCGGCAGCGACGTGCCGTTTTTCCTGTATGGAGGGACGGCTCTGGGGCTGGGGCGGGGCGAGGAATTGTATCCGCTGCCGGAGGCGCCGCCGTGGAGGGTGTTGATCCTGGCGCCGCCGGTGCACGTGTCGACAGGGGAAGCCTACCAGGCGCTTGGGCGGCCCGCGTTGACTTCCCCTCTCGATTCCCGTAAACTGAGTGTTTTCCAGTCGTTTGTCTGGCGGATGGAAGATCTGTCCGGCTCAGAGAACGATTTCGAGGCCGCCGTATTCGCGCTTCATCCGGAGCTCGAGCGGTGGAAGAGAAAACTCGAGCGGTTCGGGGCTCATGCTGCACGGCTCTCCGGCAGCGGGGCAGCACTCTTCGGGGTGTTTCCAGACCGGGCCAAGCTTCAGGGAGCCCTTCCGAAATTCTCCAAGGAACCTCTGAAAGTTTTCTCGACGACGGTGCTCAGCCGGGCGCGGTATCGCGCGCGCGTGCTGAGGAGTTTGCGGGAACACGTAGTCGGCAACGCATGGCCGCCTGTCAGCCGGTACGAGAAACATGAATTGTGATCGGTTCAAGATTCTGAGCGGAAACGCCAACCCGGCGCTGGCCCAGGCCATTTGCCGCGAGCTCGGCGTGGAGCTGGCCAGCGCGACGGTCAAGACGTTTTCCGACGGTGAGATCTGGGTGCAGATTACGGAGAACGTGCGCGGCGCGGACGTGTTCGTAATCCAGCCGACGTGCCCGCCGGCGGACCGCCACCTGATGGAGCTGATCCTGATGATCGACGCCCTCAAGCGCGCCTCGGCGGACCGCATCACCGCTGTGATGCCCTATTACGGTTACGCGAGGCAGGATCGCAAGGACCGCCCGCGGGTGCCGATTTCGGCCAAGGTGATCGCCAGCATGCTGGAGCGCGCGGGCGCGAACAGGCTGCTGACGCTGGACCTGCACGCGGCGCAGATCCAGGGCTTTTTCGACATTCCGGTGGATCATCTGTTTGCGGCGCCGGTGATGATCGATTATGTGAGGCAGAACTTCGAGCTTTCGCGGCTGATCGTGGTCTCGCCCGACGCGGGCGGCGTGGAGCGGGCGCGGGCGTTCGCCAAGAGGCTGGATGCGCCGCTGGCCATCATCGACAAGCGCCGCGAGCGTCCCAACGAAAGCGACGTGATGAACATCATCGGCGACGTTTCGGGGCTGGACTGCCTGCTGGTGGACGACCTGATCGACACGGCGGGGACGCTGGGCAAGTCCAGCGCGGCGTTGCTGAAGGCCGGCGCGGCGAGCGTGACGGCCTGCGCGACGCACCCGATTCTTTCCGGACCGGCCGTCGAGAATATTGAGAAATCGGCGTTGCGGGAAGTGATCGTTTCCGATTCGATCCCGCTGCGGGAGGATGCGCGCGCGTGCGCGCGGATCCGCGTTTTGTCGGTGGCGCCATTGCTGGCCAAGGCCATGCTGAGCATTCACGAAGCCACCTCGGTGAGCAGTTTATTCGTCTGAGACAAGGACAGGAGCAGTGTTATGAAGAAGGACATCACCATTGCGGCCGAGCCGCGGCCGGCGCGGGGCAAGAACGAAGCCCGCCGGCTGCGGGCGCGCATGCGGATCCCGGCTGTCGTTTATGGCGCGGGGAAGGAATCGGTGGCGATCAGCGTCGACCCGAAAGAGATCGAAAAAATCCTGCGCTCTTCCTCCGGCGTGAACACCATCTTCAACCTGGACATCCAGGGCGTGGAGACTACGCCGGCGATGGTGGCCGACTGGCAGCACGATCCGGTGAAGAGCAATCTCTTGCACATCGATCTCAAGCGCATCGACCTGACCAAACGCCTGCATGTGAAAGTGCCTGTCCATACTACGGGCGATCCGCGCGGCGTGAAGGAACAGGGCGGCTTGTACGAGGTCGTCACCCGCGAGGTCGAAATCGAGTGTCTGCCGGACGAGATTCCGGAACAATTTCTGGTCGATGTGTCGGATCTGATGATCGGGCAGAGTCTGCGGGCCGGCGAGCTGCCGCTGACCGGCTCGATGAAACTGCTCAGCCCGCCGGATCTGGTGATTTCGCACGTCGTGGCGACGCGCGGGGCGGAGGAAGCGGCGGCCGAAGCAGCGCCGGGAGAGGCAGCCGCTGCCGAGCCCGAAGTGGTCAAGAAAGGCAAGAAGGAAGAAGAAGAGAGCGGCGAGAAGAAGAAGTAGCCGGTCCCGGGCCGGAATGCCATGGCGGAAGTCGATGTGCTGGTGGTGGGGCTCGGCAATCCGGGACCCGAATACGAATGGACGCCGCACAATCTGGGCTTTCTCACGGTAGACCGGCTCGCCGGGAGGCATTCGATCCGGCTGAGCCGGTACGAGTGCCGGGCGATGGTCGGCCAGGGCCGGATTGGCGGCAAGCAGGTGCTGCTGGCCAAGCCGCAGACGTTCATGAATCTGAGCGGGCAGTCGGTGAAAGGGCTGCTCGAAAAAGCGGAGCTGGGTCCGGAGCGGCTCCTGGTGATCTACGACGACCTGGACCTTCCGTGGCTGAGCCTGCGGATCCGTCCGAAGGGTTCGGCCGGCGGACACCACGGAGTGGAAGACATCATCCGCTGCCTGGGCCGGCAGGATTTCGCCCGGCTGCGTCTGGGCATCCATCCGGGCCACGAGGTCCGCGATGGCGCGAAGTTCGTGCTCGCTCCCATGCGGAGCGGGCAAAGGCAGGAATTGGACCGGCTGCTGGATGAAGCTTGCCAGGCGGCCGAATCCATCATCACCGAGGGCGTCGATAAGGCCATGGCGGCTTACAACCGCCGCGCCCCCGGAACGAAAAGAGAGGAAGAATGAGAATCTACGAGGAATTCTTCATCGTCGAGCCGGACACGCCGGAAGAGCAGATCGACGCCTTCATTGAACAGATCAAAGGCGTCATCACTCAAGGCGGCGGAACGGTGGACAAGGTGGACAAGTGGGGCCGGCGCAAGCTGGCTTACAAGATCGAAAAGTTCACCGAAGGCTATTACGTGCTGATCCAGTTCACGGCGCCGCCGGAGCCGGTGAAGGAAATCGAGCACCGGATGAAGGTCACCGACATGGTGCTGCGCTGGGTGACTGTCCGGATCGACCAGAAGCTGAAGAAACTGGCCAAGAAGACCAAGCAGCGGGAGAAGCGCGCCAGGAAGCGCCCCGCCCCGCAGCCCGTGGCCGCCCCGGCGATGCCCGCCGCTCCGGCCGGGCCCGTGCCAGGCGCGCCCGTACCAGGCCTGCCCGCGCCGGGCGACCCCGTGCCGGCGGCAGAAACCGAAGAGCCCTGAGGATCGTAGAGGGAGGAATCAGCCATGGCAGAACAGAAAAGCGGACGTCCAATCGCGGCCAGCCAGAGGCCGACAGGTACTGACAAGGCCATCGCGACCGGGAAGCGGCAGTATTTCCGCCGCAGGAAGGTCGACAGGATTTGCCTGGAAAAAATCGATTATATCGATTACAAAGATGTGAAATTGCTGTCGCAATTCCTGACCGAGCGGGGCAAGATCATCCCGCGCCGCATCTCGGGGCTGAATGCGCAGAACCAGCGGCGGATCACCGAGGCGATCAAGATCGCCCGCATGATGGCCCTGCTGCCTTTCGTGGGCACGGTTCCAAAGGAGAAGTGAGCGATGGAAGTCATTCTTCGTGAAGACATCGAAAAACTCGGCACGCGCGGGCAGGTGGTGAAGGTGGCCGACGGCTTTGCGCGCAACTTCCTCCTGCCGCGCCGGCTGGCCGTGGCTGCCACGGAAGCCAACAAAAAGATCGTCGAACAGGAGCGCCAGGCCGCCCTGCGCCGCGAGGCGAAGGAGAAATCCTCCGCCGAGGAACTGGCCAGGATGCTGTCTGCGGTGACGCTGACCACAACGCAGAAGGCCGGCGAAGCCGACCAGCTCTTCGGCTCGGTGACGGCCAAGGACATCGCCGAACTGCTCGAAAAACAGGGCTACTCGATCGACCGCAAGAAGATCGTGATGGAGCAGCCCATCAAGACTCTGGGCGAGCACAAGGTCACGCTGAAGCTGCACCGCGAGGTCTCCGTCCAGATCCCGGTGATTGTGAACAAGGAAGAGGGCGAGTAATCCTCCGCCTGTCTCTTCCAACGCGGGCGGCGCGTCTGCGCCGCCCGATCCTTTTTCGCCATGCCGATATTCCCCGAACAATACGACCAAACGCCGGCGTTGGATCTGTTGCGGGCGGCCGAACAGGGCCGCATCGGCTTTGATCAGCGTCTGCTGCGCTCCCTGCTGGCGCGCAAAGAAGAGACTCTGGATGCGCTCGACAGGATAGCCGCCGGTCCGGGTGAAGATGCGGTGGCGGACCTCACCGAGCAGATCTTCGACCTCTACCGCAGTTTCCGCACTCCGCGGGCGCTTCCCTTTTACCTGGAGCTGCTGAAGCACAGCCACCAGGGCGCTCCCGATGCCCTGGTGGAGGCTTTTGTCGAACTCGGCGAAGCGGCAGTGGAGCCGCTGCTGCAGGCCTACAGGGAGGCGCCGGAAGACGACCGTCCGGACGTGCTGTTCGTGCTGGCTTCGCTTGGCGTGCCCCACCCTGAGCTGCGCCGTCTGATCCGCGAAGCGATCGAAGCGGATCCCTACGAAGGCGCCATGTGCGCCGCTTTGTGCGGGGATCCGGAGCTGCTGCCCGACCTGCGCGGGGCTTTGGCGCGCCTGCCCGAGGGAGGCAGCCATACGCACGAGCGCAGAGCGGTGGAGGAGGCGATCCAGGAGCTCGAGTCCGGACGCCAGAGGGAGCAGATCGAGCCCTTTGACATCCTTGCGCTGTATCCGGACGAAGCGCCGCCGCTGTTCGACTTCCTCGCGCCGGCGGATGTGCTCGAGTATCTCGATCACCCTGATCCGCGCTACCGCGCCGCGGCGGCGGCGAGCTTCGCCGACACGGAAATCAGCGACAGGGTCCGGGACCGGCTCCTCGAGTGCGCGCGCTCGGATGCGGACGCGGGTGTCCGGGGAGCGGCGCTGCGGGGACTGGCTGCGCGGGCGGAAGAGCCGGAGGTCTCCGCTCTGCTGTACGAAGTGCTGCGGACACCCGAGCGGTCTGCTGAGGAATGGACTGGCGCGCTGACGGCGCTGGCCGAGCCCGGCGCGGACGAGGAGTTCCACCGTTTTGTGCTCCAGGCTTACGAGCGCGGCGAGACCAGGGCGGCTGCCGTCGAGGCCATGTGGCGAACGCGCAGCCGCCGGTATCTGCGCCAGATTGCCGCGGCGCTGAAAAGCGAGGATCCGGTCGTGGCGCGCGAGGCGATTTATGCCGTCGGCGTGCTGCCTGCCGAGGAGCTCGCGTTCGAGCTCGTGCCCTTCTTCCAGCACGAGAGCCTGCGGGAGGCGGCGCTGTTCAGCTATGCGCTGGCCGTCGGGCACGATACCACGCCAAAGAGCGTGCGGCGGCTTTTCGAGCAGATCGCCGAGCGCGCCGGCGGTCTTTCGGACGCGGAAGAAGAAGAGGTGGCGCGCGCTCTCGACATGCGCCTCGAACGCGAAGGCTACCGCCCGATGTTCTTCCCTGAGGAGGACGAGTCCGGGGAGGAAGACCTGGAGGCGCTGGCCGCCGGGCCTGCCAGGAGCGAAAAAGTGGGCCGCAACGATCCCTGTCCGTGCGGCAGCGGGAAGAAGTACAAGAAGTGCTGCGGCAAGACGGAGTAGTCAAACAATTCTGATCTGTTTTGTTTGATCCTCAATTCACTCTCCAGACACGCTGTTTTCATCAGAAGCGGCGAGTCTGGAGGCGATGACACGCACCCGGATCGAATTCGAATGGCAGCAAGGCTGGCGAAGCGGCGGTCTGCGGACAGCGGTCTCCCTGCACAGTCACACGTCGTGCTCGAAGGAACCGCTCGACTTCATCCCGCGCTGCCGTGAAGCCTGCCCCTGGCTTGGTCCGCTGCTGGACCGCTACGAGGCCCGTTACCGGCGCGAGCACGGGCGCGAGCTGGACTATGCAGCGGCCTGGTGGACGCCGCCGCTGGGCCCGCGCGAGGCTCTGCGCGTGGAGCGCGGGCAGATCGAGCGGCTCGGGCTGAATGCGTTGGTTTCGATCACCGACCACGATTCGATCGAAGCGCCGCTGGCGCTGCGCGTGCTGGAAGAGGGGCGCAAGGCACCCATCAGCGTGGAGTGGACCGTGCCGTGGCGCGGCACGGTGTTTCATCTGGGCGTTCACAACATTCCTGAGGGGGAGGCGCGCGCCATGCTGGCTGCGATGGCCGCCTACACCGCCGCCCCGCAGGCCGCTGTGCTCGAACAAGTGCTGGAATGGGCGGCTTCGCCGGCCGAAACATTGATCGTCCTCAACCATCCCTACTGGGATGAGAAGGGCACGGGCGTGCATTTTCACGCCGCCATGGCGGAGCAGTTTCTGGCGCGTTACAGGCAGTGGGTGCACGCGCTGGAACTGAACGGGCTGCGGCCGTGGAAGGAAAATGTGCGGAGCCTGAATCTTGCGGGCCGATACCGCCTGCCCTGCGTGTCGGGCGGCGACCGGCACGGCTGCGAACCAAATGCGTTGCTCAACCTTACGCCCGCCACCTGCTTTGGAAGCTTTGTGGAGGAGGTGCGCGGCGGCGCCGAAAGCCTGGTGCTCGTCATGAAGCAGTACCGCGATCCGACGGCGGCGAGGATCGTGTCCGCCATCTGCGACGTGATGCGGGACCAACCCGAACACAGCTACGGGTGGGTGCGCTGGAGCGACCGCGTATTTTTCCGGAGCGCAACCGGAGAGGTTATGCCGCTAGCGGAGGCGTTTCCAGAGGGCAGAGAGCCTTTTCTGATCCGTCTGTTCGTCTTTCTGGCCCGTGCGGCGGAGTGGCGTGGTGTGCGGTTCGCAATGCGGCAGATGCTGAAGGAAGCCGAGGAAGTGGCATGAGCGGCGCGCCCCGGGTGGCTCTGTTCGCCGACAGCCTGCTGGAAGTCAACGGAGTGGCGCTGACCTGCCGGATGCTCGAGCAGCACGCTCGCCGTCAGGGGCTGCCGCTGCTGGTGGTTCATGCGGGGCGCGAGACGGCGCCCGGGGAGGGCGGCAGCGGAAGGAGGCTCTCGCTGAGGACCAGCCCTGTTCATTTCCGGCTGGAGAACGACCTGAAATTCGACCTGCTTTTTATCCGTCATCTCAATTTGGTGCGCCGCTCATTGCTGGAATTCGGCGCAGATCTGGTCCACATTACGGGGCCGAATCATACGGGGTTTCTCGGCTCGATCGCCGCATGGCTGCTGAAGCTTCCGGCAGTGATGAGCTGGCATACGAATGTGCACGAGTATGCGGCGCTGCGGCTCCCGGAATGGGCGCCCGGGTGGATGCGGGAGATGGCGCGCGGGTGGAGCTGGCGGGGGCTGGCTCTGTATTACCGGCAGGCGCGCCTGATTCTGGCGCCGAACCGGGAGATTGCCGCCGCGCTCGAGCGCGCCACGGGCAAGCCTGTCCGCCTGATGCTGCGAGGCGTGGACTGCGGCATGTTCCATCCGCGGAAGCGGGACCGCAGGGACGGCGTACTGGCAGCCGGCTACGTGGGACGGCTGTCTCCCGAGAAGTCCGTGCGGCGTCTGGGCGCAGTGGCCGCTGCGCTGGCCCAGGCCGGCGCGGGGCCGTTCCGAATGGAGATCGTGGGCGATGGCGCCGAGCGGGAATGGCTCGCCGCCAATGTGGCGAACGCGCACTTGTGCGGCGTGCTGCGCGAGGAAGAGCTGGCGCGTGCCTACGCGAATTTCGATGTGTTCGTGTTCCCGAGCGAAACCGATACCTATGGCAACGTTGTGCAGGAGGCGATGGCTTCGGGCGTCCCGTGCGTAGTGATGGGCCGGGGCGGCCCGGCGGCGATTCTGTCGAACGGCATTACGGGCAAGGTCTGCCGCACTACTGAAGAAATGGCCGCGGCGGTCGTGGAACTGGCGCAACGGCCGGAGCTGCGCCGCCGGCTGGGCGAAGCGGCGCGGCGCGCCGCCGAGAAGCGCACCTGGGAGGCCGTAGGGGAGGCCGTATGGGAGGCCTACCAGCAGGCCCTGGCGCAGGGCGTGCGCCACCGGGCGGAGGCGGACTGCGTGGCGTGAATCCTCTCTGGAACTGGAAGACCGCGTTGAACAGCGGCTTGTATCGCAGCATTCCGTTCGCCATCGCTACGTGGCGCGCCGGCGCGCCAGAGGCAGCGGCGGGCGCGGCGGCACAATTCTTGCTGTTTGCCTCTCTGGCCGGGCTGACGGGCGCGCTGGCGCAGAGGCTCCGGTTCCATCAGCCGAAATGGAGGGCGGCGCTGGTGCTGATGGTCTGCGTGCCCGTGATCGTTCACCTCATCGAATGGGGCGCGCATGAAGCGCTGAGTCCGGGCGTGCGGCGGGCGGGGATTCTTGTCTCGTGGGCGCAATCAGCCTTGTCGATGGGCACTCAGCGGTGGCTGATGCGGCGCGGGCTTTTCCTCGCCGGCGAAGGAGGGCAGCCGTACTGGCGGGATTTTCTTCTGCTGCCCGCAGCCCTGGGGCAATCATGGGGCCGCATTCGCCGAAGATAGAATCAAGGAATGCGCAGGCTGGCATTGTGGATGTTGTGCGCGCCCGCTCTGTTCGGGCAGGCGCCGCGGACGGCGGAGTGGGCCAGGAAGGTGGTGGACGACGCGCTCCAGGCTCTGGGGGGCGAGAAGTTCCTCGCTATGCGGGACCGCGTGGAGGAGGGGCGGAGTTACGCGTTCTATCGCGAGGATCTCTCCGGGATGAGCCGGGTGAAATTCTACATCCGGTATCTCACCGCGCCCGAACCCATGCCAGCGGATTTTGTCGGGCAGCGGGAGCGGCGGGCGTTCGGCAAGAACGAAGACGTCTACATCATTTACAACGAGAACGGCGGCTGGGAGGTGACCTACCGGGGCGCCAAGCCCATGGCCGAGACTCTCTACGAGTCGTACAAGGAGACGCTGCTGCACAATGTGCTGCACACGCTGCGGGTGCGGCTGAAGGAACCGGGCATGGCGTTCGATCCGGTGGGAACCGACATTGTGGACCGGCAGCCGTGCAACGTGGTCCGGATCGTCGACGGAGCCAACCGTCAGACGACGGTGTGGTTCCATCAATCTTCGAAATTTCCGATACGGCAGCAATGGGAGAGGCGGGATCCGAAGCTGAAGTTCCGGATCGAGGAGGTGACGATCTTCGACAAGTACCGCGATGTCGGCGGGGGTGTGATGTGGCCGTTCGTCGTGCGGCGCGATCGCAATGGAGAGAGGAACTTCGAGATGTACGCCGATGCCGTGACGATCAACCGAGGGCTGGGCGACGAGTTGTTCACGCTGCCGGCGGGGCTCAAAATGCTCGATCCGAAGGGGAGCAACCTGCGGCCGGGCCGCAAGTGATGCGGCGGGGATTTGATCCCATCAGAGCCGAAACGGCAAGATGGAAGGGAATGCTTGTGCCCGGCGTGCCGCGAGCGTAGACTGGGCGGCGGCCGATCCTCGGATGGAGTGAAATCGACATGAAACGGCGATTGATTCCCTGTTTGCTCTCTTTGCTCGGATTGTGGGGGTGTGGCGGCTCCGGGCCGGCGCATCAGGCTACGGAGAAGTATTTCCTGGTTTGCGCCAACCCGAAGATTCCCTACTGGCAGGAGGCTGGGGCCGGATTTCTGGCGGCAGCCCGGGAGCTTGGCGTGCAGGCGGAAGTGGCAGGTCCTGAGACGTACGATGCACAGGCGGAGCGGGAGGAACTCAGGCGGATTCTGGCCAAGAAGCCTGCGGGCGTGCTGGTGAGCGCCGGCAACGCAGAGTTGCTCACGCCGGTCATCAACGCAGCGGTGGAAGGTGGCATGCCCATAGTGACCGTGGATGCTGACGCGCCCCAGAGCCGTCGGCTCTTTTTTGTCGGCACGAATAACTACGAGGCTGGCCAGATGGGCGGCCGGCTGCTGGTGAAACTGCTCAATGGGAAGGGCACTGTTGTCTTCTTCACGATCGCGGGCCAGGAAAATGTCAAGGAGCGGCTCGACGGCTACCGCGCAGTGCTGGATGCCTCGCCGGGGATCAAGATCGCCGCCATACAGGACATGAAGGGCAATGCCAGCCTTGCGTTCGACCTGGCGGAAGAGTACGTGCAGAAGAAGATGGTGCCTGACGCATTCGTGGCGCTGGAATCGCTCTCGGGGGCGGAAGTCGCCGACGTGCTGGACCGCGCCAGGATCGAAGGCAAGGTGATTCTGGCCATGGACGCCACGCAGAGCACTCTTGAGTGGATCGAAAAGGGCAGGATTGCGGCGACGATCGCGCAGAAGCCCTACACGATGGGCTATTACGGGCTGAAGGCGCTGGCGGAGGTGGTGCTGCGCAAGCCCGCTTCGCTCGTGGCGGATTTCCGCAACGATCCTCGCTCGCCGTTGCCGCTGTTCATCGACACTGGAACGCTGCTGGTGGACAGGGACAACGTGGCCAGCGTCCGGCGCTAAGCGCGGTCCCGGGCGCCAGGGGCGCTATGCTGGAGGCATGCCGGATTGGACGGCCGTCAGGCTGGCGCCGCGCCTCCATCTGTTTGTGCTGGCGGAGCACGGCGCATTGCGCCGCGCGGCCTTTGGCGAGTCCGCCTCGGTGTTGCCGCCGGGATTTGAAGGGGGCCGCCGGAACGACGAAGACCCTGTGCTTCAGCAGGCGCGGCAGGAACTGGAGGAGTACGCGAGCGGGAAGAGGAGGAAGTTCGAAGTTCCGTTCGAGCTCGAAGGCACCCGCTTTCAATGCGACGTGTGGAAGGCGCTGTTTGAGATTCCTTTCGGGGAGGTGCGAACGTACGGCGATCTGGCGCGTTATCTGGGACGGCCAGGAGCCGCACGCGCCGTCGGAGCAGCAGCCGGCAGGAATCCGCTTCCGGTGATCATCCCATGTCACCGGCTGATCGGATCCGGCGGGGCGCTGACGGGCTTTTCCGGGGGGCTTGAAGTGAAAAAGAAGCTGCTGGAACTGGAGGGCGCCGCAGTTCCGCGCAGGTGATACACAGCCGCGCGGCGGCCCCGGTTGCCGGGCTGCAGAGCGGCCGCCGGGCGCATTCATATGCGCTGCCTGCTGAGGGGCTGGCGCAAATCCGGGGATGAGCGAATCAGAGGGGAGACCAAGATGCAAAGAAAACCTGTTGTTGCGATCGCCGGGGCCACGGGAGCCCAGGGAGGCGGGCTGGCGAGAGCGATCCTCAGCGATCCGGCGAGTCCATTCGCGGTCCGCGCGTTGACGCGGGATCCGGCCTCGGCCAAGGCTCAGTCGCTCGCGGAACTGGGGGCGGAGGTCGTGGCGGCCGATGTGGACGACCCGGCCAGCGTCGCCAGAGCCTTTGAAGGCGCCTACGCCGCCTACTGCGTGACTTTCTTCTGGCATCATTTCTCGCCGGAACGAGAGTTGGCGCAAGCCTCGGCGATGGCCCATGCGGCAAAGAAAGCGGGCCTGGAGCATGTGATCTGGTCGACGCTGGAAGACACGCGGAAATTCGTGCCATTGGAGGATGGCCGGATGCCGACCCTCATGGGACGATACAAGGTGCCGCACTTCGACTCCAAAGGCGAGGCCGATGCTGTTTTTGCCGAACTCGGGCTACCGGTCACGTACCTGCTGACGAGCTTCTACTGGGACAACTTCATCAATTTTGGCGCTGGGCCCGTCAGGGACGCCGCCGGCCGGCTGGTGCTGACGCTCCCCATGGCGGACAGCAAGCTGCCGGGGATTGCGGCGGCAGACATCGGAGGATGCGCCTATGGGATTCTGAAGCGTGGGAAGCACTTTCATGGCGCGCGTGTGGGCGTCGCGTCCGAGCACCTGACGGGAGCGGAGATGGCCGCCGGACTGAGCGATGCGATCGGCGAGCCGGTGCATTATGAACCGCTGCCGCATGCGGTCTTCCGCCAACTGGGGTTTCCTCACGCGGAGGACCTCGGCAACATGTTCCAGTTCAACACGGAATTCTCAGACGAATTCTGCAAGGCGAGGGATACGAGGTTTTCCCGGGAGCTGCATCCCGCCATGCTGACGTTCCGGCAATGGACGGAGGCGAACCGGGGCAGGATTCCCGTTCAGTAAGCCCGGCTCCGGCCGGCCGGTTCAGCGGCCGAAGGCGATCCAGCCGCGGCGCGCGGCGGCGTGAAGCAGCGTGCCGGCGATCATTCCGATCACGTACCCGTAAGGCAGGAAAACACCCGCCAGCCCTACGAGGGCGGCCACGGCGAAATCCGTTCGCTCCAGGGCGACGTCACGCACCAGCAGAACAAGAGCCAGGCTTTCAAAAAGAAGAAGGATGCCGAGAAGAGGCAGCGGGAAAATCTCGATTATCTTCTGGAAGCCTCCGCTGAAAAACAGCCCCAGGAGAAGGAAAATTGAGCCGTATATTACTACGGATCCGCCCGTTCGCCCGCCAAAAGTGTAGTGCCCCGCCATGCCGCCCGAGCCATGGCAGGTGGGCGCTCCGCCGAGAAACGGATTGATGAGATTCATCAGCGAATAGGTGAGGCCGATCCTCCGCACGGTGAGCGGCCGCTCGGGAAACAGGTCCGCCGCCACCTGGTGCGTCGCCAGCACGGAATTGGCCAGCGAGAGCGGCAGTTGGGGCAGGGCGAGCACAATGGAGCCCGTCCAGATGTCGGGCCAGGAGACGGTATGCAACTGCGGCAGGCGGAAGCCGGCGGCGCGCGCAAAATCACCGGCGCTGAGCTTGAAGGCAAGCGCATATGCGAGGCCGAGCGCGATGATCGCGGCAGCGGCGGGGAAGCGGTGCAGGCGCATCAGGATAACGGTCAGCACGAATCCCGCAAGGGCCAGGATCCATCCTGCCGTGCCGTCCGAACGCACGTAATCTTTCAGCGCAATGGAGGCGAGCTGAAGTCCGAGTCCGAGCTGGATGCCGCGCACCACCGGTTTGGGAACGATGCGCGCCACCCAGGCGACTGCGCCGGACAGCGACAGGGCAAGCATGATGACGCCGATCGCCAGCCCGCCCCCGTAAAGAGTGGCCGCGGGCAGCTTCTGGGCGATGACAAGGGCGGCCATGGCCTTCAGCGGCTGCACGGGCATCGGCATCCGGTACAGGACGCCGGTCAGGATCTGCATCAGGCCGAAGGCGGCCAGCACGCTCGAGGAATCGAGCCGCGCGGCGAGGATCATGCCCACCAGCAATGGGAGGTCCGTGCCCAGGTCGCCGAAGGCGCCCGACAGTTCATGACGGTCGAAGCGCAGGCGGGGCCTGTGCGCGGCGGCGGGGACGGGGGTATCGGCGTGCATCATGAAATTAGGAGCCGCTGGCGGCGGCTGCGCTGATGGCGGATGAACTCCCAGCATAACAGGCTTGTTTTCGCGGGCAGAAATGGTATTCTCTGGCCAGAGCGTGATGGCGGGACAAGACGATGCGGACGCCTTTGCAGGCCTTTGAGGCGGCTCCCGAGGAACTCACCCGGGGGCGTCTGAAGCGGATCGGCGAGGGCGTGGGCAAGGTGGTCTACGCAAGCGGCCATTGGGTGGTGAAGCGGGAGCGCGGCGCGAGCGAGATCATTGCGCTGATCCTGATCTGGCGCATGATGAAGCGGCTGGAGCGCTGGCTGCCGGGGCGAATGGCCGCGAGATGGTTCTCGCATCCATCCACGCCGCTGCGGGCGCTGCGCATGGCGTTGCAGGTCGTGGTGGCGGCCGTGCCGCGCGGCGTGTGGTTCAGCACCCACTGGGGCAGGGTGTGGCAGAAGTTTGTCCACCGCGACGTGCGCGGTGAGTACCTGGCGGTGAAGCATCTCTCGGGCACGTCGCTGGTGCCGGAGACGGTGACATTCCCTCCGACGCTGGTGAAGGTGGCCGGGTGGCCCGGCTGGCTGGTGGTGACCGAGGCGACCGAACGGGTGGAGGAGACGTTATACGACCGGATCAGGAAGCTCGCCGCCCAGGGCGACTGGGTCGAGGTGGAGCGCTGGCTGGAACGGCTGCTCGAACTGCGCCGCGCCGCATGGCGCCGCGGCGTGTTCTCAGTCGACGCGCACCTGAAGAATTTCGGCGTCATCCAGAGCCGCGTGGTGTTGATCGACTCCGGAGGTCTTACGGACCGCTGGGAAGACGTCGAACGGCATCTGGCCTCGATGGCCAGGAACGGCTCGGCCGCGCGGCAGTTCGGGCTCGAAGAGATTCTGGCCGGCGCGCCCGGGCTAGCGGAGCGCTTCGAGGCGCGATGGCGCGAGCTGACCTCGGCGCAAACGTTGCGCGACCTTTGGCCTGCGCGCCGGGCTTGAAACGGCGTGCAGCGAGCGTCCCACCATTCCCGCCCGGTACAGCAGGCTGTCCATCGGCGTGAGGCACCGGATCTGCGCCGGCGTCAGCAGCCGGATATGGGGTATGTGCACCAGATGCTCCGGGATGTACCAGACGTCCTCTTCGCTCGCCATCCATCCGAGAGAGTCGAATCGCGCCAGGTTCACGGGGCGCGAGTAGGAGCGCAGGGTTTTCTCGCCCTCCGGATTGTAATAGTGAGCGAAGTAGCTCATCACGAGTTCGCGCAGCGTGCGGTAGACGGGATCGCGGAAGCGCAGGCCGGAATAGTTCGACTTGGCGACGGCGCCCCACGCGCGTCCCTCCCGGAAGACGGCCAGGACGTGATCGTCGTCGCGCACGGCGGCGAGATCGACGATCAAAGGCGGGCGCCCGGCGAGCCGGAAAGCCGCGGCTGCAAGCAGTGCGCCCTCCATGCAATGGGCGCGCCCGTGGCGGAGAACCAGGCGCGGGGAAAAGCAGGTGTGTGGGTCGGTGTCGTAGTTGTATGGCAGTTCATCCAGGAATCGCTGCACCCGCTCCGGCGTGCCCAGACGGCTCAGCTCTCTGATCTCGCTTCTGGAAAGCCCCCACGTGTTCTGCATCGGACCATCCTCGTCAAAAATCCGGAACGGCGAAGCCTTCCGTGCTGATGGGAACCACCTTCATCGCGGCGGCGAATTTGGCCACGTCTTTTTCAATGGCCGAAGCGTTGCCGACCAGGCAGAACTGCAGGTTCTCCGTGGCGAACCGCCGGCGGATGGCGGCGTTGACGGTCTCCACGGTCAGCGCATCGAGCTGCTGGAAGAAGCCGTCGATGTCATCGCGGCTGAGACCGAAGATCTCCAGCTCGGCGAGGATCGAGCAGAGCTGGTCGGATGTCTCCAGCCGGTCTGTAGGGAAATTGCCTTTGATGTAGGCGCGGGCTGAGTCGAGCTGCTCCTGGGAAATGCCCCTGGCGGCGAACTGGCGCAGCACAGCGAGGGCGAGATCGATGGCTTTCACCGTGGTTGGCGTAGGGGTGTAGGAGTTGATGGCGATGGCGCCGGTGAGGCGGTCCTGATCGAGAATCGAATTCGCGCCGTATGTGAGACCGGCGTTGACGCGGAGGGCATCATTCAGCAGGGAAGTGAAGCGCCCGCCGAACAGCGTGTTGGCGACTAGCAGCGCGATGCGGTCCGGGTGGCGGCGGTGGATGCCGGGCAAACCGATGCGGAAATACGTTTGCGTGGCGTCCGGCTTGTCGACCAGAAGCAGGCGTGGCCGCTCAAAACGCGGCTCCTGGGGCGCGGGCTGCCGCCCGCCTTCACCCGCCGGCAGAGCTCCAGCGATGCGGCGCGCCAACGGGGCGAACTGTCCGGGGTCAAAGTCGCCGGCGGCTACGAAAATCAGGTTCCTGCCCGCTGCCAGGCGGCGGTAATGTTTCTGGATCTCCTCCCGGTTGATCCGCGCTACGGAGATCTCGTCCGGGCTGCCGGAATGGCGGTAAGGATGCCCCGGCGGATAAAAGAAGCCGTTGAAATACAGCCCGACCGCCGCGCCCGGGTTGTCTTTGGATGAGCGCACGCGGTCGGCTGTCTGGGACAGAACTTTGCGGACTTCGTCTTCGGGAAAGGCCGGCTGCGTGAGAATATCGCCGAAAATCGCCATTGCTTCCGGCGCGGTTTTTGACAGGAATTCCAGGGCGAAAAACGCCGCCTGCCGGCTGGCGCCCGAACTCAGCTCGGCCCCGAGAAAATCGAGATCGAGGTCGATCTGGGCCGCGGAGCGTTCGCCTGCGCCGCGGCGCATCATCTCCACGGTGACGGCCGTAATGCCGTTCATGCCCGCTGGCTCGATCTCCGCGCCTCCGCGGAACACGGCGCGCACGCTCACCAGCGGCACCTCGTGCCGGGGCAGCAGAATCAGGGTGGCGCCGTTAGGGAGCTGCTCGCGTGTGTAATCAGGCAGCCGCACCTGGGCGGAGATGGAGACAGTCATGGCCATCAGAGAGATTCCCAGAGCGGTTCTCATGGTTTCACCTCCGCGCGCTGTTCTGGAACCAGGACGCCGACGGTGCGGTTGCGGGGAGAAAAGATGCGTGCCGCGACGCGCTGGACATCAGCGGCGGAGACTTTTTCGATCCGCGCGGGCGCCTCGTTGATCTGGTTCCAGGATCCATAAAACACCTCGTAACTGCCGAGGAGGTTGGCTTTGCCGGCGATGGTTTTCAACCGGCGGTAAAAATCGGCGAGGATCTGATTTTTCGCCTTCTGAAGCTCCTCGGCCGCGACGGGTTCGCGCCCAAGCCGGTCCAGTTCCTCATACAGGGGTTTTTCCACGTCCCCCGGCTGCCTGCCAGTGCGGACCTGGAATGTGAACAGAAACTGGCCGGGATCCAGGGACGGGCGGACACCGCCGCCGGCGCTCAGCACCAACTGCTCCTTCTCCACGAGCCGCTGGTGCAGGCGGGAACTGCGTCCGCCGGTGAGCAGCGTCTCGATGACTTCAAAGACGGCAAAATCGGGATCCCGGGCGGAACCGACGTGGTAACTTACCATCAGCAGCGGCAGATTCGCCGGGCGGCGCACCTCCACGCGGCGCTCCCCCAATTGCTGCGGCTCCACCGTGCGCACCGGCGGCGGCGGTTCCTGCCTGGGGATCGGCTCGAAATATTTCTTCGCCAGAGGCAGGACATCGGCGGCAGTGATGTCGCCGGAGACGACGACGACGCAGTTGTTGGGGGCGTAGCCCATCCGGTAGTGGGCCTTGAGATCGTCCATGGTCCAGGCCTCGATATCAGACGCCCAGCCGACGACCGGCCACTGATAAGGATGCGCGATGTAGGCTGTGGCGTTGAGCTGTTCGTAGAGCGTGCCGAAGGGGCTGTTGTCCACCGAGGTGCGCCGTTCCGAGCTGACCACCCCGCGCTCGCTCTCCACGATCTTCGGGTCGAAGGAGAGATCGCGGATGCGGTCGGCTTCCATGTCGAACATCAGCTCCAGGGCGGAGCGTGGAAACCAGTCCGTGTAGACGGTGACGTCGCGGCTCGTGTAGGCGTTGTTGCGCCCGCCGGCCTTTTCCATCTGGATGTCGAACTGCTTGGGCCCGTATTTCTTCGCCCCGTTGAACATCATGTGTTCGAAAAAATGGCTGATGCCGGTTGCGCCCGGGCGCTCGTTGCGCGAGCCCACCTTGAAGAAAAAATAGAGCGCGACGTTAGGCACGTCGCGATCCTCGTGGATGAGGATCTTCATTCCGTTGGAGAGCGTATGTTCAGTGACCCGGACCATCTGGGCATCCAAGGCGAGTGCGGCCGCCAGCAGCAGCCCTGCGAATCGGAGCATAGCCACAATGTAGCAGGAAGGGCGCGGGATTTATTGGGGCAGAACGTCCTGGATCGGGGCCGCCGCCGCAGGCACGGCGGAACGGAAGTCTTCTCCGAGAAAAGCGGCGATGGTGGCGGCAAGCTGCGCTTGTGTCACGGATCCCGTACTTTCGCGCACGCCCAGCGGGCGCGTGTCCGGGCCGAGGAAGGCCATCCAGACGTATTGCGATTCCGGGACACGGCGCCCGTGGCTGCGCCACCTTTTCTTGCCCGATCCGCGGCCGTGGTCGGTGGCGAGAATCAGAGTGGCCGAGCCGCGGTACTCGGGCATGGACTGCAGCGCCTCCCACAACTGGCGCACATACTCGTCCACGCGGCGGGCGGATTTCAGGTAGAGATCATAACGGCCGGCGTGCGCCCATTCGTCGGTTTCACCCAGCAGGACGGCCAGCACGCGGGGTTTTTTCGCGCGCAGGTATTCCAGGGCGGTATGGAAGGTGAAAGCGTCGAAGGCTTCCGAGTCCCAATACTCGGTTTCCGCTTTCAGCGTGTTCAGCAGATCGATGCGCGGACTGCTTTCCAGGAGCTGCAGCGGTTCGTAGCCGGCGTTGACGAGGATCCCCGCGCGAGGCGCGTTCAGGATCCAGGGAAACAGATCCCAGGCGCCGAAAGCGGCCACGCGGCCTTCGAAACCCGGGCGGCGGTGGAGGAACTCGAGCACGTTCGTGTTCGGGTTGTAACGCTTGTCATTCGAGTCAATGCGCGGGTCGGCGACGCCGCAGAAGGTTTCGCTGTAGCCGGGGTAAGAAAAGTTCAGGCCATTGGCGACACGCGCTTCCGAGCGGCGCGAGCGGTCGCCGAACACCTGCCCCTGGCGGGCGGCGACAGACCAGAAGAACGGCAGCAGCGCCGCGCGGCGTTCTTCCGGCGTGGCCCGCCAGAACTGCTTTCGGAGCGAGGCTTCGTCCGCCACGCCGCCGGCCTTGCGGTTCATCAGCGCGGCGTCGGCGCCGGAGAAGACCTCCTGCCAGCGCAACCCGTCGGTCATCAGGATTACCACGCTCTGCGTGCGGCGCGGCGGCTGGGCGAGCAGCGTGGAGGCGGCCAGAGCCAGAAGAAGAAGGCATGATCGAATCATGTCGAACCCTCTAGCAGCGTATCAGAGGGTATCCGGTGGCCGGCGCGGTTGGCCGCAAATGCTTGCCTGCCCCAAGGCGCCGGTTCGTCCGGGGCGTGCGTTGTTGCGCGGTCAAGTGGTGGCGCTGGCAGCAGGAACGACCATGCCTGGGGTTTATCGGGCGGACGGATGCCGTGCCTGCGCCGGCTGAAGGAACAGCCTGCCGGATATCCGGAGGGGCAGTGAAGAGGGGGGGCTGACGCTGGCCTGCCGCAACGCGGTCCGCACGGCGGGGGAAGGTGATTTCCCCCTTGACACAGCGCAGCGGCCGGTTTAGATACATAGTATTGACGGTAATCAGGTCTGATTATCTGGAGACGTAGCATGAGAAGCCTGTTTCTTGGACTGCTCTGCATGGCAGTTGCCGCGCAAGGGCCCAAATCTTCCGCGCCCAAGGCGCCTGAAGCGATCCTGATGAAGGACGCCGCCCTGGGCAGCGTCACGTTTCAGCACAAGGCGCACGAGGCTCGGACTGGAGAGAAATGCGCGACGTGTCACCATGCTTCGAAGCCGGAAAAACCGGAGACGAAGCCCAACCAGGCGTGCCGCGACTGCCACGCCAAGCCGCCGGCAGCGGGGATGAAGACATCGCGGCAGGCTGCGTTCCACAATTCCACGGCGCAGGCCGGCGTCTGCATCGACTGCCACAAGAAGCAGGTGGCAGCCGGCAAGAAGGCGCCGGTAAAGTGCGCCGAGTGTCATCTGAAGGAAGCCAGGAAGGTTGCAGGAGGGCAATATGAGCAACCACGGCATTCCACGACGGGAGTTCATGCGGTGGGCTTCGGCAGCCACGGCTCTGACTCCCTTCCATGAGGCGTTCCTGCCGCGCCTGGGCGCGGCGCTCGCCGACGCTGTAAGAGAGTACCCGCTGATCTGGATGCAGAATGCCGCATGCAGCGGGTGCTCGGTGTCGGTGATCAACACGATTCACCCGAGCATCAAGAACGTCATCCTCGACCAGATCCTGCCCGGTCATCAGTTGTTCCTGAACTACCACTCGACGCTGATGGCGGCAGCAGGGCGCCTGTCAACGGATGCAGCGCTGGAGACGGCGAAGAAGAATCAGGGCAAGTACGTGTTCATCGTCGAAGGCGCAATTCCGACCCGCGATGGCGGCATCGACGGCACTCTCGGCGAGGAAGGCGGCAAGCCCGTGACGATGCTCGAATGGGTGCGGCGGCTGGCGCCGGGCGCAATGGCGATCCTGGCCGTGGGCACTTGCGCCGCATACGGCGGCCTTCCGGCGGCGGCTCCCAACCCGACGCAGTCGAAAGGCATCGGGGACGTCCTGAAGATTCTGTCGGTGAATGTTCCCGTGATCAACATCCCCGGCTGTCCGTGCCATCCGGACTGGTTTATCGGGACGGTGGCGCGCGTGTTGCTCTACGGAATCCCGCCGGCCAAAGACCTCGACGAGCACGGGCGGCTGAAGGTGTATTACGGCAAGAGCGTGCATAACCGCTGCATCTTCCGGGACTACCTTGACGACGGCATCTTCGCCACGAAATTCGGCGAAGTGGGCTGCATGCTCGAGATCGGCTGCAAAGGACCGTTCACGCACGCTGACTGCCCCATCCGGCAGTGGAATAGCGGCGTGAACTGGTGCATCAACGCCAACGCTCCATGCATGGGGTGCACGGAACCGGGGTTCCCCGACGCGCACTCCCCGCTGTATCAGAGGAGGTGAGGGATGCCGGCGAAAGTGGTTGTCGACCCGTTGACGAGGATCGAAGGTCATCTGGGCATCGAAGCGGTGGTGGACGGCGGGAAGGTCGTCGAAGCCCGGTGCGCGGGCACGCTGTACCGCGGTTTCGAGCAGATTCTTGCCGGGCGAGACCCGCTCGACGCCGTGCAGATCACGCAGCGGTTCTGTGGCGTCTGTCCTACGGCCCATGCTCTGGCCAGCGCGCAGTGCCTGGACAACGCGCTTGGCATTATGCCGCCGCACAACGGCCGCATCATCCGGAATCTGATCCAGGGTGCGAATTACATCCAGTCGCACATCCTGCATTTCTACCATCTGGCCGCGCTGGATTTTGTCCGCGGCCCGGAGTTTCCTCCCTTCATTCCCCGTTTTGAAGCCGACTACAGGCTGCCGGAAAAGGTGAGCCAGGAAATCGTCAGCCATTATGTCCAGGCCCTCCATATCCGCCTGAAAGCGCACGAAATGTCAGCCGTGTTTTCCGGCAAAATGCCGCACTGCGCCTCGGTGGTGCCGGGCGGAGTGACCGTGGTGCCCGCCGTGGACAAAGTGACGACATTCCTGTGGCGGCTGAAGGAACTGCGCGAGTTCATCGACAATGTCTACATTCCGGACGTGCTCACGATTGCCGGGGTGTATCGGGATTACGCCGAAATCGGGCGCGGATGCCGCCGGTTCCTCTCCTACGGTGCTTTCGATCAGGACGCGGAGCCGGACGTGGTAAAGCGCGGGCGATTTTTCCGGATGGGACGCGTGGCTGATGGCAAGCGCCTGCCCGTGGATCCGTCGAAGATTGCCGAGGAGGTCAAGTTTTCCTGGTATCGGGACGGTCCGCCGGCTCATCCTGCAAAAGAGACCACGGAACCAGACCGAAGCAAGGCCGGCGCCTATAGCTGGCTGAAGGCGCCACGTTATGAGGGCGTTGCTTACGAGGTCGGGCCGCTGGCGCGGGCCGTCGTGAACACCAGCGATGGCGCGAACCCTGCGCTGGCAAAGGCCATCGACAGTGCGCTGGCCCACTTGCGGCTGAAGCGGGAGAATCTGTGCTCGGTGATGGGCCGGCACCTCGCGCGGGCGCTGGAGACGAAGGTGCTCGCCGATGCCATGGCGGACTGGGTGCTGCAGATCAAGCTGGACGAACCTGTCGCTGTGGCCCACAAGATGCCGGATACTGCGTCAGGCATGGGGCTTTGGGATGCTTCGCGCGGAGCCCTAGGCCACTGGATCTCGATCCGCAACCAGAGGATCGAGCGTTACCAGGCGGTGGTGCCGACAACATGGAATGCGTCGCCGCACGACGGCAAAGGGCAGCCGGGGCCTATCGAGGAAGCGCTGGTCGGCGCGCCTGTGGATGACGCGGGCAATCCGTTCGCCGTGGCCCGGATCGTGCGTTCCTTCGATCCCTGCATCGCTTGCGCCGTGCACCTGGTGACCCCACGCGGGCGTCCGCTGGCTACGGCGCGCGTGGTCTGAGCGGGCATGGGAAAGAAAACGCTGGTCGCCGGAGTAGGCAACATCCTGCTCGGCGATGAAGGGCTGGGCGTGCACGCCGTCCGGTTGTTGATTGCCCGGGGACTGCCCGCCGGGGTGGACGCCGTCGACGCGGGCACGGCGCTCGGCGAACTACTGGCCGAGTTGAAAGGCTACGGGAAGCTGATCCTGGTGGACGCCGTGCGGGGCGGTGGAACGGCGGGTGCGCTCTACCGCATGGAGATCCTTTCGCGTGACGATCTGGCCGGTGCGGCAAGGCCATTGTCGCTGCACGAGTTCGGCGTGGCGGAGGCGCTGGACCAGGCGCGCGCGCTGGACGTGCTGCCCGCGCGGGTGGTGCTGATCGGCATGGAGCCGGCATGTCTGGCCCCCGGGATGGAACTTTCGGCGGCCTGCGCACGCGCTTTGCCGGGACTGATCCGGCTCATCATGGCCGAAATGGCTGACTGAACCTTTTGAGATAATGGAATTGGTGGCGGTGGAGTCCGCCCTGAACCGCCGGTTCCTACGGCCGATGACTCCTACCCGATGCCCGGTCTGCGGGCAAGAGAGGACGAGGCGACTGCCATGATGGAAAACACGGCGGAAGTCAGGGTGGAGCAGGGCGCGCCAGCATCGCCGGATGATCCTTCCCACGGCAATGGCGGCAGGCGCTTGCGGGCGCTGGATCTGATCGACTCCCTGATCGGGAAATACCGGCTGGAAGCGCTCTCTGATTTCCTCGAAAGCACGCGTCAATTCGCTGCGGAACGAGCCGTCAATGTGGCGATTCTCGGGCGGTTCAAGGCCGGCAAGACGACGTTTCTCAACGATCTCCTCGGCCGTGCGCTCCTGCCGGTGGGCGTGATCCCCGTCACCAGCATCGTCACCGAGATCGAGTACGGGAGGCCCGAGCGGGCGGAGGTCGAATTTGCCGGCGGGCGCCGCGAAGGGATCCCGGTGGAGGCGCTGCGCGACTACGTCGACGAGAGCCGGAATCCCGGCAACCGGAAGGGCGCCGGTCGCGTGCGCGTGTGGCTGCCGGAGATGGAGCGCTACCGGGGCATCCGGTTCGTGGATACGCCTGGAATGGAGAGCGTGTTCGAGCACAATACGGAGGCGTCGCGCGACTGGCTGCCGAACGTGGGGCTGGCGCTGGTGGCGGTGAGCGTGGATCCGCCGCTGACACAACATGACATCGCGCTGATTGCCGAGCTGGAGCGCTACACGCCTCGGATTGCGCTGCTGCTGACCAAAATCGACCTCCTCGACGCCGAGGGCCGCAGGCAGGTGGAGGAGTTCGTGCGCCAGCAACTGGCTGCGCGGTGGGATGGCGGGCTGCCCGTGTATCCGTATTCCGCGAAGCCGGGCTTTGAAGACTGCCGGAGGAAGATCGAAGACGAACTGCTGGGGCGGCTCCGCAAAGACGGCGCCGCGCAGTGGGAAGAGATCCTCCAGCACAAGATCGAGTCCCTGGGGGAGGAAACGGCTGAGTATCTGACCGTGGCGCTGAAAGCCGCCGAGCGGGCAGACAGCGACCGGGAACAACTGCGGCAGCGCGTGCTGGGCGAGAAGGCGGCGCTCGACGACACGCGCCTGGGGCTCGAACTGATCGTGCGGCACGCCACGGCCACTTCGCGGGCGTCGATCGAGAGCCGGCTGCGCCCGGAGGCGGACGGGATCGTGAAAAAACTGTTCAGGGAATTCGAACAGCAGTTCCCCGGTTGGACCGCGAGCCTCCAGACGGCGATGGACCGCTTCGATGCGTGGCTGGAGGGGGCGCTGCGCCGGGAGCTGGCGGCGGCATCTTCCGCCCACCGGGAGGAATTCCTCGACCCGGTGCGGCGGGTGAGCCGGCAATTGTCGCAATCGTTGCAGGACTTCCGGAACCGGCTTTCCGAGAAGATGCTGGAGGCTCTGGGCGTGCCGCTGAAAACTTCCCAGATGGAGATGCGGGTTGCCGAACCGCGG
This sequence comes from Acidobacteriota bacterium, assembly GCA_049325215.1. GTDB lineage: Bacteria > Acidobacteriota > Terriglobia > Bryobacterales > Bryobacteraceae > JANWVO01. The sequence goes on from JBMOMB010000019.1 coordinate 64,407, forward strand.
GAGCCGGACATCCGCGTCGGCAGGATCTTCGACCGGAACTGGGAGCTGCTGTCGTGGGCGATTCCCATGACCGTATTCAGCGGCGTGGTGCGGCGGCATTTCCGGGACAAGATCGGGAGGGCGGTGGAGATCAACCTGGCGAGGCTGACGTCGCAATGGAATGACGCGGCCGCCGGAGCCTGCGGGGCGCTGCTGCTGGAGGCGAAGCGGCGGCTCGATTCGCTGGTCCATACCGTAGAGCAGGTGCTCAGCACGGCGCAGGGGCAGGCCGAAGAGATCCGGCAGGATCTGGGGCGGCTGGAAGAAGCCCTGCGCGGGCTGACGGCGGAGTAGCGGGCCGGAGGCGTGCGGCGGGCCGGGGAAAAGGGGTATTGTGTTCCTGTCCCCTTTTTCATGGAGCTTCCAAGGGTCTATCCGATCGTGGACACGGGCGCGCTGGCGCGGCGGGGCCGGAGCCCGCTGTGGTTCGCCGAGGCGCTGCTCGAGGGCGGCGCCCGCATCCTGCAACTGCGCCATAAAGGACATTACTCGCGCGCCGTGTTTGAAACAGCCTCGCAGTTGGCCGTTTTCTGCCTGCGCGCGGGGGCGCGGCTCATCATCGACGACCGCGCCGACATCGCGGCGCTGCTCGATGCCGGCGTGCACCTCGGCCAGAACGACCTTCCGCCGCGGCTGGCGCGGCGTGTGCTGGGCGAGTCGCGCATCCTCGGTTACTCCACGCACAACGAAGCGCAGTTGCGCGCCGCCGCCGGGGAGCCAGCGGATTACCTGGCCATCGGCCCGGTGTTCGAGACGTTCTCAAAGGAAAATCCCGATCCGGCGCTGGGGCTGGAACGGCTGCCTGCGTTGCGGGCGCTGACGGAGAAACCGCTGGTGGCGATCGGCGGGATCACGCGGGACTACGCGCAGGCGGTGTTGCGCACGGGCGTGGATTCAGTGGCCGTGATCGGGGACCTGATGCCGGAAGAGATGACCAAGGCGGCTGTCCGGGGGCGCATGGAAGAATGGATCGCACTGACACAGTAACGCAGGCGGGGCTGGTGCAGCGGCTGGGGCTGCTCGATTCGACGACGATCGTGATGGGGTCGATGATCGGCAGCGGTGTATTCATTGTGTCGGCGGACATCGCGCGGCAGGTGGCTTCACCAGCGCTGTTGATGACGACATGGGTGGTGACGGCGCTGCTGACGATGATTGCCGCGTTGAGCTACGGCGAGATGGCGGCGATGATGCCGCGCGCCGGCGGGCAGTATGTGTACCTGCGCGAGGCGTTCGGGCCCCTGTGGGGGTTTCTGTACGGCTGGACGCTGTTCGCGGTGATCCAGTGCGGGACGCTGGCGGCGGTGGCGGTGGCGTTTGCCAAGTTCCTGGGCGTGTTCGTGCCTGCGGTGTCAGCCGACGCCTGGCTCGTCAAGTTCGGTCCTGCCGGTGTGAACACGCAGATGCTGGTGGCCATTGGCCTGATCCTGGCTCTGACGTGGCACAATACGCGCGGCATCGAGGCGGGCGCGCGCGTGCAAAACATCTTCACGATCGCCAAGATCGGCGCGCTTGCCGGGCTGATCGCCGCTGGGGTGTTCTTCGGGCGGCAGCCGGAGGCGATGGAACGGAACTTCGGGCGGTTCTGGGAGATGCCGTTCAACGCCTGGGACGCCGTGAGGCTCACGGCGGTGGCGATGGTGGGAGCGCTGTTCAGCTCCGACGCCTGGAACAACGTCACCTTCACCGCCGGCGAGGTGAAGAACCCGAAGCGGAACCTGCCCCTGTCGCTGGCTCTGGGCGTGGGCATCGTATCGGTGATCTATCTGGCCTGCAATCTGGTTTACCTGATGGCGCTGCCGCTGGAAGGGATCCAGCGCGTCCCGGAAGACCGGGTGGCGACGGCGGTGATCCAGACGGTCCTGGGGCCTGCCGCCACTCAGGTGATGGCGCTGGCGGTGATGGTGTCGACTTTCGGCTGCCTCAACGGAATGATCTTCGCCGGCGCGCGCGTTTACTACGCCATGGCGCGCGACGGCCTGTTCTTCGCCGCGGCCGGGCGGGTGAACGAAAAGACGCACACGCCGAACCACAGCCTGTGGATGCAGGGGGCGTGGGCCGCCTTTCTCACGCTGACGGGACGCTACAGCGATCTGTTGGACTATGTTATCTTCGCTGTTTTGCTGTTTTACATCCTGACCATTGCGGGGCTGTTCGTGCTCCGGCGCACGCGCCCCGAAGCCGAGCGGCCCTACCGCGCGTTCGGCTATCCGCTGCTGCCGGCGCTGTACATCGCGGCGGCGGCGTTCATTGAACTGATGCTGCTTCTCTACAAGCCCAGCTACACGTGGCCCGGTCTGCTCATCGTGCTGACCGGGATCCCCGTCTATCTGGCCTGGAGGAAGCGGCGCGAATCCACATTGAGGTCTCAGGCATGAGTCTCTTCGCCCGCAAGCCCCTGGAAACAATCCTGAAGGAATCCAGCGTCGACGCGCACGGCCATTCGTTGAAGCGCACGCTGACGGCCACGCAACTGGTGGCGCTGGGCATCGGCGCCATCATCGGCGCCGGCATCTTTTCGTTGACCGGAGTGGCGGCCGCACAGCACGCCGGCCCCGCCGTTGTCTACAGCTTCATTCTGGCGGCTGTGGCCTGCGCGTTCGCGGGCTTCTGCTACAGCGAGTTCGCCACGATGATCCCCGTCGCCGGCAGCGCCTACACTTACGCCTACGCGACCATGGGCGAACTGCTGGCGTGGATCATCGGCTGGGCCCTGGTGCTCGAATACGCGATCGGCGCGGCGACGGTGTCGGTGTCCTGGTCGGGATACATGGTTTCGATCCTGGAGTCGTTCGGCATTCACCTGCCGCCGAATCTGATCCATTCTCCCTGGGACCCCGTGCCGGGCGTGATCAACCTGCCGAGCGTGATCATCATCATGGTCATTTCAACGATCCTGATCATCGGCATTCAGGAGTCGGCGCGGTTCAACGCCCTGATCGTGGCGGTGAAGCTCGCCGTAGTGGTGCTGTTCATCGGGCTCGGCTACTTCTTTATCAACTATGAAAACTACCGCCCCTTCCTGCCGGAGAACACCACCGGCAAGTTCGGCGAGTTCGGCTGGACCGGCGTGCTGGCAGCCGCCGGGCAGATTTTCTTCGCCTACATCGGATTCGACGCCGTATCGACGGCGGCGCAGGAAGCACGCAATCCCAAGCGCGACATGCCGATCGGCATCGTCGGCTCGCTGGTGATCTGCACCGTGCTGTACATCCTCTATGCTGGCGTGCTCACGGGCGTGGTGAATTACAAAGATCTCAACGTTTCGGCGCCGCTGGCGGTGGCAGTCGACCGGATGAAGAACGTGCCCTGGCTGGGCTTCCTGATGAAGCTGGGTTCTCTCGCCGGGCTGACTTCGGTGATGCTGGTGATGCTGCTGGGTCAGTCCCGCGTGTTTTACTCGATGTCGCGCGACGGGCTGCTGCCGTCGATGTTTTCCGAACTGCACGCGAAGTTCGCCACGCCCTGGAAGTCGAACCTGCTGCTGATGATCTTCGTGGCGGCGCTGGGCGCCTTTACGCCGATCCAGCAACTGGGCAACCTGACGTCGATGGGAACGCTGTGGGCGTTCACGCTGGTGTGCGCCGGAGTCATCATCATGCGGCGGACGCACCCGGACACGCCGCGCCCGTTCAAGACGCCTCTGGTGCCGCTGGTGCCGGTGCTGGGAATGCTGTTCTGCCTGCTGCTGATGTTCAGCCTGGACCGGATCACCAAGTACGCGTTCTTCACGTGGATGATCGCCGGGCTGGTGGTCTACTTCAGCTACAGCCGCAGCCGGAGCCACCTGCAACGCAGCCTGGTGGAAGAAGGCGCGGGCACGAAGTAGGACGCCTGAACAGATTCGCCTGATTCTGATTCTGGCGGGAAGGCGGGATGGCCAAAGCGCGCCTGATCGAGATCGAATGGCCTGAGTTCGGAGCGGCGGCCGAGCCGCCCGGCTGGCGCGTCTCGCGCCCGGAGTATGCGCGCCGGCTGGCGCTGCTGCGCGACCGGATGGCTTCGGGGCGGCTGACGCATTGTGTCATCTACGGCGACCGCGAGCACTTCGCCAATCTGCAATGGCTCACCGGCTTCGATCCGCGCTTTGAAGAAGCGCTGCTGATCACAGGGCTTGACGGCAAGCCGTTGCTGCTGGCGGGCAACGAGTGCATGAACTACGCGCCCGCGGCGCCGCCCGTCGCTGCCGGCGACATCCTGCTGGAGCGCCATCCCGAGCTTTCGCTGCCGGACCAGCCACGCCCGGGCGGGCGCCCGCTGGCGGAGATCCTGAGAGACTGCGGGATCGATGCGCACTCGCGCGTCGGCGCGGCGGGCTGGAAGCCGCTCAAGCCGCCGCAGCGGCTGGACCTGCCGGCGTTTCTCGCCGATGAGCTGCGCTTCGCCGCCGGCTACGAAAACGTGGTCAACGCCACGCGTCTGCTGACAGAGCTGCGGCAGGAGGCGGCGCCGCAGGAGATTGCGTTCTTCGAGTGGACGCAGACGCTGGCCAGCGAGGGCATGAAGCGCGTGCTGCGGGCGGTCCGCCCCGGCGCAAGGGACTACGATCTGCTCGAAGAGGCGCGCTACAACGGCGTGCCGCTCGGCTGCCACATGACGCTGAAGTGCGGCAACAACCGGGCGAGCCTCTCCAGTGCGTGCGGAGAGCGCGTGACGCGCGGCGGGCGCTTTTCCTGCGGCATCTGCTATTGGGGCGCCAACTGCTGCCGCTGCGGCTGGGTGGCCGAAAGCGCGTTGGACCTGCCCGAAGCCGCGCGCGGCTATGTGGCGGAGTTCGCCGGACCGTACTTCGAGGCGATGGGTGAGTGGTTCGGGGCGCTGCGGATCGGCGCCACCGGCGGCGACCTCTGGCGGGCGATCCAGGAGCGGCTGCCGTTCGAGAAATTCGGCGTGTTCCTGAACCCCGGCCACCTGATCCACTTCGACGAGTGGCTTTCGGCGCCTCCCTATGAAGGATCCGCGGAGCGCCTGGCCAGCGGCATGGTGATGCAGGCGGACGTGATTCCCTCCCATCCGGTGTTCTATTCGTCGCGCATGGAAGACGGCTACCTGCTGGCAGACGAAGCCTTGCAGGCGGAGCTGCGGCGGATGCAACCGGATTTGATGGATCGATGCCAGAGGCGCAGGGAGTTCCTGCGCGCCACGCTTGGCTTGCCCCTCCACGATGACGTGTTCCCGCTCGGCAACTTTTGCGGCATCGTGCCCCCTTTCCTGCTGCGGCCGCAGACGGTTTTTGCGTTATCCTGAGGCAAGCCCCGCGTGGAAAGGAAGGGGCTTCGAATGATGAGACGCATGATGTTGCTCGCCGCCGCTGCGGCGCTCTTTTCTCTGTGCCTGGCTGGCGCGGAGAAGCCCAATTTCTCGGGGGTCTGGAAGCTGAACAACGCGAAGTCCGATTTCGGGCCGATGCCCGGGGGGCCGGACAAGTTCGAGCGGACCATCGATCACAAGGATCCCAACCTGAAGATGACCACGGTCCAGGCGTTTCAGGGGCAGGAACGCTCGAATAGCGTCGAGTACGTGATCGACGGCAACGAGAAGACCGTGGAGACGCCGATGGGGCCGATGCACGTGACGCCCGTGTGGAAGGGCGACAACCTTGAGATCACCGTGAAGCGCGAGATCCAGGGCAACCAGATCAAGTCCGTCGAGACCTGGAGCCTGTCGGAAGAGGGCAAGGTGCTGACGGTGAAGACGGACATCAGCACGCCGCAGGGCGATTTCTCGCTGAAGTTCGTCATGGACAAGCAGTAACAAACCCCTCGTTTTCCTGATGCCACGGGCCGGAGCGGATCATCGTTCAAGTATGGCGTTTCCGGCCCTGGGCAAGAACCTGCTCGAACGCCCCAACCACAACTTCCGCTTCTACGAGACGCTGGTTGTCATCTTCGTCACCGTTCTGCTGATCTCGAACCTGATCGGGCCGAAGATCTGCGCCATCGGGCCGTTCCGGATCAGCGGGGCGCAACTGCTGTTCCCCATCACTTACATCTTTGGCGACATCTTCACCGAGGTCTACGGCTATGCCGGCTCGCGGCGCGCCATCTGGCTGGGCTTTTTCGGCTCGGCGCTGATGGCGCTGTTTGGGATGCTGGTGGTCTGGCTTCCGCCGGCGCCGGACTTCCGCTACCAGGAAGCCTTCGAGGTCGTCTTCGGCTTTGTGCCGCGGATGGTGGCGGCGAGCCTTCTGGCGTACTGGGCAGGGGAGTTCGCCAATGCCTATGTGATGGCCAGAATGAAGGTCTGGACGCGGGGGCGGGGGCTCTGGATGAGGACCATCGGATCCACGGCGGTCGGGCAGTTGGTCGATTCAGTGGTGGTGATGACGGTGGCGTTCGCCGGCAGGGAATCCTGGACGACCATCCTCAATCTGATCATCAGCGGGTACCTGGGCAAGGTGCTCTATGAGGCGGCCATGACGCCGGTGACTTACCTGGTGGTGAACCGGCTGAAGCGGGCCGAAGGGGTGGATGTGTACGATGTCACCACCAATTTCAGTCCTTTCGCCTCGGGAAGAGAAGGCGAAGCCTTCGTCGCGCTGCAGCCGCAGGCCGAACCCGGCGCGGCGGACTGAAACCGGCCGCCAGTTCGGGGCATCCACCTGTGAGAAGTTGAGTTACACTGAAAGTGGTGCAAGCACTGGGACTGGCACTGGCTCGCGCGAGCCGCGCGGTGGGGAGTCTGCGATGAAGCGATACTGGTTTTACGCTGTCGTGGTGGCGCTGGTCCTGCTGGCTCCGGCGGCGGACACAGCCTCGGCTCAACGAAGGAACAGGAACTCCGACAGCGGGCAGCGGGAGACGCTCGCCCGCCCCATGACGGAGAAGGAAAAGCGCCGGCAGGCGGAGCGGCTGCGCAAAGAACTGGAGACGCCATACCGGAAGTGGCTGGAAGAGGACGTTCTCTACATCATCACGGATGAAGAGAAGCGGGCGTTCAAGAACCTCCAGACCGACGAAGAGCGGGAGCAGTTCATCGAGCAGTTCTGGTTGCGGCGCGATCCGACTCCGGACACGATGGAGAACGAGTACAAGGAAGAGCACTACCGCCGCATCGCGTACGCCAACGAGCGTTTCGCTTCGGGCATCCCCGGTTGGAAAACCGACCGCGGGCGCATCTACATCACCTTCGGGCCTCCCGACGAGATCGAGTCCCACCCCTCGGGCGGCACTTATGAGCGTCCCTGGGAGGAGGGCGGCGGCACCACCAGCACTTACCCGTTTGAAAAATGGCGCTACCGGTATCTGGAAGGCGTCGGCATGCAGACCGACATCGTCATCGAGTTCGTGGACAAGTCGATGACGGGGGAATACCGCATGACGATGGACCCGAGCGAAAAAGACGCCCTGCTGATGGTGCCCGGCGCGGGTCTGACGCTGATGGAGCAGATGGGGTTGGCGGACAAGGCGGACCGCTTCAACCGCACCGACGGCACACGGCTCGGCGTGGGCAACTCGCCGCTGCCGGCGCGCATGAACCAGTTCGAGCGCCTGCAGCAGTACGCCGACCTCCAGAAGGCGCCCAAGATCAAGTTCCGCGACCTGGAGGCGCAGGTGAATTCGCGCATCCTCTACAACCTGCTGCCCATGCAGGCGCGGGCGGACTTCTTCCCGACCACTTCCAGCACGGTGCTGTCCACCATTACGCTGCAGTTCAACCGCAAGGACCTCCAGTTCAAACAGGAAGGCGAGATCTCGAAGGCCATCGTCAACATCTACGCACGCATCACCTCCATGACGCGGCGCGTGGTGAATGTCTTTGAAGACGTGGTGTCGGTGGAAGTGCCCACCTCCATGCTGCAGGAGGCGGCGCAGGGCGTCTCAATTTATCAGAAGGCGATCCCGCTGCCTCCGGGCATGTACCGCCTGAACGTCGTGGCCAAGGACGTCGTGGGCGGCAACATGAACAACTACGAGATGGCGCTGAACGTTCCGCGGATGGAAGAGGATGTCCTGTTCGCCAGCTCGCTGGTGCTGGCGGACGTGATCGAGAAGGTTCCGACGCGCAGCATCGGCACCGGGCAGTTCGTCATCGGAACGGCCAAGGTCCGCCCGCGGGTGAGCGAAACCTTCCGCCGCAACGAGAAGATGGGCATTTACATGAAGCTCTACAACTTCCAGGCGGACGAGAAGACCGGCAAGCCGGTGGGCGAGGTGGTGTATGAGATCGTCCGGAACTCGGATAACAAGCCGGTGCTGGAGTTCGCCGAGGAGGCGGCGGCGCTGGAAGGCTCCGCCTCGCAGGCGACCATTGAGAAGCTGCTCCCCCTGGCGAATTTCGAGCCGGGCAAGTATACTTTGAAGGTCAAGGTTACCGACAAGCTCAAGAACGCGAGCTTGACGCAGTCGGCGCAGTTCACTGTTCTGTAGCCGTGCCGGCGGAGCCGGGCTGACGCCGGATCTGCCGGATGCGGGATGAGGCCATGTACCGTACTGCCGCGCTGGCGCTGATCGCACTGCTGGGTTCCCTGCCGGGAGAAATGCGCGGGGCCGAGCTGAGAGTGTTTGGCGCTATCAGCGGCCAGGTGCGCAACGCGGCCGGCGTGGGTCAGATGGGCGCGCTCGTGCAGGTGCTGAACCGCTCCGAGCGCGTCGTGCACCGCACGCTGGCCGGTCCCGATGGCTGGTTCCGCGTCGAAGGGCTTCCTCCCGATAGCTACTCGGTTCGCGTGACGCTGGCGAGCTTCGTGCCCGCGCTCCGCAATCACGTCGTGGTCCGGCCCGGCGTGGAGAGCTTCCTGCAAATCCAGCTCTCGCAATTGTTCAGCTCCATCGAGCTGGTCTATGTGGCGCCGGGGCAGACGGGGCTCCTGAGTGAAGACTGGAAGTGGGTGCTGCGTTCGTCTACCGCCACGCGCCCCGTGCTGCGGCTGTTGCCGCAACAGCCCTCCTGGCAGACGGCATCCGCGGCCCGGAGCGCCTACGGGGCGGGGCAATTGCGCGGCGTGGTGAAGCTTTCCGGCGGTGACGGCGCATCCGCGCCCACGCTGGGGAGCGAGCCGGAGCTGGGCACGGCCTTTGCGCTGGCCACGTCGCTGTTTGGCAACAATGAATTCCGCGTCAGCGGCAATGTGGGCTACGCTTCCACGTCGGGCGCTCCGACGGCGGGCTTCCGGACTTCCTACATAAGGAACGGCGATGGATTGGCGCCGACGCCGGAAGTCGAGCTGACCGTCCGGCAGGCGGCCCTGCGGCAGGCCGGACTGGGATTCCTGCAGGGGCAAGGCGCGGCAGTGGAGACGCCCGTGCTGCGCACGATGTCGGTGCGCGTGGGAGACCGGATGGAGCTGGCGCCGGGAGTGCAACTCACCTATGGCGCGATGCTCGAATCGGTGGTGTTCCTCGACCGGCTGAACCTCCTGAGCCCCTATGCCCGGCTCACGTGGGATCTGGGCGAGTTGGGCGTCATCGAATCCGGCTTTACCAGCGGGGCGCCCGCCTATGAGCTGATCACCGGAGAGAGTTCATTGCAGGACGGGCTGACCGGGCTGGCGATTTTCCCGCGCGTATCGCTGCGCGGCGGGAAAGCGCGCGTGCAGAAGAGCCAGTCGCTGGAGATGGGCTACCGGAAGGTGGCGGGCACGCGAACGTATTCCGCGGCTGTGTACCAGGACGCGCTGCGAGACGCCGCCCTGACAGCTTCGGGCGATTCCATCTTCGCGCCCGGCGACCTGCTGCCGGATCTGGCGTCGTCAAGCTACGTGTTCAACATCGGCGATTACCGCGGCTTCGGGTACATGGCCTCGGTGACGCAGGAGCTTTGGAACGCCTGGTCGGCGGGCTTCGCCGCCGGCGCGTCTTCCATGCTGATCCAGGATGTGGGGGGCGCCGCGGCAAGCGCCATGGATGTGCGCGGCGGTGTGCGTCCGGTGAGACGGCCGTGGGCCTCTCTGCGCGTGACAGGCGTTTTGCCGCAGAGCGGAACGAGGATCACAACCTCCTATCTGTGGACGCCGCCGGGATCGGCCGGTCTGGGTCATGCCTTCCTCACGCAGAAGTGGCAGCCGCAGTTGGGGCTCAACGTTACCTTGCGCCAGCCTTTGCCTCTCGCCGCTGGCCCCGGGCGGCTGGAGATGTCGGCGGAGCTGAGAAATCTGCTCGCACAGGGCTACCTCCCGGTGTCCTCTCCGGATGGCCGGCGCCTGTGGCTGATCCAGTTGCCGCGGGCGGTGCGGGGCGGCATCAGCTTTATCTTCTAGCAGGCTGAAATTTTCCGCCGGCGGGAAGGCTGCATGGCCTGGAGCGCCCGCGCCCGCGGGGCTTCAGCCGCAGCGTCTCGCCGCGGGCACGACGAGCGATTCTGAGCCGAACTACCCTGAAACATGCGAATCCCGTGTGGGGGCCGCTCCTTCCAGGCGCTTCGCGCCCTTCAGCCGCGGCACCGAACACGGCGGTGGCGCTTCAGCCGAGGATCTTTGCACGGCCGCAGAGGAAGAAGTCCTCGCGTGAAGGCCGCGGCGTGCGGCCCGTTCCCTTGAAGCCGTGATACAGTGAACCCGGAAATCACCATGGACCGCCGAGTGTTTCTCATGAGCAGTCTCGCCGCCGCCGCCGATCTGCCTGTGGTCCGGCTGGCGGTCATTGGCACGGGAAACCGCGGCGCCGGGCTGCTGCGTACCGCGCTGCGCGCTCCCGCCGTTGAGGTCGCCGCGGTTTGTGACCTCAACGAGGAGGCAGCCGGCAGAGCCGCAGACATGGCCGCCACCGCCTCCGGCAAGAAGCCGCGGGTGTTTGCAGGATCCGAATCCGCCTGGCGCGGCGTGCTTGAGCTGGAGCCGCTCGACGCCGTGCTGATCGCTACGCCCTGGCAGTGGCACGCGCCGATGGCCGCCGAAGCCATGCGCGCCGGCAAGTACACCGGCGTGGAAGTCCCCATCGCGCTCACCTATGAAGAGTGCTGGCTGTTGCTCGAAACCTGGGAGAAAACAGGCGCTCCGTGCATGATGATGGAGAACTGGAGCTTCCGGCGGGACAATTTGGCGGTGCTGAATATGATCCGGCGCGGACTGTTTGGCCGCATGGTTCACTGCCACTGCGCGCACTCTCACGATTGCGTGGATCACTGGTTCTTCGACCGCGAGGGCCGCATGCGCTGGGGCGGCGAATTCCTCGCCAAACGCAACGCCGATCAATATCCCACGCACTCGTTGGGACCGGTTCTGAGCTGGCTGGACATCAACTGCGGCGATGCGTTTGACACGCTGTCGTCTCAGGCGACGGCCTCGCTCGGCATCAACGAGTATTTCCGCCGCCGCTTTGGTCCCGATCATCCGTTCGCCCGGCGGGAGTGGAAGCAGGGAGACATCGTCACCAGCGTCGTCCGCACGAAGATGGGCAAGACTGTCGTCATCAACTACGACATGCAGTTGCCCCGTCCTTACGACAACCGCTGGATGGTGCAGGGAACACGTGGCCTGTACGACGAAGCGCGCAGCTCTGTCTATATCGTGGACCGTTCGCCCAAATATCATGAGTGGGAGCCGTTCGCGCCCTATCAGGAGGAGTTCGAGCATTCGTGGTGGAAGGCCATGCGGCAGCCGCAACCCGGCGCCGATCCGCTTGCCGCTGGCCACGGCGGCACCGACGACCTCGAGATCCGGCTCTTTCTGGACGCCGCGCGATGGAAGAAGCCCACTCCGCTAGACCTGCCCGATTCGCTGACGATGAGCGCCGTGATCCCGGCAAGCGAAGAGTCGATCGCCAAAGGCGGTGCGCCGGTGCCGTTTCCCGATTTCACCCGCGGGCGGTGGCGAGGCCGCAAGCCCTACTTCGGCGTGGATTCTCAGACCGGCGGTTGAGGGCGCCGCGCCGCCCTGAAACAAGAAGGGCGCCCTTTGTTCGGGCGCCCTCCTGCGAAACCCAACAAGGATCAGTCCATTTCCTTGGAGCGCTTCTTGCGGCTGCGCTTGCGCGCCAGCGCCTGCTTGAGGCGGCGTTTCTCGCCCGGCTTCATGTAGTAGGAGTGTTTCTTGATCTCCTTGATGATGTCCTCCTGCTGGACCTTGCGCTTGAAGCGGCGCAGGGCGCTTTCCAGCGTTTCGCCCTCCTGGACAATCACTTCTGCCATGGCTTGATTCACCTCCTCTCCGGCGCGGCTGCGCCTCAAACAACCAGCATAGCGCATGAATCCTGTGGCACGCCGCCCGTAATCCGTCCGTAGCGGTGGGCGGAACGCAGCAGAGTGGTGTTGAAGGGGGACGTGCGGCGCAATCAGCGTAGATGCGGGAGGCGAACTGCGGGGCAGGGGGACGGAATTTGCGTTTCGGCGCTTTTCAGGCCGGTGAGGCAGAAGCGGCCACACACTTCAAGCGGTGCTAAAAGGATCTGGCCGCCTTGCACCCACT
>JBMOMB010000020.1:0-9420 GCA_049325215.1 Acidobacteriota bacterium
CCCACAACACCAGCAATTTTGCACCCATTGGGTGATGCCCGCCGCCCGGCCCTTTCCCTCTCTGCCCTCCGATTCATCAGGGCTTCACGTCGGTCGCCCAAACTCCTACGGACGGATTACGGCCGGGAAACCCCCCGCGGCCGCCTCTGCATCTGAGAAAATAGGATTGAAGATGAACGGAATCAAGACTGTCCTTCTGCTCGGATTGCTCAGCGGCGTCCTGCTCGCCATCGGCCAGGCGCTTGGCGGCGCTTCGGGGCTTCAGATGGCGCTGCTGTTCGCTGTGGCGATGAATTTCTTCAGCTATTTCTTCTCCGAGAAGATCGCGCTGATGACGAGCGGCGCCGTGCGGGTCAGCCACACGGAGAACCCGGAGATCTACTACCGGCTTGCTCCCATCGTCCAGCGCCTCTGTCAGCGCATGGGAATCCCGGAGCCGAAGCTGTGGGTGATTCCGGAGGGCTCCCCCAACGCGTTTGCCACAGGCCGCGACCCGCGGCACTCGTCCGTGGCGGTCACCGCCGGACTGCTCGAGCTGATGAACGACGACGAGCTGGAGGGCGTGATCGCCCATGAGCTGGGTCACGTTCGCAACCGGGACATCCTGATCAGCTCCATCGCCGCCACCATCGCCGCGGCCATCACCTTCGCCGCGAGGATGTTCGTCTTCTTCGGCGGCGGCCGCAGCAGCGACGACGACGCGCCCAACCCGCTGGCCAGCCTCGCCCTGCTGCTGCTGGCTCCCATCGCCGCGCTGCTCATCCAGATGGCCATTTCGCGCACGCGGGAATTTGCCGCCGATGCCGAAGCCGCCCGCACCATCGGCACAGGCCGCGGCCTGGCCAACGCGCTGCGCAAACTCGAATCGTGGTCGAAACGCATCCCGCTCGACGCCAACCCGGCCATGTCGCACATGTACATCATCAAGCCCTTTTCCGGACAGAGCCTGATGCGGCTGTTCTCCACCCACCCGCCGACGGCTGAGCGCATCGCGCGGCTGGAAAGGTTCGCTTGATCCAGGTCACTGTCACTCGCAAGGCTGAAGCCCGCCTGGATTCCGGCCATCCCTGGATTTATGCCAGCGACGTCGCCGATGCGCGCGGCGCCGCGCCGGGCGACGCCGTGCGCGTGGTCAATGAGCGCGGCCGCTTCCTCGGCGTCGCCCACTTCAGCTCCGCCTCCCAGATCCGGCTGCGGCTGCTGACCCGCGAAGACCGTCCGATTGACCGCAGCTTCTTCCTCGAACGGCTCCGCTCCGCCATCGAGTTCCGCCGCCGCGCTGCGCCGGACTCCGACGCCTGCCGCCTTGTCCACGCCGAGGCCGACCTGTTGCCGGCGCTCATCGTAGATCAGTACGCCGGCCACCTCTCGGCGCAGTTTCTCGATCAGGGCATGGACCGCGCTGCGCCCGTCATCGCCGATTGCCTGCGGGAACTGCTCGAGCCCGCCTCGATCCTGGCCCGCAACGACGTGCCCGTGCGCCGTCTCGAGCAGCTCCCGCTGGAGCCCCGTCCGCTCTACGGCGAGCCGCCCGCGCGTGTCGAGATCCGCATGAACGGGCTGCGGCTGCTCGTCGATCCCCTCCACGGCCAGAAGACCGGCGTGTTTCTCGATCAGCGCGAGAATTACCTTGCCGCCGCACGCTGGGCGCGGGGCCGCGGGCTCGATCTGTTCACCTGCACCGGCGGCTTCGCCCTGCACGCCGCCCGGTCCTGCGAATCCATCGAGGCCGTGGATTCCTCTGCGGCTGCCCTCGAACTGGCCGCGGAAAACGCGCGCCTCAACGCCATCGAGAACATCCAGTGGCGCGAGGCCAACGCCTTCGACTATCTCAGCGGCCTTGCCTCCGCACGCCGCCAGTTCGAATGGATCGTTCTCGATCCGCCCGCCTTTGCCAAGTCGCGCGGGAACCTCGACTCGGCCCTGCGCGCCTACCGGGAGATCAACTTCAAGGCCCTGAAGCTGCTCGCTCCCGGCGGAGTGCTGGTGACCTGTTCCTGCTCTCACCATCTGACCGAAGCGGCCCTGCTGGAACTGGTGGCCTCGGCGGCGCTGTCGGCCGGCCGCACGCTCCGGGTGCTCGAACGGCGCACGCAGGCATCCGATCATCCCATCCTTCTGACCGTTCCAGAAACGCACTATCTCAAGTGCCTCATCCTCCAGGCGCTGTGAAATCCGCCGTGCGGTCCCATCGAAAAATGTGCCTGGAGCGGCTAAAGCCCTGCATCTTCCGGCCGATCTTACAGGCAGTGATCGCTACCGAAAGGAGGTGAACATCCTGGTAGATCATCACTGGGGCGATCACGAACGGGAACGGAAGCGCTGCCCCGCCTCCAACGGCCATGTGCGGCATCGTGCCCCGGCCAGCGGTGAAGACCGCGCAGCGGGCGGCGATGACAGCGATCGCCTGGCAGGCATCGGCCGCGCCGGCTGAAGTCCCCGGTTCGTGATCGCCCTTGCTGTCTTCTGTCAGCCGCGCCTGATCCCGCAGCCGGTGGGATCGCATTGCCTGCACACGGACCCTGCCTGTCCCCTACAATTGCGGACCATGCGGCGTCCAGCGAAACACGGGAGCACGAGCCGCAGGTTTTTTCTGTGCCGCGGCTGGAGGGCGCGAAGCGCTTTCCGAGCCGCGACGGAAGGGCGCTTGAGCGCCCGAAGGGAGCGGCCTCCTGGCGTGGCCCGCGCGGCTGACCCCTCCCCCGAAAATCGCCCGGTGAGCGAAGGCCAGGCGGGTGACCGCTCACTTTCGGCGGCTGACGCCGCCTTCGTTCGCGGCACTGAATCGCGCTGGCGCGGCCCCGGCGCGCGGCACTGAATCGCGGCAAGGCGCGGCAATTTTCATCCCCGCTGATGTTCCACAGGGGCATGGCGGCTCCCCCGAAAATCGCCCGGTGAGCGAAGGCCAGGCGGGTGACCGCTCACTTTCGGCGGCTGACGCCGCCTTCGTTCGCGGCACTGAATAGCGCTAGCGCGGCCCCGGCGCGCGGCACTGAACCCGCGGCAAGGCGCGGCGATTTTCATCCATGCTGATATCCCGCAGAGTCATGGTGGCTTGCTGCGGCCGCTTAGGCGGCCATCACGCTCGGCACGCATGCCGCGCCCTCGTTGACCCATTCAGGAGATTTCGATACGCTTATCGCAGCCGGGCCGGGAGCCGCCTGCCGGGTGCGCCGGTTCCGGCCTGAAGGAGTCGTGCATGGCAGATCTCAGCAAACTCTTTGACGCTGTGCTCAACGGAGACCAGAAGACAGCCGTTGCGGTCACCAGGGAGGCGCTCGCCGAAGGCTGCGACCCGATGGAATTGATCACGAAATACATGGTGCCCGCCATGGACGAGGTCGGGCGGCGCTTCGAGTGTGAAGAGTACTTCGTTCCCGAACTGCTGCTGTCGGCGCGCGCCATGAAAGGCTCCCTGGATTTGCTCCGGCCTCTGCTGGCTGCCAGCGGCGCGCAGCCCGCCGGACGCGTCGTGATAGGCACGGTCAAAGGCGACCTGCACGACATCGGCAAGAACCTGGTTGCCTCCATGCTCGAGGGCGGCGGATTTGAAGTGATCGATCTCGGCGCCGACGTCCCGCCGGAGCGCTTCATCGAAGCCGTGCGGGAGAAGAACGCCCGCATCGTCGCCCTTTCGGCGCTGCTCACCGTAACGATGCCTTCGATGCGGAAGACGATCGACGCGCTGAAGGACGCCGGCGTCCGCGATCATGTGAAAGTGATGGTGGGTGGCGCTCCGGTCACTCCTCAGTTCGCCGCAGAGATCGGCGCGGATGCCTACGGCGAGAACGCCACCGCCGCTGTCGCCCTGGCGCGGAAATTCGCCCAGGCAGGTTGACTCGTCATGGCCGGACTCTCCGACTGGAGCGCGCATGGCATCCTCATCACCGACGGCGCCTGGGGCACGCGCTTGCAGGAACTGGGCCTTGAGCCGGGCGAAATCCCCGACTCCTGGAACCTCGCCTGGCCCGAACGCGTGGAGCAGATCGCCCGCGAGTATGTCGAAGCGGGCAGCGAAGTGATCCTCACCAATACGTTTCGGGCCAACCGGATTACGCTGGCTTCGGCGGGGCTCGCCGGCCAGGCAAGGCGGATCAACGCGGCGGGAGTCGAACTCAGCCGCCGCGCCGCCGCGGGGCGCGCCCGCGTGGCCGCTTCCATCGGCCCCACCGGCAAGATGCTCATGACGGGAGAGGTCGCCGCCGAAGAGCTTTATGCTGCCTTCCTGGAGCAGGCGGAGGCGCTGGCGGAGGCGGGCGCCGATGCGCTGCTCGTGGAAACGATGAGCGATCTGGAAGAGGCCCGCATTGCGCTGCGGGCCGCGCGCTCGACGGGCCTGCCCGTGATCGTCTCCTTCGCCTTCGACACCGGCAGGAACCGCGACCGCACCATGATGGGCGTCACGCCGGAGCAGGCGGCGGCTGAAATGCAGACCGCCGGCGCCGATGCCGTCGGCGCCAACTGCGGCGCGGGCATCGAGCGTTTTCCGGCTCTTTGCGCGCGCATGCGCCATGCCTGTTCGCTCCCCATCTGGATCAAGGCCAACGCCGGGCTGCCGGAGTGGAGGGACGGCCGGGCCGTTTACACCGCCGCGCCGGAGGCGTTCGCCTCGCACCTGCCGGCGCTGGCCGAAGCCGGCGCTGCGTTCGTCGGAGGCTGCTGCGGAACCTCGCCCGCCTTCATTCGCGCTCTCGCCGCCGCCCGGGAGGCGCTGCTGTGAAGCTCCGGCTGATCAGTTGCGAGGTCCTCTACCGCGAGATGTGCGATGCCGTGGCGCGTTCCCCTCACCAAGTGGATGTGGAATTCCTCCCGAAAGGCTGGCACGATCTCGGCGGCCGCCGCATGGCCGGCCTCATTCAGGAGAGAATCGACGCCGTGGCGCCCGCTGCTTACGACGCCATCCTGCTCGGCTACGGGCTCTGCGGCAACGGGCTGGATGGCATCCAGGCCCGGCATACGCCCCTCGTCCTGCCCCGGGCCCACGATTGCATCGCCCTGCTGATGGGCGGGCGGGAGAGGTATCAACAGTTTTTCGAAGAATATCCCGGCACATTTTACCGCTCGACCGGCTGGCTGGAGCGGGGAAAAGGTTTAAAACAGCTCACCCACGGCACCACCGGTCTGGATAATTCACTTGAGGATTTCATCGCCAGGTACGGCGAAGAAAATGGCCGGTATCTGTACGAAGAGCTGACGCGCTACCGTTCCGCTTACCAGCGCCTTGTGTTCATCGAAACTGGTCTGGAGCCGGACGCCCGTTTCGAGGAAGAGGCTCGCTGGGAGGCGGCGGAACACGGCTGGGAGTTTGTGAAGGTTCCGGGCAGCCTGGACTGGTTCCGGCGGCTCGTCAACGGCGGCTGGCGCGGCGAGGAGTTTCTCTTCGTCCAGCCGGGAGAGCGCGTGCGCGCCACATACGGCGATGGCGTCGTCCGCGTGGAACCGGTCCGTGAAGCCGCATTATGAAGGTTCTTCCCGCCCGCAGCAGAAGGGAGGCGCAGCAATGACTGGCAAGCAGCGGATCCTGGCCCGCATTCACCACCAACAGCCCGATCATCTCCCCCTGATGCCCATCACCATGATGTTCGCAGCCGATGTGGCCGGAGTCCGGTACGGGGATTATGCCCGCGACCACCGGGTGCTGGCTCAGGCGCAGGTCGGCGTGGCGCGGCGTTTCGGCTTCGATCATGTTAGCGCCATCTCTGATCCGGCGCGCGAGACCGCGGACCTCGGCGGCGCCATAGAGTGGTTCGACGACCAGCCGCCTGCGGTCGTCGAGTCCCGCGCTGTCCTTCACGAGAAACAGGTGCTGGACCGCCTGCCCCTGCCCGATCCCCTCGCCCCGGGGAGCCGCATGAAGGACCGTGTCGACGGCGTCGCCCTGCTTGCCCGGGAAGCCGGAGACGAGTTGCTTGTGGAAGGTTGGGTGGAAGGTCCCTGCGCCCTCGGCGCCGACCTGCGCGGGCTCAACACCCTGATGCTGGACTTCATCGACGATCCGCCTTTCGTCGAGGCGCTGTTCGATTATTGCGTCCGCCTGGAGGTCCGCTTTGCCCGCGCCCAGGTGGAGGCAGGGGCCGCGCTGATCGGAATCGGCGACGCCGCCGCCTCGCTGGTCGGCCCGCGGCTGTATCAGGAATTTGTACTGCCATACGAGAAAAAACTGGTCACATCTATCCGGGAAATGGGCGTTCCAGTGCGTCTGCATATCTGTGGAAATACCAGGAAAATCGCAGCAGGAATGGGTGAGACCGGCGCTGATATTGTCGACCTGGACTTTCTCACGCCCATGGATCTGGCCCGCGCCGCGATGCCGGAACCGCAGGTGCTGCTCGGCAACATCGATCCCGTGCGCGTCTTGCGCGACGCCGCGCCGGAGGAGGTGGAGGCGGCGCTGGAAGAGTGTTTCCGCGCTGCAGGCCCGTCCTACATCGTGGGGCCGGGCTGCGAGACGCCGCGCGGGACGCCGTTTGCGAACATGGAAGCGATGGCGCGCTTTGCGCGCACCCGCCTGTGAGGCTCACTCTCCGCCCAGTGCCCGGCAAGCGGCTCGCCGACCAGCTTCAGCAGGCGGGCGTCGAGTTCCCCTGCGGCGGCGAGGGCATCTGCGGCGGCTGCCGCGTCCGCGTCGTCGAGGGCGACATCCCCATCACCGGCTCCATGCGCCTGCAGCTCAGCGGGCAGGAGTTGCGCGAGGGATGGCGTCTGGCCTGCTCCGCTGTTTCCTCCGCGCCCGTCACCGTCGAGGTGGAGCAGTGGTCGGTGCGCGTGCTATCCGACGAAGCCGCCGTCGGCGTGGAGCCCCGCCGCGGATGGGGCGCCGCCGTGGACCTCGGCACCACCACGGTGGTGGCGCAGCTCGTCTATCTTGAAACGGGCGAAGTGGAGGGGATCGAGACGGCGCTGAACGCCCAGGCGCGGTTCGGCGCCGACGTCATGAGCCGCCTCCAGTACGAACTCCGCCAGCCCGGCGAGCTCGGCCGTGTCATACGCGCTCAGATTGGCGCCATGCTCGACCGGCTGGCCGCCGGGCGCCCGCTCGAGGAGGTTTTGCTCGCGGGCAACACCGCCATGCATCATCTTTTCGGCGGTCTTGACGTGGCGCCTCTGACGGCCGTGCCGTTTCTCTCGCCGCGCACGGGCGCGCTGCGGCTGGAGGCGGGCAGCGTCCCCTGGCGTGCGCCGACGCTTTTCCTGCCCTGCCTTGGTGGGTTTGTGGGCAGCGATCTGCTGGCCGGGCTCGTCGCCACGCGGCTCGACAAAAAACGGAAGGCCCACGTTTTGTTTGATATCGGCACCAATGGCGAGATTGTCTGCGCCTCCCGCGCCTCGATCCGCTGCGCCTCCACCGCCGCCGGACCCGCGTTTGAGGGCGGGCGGATCCGCCACGGCATGCGCGCCGGGGAAGGCGCCATCGATTCCGTCCGCATTGAAGGCGGGCGGCTCGTGCCGCATGCCATCGGCGGTGGCGAGCCGCGGGGCATTTGCGGCAGCGGGCTGGTTGACGCCGCCGCCCGAGCCCTTGATCTCGGCCTGATCCTGCCCAACGGCCGCCTGGCGCGCGGTGACATCGCGCTGCCGGGCGGTGTTTCCATCACGCAATCAGACATCCGCCAGTTGCAGCTCGCCAAAGGGGCGATGGCCGCCGGTCTGAAAATGATGGCCGGCGAGGCGCGCCGGCTCTGCCTGGCGGGCGCCTTCGGCAACTACCTCCACCTGCCCAGCGCCCGCCGCATCGGGCTGCTGCCGGAGGACGTGGAGGTGGAACCGGTGGGCAACGCGGCCCTGCGCGGCGCCCGGCTGCTGCTGTTGGCGCCGTCCACGCGCGAGGAGCGCATCGCCGGGATTCTCTCTGTGGTGGAACACGTGGAGCTCGCCGCCGACGCCCGCTTCCAGGACATCTTCGCCGAAAGCATGGCGCTCGAGCCCTTCCGCCTCCGGTGACATGAGTCACTGCGTCCCGGGCGCGGAGGCGTCATTCTGGGAGCATGATTCCCGCCGGACAGTTGTTTGCCGCCGCGGCCGCGCCATCGCCGGACAACGTCGAAGAGTTTCTCATGGCCTGCCATCGCCGCATCGAGCAGCGGCTGGACGTGCTGGAGCGCGCCGCAGGAGCGCTGGAGACTAACCGTGAGGAAGCGCTCGCGGCGTTCGAGTCCGTCTTCCGGTTCCTGGATTCCAGCGGCGCCCTGCACACCGAAGACGAGGAGGACAGCGTGTTTCCGCGCCTCCGCGCCCGCATGGAATCCGGCGAACGCATCTTCCTGGCGGAGCTTGAGCACGACCACGCCGAAGCGGGCGTGATCTACCGTCATCTGCGCTCGCTCGTGGAGCGCGCCGCCGAGGGCGGCATGGATGCCGCAGCGATCCGCGGCGCCGCCGGGGAACTCGCCGCCCTCTACCGCAAACATATTGCCAGCGAAGACGCCGCTCTCACTGAATACACGCGCCGCTTCCTCACTCCCCCGGACCGCGAAGCGATCGCCTCCGAGATGCGCGCCCGCCGCTCTTCGCCCGGCAACGGATAGCTGGGACCAAGATCCAGGACAACAACTGGGACCAAAATCCGGGACAGGCCCGCCCGGGCGCAGTTTTCTCCGTTGACTTTTTCCGCGATCCCATGCCTGCCGTCTCCGATCCTTGAGCGACCCAGGAGGAGACCGCCGAAAATCCCGAGCCAAGAACTTGGCCAAAAACCGGGACAGGCCCGCCCGGGCGCAATTTTTTTCTTTTTTCTTCTTCAGCTTTTGCACAATTCCAGGTCTGCCGTCTCCGATCCCCGGACTATCCAGGAGAAGACTATCGAGAACCCTCGGCTATGTCATTGATTCGCCGCGCACAGTTTTGAATCGCGCTTGCCAGTCGTGCCGCCGCAATACGGCTTTGGGACGCACAATTTACACTGCGGCCCGTCCCGGCAGAGCCCCCCACGCCGCCACAGCGCATTCTCCGGCTCTGCTCAAACGCCGCAGATCAAACAGCATGACGGTCTCAACGTCTCTGTCCACTTCCCCATCGATCTCTGCACTCCGCTTGCCCCCATTTTCATTCGACCCGGTCCACAATCGCTCATGGCCGACAGCCTTATCCGGCACTTTGAACGAGAACGCGAGGGTGTCAGACGCCATTGGCACTTTGGCGAAAGCTGCAAAGGAGGCGGATCAGGCTGTCCCCCTGGATCTACGGACAACGCGATGGTGTCAGACGCCCTTGGCACTTTGGAGAAAGCCGCAAAGGAGGCGGGTCAGGTGCCTGTCGGAAATAGATTGGGGTGCGGGGCAGGTTTTTTGCGACTGGGAGCGGGGGGACAGCATCGAAGAGGCAATGAAGAGATTCCGGGCTTGTTCTCTGGATCAGCCGTTTTTGATGCCGCCCTCGTTGCAGGACTGGTTGCCCGAGGACCATCTGGCGCGATTCATCGCG
>JBMOMB010000021.1:0-47500 GCA_049325215.1 Acidobacteriota bacterium
GCGGGTGCGGCCTTCGCGCGCGGCACCGAATCCGCGGCCATGCTCAATGGCCGTATTCGATGGCCGTGTTCTGTGCCGCGACTGAAGCGCCGGAGGCGCGCAAGGAGCGGCCACCGGCGCAGATCCACAAGCCGTGGCGGGCCGGAAGACCGCGGGAAGCAGCCGCCCTGCGCCCCGGGGAAAGGCCGTGATTGGCCTTCCCGCTTTCCTGCTAGCGGTACTCGTCCCAGTGGATGTTCCGCATGTCCCCGTAGCGGAGAAACGCCCGGTGCATCGCCAGGCCGAGCGACAGCGACAGCGGCTCGTGCCCTTCCTTCACCAGCCGCAGGTAGTCGCGCAACTGCTCGCGGTAGTCCGGGTGCGCGCACTTGTCGATGATCAGGCGTGCCCGCTCGTGCGGGTCGCGCCCGCGCAGATCGGCCACGCCATACTCGGTCGCCACGACCTGCACCGAGTGCTCGGAGTGGTCCATGTGCGAGCACAGCGGCACGATGGTCGAAATCTTGCCGCCCTTGGCCGTCGACGGGCACGAGAAGATCGACAGGTATGCATTGCGCGTGAAATCGCCCGAGCCGCCGATGCCGTTCATCATCGTCTTGCCCATCACGTGCGTCGAGTTCACGTTTCCGCCCAGGTCCACTTCGATCGCGGTGTTCATGCTGATGATGCCCAGCCGGCGCACGATCTCCGGGTGGTTGGTGATCTCCTGCGGCCGCATCAGGATCCTGTGCCGGAAGAAATCCAGGTTCGCCGTCACCTGCCGCATCGCCTGCGGCGAAAGGGTCAGCGAACAGGTGGAGGCGAACTGGCAGCGCCGGCTCATCAGCAGCGGAATCACCGAGTCTTGCAACACCTCGGTGTACATGACGAAATCCGGCACTTCGGGGTGCCGTCCCAGCGCTCCCAGCACCGCGTTCGCGATGTTGCCCACGCCCGATTGCAGAGGCAGAAACGTGCTGGGTATCCGGCCGGCCCGCATCTCGCCGACGAGGAAGTCCGCTACGTTCTGCCCGATCCTCTCGGTGACTTCCGTCGGCGGCTCGAACGGCGAACTCTCATCCTCAAGATCGGTCAGCACCACCCCGGCGATCTTTTTCGGATCCACCACGCAGATCGGCGTGCCGATGCGGTCTGCCGGGTGGGAGATCGGAATCTCCTGCCGCGTGGGCGGGTCCGCCGGTTCGAAAATATCGTGCATTCCCAGCAGAGTCGGCGGGTGCCTGGCATTCAGCTCGATCAGCACCTTCTCGGCCAGCCGGAGGTAGGTGTTCGAGACGCCAACAGAGGTGGTCAGCACGATGCCGCCTCCGGGGGTGAGATCGGCCGCCTCGACGACAGCAAAGTGGATCGGCCCGAGATAGCCGTAACGGACATACTGCGGCAGCAGGGACAGATGCATGTCGACGAACCGCACCTGTCCGGAGTTGATCTGCTTCCGCAGCGTGGCGTTCGACATATACGGCGTGCGGAAGCTGATCGCCTCGGCCTCGGCCAGCGCGCCGTCGAGGCTTGGCCCCGTCGACGCGCCGGTCAGAACACCGACCTTGAAAGGCCTTCCCGCGGCATGCTCGCGCCGCGCCTTCTCAGCCAGAGCGCGGGGTATCGCTTTCGCCGCGCCTGCCGGCGTGAAGCCGCTGAAACCGATGGTCGCGCCATGCGGGATCATTTCCGCGGCTTCTTCCGCGGTGAGAACCGGAAAAGGAAGATTGGGCATGGAAAATTACTCCTTCGATGATGAGAAAAGACCGAGCAGTTGCCTGGCCGCCGCAAAGCTGCTGATGTGGCCCCGGCGCACCTCTTCGCGCAGCCGCGGCAGCCGCGCCGCCACACGCGGATCGCGCTCGAACATCTCCGCCAGCCCGTCGCGCACCAGTTCTTGCATCCATTCGAGAGCCTGTTCGCGCCGACGCTCCTGGAAATACCCGTTGGCCTTTGTCAGCGCGCGGTGTTCCAGCACCAGTTCCCACAGCTCGTGGATGTTTTCCCCCGCCAGCGCCGAGCAGGCCAGCACGCGCGGCGTCCATCCGCCCGGCGCGGGGGGAAACAGGTGCAGCGCGGAAGCGTATTCGGCCCTCGCCCGTTCGGCGCGGGCGCGGTTGTCACCATCCGCCTTGTTGACGGCGATGGCGTCCACCATCTCCATGATGCCCCGCTTGATTCCCTGGAGTTCATCCCCTGCTCCCGGCACCAGAACCAGCAGGAAAAAGTCGGTCATCGAGCGCACAGCCGTCTCGGATTGCCCGACGCCGACAGTCTCCACGATGATGTTGCGGAACCCCGCCGCTTCGCACACGAGCATCGTTTCGCGCGTGCGCCGCGCCACGCCGCCCAGGTGGCCGCGCGACGGCGATGGCCGGATGAACGCCAGCGGGTGCTGGGACAGCCGTGCCATGCGCGTCTTGTCCCCGAGAATCGATCCGCCCGACAGCGGGCTCGACGGGTCGATCGTCAGCACCGCCGTCTTCTCGCCGCGGTCCTCCACGAGATGCATGCCCAGCGCATCGATCAGCGTCGACTTGCCCGCGCCCGGCACGCCCGTAATGCCCACGCGCCGGGAATTGCCCGTCCGCGGCAACACCGCTTCCAGGATCTCTAGCGCCAGATCCATGTCCGCGGACAGGTCGGATTCGATCACCGTGATCGCCTGCGCCAGCAGCACCCGGTCGCCCGCCAGAATCCCGTCGATGTAAGCCTCGGGCGGCAGCCGCCTCCGCCGAGGCGCCATTGCCGGTTCAGGATTCGCGGCGTTGTCTTGCATGCTGGGGGACGGCTCTGCGTGTTCCGTTCCAGAAATCAGTGTGGCAAATCGCCGTGCGTGCGCGCCTTATGCCGCCAGCGCCGCCAGCACTTTTTGCGCGCACACCGGAATCACCGTGCCCGGTCCGAACACGTCCACAGCGCCGGCCTTGCGCAGCTCCTCGCAGTCCTGCGGCGGAATCACGCCGCCCACGAACACCACGATGTCGCCGCGCCCCAGCTTGTCCAGCTCGGCGATCAGCTCCGGCACCAGCGTCTTGTGCCCGCCCGCAAGCGACGATACGCCCACCGCGTGCACGTCGTTCTCCACCGCCATGCGCGCCACTTCCTTCGGCGTGGCGAACAGCGGGCCCACGTCCACGTCGAAGCCGATGTCGGCGAACGCCGTCGCCACCACCTTCGCTCCGCGGTCGTGTCCGTCCTGTCCCATCTTGGCGATGAGGATTCGCGGGCGCCGGCCTTCGGCGCGCGCAAAGTCCTCCACCATCTTCTTCGCCTTCTGGAACTCCGGATCCGACAGAGCTTCGTTCGAATACACGCCCGAAATCGTCCGGTTGACCGCCTGATAGCGGCCGTACACTTTTTCGAGCGCTTGCGAGATCTCTCCCAGCGTCGCCCGCACCCGCGCCGCCTGCACGCTCAAATCGAGCAGGTTCCCCTCGCCCGTTTCCGCGCACCGCGTCAGCGCCTCCAGCGCCTGCCGCACCGCCGCCCCGTCTCGCCGGGCTTTCACCTCCTGGATGCGCCGGATCTGCTTGTCCCGCACCGCGCGGTTGTCCACTTCGAGCACCTGGACCGGTTCGTCCTGCTCGTAGCGGTAGCGGTTGACGCCGACGATCACCTCCTTGCCGGAGTCGATCCGCGCCTGCCGCCGCGCCGCGGCTTCTTCAATGCGCATCTTCGGCAGCCCGGTTTCGATCGCCTTCGCCATGCCGCCCAGCGCTTCCACCTCCTGGATAAGCCCCCACGCCTTGTGCATCAGCTCGTGTGTCAGGCTCTCCACGTAATAGCTGCCCCCCCACGGATCGACCACGCGGCAGATGCCCGTCTCCTCCTGAAGGTAGATTTGCGTGTTGCGCGCGATGCGGGCGCTGAAATCGGTCGGCAGCGCCAGCGCCTCGTCCAGCGCGTTGGTGTGCAGGGACTGCGTGTGCCCCATCGCCGCCGCCATCGCCTCCACGCAGGTGCGGATCACGTTGTTGAACACGTCCTGCGCCGTCAGCGACCAGCCCGACGTCTGCGAGTGCGTGCGCAGGGCCATCGACTTCGGGTTCTTCGGCTGGAACTGCTTCACGATCTTCGCCCACAGCACGCGCGCCGCCCTCATCTTGGCGATCTCCATGAAGTGGTTCATGCCCACGGCCCAGAAGAATGACAGCCGCGGCGCGAAGTCGTCGATCGACAGCCCCGCCCGGATTCCCGTCCGCAGGTACTCGAGGCCGTCCGCCAATGTGTAGGCCAGCTCCAGGTCCGCCGTAGCGCCCGCTTCCTGCATATGGTAGCCGGAGATCGAAATGCAGTTGAATTTCGGCATCTTTTCCGCGCAATAACGGAAGATGTCGCCGATGATTTTCATCGACGGCCCCGGCGGATAGATGTACGTGTTGCGGACCATGAACTCTTTGAGAATGTCGTTCTGGATGGTCCCGTTCAGCTTCTCCGGCCTCACGCCCTGCTCTTCCGCCGCCACGATGTAGAAAGCCATCACCGGCAGCACGGCTCCGTTCATGGTCATCGACACCGACATCTCGTCGAGCGGGATCTGGTCGAAGAGGATCTTCATGTCCTCCACCGTGTCGATGGCCACGCCCGCCTTGCCGACGTCGCCCGTCACGCGCTCGTGGTCGGAGTCGTAGCCGCGGTGCGTCGCCAGATCGAAGGCCACCGAAAGGCCCTTCTGTCCGGCGGCCAGGTTGCGGCGGTAAAAAGCGTTCGACTCCTCCGCCGTCGAGAAGCCCGCGTACTGCCGGATGGTCCACGGCCGCAGCGCGTACATCGCTGAATAGGGCCCGCGCAGGAACGGCGGCACTCCGGCGGCGTAGTCGAGATGCTCGAGCCGCGCCAGATCGTCCGCCGTGTAACACGCCTTCACCGGAATCTGCTCGTTGGTGACCCAGCCAGCCGCCGCCGGGCATGCCATCGCGCCCGCGCTCTCCGGCATCCAGTCCATTGAGGTGAAGTCCGGCCGCATCGCCTGTCAGTCCTCCTTCCCGTCGATGCCGAGCTTCTGCTGCCATTCCGACAGGGTCTCGACGAGGTTCGAAAAGATGTGCACAAAGCCGGCGGCGCCGGCCTCGCGCAGCGCCTCGATCTGCTCCTTCGGGTTGCCGGCGACGATCACCGGCACGCTCACCCGGGGGCAGACCTCGCGCGCGAAGTCGAGATACTCGCGATCCGACGAGCACAGCACGATCAGATCCGCGCCATCGGGAACCGTGTTGCCGTCCATGTCCAATTCCTCGATTGCGAATCCCCCGCAGCCGAAGAAATTCAGGCAGAACTGCGCCCGCGCCATCTTCATCTTCAGGTCGCCGCGCTTCAGCAGCAGCACCTTCGGCGTCTTGCCCGTGCGCCGGGCGTGGCGCTCCGTGCGCAGGCGGATTTTCTCCACGGGCCGCGCCAGCCGCCATCCGGCGCCCTCCAGCGATCCCGCCTGCTCCAGGCGCCTCTCCGTCAGATCGGGGTAGTTGTTCACGCCCACCATCACGCGCCGCCGCGACGCGAACTCCTTCTCCTTCGCCTCGCGCGCGGCCGCGACCGACGAGTCGATGAACGCGCGCGCCTTGGCGAATCCGCCCATCGATTCCACCTGCTGAAACAGCTTCCACGCCTCCGCCGCCAGGCTCGCCGTCAGGCTCTCGATGAACCACGAGCCGCCCGCCGGATCGGCCACCTTGTCCAGGTGCGCTTCTTCCTTGAGGATCAGTTGCACGTTGCGCGCCAGCCGCGCCGGATATCCGGCCGCCTGCACGCGCAGCGAATCGGCGCCGCCGAGCACCCCCGCCAGAGCCTCGGTGGTCGAGCGCAGCAGGTTCGTCCACGGATCGTAGATGCTCTTGTTCGAGAGCGCCGTCACAGCGTGGATGCGGGTCCCGGGACTCTGGCCGTACGCTTCCGCCACGCGCGCGTAAAGCAGCCGCGCCGCGCGCAGCTTGGCGATCTCCATGAAATAGACCGAGCCGATGCCGAAGGCGAGCCCCGCCACCGCCGCGCCCGCAGCCAGCCGGTCCGACGCCTCGGCTATCGTGAATCCAAGCTCCTGCACCGCTGTCGCGCCCCGTTCGTGATGGGCCGCGCCGTTCACCACGCCCTCGGGCAGCGGCCCTTCGGCGATCTCCCACTCGCGCGCCACGCAGTGCCGGAAGCGGGGCTGCGGCAGGTCTTCGCGCCGGTAGTACGGCCGGACGGCGATGCCCTCCGGCGTCTTCCAGATCAGTTTCTTTTCGTAATCGGCGCCCTTGAGATCCGCCCGGATCGCCGCCTCCCACTCTTCCGCGGGCACAGGCGGGAAATCGTCGAGGAGCCTCAGCTCCTGTTCATGGTGTAGACCAGACTCAGGCATGGCCATCAGCCTCCTGCACGACTTCAATCAGATAGGAGAAGTCCTTCGGATGAACGAAGAAGATCATGGTTCCGCGGGATCCCGGCCCCGGCGCCTGCGTCAGGTGGAAGCCCTTCTCCTTCATGTAAGCGTACGCCGCGTGGATGTCCTTCACCCGGAACGCGAGATGGGCGAAGCCGCCACGGCCGCCGTTCTTCTCGATCTGCTTCGCCACCGGCGACTCCGGCGACAGCGGCTCGAGCAACTGAATCAGGTTCGGCCCCTGGCCGACGCGCAGCAGCGCCTCCCGCACCATGTGCGCGCCGTGGACCTCCTCCCGGTGCAGCTCGGTGAAGCCCAGAGCCTTGTATTTCTCCACCTGGGCGTCAAGCTGCCCCTGCGGCACGGCGATGGCCACATGATCGACAAATTCAAATCCGGCTTTTTTCAACTCCTCAATCATGAGAAAAAGCTCCTGCCATTTCTACTCGAATTCCACCAGAACCGCGCCCGACTGCACCGAATCGCCGGCGCTCACGTTCACCCTCGCCACCTTCCCCGCTATCGGTGCGGTGATGTTGGTCTCCATCTTCATCGCTTCCAGCACCAGCAGCGTGTCGCCCGTCTGGATCTGCTGGCCCGCCTGCGCCAGGACTTTGACGACGATCCCGTTGATCGGGCTGCGGCAGACCTTGTCCTCATTCACCGGCCCGCTGGCGGCGGCCGCGGCGGCGGGCGCGGGAGCGGCTGGCACGCGCGCCGCGCCTGGCTGGATCATGTAGCTGGGCGGCAACTGCGGCCTGGGCGGCTCCGGCTCGGACGCTTCCACGTCCACTTCGTACGTCTTATTCTCGATCGTAATCTTTAGCTTCACGGAAAAATCTCCTGCGCTTTATCGAACACGGTGCTCATGGTGCTGCGGCGAAATCCGGTGCGACGCCTGAATCGAAACGCGCCCCTGCTGCGCCCACGTCGGCGAACTCACCAGCCGGATGGCGCGGATGCGCGGGCGCTTGCCGAGATAGGCCGCAATGGCCGCCGAAATCGCTGCGAGCGTCTCTTCCGGCAACGGCTCTTCCACCTGCGGCGGCTCCTCGGCCGGAACCTCCACCGCGCGAGAAGGCGCGGCCTCGGCCGCCGCCTCCAGTTCGGCCAGCTTCGAGGCCAGCGCCGCCAGGTGCTCGCGCAGCGCCGCCACCTCCTGGCTCAGACTCTGCAAGGTGATCTGCGGCATGTCCTGCCTCCTGTCACAGCGGAATCAGCCCGTGCTTCTTGCCCGGCCGCAGCTCGCGCTTCGTGTGCAGATACTCGAGCGACTGGGCGATGTGCTTGCGCGTTTCGGCCGGCTCGATGATGTCGTCCACCAGCCGCCGCCCTGCGGCCACGTACGGATTGGCGAACACGTCGCGGTACTTCCCGATCATCTCCTGCCGCTTCTTCGCCTTGTCCTCCGCCTCCGAGATCTCCCTCTTGAACACGATCTCGGCCGCGCCCTCCGCGCCCATCACGGCGATTTCGGCCGTGGGCCACGCAAATACGCGGTCCGCGCCCAGGTCCTTGGCGCACATCGCCAGATACGCGCCCCCGTAAGCCTTGCGCAGCACCACCGTGATCTTCGGCACCGTCGCCGCCGAGTAAGCGAACAGCATCTTCGCCCCGTGCCGGATGATGCCATTGTGCTCCTGCGCCACGCCCGGGAGGAAGCCCGGCACGTCCACCAGCGTCACCAGCGGGATATTGAAGGCGTTGCAGAACCGCACAAACCGCGCCCCCTTCGAACTCGCGTCGATGTCCAGCACGCCCGCCTGCACGCTGGGCTGGTTGGCGATGACGCCCACCGTGCGGCCGTAAATGCGCGCGAAGCCGATCACCAGGTTCGGCGCATGGCCCGCCTGGACCTCAAGAAAATCGGCGTTGTCCACGATGCGGAAGATCACCTCCCGCACGTCGTAACCCTTCTTGCCGTCCACCGGAACAATTTCGTTCAGCGCCGGATCGGGATCGCAGTGGTAGGCGCCGGGCAGCTCCGGCGGATCCTCGAGATTGTTTGAGGGCAGGAACGACAGCAGCTTCTGGCAGATCAGCACCGCCTGCTGGTCGTCTTCCGCAATGAAGTGGATGACCCCGGAGCGCACCATGTGCGCGTCGGGTCCGCCCAGATCGTCCATGGTGACGTTTTCGCCCGTCACCTGCCTGATCACGTTCGGCCCGGTGATGAACATGTGCGCCTTGCGCGTCTGGATGATGAAGTCCGTCAGCGCCGGCGAATAGGCCGCACCGCCCGCGCACGGCCCGCAGATCAGCGAGATCTGCGGCACCGCGCCGCTCAGCATGACGTTGGTGTAGAACACGCGGCCGTAGCCCGACAGCGAATCGATCCCCTCCTGCACCCTCGCGCCTCCCGAGTCGTTGATGAAGATGAACGGCGAGCCCGTCTTCAGCGATTGCAGCATTGCGTCGGCCACTTTGTGCGAGTGCAGTTCCCCTGCCGAGCCTCCCAGCACCGTGAAGTCCTGGCTGGCCACGTGCACCAGCCGCCCGCCGACCGCTGCCGAACCGGTCACCACGCCGTCGGCGGGAGCATCCTTCCCCGCCATCCCGAACATCGTGGCCCGGTGCTCGGCAAAACAGCCCGTCTCCATGAAAGAGCCCGGGTCCACCAGAGCGTCGATCCGTTCACGGGCCGTCAGTTTGCCCGAGGCGCGGTGCCTGTCCAGCTTGTCCGCCCCGCCGCCGTCGTAAATTTGCTGGCGCTTCCTGCGAAGCTCCGCAATGCGCTGTTCCATGGATTTGATGGACATATAAAACACCTATGACTCCGAATTTCGACTATGACGAACCCGCACCATCCCGTGCGGCTTCACGGTGCGGAGACTCTCGCATCAGGGCGCCGGCGCCACCGTCACCTTGTGCGTCCTGCCGCCGATGGTGACGTCGTAAATCACCTTCGTCAGTACTGGCCCTTTGCCGTCTCCCGCCGGCGCTGCCGCCGGCTGCGCCGCCGGGTCCTTGCCCAGGTTCTTCGGGCCTTCAGAGCGGGCCGAGAAGAACTTCGGCGCCACTTGCGGGAACATGGCATACGTCAACACATCTTCGTCCGAGCCGTTGCAGCCCTTGCAGGCGATCGCCGCCGAGCGCAACTCCTCCCACTCCGGCTTCAACAGATCCGCCGGCCGGCAGGTGATGGGCTGTTTCCTGGCCTGCTTGCCGGCCAACTGGATGATCTCCGGATCGCGCTGGCCGATCGTCGCCCCGTAGTAGCCCAGCATCAGGTCGGCGAACTCGCCGGTGAGCACCTTGTAGCGGCCCATCATGACGTTGAACACCGCCTGCGTGCCCACGATCTGGCTGGTGGGCGTCACCAGCGGCGGGTAGCCCGCGTCCTTGCGCACCCGCGGCACCTCTTCCAGCACCTCGTGAATGCGGTGCGCCGCTCCCTGCTGGCGGAGCTGGCTCTCCATGTTCGAGATCATGCCGCCGGGAATTTGCGAATCGAAGATCTCGGTGTCCACGCCCGTGATGTTGGACAGGAACTCCTGATACCGCGGGCGGATCTTATCAAAGTGGCGCTTGATGTTCAGCAGCCGCTTCTTGTCGAGCGGCGCCAGGTACGGCGTGCCCTCCATCATCTCGACAAGGCTTTCGGTCGGATTGTGCCCGGGACCGAGCGAGAGCGAGCTGATCGAGGTATCCACGCAGTCGGCGCCTGCCTCGATCGCCTTCATCAGCGAGACCATCGTCACGCCGGTGGTGGCGTGCACATGGACATGCACGCGCACCTCTTCGCCGCAGGCTTCTTTGATCGCCCGGACGATCTGATACGCAGGCGCCGGCTTCAGCAGCGCCGCCATGTCTTTGATGCACAGCGAATCGCAGCCCAGGTCGAGCAGTTGCTCGGCCAGCTCCACATAGCCCGTGATCGTGTGCAGCGGGCTGATCGTGTAGCAGATTGTGCCCTGAGCGTGCTTGCCCGTGCGCTTCACCGCCTGGATCGCCCGCCGCAGATTGCGGATGTCGTTCAGCGCGTCGAAGACGCGGAACACGTCCATGCCGTTTTCAGCCGCCTTCTCCACGAACCGGTCCACCACTGTGTCCTCGTAGTGGCGGTAGCCGAGCAGGTTCTGCCCCCGCAGCAGCATCTGAAGCCGCGTGTTCGGCAGCGCCTTGCGGAAGGCGCGCAGCCGCTCCCAGGGGTCTTCGTTCAGAAAGCGGATGCAGGAGTCGAACGTCGCCCCGCCCCAGCACTCCACGCTCCAGTAGCCCGCTTTGTCGATGTCCTCGCAGGCCGGCAGCATGTCCTCCAGCGCCATGCGTGTCGCCATGAGCGACTGGTGCCCGTCCCGCAGG
This sequence comes from Acidobacteriota bacterium, assembly GCA_049325215.1. Taxonomy (GTDB): domain Bacteria; phylum Acidobacteriota; class Terriglobia; order Bryobacterales; family Bryobacteraceae; genus JANWVO01. The sequence continues at coordinate 10,646 of JBMOMB010000021.1, forward strand.
ACAAGTTCGGTGACATCGATGTGACGAGTATTCATGAATGCCTTCGTGCCCTTATGATGCGGCGCCAGCCCATCCGGATGAATCATTGGCAGCGCCACCGCTTTCTATAATATCAGACCAAGATATCCTGTTGCAGAACACGACAACGGCGGGGCACAGGAGCCGCCGTGATCCACCCAAGTAATTCATCTGAAATAGGTTGCTTGCGATACTCTGGATTATCTCCACTATGCAATCTTTGTGTGTCACGCTTTAGTGACACTCCATGAGGCGTGCTGCCGCGAGACAGTCACACCTTGTGCCGCCGCGCGTGCCTGATGGAGAAGCAGGAACTCGAGGGGACCGCCCGCAGCCGCAGACTTTGCCGCGGATGAAGACTGCGCGCGGCCGCGTTCCTGCCTGAAACAAAAAATATCTATTTTGTCTTCCCTGCCCCGCCCTCCGGCACGGATACAACCGCAGCGCGGCGCCCCGCCAGTCTGCTGAAATGGAAGGTGCGGAGATCTTTTCCCACCGTGTCCACTCTTTACCTGATCCGGCATGGGCAGGCGGGCTTGCGCGACGACTACGACCGGCTATCTGCTCTCGGCCAGGAGCAGGCGCGATGCCTGGCCCAATGGTTCCTCAGAGAGGGCATCACCTTCGACCGCATGATCACGGGCGGCCTGCGGCGGCAGAATGAAACCTCGGCGATCGTCGCCGAGATGATGCTTGCCGCCGGCGCGGCGCCTCAGGAGGTGGAAGTGGACCCGCGCTGGAGCGAGTTCGACCTCGACCAGGTCTACGCGGGCATCGCTCCGCACATCGCCGCCGAGGACCCGGCCTTCCGCTCGCAATACGAGGACCTGCTGGCCCGCATGCGCTCCGGCGAAGACGGCATCCACCGCCAGTGGACGCCCGCCGACACGATGGTCGTGCGCGCCTGGATCGAAGGCCGCTATCCGTTCGATGGCGAATCCTGGCCCGCGTTTCTCGACCGCGTCCATTCCGCGCTCGCCGACGCCATCCAGTCTCCCGCCCGGCGCACGGCGGTGTTCACCTCCGCCACGCCCGTCGCCATTGCGGTCGCATCGCTGTTCGGCAGCCGCGCGCCCATGCACATCATGCGCCTGGCCGGGGCCGCCGTCAACACCAACGTCACGATCCTGGACACGCGCGGCGGCGGCGCGGCGCTGGCGTGTTTCAACGCCTTCCCGCATCTCACCGAGCCGCGCCTGCGCACGTTCCGATGAGCCCGCCCGTCCTGATCTGCGGCTGCGGCGCCACAGGCGGCCGCGCGGCCGCCGCCGGAGGACGCCCCGCTGCCGCCCGCGCCTCCTCCGCGCTACAATCCGAAGCTTGAAGCGCCGCGCCAAGGCCGCCGCCCCCAGACAGGCCCCGCAGAAGCGGGTCGTCAAGACGCTGGACCGCGCGCTGTCCCGGCTCGGCTTCTGCTCGCGCACGGAAGCCGCCGGCTGGATCCGCTCCGGCCGCGTCCGCGTCAACGGCCGCCCGCAGACCGACCCCGAAGCCTGGGTGGAAATCGGCCGTGACCGGATCACCGTCGACAACAAGCCCCTGTTCGAAGGCCGCAAGCGCTACCTGCTGCTGTACAAGCCCAAGGGCTATCTCACCACCTGGCGCGACCCGCAGGGCCGGCCCACCGTCTATGATCTGATCGGCAAGACCCGCGAGTGGATCTTCCCCGTCGGCCGTCTGGATCTCGACACCTCCGGGCTGCTCCTGATGACCAATGACAGCGAGTTCGCCGAGCTCATCACGAATCCGGAGTTCCACGTCCCCAAGACGTATCTGGTCAAGACCTCCACGCTGCTCGGCGACGAGCAGCTCGCGGCGCTGCGCCGCGGCATCGAACTGAAGGACGGCCTGACGCGGCCCGCTGAAGTGGTGCGCTTGCGCGACAGCGGCGGCCGCACGTTTCTCGAAATCACCATCACGGAGGGCCGCAACCGCCAGGTGCGGCGGATGATCGAAGCCGCCGGCAGCCAGGTGCTGAAACTCGTCCGCACGGCCATCGGCCCCATCCGGATCGGGAGGCTGGAGATCGGCAAGTGGCGCGAGCTCGCCCCGGAAGAAGTCCGCGCGCTCGTGAGCTATGCCCGGCGGCAGGCGAAGCGCGCCGCCAGGACAGACTCACGCCGCCGCGAGCCGCCCCAGCCGGTCTGACACCGCCGTCCATCCCAGCGTCATCGCCAGCACCTCGCTGTCTCCGAGATTGTATTCGAACAGTCCCGTCACCAGCACCGCCAGCAGCACCGCCACCGCGCCGTGATGCACCCATCGCAACTCTGCCGCGCCGCCCCGCGCGCGCCGCCACGCCGCCGCCATCTGCCAGGCGAAGAACAGCACCGCCGCCACCGCCGCCGGCACGCCCCGCTCCGCCGCCCAGTGCAGGTAGATGTTGTGCAGGTGCGCATAGTAACCCGGAGGAGGCTCCGGCGGCAGGTCCGCGGGGATGTGCTCGCGGAAGTGTGCGCCCACGCGCTCCGGCCCCACTCCAAACCAGGGATGCTTCCTGATCATCTCGATCCCCGTGCGCCACGTGTAGATCCGGTGCAGGTTCGAGTCCGTCACCCCGTGCGGCTTCACCACGGAAAGCGCCCGCTGGCGCACCTCCGCGGGTCCCGCCAGCACCGCCACCACCGCCGCCGCCGGCAGCGCCGCTGCCGCCCACCGCCGCCATTGCCACAGCAGATAGATTCCGCCGGCGAAAGCGCCGATCCATACGCCTCGGGTCATCGCCAGCACCAGCGCCAGCGCCATCACCGCCGCGCACGCCCACGCCGCCGCGCGCTGCCGCCCCCGCGGCAGCGCCCACAGCGCCAGCGCCGCGCCCGCCATCAAGGCGATCATGATCTGCCCGCTGAACGTCATCCAGTGGCTGTTGAAGCCCGTGATCCGCGCGCCGATGTAGGCCGTGTAGAAATCCGCGCCCGCCCGCTCCGCCGCCGCGTACTTCACCGCGAATTGCCCGCAGCCCCACAGCGCCGATGCCGCGCCGCCGCCAAGCCACCACCACCCCAGCCAGCGCGCGTGCCGCAGCTCGCGCACCGCCGAAAGCACGGCAAACACGATCAGCCATGCATAGAACTTCTTCACCTGCGGCCAGCCTGCCGCCGGCGCGTCGCTCAGCGCCAGCGCGGCCAGAGTCCACAGGAAGAACCCGAGCAGCAGCGGCCATCCCTGCGGCAGCCGCCACCGCAGGCGCCCGATCAGCATGCACAGCAGCGCCGCGCCCAGCAGGATCTGAGAAGCGGCGATGCTGACGGCAGCCGCCCCGGCCGCGCCCACGGCGCACCGCAACGCTCCTTCCTGCCAGAATTCCCGATCCCCGAAAGCGGCCATCTCCTGGGAGTATGACAGAATACGGACAGAGGGCCGCACCGTGGAGATTCTGCTCGTGCGCCATGGCATCGCAGCCGATCCGCGTCCGGGCCAGCCCGACGCCGAGCGCGCTCTCACGGGCGAGGGAAAACAAAAGTTGCGGGCTCTGTTGCGGCGCCTCCGCAAGGCCGGCGTGCGCCCGGCGCTGATCCTCACGAGCCCTTATCTCCGCGCCCGGCAGACCGCCGAAATCGCCCGCGAAATGCTCGCGCCCGAGGCCATGATCGTGCCGGCGCGTGCGCTCGCGCCCGGTTCGGCGCCTCAGGAAGCCTGGGACGAGATCCGGCTGTACGCCAACCAGCCTTCGGTGCTCTGCTCCTCGCACGAGCCGCTGTGCGGCCAGCTCGCCGCATTCCTGCTCGGCGCGCCCGAACTCGCCGTCGACTTCAAGAAGGGCGCGCTCATGCGGATCGACGTCGACAGCGCTTCGCCGCGGCCCCGCGGCACGCTCAGGTGGCTGGTGTCCCCAAGACTCGCCTGACGAACTCCTCCGCCTGCTGGCGCGTCGAGATCCGTCCCGCCAGTTGCTCTTCTTCGAGCGCTTTCAGCGCGCGCGAGAACTCCCTGCCCGGCGCGTAGCCCATCGCGATCAGGTCGCGCCCGCCAAGCAGCGGCGGCGGATGCAGGGCTTCCGGAGGCAAGGCTTCCTTACGCTTCCGCACCGCTTCATAAATCGCCAGCGGACGGCCGCTTGCCGCCAGGTCGATGCGGTACAACTCCAGCAGCGTCTCGAACCCCGGCTGCCGCACGAACCGCCTGAATGTGGCCTCCGACATCTTCTCCGCATCCTTGAAGCGCATATGCTGCGCCACCAGCCACTCCACCCGCTCCACCAGCTCGCGCGGATACCGCAGCCGCTCGAGAATCCTCCGCGCGATCTCCGCCCCAACCTTTTCGTGCCCGCTGAAGCGGATGCGGTCCTCGAAGGTTTGCGTCAGCGGCTTGCCTACGTCGTGCAGCAGGCAGCCCCACGCCAGATCGAGCGGCGCCTGCCGCAACTGGCCCAGCAGCAGCAGCGTGTGCGTCCAGACGTCGCCCTCGGGATGATAGTCCGGCGGCTGCTGGACGCCCTTCATCCGCGCCACCTCGGGCAGCAACTCCCTGAGCAGTCCCGTTTCGTCGAGCAGCTCGAAGCCCCGCTTCGGATCGGCGCCTGTCAGGATGCGGGACAGCTCGTCGCGGATCCGCTCGGCCGAGATGCGCCGGATGGCGGCGGCGAGCTCCCGGATGGCCTCCATCGTCTTCCGCTCGATCTCGAAGCCCAGCTCGGCGGCGAACCGGACCGCCCGGAGCGTGCGCAGATGGTCCTCGGCGAAGCGCTCGCGCGGCTCGCCGATGGCGCGGATCAGGCGGGCTTCCAGATCCGCCATTCCGCCGACGTGGTCGATCACCTCGCCCGTGAACGGGTCTTCGAGCAGCGCATTGATGGTGAAGTCGCGCCGCCGCAGATCGGCGCGCACGTCTTTTTCGAAGCGCACCTGGTCCGGATGGCGGCCGTCGCGATAGCTGGATTCGCTCCGGTAGGTGGCCACCTGCACTTCCTCGCCGTTGCGCCGCACGAGTACCACCCCGAAATGCGCGCCCACTTCCAGCGCGTCGGGAAACAGCTTCCGGAGTTCGCGCGGGGTGGCGTCGGTGGCCAGGTCGCGGTCGTGCACCGGCCGCCCGAGCAGCCGGTCGCGGACGCATCCGCCCACCAGGAACGCCTCATGGCCCGCTTCGCGCAGTTTCGCCGCCACGTCGCGCGCCAGTTGCGTCCCGCGATCCTCGCCCATGTCTTGATCGTAGAGAAAAAGCGCGCCCGCTTCTGTCCCCAGCCGCGGGATCATTCGGCCGTCCGCTCCGCCCCCGCTGCAGCCGCAGAGCGCAGACGGCACGGGACTCCTCTTGCTCCAGCCTCCCAGGCAGCCTCCACGCGCGGCGCTGTATCACGGCCGCCAGGCAAAGGAACCGCGGCTGGGGCGCCGCAGGCGCGAGCAGGAGCGGTTCTAAGAAAGCGCAATCCACGGAGCGGCTTGGCCGCGCTTCACCCGGCAGCCCGGCCATGCGAGGCGGCGCCAATCCAGCGGATCTCAGTCCGAATCTTGTGAATTTCCCGGACACGGTGTAATCCTTTTGGAGGCCGCGGCCGTCCCAGGCGGAAGGAGGGGCGTTGAGGCGCCATCGACGGGATCGGAACAATGGCGCCGCGGCTGGCACGATGCGGCATCAAGTACTATTGGGGCGCCGGATCGGGCCATTCCCTACTTGGCAGGGAGAGGACCACGCTGTAGATTAAGTAGAGGTTCAGGAGGGCCGATGGTGCGACTGGGCACGTTTTTCGGTATTTCCGGCTGTTTGGCCGTTTTGGGATGCGGGCTGGCGGCACAGGAGGTGGTGCCGGAAGAAACGGCAGCGTCCGGGCAGAACTGCTCATGGATCGCCTCCCCGGAGGAGGTGCAACAAGCCGGCCTCCGGGCCAGGCAGGATGCTTACGAACGGACGCTCCAGTTCACGAAGTCGCTGTCGACGTCGAAGGCTCGCGCCGCCCGCGCCGTCCCTGCGTCTGAACTGCCTGTGCGCAACTTCATCGACGAAGAGATCTTTGCGCGCCTTCAGGCCGATGGAGTGCCGGCAGCGCCGCTTGCGTCCGACGAGGAATTCCTGCGCCGCGTGTCGCTGGACCTGACGGGGCGCATCCCTTCGGCGCAGGAAATCCGCGAGTTTGCGGCCGACACGGACCCGGCCAAGCGCGACCGCCAGATCGAGAAGCTGCTCGCCAGCGAGGCATTCCTGGACAAGTGGTCTCTGTGGCTGGGAGACGTGTTGCAGAACGCGGCCTTCGCACAGAACCGGAGCCAGCAGATCAACGGGCGGAACGCCCTGTACAAGTGGATCCGCAACGCGCTGAAGGAAGACAAGAGCTGGCGCGACATCGCCGTCGAGATGCTGACGGTGAACGGCAACAACTACGATGCCGGCACGGCCGGGACGAACTTCATCCTGCGCGGCTTCGCGCCGATGGGCCCGGCGCAGGACACCTATGATCTGCTGCTGGTGAAGACGGCGTCCACGTTCCTAGGCCTGGGGCACTACGACTGCCTGCTGTGCCACAACGGCAAATACCATCTGGACAGCGTTTCGGCGTGGGGCGTGAAGGTGACGCGCACGGAGGCGCAACAGATGGCGGCGCACTTCGCCCGGGTGACCCTGACGGCGCGCCGCACCGCCGAAACGGACTTCTACTACCAGTCGACGGACATCGGAGAACGCCCGAGCGGGTTCTATGCCCTGAACACGAACTCGGGCAACCGCCCCAACCGCGCCCCGGCGATGATCAACGGCATGGTGGTGACCAGCCTCGCGCCCGTTTACCGTGACGGAACGCCGGCATCGGGCAACTGGCGCGAGTCGCTGGTGCGGTCGATGATCGCCGACCCGATGTTCGCGCGCAATTACGCGAACCGTCTGTGGAAGGCGATGTTCGGGCTGGCGCTGGCCGAACCGGTGGACGGGCTGGACCCGGCGCGGCTGGATCCGCGCCAGCAGCCGCCGGAAGGATGGACGTATCAGGCGTCGCACCCGTGGCTGCTCGAGAAGCTGGCCGATTACGCGCGCTCGACGGACTTCCATCTCCGGGACCTGCTGCGGCTGATGGCGCAGAGCACGGCCTACCAGTTGAGCTCCCGCTATGACGGCGAGTGGGACATAACCAAGGCGCCTCTGTTCGCCCGGCGCATCCCGCGCCGGCTGGACGCCGAGGAGGTGCACGACGCCATCGTCAAGGCGACGCAATTGCCGCAGCCTTACACTGTGCAGGGCTTCGCCGAACCGTTCCTCTGGGCGGCGCAATTGCCCGACACGAGCGAGCCGCGCAGCAACGGCACGTCGCGCGCATTCCTGGACGCCTTCAACAGGGGCAACCGCGACACGATCCCGCGGCGCGAGGACGGGTCCATCCTGATGTGGCTGAACCTGATGAACTCGACGTTCACCACGAGCCGCGCGCGGGCCACGGGCAACAGCGCGTCTCCGTACCTGGCGGCGCTGGCGCAGAACGGATCCAATGAACAAATCGTCGAGGATATGTTTTTGACATTCCTCTCGCGGCGGCCCACCGAATACGAGCGCGGCGTGGCGCTCAAGAGACTTCAAGACGCGGCCACGGCCGCAGCGAGGATCACGGCAGTGGAAGATCTGGCGTGGGCGCTGATGAACAAGATCGACTTCCTGTTCAGCTATTGAGGAGAGGCCCTGCAATGAACGAGCGCGTGCCCTTTGTTCCATTCTGGCGCCGGCCGGCGTTGGACCGGCGCGTGTTTTTCCGCCATCTCGGATCGGCGGTCGCCGGAAGCTTTTTCCTGCCCGGCCGCAGCCTGGAGACGGTGGCCCGCGGCGCCGCCGAGGTCAAAGGCACTGCGCGCTACGTCGTGTTCGTCAACATGGCTGGCGCGCCCAGCCATGTTGACACCTTCGACCTGAAGGAGGGGCCCTGGACGCTGCCCGAGATGGAGCCCACCTCCTATGGCCAGATCCGCTGGCCGCGCGGGCTGCTGCCGAAGCTGGCTGAGCATCTGGACTCCATCGCCCTGTTGCGCAGCGCGCGGACGCACGCTGTGGTGCACGGGCTGATGCAGACATGGATCCAGATCGGCCGCAATCCGCTCTCCGGGCTCTCCAGGATCGCGCCGCACATCGGCAGCGTTGTGGCGCGCGAACTCGGCGATCCGAAGGCGGTGCTGCCTCCGTTCCTCTCCCTGAACTCGGGGGGCGGGCCGAACCGCGGGTACCTTGAGCCGTGGACAGAGCCTTTCTATGTCACGCCGGGCGGCCGCGGGCTGCCCAACTCCACTTCTCCGATCGGCGCCGCCGGCTTCGACCGCCGATACGGCCTGCTGCTGGAGCTCGATGCCGAGACGCGGGCGCTCGAAGAGATCGGCCCCGTGGTGGGCGAATACGAGCAGTTCAACCTGACGGCGCGCACCTTGATGTACAACGATGACGTCACGCGCGCGTTCACCTTCTCCACCGAAGAGACGGCGCGCTATGGCAACACGGGCTTCGGGCGCGCCTGCCTGGCGGCCCGGAATCTGATCAAGGCCGATCTGGGAGCTCGCTTCATCCAGATCACTGTCGGCGGGTGGGACAACCACTCGGGCATTTACACGGGAGCGCTGAATCCCACCAATCCCAACAGCCTCGCGCGGACTTTCGATCAGGCGCTCGGCGAGATGATCGCCGACCTGAAGGGCAGCGGATTGCTCGATCGCACGCTCGTGGTCTGCATGGGCGAGTTCGGGCGCACCGTGGGCCCTCTGAACAACCAGAACGGCCGCGATCATTTCCAGCAGCAGGCGGTGCTGTTCGCCGGAGGAGGTGTGAAAGGCGGCGCCGTCATCGGGAAGACGAACGACACCGGTGCGTTCACGGTGGACCCGGGATGGTCGCGGCAGCGCGATGTCCGGCCGGAAGACATAGAGGCGACGATCTACTCGGCGCTCGGCATCGATTACAGCAAGGTGTACCGGGACGACCCGCTGGGCCGCGGCTTCGCCCTCGTTCCCACCAACCAGGGAGAAGAGTACGCGCCCGTGCACGAGCTGTGGGGTTGACGCCCCCAGCAGGGCTGCCGGATCCGGGCCTCAGCGCCGCCGCGCAGCCGGATAATACTGCATCAGCGAGCCGAAGAATGCGGCCAGCGCTGCGAGCGCCAGCCACGCCACCGACTTCGCCTGATCGGCCGAGTAGAAGCGGTACACGGGGCTGACGAAGAAGCCGTACACCAGCAACGCGAAGCTGGCGAGAGTGAACCCCACCAGCAGCGGCCTCCACTTTCCGAGCAGCGCCAGCACCGCCGCCAGCGCGCCCAGCAGTCCGGCGCCCAGCAGCACATAGAGCACCGCCTCGCCTTTCACCCACGGCACCATGTCAAAGCGGTAGTTCGAAGCCCCGGTGATCAGCAGCACAAGCGAGATGCCGGCGATGAAAAGGCCGAAGACGAGAGAGAAAAGATAGCTGAAGAACCGTAGCAACATAGCGATCAACTTCACACTGCCTCCACTGGCCGCCACGACGGCAAGCGATCATTCTATCAGCAAGCGGAGCATGGGTTGGCTCCGGCCGCCGTCACGCCTGCGGCGCGGAGTCCGGCGGAGCCTGGAGCAGCGCCCTCACGCGCTCTTCCAGCAGCCGGGTGAAGGCGCCGCGGTCGCGCAGCGTGAATCCCGCCGGCTCAACCGGCGCGCCGATGCGGACCTCCACATCGCCGGGCAGGATGCAGGAGTCTTTGGCGGGCAACACACGGTCCGTGCCGAGGATGGCCACCGGCACGGCTCTGGCGCCCGATTCGATGGCGAGCCACGCTGCGCCGTCCTTGAAAGGCTGGAGCGTTCCGTCCGGGCTGCGGCGGCCTTCGGCAAAAATCAGAACCGAAAGAGAATGTTCGCGGATCAGCCGGGCGGCCTCGTTGAGGCTCTCCATTGACGACCGCACCGAGCGCCGGTCGACGGTCAGATGGCCGGCGCGGCGCAGATACCAGCCGATGAAGGGAACGCGCAGCAGTTCGCGCTTGGCGAGAAACCTGAAAGGGACCGGAAGCGCATGGAGCATCACCGGTGTGTCGGCCAGCGAGAGATGGTTGGAGACGAAGACGTAATGGCCCTGCCCTGACAGCCCATCGCCGCCGGAGACACGGACGCGAGCCCCGAACAGGGCCAGCACGGTGCGCGCCCACAGGCGGTACAGCCCTGTCTGCCAGCGTCCGGCTGGAGCGAAGGGCGATGTGGCGACGGCAGTGGTGATGAGCACGGCGGTGACCACGCTGGCGGCGGGAATGACCCAGAGCCAGGACCGGACGTACCCGCTCCAGGGCCGCTTGCGGATGTCCATGGCGAGGTCCGCCGTGGCCCAGTCTCAGAGTTTGGGCGCGGGCGGAGGCAGCTCGCGCGCCTCGCAAACGCTCTGAAAACCCTGCCGCCCGTGCGAGCCGTCGCAGAAGGGCTTGTTGGCGCTGTGACCGCAACGGCAAAGCGAAATCACTTTGCGCCCGGCGAGCCCATACTCCCTGCCCTGGGCGTCGAAAACAGCGAACTCTCCGGCTTCGCCTTCGATGCGGATGGGACCGTTGTTGATGACCGTGACTTTCACCGGCATTGCAGAAGCGATGATAGCAAAGGCCGGCGTTCCTATACTTGAGACATGAGGCACTGCCTTGTGGCATGCGTGCTCTGCCGCCTGATGGCGGCGCAGGCGCCCTACGACCCCATGCAGCCCCTCAAGCCGGAGACGATCCTTCTGGCTCGGATCCGGAACGTCGTCAGCGAGAACCTGTCGCGCCTGCCGAACTTCACCTGCCTCCAGACCATCGAGCGTTCGCAACGGTTGCCGGGAACAAAGCGCTACCGCTTTGTGGACAACATCCGGCTGGAGGTGGCGCTGGTGGAGGGCAAAGAGCTGTACGCCTGGCCCGGCTCGCCGAAGTTCGAGGAGCGGGAGCTCCGCGACATGGTGGGAGGAGGCGCCATCGGCACGGGCGATTTCGCCCTGCACGCGAAGAGCATTTACCTGGGCGATTCGGCGCGCTTCACCTACCACGGCGTGGAAGAGCTGCGCGGGCGCAAGGTCCACGTGTTTCACTACAAGGTTCCCATGGAATCGAGCCGCTACCTGATGCGGATCGAGAAAGCCGAAGGGCCGGTCGGCTACCAGGGGCACGTCTACAACGACGCCGAAACCCTGGAGATGGCGCGGATCGAAATTCACATCGACGAAGTGCCTCCGTACCTGCCGCTGAAGGAAGGGCACAAGGTGATCGACTACGCGCCGATGGATATCGGCGGTGTGCGGCACGTGCTTCCTACCTCCATGGAGATGACGCTCGTGGACCTCAACGGCGGGGAGAACCGAAACCGTGCGGTGTTCAGCGGTTGCAGGCAGTACATGGGCGAGAGCCGGCTGGTGTTCGAGGAGCCGCCGCCGGAGACTCAAGCCCCGGCGCAGGCTGTGGAATGGACGCTGCCGGAAGGGCTGGAGGTGCGGCTGAAGCTGGTGGCGGCGCTGGACCTGTCGAAGTCGGCGATGGGAGATCCGGTGGTGTTCGAGGCGTCGCGCGACGCCGTGCGTGGGGGGAAGGTCTGGCTGCCGCGCGGCGCGCGGGTGACGCTGCGGCTCGACCACATCGCCTGCCGCGACTTCCCGGTGAGCCATTGCTTCTTCGCACTGGTGCCGGGAAGGTTCGAGTTTCAGAACAAATCGGGCGAGTTCCGTGCGGAACTCGTGCAGCCTGACCTGTGGCGCTCGATGGAGATGCTGCTGCGCAACGTGCGCCCGCAGTTGCGCACGATCCCTGCCGAGATGGGGCAGGCGCCGAAGGACGCGGTCCTGCTCGTGGTGAGCGGGCAGCGCGGGAAGCTGCCGAGCGGGTTTCAGACCGTTTGGCGTACTCTGAAAACACGGGGAGAGTAACAGCCGTGATCCAGTTTGGGCCGGAAATCGACCGCGGATTGATGGAGGAGACGCTGGCATTCGCCGAGCGCCAGGTGACCCGCCTGATCGAGAAGTATCCCGGGTTCTACCCTGTTTACACGAAGAACGGGAAATGGAAGCACGAAGGCCCGGCGTGGACGCACTGGTGCGACGGCTTCCTGCCGGGGCTGATGTGGATTTTCCACCGGCGCAGCAGTGAAAACGGAGGCGGCGGAACTTTCTGGATGGAAAAGGCGGTGGAGTATTCCCGCCCGCTGGAGCCGCGGCAGTTCGACCGCGATGTGCACGACCTGGGCTTCATCTTTCTGTCGAGCTATTACCGCTGGTACCAGGCGAGCCGTGATCCGAAGCTGAACGACGTCCTGATCCAGGCGGGCAAGACGCTCTCGCTGCGGTTCGTGGAGAAGGGCCAGTATCTGCGCTCCTTCGTCAGCGAAGACTCCCTGTTCATCGACATCATGATGAACGTCGGGCTCATCTTCTACGCCTCGCGCGAAACGGGCGACCGGAAGCTGCGCGACATCGCCATCCGGCACGCGCTGACTACGCGCCGCTATCTGGTGCGCGGCGACGGCTCGACGGCGCATGAGGGCATCTTCGATGTGAAGACGGGCGAGTTTCTGCGGCACTCGACACAGCAGGGCTGGCGGGCGGACTCCTGCTGGTCGCGCGGCCTGACATGGTCGCTGTACGGCTTCGGCAGTTGCTACGAATACACGCGCGACCCCAGGTTCCTGGACACTGCGGAGCGCTGCGCGGATTACTATCTCACCCACACCAACGCCGACGGGATCCCGCCGTGGGATTTCCAGGCGCCGGAAGACTCCCGCAAGATGGTGGACACATCGGCGGCGGCGATCGCCGCCAGCGGGCTGCTGCGGCTGTGCCGCATGCTGCCCGATCCGGTGAAGGGCTTCTACTACTGGTCCAGCGCGCTGCATATTCTCCGCAACCTGTGCGAGAAGTACACGGCGCGGGACGACGAGGCGTGGGAGGGGATTCTCAAAGGCGGCGTTTATCACGTCCAGAAGAATCTCGGCGTGAATGAAAGCGTCATGTGGGGCGATTACTTCTTCTGCGAGGCGCTGGAGAACGCGCTGCGGCACACGCTCTCCAACCAGGCCCGGAAATCGAACGGCAGGATCTGAGGCGGCCGCTCAGCGCGGCTCGGGAACCCGTCTTCGGGTAGCTGCTACCGTGGCCATCGCCGCCACATACAGCAGCGCCCCTGCCAGCAGCGTGAGACGCAGCCCCAGCACCACCGCCAGGAACACGGCGAAGCAGGAGCCGAGAACGCTCGCGGCGGCGTTGATCGACCACGCCCACTTCACCGCGGCGGGCTGCCAGCGGTTCAGCCGCAGCAGGCCGGCGGGAAACGCCATGCCCATGAAGAAAGCCGGGGGCGCGAGCAGCGCCGCCGCCGCCAGCATCTTCCAGGGCAGTCCCCAGGCGGCGCCGGCGCCGGAAAACGGCCCTGCCGCCAGGGCTGTCGCCGCGATCAGCGCCGACGATGCCGCCAGTGCGGCCATCAGTCGGCGGTCATCGCCCTGCACGATGCGCCGGCTGAAGAAACTCCCCAGTCCGCTCCACAGCAGCATGGCGAAGATCACCACCGTGAGCGCATAAGTGGGGTGTCCGAGCAGCATCACCAGGCGCTGGATCAGCCCCACCTGCACCATCACGTAGCCGGCGCCCAGGCAGACGAAATAGGGCAGAAAGAGGCGCACTCCAGGCGCGGGCTTCAGCCTCGAGCGGAACACAAGCGGAGGCAGCGCCAGCGTCACCGCCATCGCCGTCAGGCTGACCGCCAGCAGGGCGAACAGATTCAGAGCCGTCGATTCGCTCCTCGGGTCGGCCGGCTGCTGGGGCGCGCGGAGCAGTTGATCCACCCGCGACGTGAAAAAGAAAAACGGCCTGTCGTCGGTGACGGGGCGGACGTCATAGCGGTAGGTCCGGTAGAACCCGGAGGGATCCGGGCTGGCGAGCACCGCGGAAAACAGGGAATCCTGCGCCTGCCCCGGCATGTACAGAATTTCGAGGCCGCCGCGGATCGCCTCCAGCGCGGCGCGCTCCAGTTCATCGACTGCCAGCGGCTCGCGGCTGACGATCACCGTATCCAGCGCCCCCTGCGCGGGCGGCTCTTCCTGCTGGTCCCGCAGCACAATCACATGGCGCCAGGGTTCGCGCACGCCTGATTGTTCCAGCGCGGCCCGCGCCAGCGCCGCCAGGCGGAGAGATTCCCGCGGCGGGTCGAAGCCCCAGTGGGTGAACGAAAGCAGGCCGTTGGGATTCAGGCGGCCGAGATAATCGCGGAACGCCTCCACCGTGTAAATGCTGCTCTCGTTCAGCGCGTGCGTCCCCGCGGTGGCCGGCGTGCGGGTGTCCACCAGCGTGGCCACGATCAGGTCATACCGTTCGCTCGTGCGCCGCACGAAGCTCCGCCCGTCTTCGACCACCGCCCTGACTTCCGGCCGGCTGTAGAGAAAATGGCTCGCCTTCAGGAAACGCCCGCGCATGATCGCTTCGACGATGATCGGGTTGATTTCCACGGCGGTGATGCTGCGCGAGCCGCCAGCCAGCGCCAGGGCGGCATCCCAGCCGCCGCCCGCGCCCAGGATCAGGGTCCGGCCGCCGGGGCGCAGCCGGTAGGCGTAGCCGGAACCTTGCACGAGCAGCAGCTCCTTCTGCTCAGGGCTCAGCGCCAGCGGGTCGAACGTAGGAATCCGGCTGCTCGAATCCGCATCCACCAGGATCAGCGGGGCCGGCCCGCCATCCTGGATCACGCTCACGCGCGAGAAGCTGTTCCACTGCACGAAGCTCTCCCGCTTCAGATCCCTCCCTTTCGCCGCCGGCACGTCGATCAGCCGGGCGCTCTTGTTCACGACAATCAGGCCCACCAGGGCCAGCGCCACGGCGGTGGCCACCACCCGGCCCGCCCACGCGCCGGCCAGCCCGAACCACACGCCCGCGGCTGCAGCCAGCAGCACGGCCGCGCCCAGAATCGCCCCGGGACCTCCCATCACGTTCAGGAACGGAATCACCAGCAGGCAGCCCGCGGCGGCCCCCAGCAGGTCGAAGAAGTAGATCCGCTCCACGCGGCCGATGGTCTCGGCGATCACGAGAGAGAGAACGATGCCGGTGCAGAAGAACGGCGCGGCGGCCGCGAAATACACCGCGGCCAGGGTCCAGAAGTGCGCGGGCCATGCGCCGGACTGCACCGCCACCGCCAGCGCGGCCGCCAGCGCGGCCACGTTGAGCAGGGAGAACCGGCCCAGCCTCCGATACAGCTCCGCGCCCCGGACCGAGAACGCGTAGGAAAGCACGCCTCCCGCGCTCAGCCCGAACAGCGCGATCGACACGGCGAGGAACGCGGAGTGATAGTGGAACACCACCGAGAAGATCCGGGTCAGAGCGATCTCGGTGATCAATGCCGCCGACGCCGTCAGCACGACGGCCGCGTAGAGAAAGGCCCAGGAGGTTCTCTTTCCGGCGAACGGCGTGGCAACGACCGACAAACCACTATGATATCCGCTCGCCCCGCTGCGCCCCGCCGGGCGCGGCGCGCGTGCGGCTGCCGGTCCGGCGGCGCCGGTTCCCTCTAGACGATGGCTGCCGGCGGCGCGGGCTCGTCCGGGCTGCCCGCCTTGGCCAGCGGCCAGCGGATCAGCAGCAGCGCCAGCAGCACCAGCATCGCCACGCCCGCCGCCATCGGCGGGGTCTCAAAGAAGCTGAAGATGGACGACAGCGGCTTGTCGCCGATGGCGAAGCCCGCCTTGACCATGCCCATCAGCGCCTCGCCGGCGATCAACCCCGATGCGATCAGAACGGCCGCATTCTCGATGCGCGCTTTCTGCGGCTCGTTGAAGCTCCGCCTGTCGCGCGCCTGCTCCATCAGCCAGCGGATCACGCCGCCCGTGAAGATGGCGAACGTCGTCTCCAGCGGCAGGTACATGCCCACGGCGAACAGCATCGGGCTGCGCACCTGCAACAGCACCAGCGCCAGGCCCATGCAGATGCCGGTCAGCACCAGCGGCCACGCCATCGAGCCGCCCACGATGCCCTGGCTCAGCATCGCCATCAGGCCCGCCTGCGGCGCAGAAAGTTTCGGATCGCCGAAGCCGATGCCGCCCTCGCGGATGTTGCCCTCATGCAGGATCCACAGCGGGAAGTACAGCAGCAGCCCGCTGATCAGAATGCCGATCAGATCGCCGATCTGCATCGAGCGCGGCGTGCCGCCCAGAATGTGGCCCACCTTCAGATCCTGCAGCATCTCGCCCGCCACCGCCGAGGAGACGCACACCACCGCGGCCACGCCCAACACGGCGGCCACGCCCGCCAGCCCTTTCACCCCGATTGCCACCATCAGCAGCGCGGCCACGATCAGGGTGGAAAGCGTCAGCCCCGAGATCGGGTTGTTCGACGAGCCGATGATGCCCACCAGGTTGCCTGACACGGCAGCAAAGAAGAACCCGAGCACGATCATCACCACCGCCGCCACAACGGCGCCGGCCAGCGACTGGGCGAAGAAGTTGTAGAGCACGATCATCGCCACCAGCGTCGCGATCAGGCCCGGCAACACCACTTTGAAGCTGAGGTCCTGCTGCGTGCGGTCCACCGCCCCGGCCTGCCCGCTGGCTTTTTTCAGATCCGCCACCGCCCGCTGAATCCCGGCGGCCAGCGAGTTCCGCATCCGGAACATCGTCGTCGCCGCGCCCACCAGCATCCCGCCCACCGCAATCGGCCGTACGATATTGCGCCACACCTGGCTCGAGATGCCGTCCCAGGCTTCCTGGCCCGCTCCCGCCGGAATGTTGTTGGCCAGCTCCGGCCCCAGGAAGTACACCAGCAGCGGCACCAGCAGTCCCCACGCCGTCAACCCGCCGGCGAAGTTCAAAGCCCCCAGCCGCGGCCCGATGATGAATCCTACGCCCAGATACGCGGGCGCCACCGCGGGCAGCGAGAACTTCGTCCACCCCCCCGCCGCCGCCTCGCCCGCCGCGCCCAGCTTCACCGCGCTCTTGCCGAGTTCACCCACCTTCAGGAGGAAATCGCGGCTGGCGGAAAACAGCCGGAACTCGCCCAGCAGATACACGAACGCGCCCACCCCCATTGCCTGGAACAGCGTCTTGGCGGCGTCGGCGCCGCGCTGCCCCGCCTTGTGAATCTCGGCCGCAGCCTTCGATTCCGGGAACGGCAGTTCCGGATCCTCCACCATCACGCGGCGCAGCAGCGTGACGAAGAGAATTCCCAGCGTGCCTCCCACCAGCATCAGCGCGCTCGACTGCCAGTAAGCCTCGAAGGTGTCGAAGCGCTGCCACGCGCCGACGATCACAAAAGCCGGGATCGTGAAGATCGCTCCTGCCGCCACGCTCTCGCCGATGCTGCCCACCGTGCGGGCCATGTTCTCTTCGAGAATCGATCCGCGGAACAATCGCAGCACCGCCATGCTGATCACCGCCGCAGGGTAGGTGGCGGCGATCGTCTGGCCGGCTCGCAGCCCAAGATACGCATTGGCTGCGCCCAGGATGACGGTCATCACCAGGCCGAGCAACACCGCCCGGAGGGTGAACTCCGACATCTTCATGTCAACGGGGACGAACGGTTTGTAGGAATTCTGCTGGTTGGCCATAATCCTTGCTCCGGACAATCGCCCTAGATCATATCCGTTCCGGGGCAGTTTCCGCTAGTGCGCGAAATGCCCCATACCCCGCGCAACCTCCGGCCGGTGGTGGATGGACTGGCGTTGAAAATGAGGAGTTTCTTCACCAGCCGCGTTTGGCATGACAGTTGCTGCCTGAATGCTGGAGCCCAAAATCACATGGCATACGTGATCGTTGACACCTGCACCAAGGACAACCACTGCATTGAAGCTTGCCCGGTGAACTGCATTCACCCCACCCCGGACGAGCCTGGCTACGAAGAGACGCCCCAACTCTTCATCCACCCTACCGAGTGCATCGACTGCGGCGCTTGCGTGCCCGTCTGCCCGACAAACTCGATCTACATCCTGGACGAGCTGCCGCCTGAGCTCGCCCATTTCGCCGAGAAGAACGCGGCGTACTACAACTGATCTCCGTTCGAACCGCTCCTCCACTGAAGCGCCGGGCGGCTTTCTCCTCCACCGCCCGGCGCTGCCTTTTTCACTCCGCCAGGCGGTCCTGCCACCACTGCACGGAAACGCAGAGCCCCCTTGGGCCGCTGATTCTCTGAAGCACCTGCCCGCCCTGTTCAAGCTCCCATGTCTCGACCGTGATCTGTTCCCCAAGAAGGGCTTCTCCGAGGTAGTCGGCCTGGAGCCGCCGCAAGTGCTCCCACTCCGCCAGGGCCTCGGCCCAGCCGATGTAGCTGGCATTGTTGACGTGCTCGTTGATGTCCAGGTCTTCTTCGAGCACGGTGCGGCAGTGGACTTCAGCCGGCGTGGCGGGCGGCTCGGGGACCGCCGCGGGTTCGATCCGTGTCCGGCGCGCGGGGAAGTCCAGCTCCAGCAGGAAGCGCGGCAGCCGCACCGGCCTGCGGCGCTCCAGATCCACGATCAGCCACACGGAGGCCGCCTCCGCAAGCGTTGCTCCGGAGGCGGAGACAACCTCGAACTCGCGCCAGGCGCGCGCTCCTGCGGTGCGGCCCGAAGGCCAGGTGAGCACTTCCACCGGCTCGCCCGGCTCGGGCCAGCGCCGGACGGCAAGCCCAAGCTGTACCAGCATCCACGCCTGCCCCCTGGCGCGCAGCGCCTCCATCCCCACTCCGAGTTCGGCCGCGTGGGGTTCGGCCGCCTGTTCGAAGAGGCGCGCCAGGGCGGCAGGCCCGCGCCCGCGAGCGCGGCACGCCATGCGGTAGAGCAGATTCACGGCGGTCAGCTCAGCCGCGCTTTCACCAGATCGCTGAGCCGCTTGCCGTCGATGCGTTTGCCCGCGAGGCGCGCGCGTGCGGCAGCGATCACCTGTCCCATCTGCTTCGCGCTCGCGGCGCCCGTCTCCTCGAGCGCCGCTGTCACCGCCGCGGCCAGCTCTTCCTCGGTGGCCGAGGCAGGCATGTAGCTCTCGATCACTTTCATCTCGGCCTCCTCCTTCTCGGCCAGTTCCGGCCGTCCACCCTGCCGGTACAGTTCGGCGGCGTCTTTCCGCTGCTTGATGAGAGAGTTAAGGACCTTCAACTCCGCGGCCTCGTCGAGATTCTTCATCGAATCCACTTTCTCTTTCATCAGGGCCGTTTTCATCATGCGCAGCGTGGACAGCCGGGCCTCGTCGCGGGCCTTCATGGCTGCCGCCATGTCCTTCTGAAGCTGATCGAGAAGCGCCATCTCTGGTATCCTAATAACCTATTTCCCTCTGATTTTCCCACAGCCATGCATGTCAAGAAGCAACGACTCCTGACCCCAGGGCCGACGCCTCTGCTGCCTCGCGCCCTGCACGCCATGATGGCGTCCGACATTCATCACCGGACGCAGGACTTCATCCAGTTGTACCCGCGCGTGCTCGCCGATCTCAAAGAGGTCTTCGGCACGCAGAACGACGTTCTCATCACCGTCAGCTCCGGAACCGGCGCGATGGAAGCCGCCGTCTCCAACTTCTTCAGCGAAGGCGACAAAGTGGTGGTTCTTTCTGCCGGCAAGTTCGGCGAGCGCTGGGCGGATCTGGCCAAAGCCTACCGCCTGAACGCCGTCGTGTTGACGGCTGAATACGGCCAGGTGGTCAGCCCTGAGCGCGTGGCCGAGGCGCTCGGCGCGAACCCTGACGCCAAGGGCGTCTTCTTCCAGGCTTCGGAAACTTCCACCGGCGCGGCGCACGACGTCCGCGCCATCGGCGAGATCGTGAAGAAGACTCCGGCGCTCTGCATCGTCGATGCGATCACGGGGCTCGGCACCATGCCCCTGGACATCGACGGCTGGGGTCTTGACCTCGTCATCGGCGGCTCGCAGAAGGCGTTCATGATCCCTCCCGGCCTCGCTTTCATCAGCGTCAGCCCGAAAGCCTGGGCGCAGAGCGAAACGGCGCGGTTGCCGCGGATGTACTTCGACCTGAAGCGCGAAAAGAAGATGGCGGACAAGGGCGAAAGCGCCTGGACGCCCAACGTGAGCCACATCCTGGCGCTTGCCGAGGCGCTGGCCTACATCAAGCAGCTCGGCATGGCGAAGCTCGTTGAGAACGCGCAGTTGCTGGCCCGCGCCACGCGGGCGGCCGCCGTGGAACTCGGGCTCGAGCTGTTCGCTCCCGGCTCGCCGTCTTCGTCGGTGACGGCGATCAAGGCGCCGGCGGGAATGGATTCGGGCGAAATCGTCAAGGCGTTCCGCAACCAGTTCGGCTCCATCATCGCCAACGGACAGGGCACGATGAAGGGCAGGATCTTCCGCATCGCCCACCTCGGCTATTTTGACTTTGCCGACCTGTTCGCCGTGGTGGCCGAACTCGAGCTGATCCTGCATCAGAAGGGACTGCCGGTCAGCCTCGGCAAAGGCGTGGCTGCTGTGCAGCGGACGTATCTGGAGGCCCTGAGCGGGAAGCAGTCATGAAGATCCTGGTAGCCGAACCGATGTCGCCGGCGGCGCTTGATCTGCTGCGCCGCCAGCCGGGCTTCGAAGTGATCGAGTCCAACCCCAAAGAGTACGAACAGCATCTCGGCGATTGCGAAGCCATGCTGGTGCGAAGCGCCGTGAAGGTGAAGGCCGACACTCTGGCCAGGGCGCCGAAGTTGCGCGTCATCGGCCGCGCCGGCGTGGGCGTGGACAACGTGGACCTTGCCGCCGCCACCGCAGCCGGCGTGCTTGTCATGAATACTCCTGGCGGCAATGCCGTCAGCGTGGCCGAACACACGCTGGCGCTGATGCTGGCGCTGGCGCGCATGATCCCCGAGGCCAACGCCTCCACGCGCGCCGGCAAGTGGGAGAAGAAAAAGTTTCTCGGCAACGAGCTCCGCGGCAAGACGCTCGGCATCGTCGGCCTGGGCAACATCGGCCAGGAAGTGGTGCGCCGCGCGCGCGGCTTCGAAATGCGCGTCGTCGCCTCGGATCCGTATGTGAACCCGGCCACTGCCGCCGATCTGGGCGTGGAGCTGCTGCCCTTCGAGCAGCTCGCGGCGCAGTCGGACTACATCAGCCTCCATGTGGCGCTCACCTCCGAGACGCGCAACATGATCAACGCCCAGAGCATCGCCCGCATGAAGCCCGGCGTCCGCATCATCAACTGCGCCCGCGGCGAGCTGATCGACCAGGACGCGCTTCTGGAGGCCCTTGTCTCCGGCAAAGTGGCGGGCGCGGGACTTGATGTCTTTACTCCCGAGCCGCTCCCGGAAGGCCATCCGCTGCTCTCGGCTCCGAACCTGATCGCCACCCCTCACATCGCCGGCTCCACCGAGGAGGCGCAGGAGATCGTCGGCATCCGCATCGTGGAACAGCTCGTCGAATACCTGCTTCACGGCGTCGCCATCAACGCGGTCAACATGCCTGCCGTGGCGCCCGAGCAGTACCGCGCCATCAGCCCTTACATGGAACTGGCCGAACGGCTTGGCCGGTTCGCCGCATTCATCGCCCCCGACAATCCCCAGGCCGTGCGCATCACTTACCGCGGGCGCATCGCCGAGTTGAACACGAACCTGCTCCGGAACGCGGCCCTGGCCGGCGTGCTCAGCCGGAGCCTCGACGCGAGGGTGAATCTCGTCAACTCCATGCAGCTCGCCGCCCAGCGCAACCTCACCGTCACCGAAGCCCACCAGCCGCGCGGCGGCGCCACCGATTCCATTCAGGTCGAGATCATCGCTCCCTCTTCCGCCACTTCCGTCACCGGCGGCGTCGTGATGGGCAAGCCGCGGCTGCTGTCAATCGATGGAATCGCCGTGGAGATCACTCTCGCCGGGCACCTCATTTACATGCGCAACATCGACGTGCCCGGCGTCATCGGGCACGTCGGCGGCATCCTGGGCCGCAGCCAGATCAACATCGCGAACTTCTCGCTCGGCCGCCAGGAGGCGCCTGCGGCGCAGGGCAAGCCGCTCGAGGCAGTGGCCCTCGTCGAGGTCGACACGCCTGTCAGCCCGGCCATCTTGGCCGAACTGCGCAGTCACCCCGCCGTGCGCCTGGCCGTCACCGTGGAACCCGAGTAGCCCGCTCGGCGCCCGAGGGGGACAGCCTGATCCGGCTCTTTTCCGGATTTCGCGAAAGCACCAATGGTGTCTGACACCTTTGCCATTTTCGTTTCTGGCCCGAGCAAGTCTGCGAGGGGGACAGCCTGATCCGGCACCTTCGCGGTTTCGGCGAAGGTGTCAATGGCGTCTGACGCCTTCGCGATCTTCGTTCACCACGGTGCGGGGTTCACCAGGATGCAGGACCCGCGCTACAGAACCTTCGCGCTGCCCGCTAGCGCCGCCGCCAGCCTCTCCTCAGCACGCCCCGTCTGTCACCGCCATAGTCTGTGGGCTGTAAGTTTCAAGTCTGCGCGGCCGTCATCTGCCCCCCTTCCAGCAAACCTTTTTCGAACGTCCACCGCCGCCACCGTCTCCCGAAACGCGCCTCAAACTCCGCCAGGAAGTCCTCCGATCCGAATGGCCTGCCTGAATATGTGCACCGCCGCAACAGCCGCAACACGGCGGCTTCTTCTTCGCTCAGCAACAGTTCCCGCCACGCCTGCGCTCCACCAAAGCCGCGCCAAAACTCCAGATCCAGCAGCCCCCTCTCATCCGTCTCAAGTCCAAGATGGACCCTCGCGCTCGACCACACATGGTCCTCGGCCCGTTCCACCATCCCGGCTCGCACTGGATTCTTCTCCACATACGCTAGCGCCCGCCGCAAGTGCTTCGCATCCAGGGCGCAACTGAAGAACCGGTTCTGCCACAAATGCCCCGTGCGGCTGCGGCGAACGTTCAGCATCTGCGCGTATCGGCCGTGGACGCGGCGCAGGAGGATTTCCAGCGAGTCCTCCGACTGAGGCACGGCAACCAGGTGCACATGATTCGTCATCAGGCACCAGGCCAGCAGACGCACGCCAGCGTCCTCCAGCATATTCGCCATCAGCCCCAGGTAGGCCTCGCGGTCGGCATTGGCGTAGAAAACTGGTTGCCCGTTTGTACCCCTTTGCGTGATGTGGTGGGCGGTACCCGGCAGGACACAACGAGGTTTCCTTGGCATACGCCCAAATAGTGCCCCTGCCAGCCAGAAAATCTCAAACGTGTCAGACGCCATTGGCACCTTCGCCGGAACCGCGAAGGTGCCGGATCAGGCTGTCCCCTTCGCAGATGAAGGTGTCAGACGCCATTGGCACCTTCGCCGGAGCCGCGAAGGTGTCGGATCAGGCTGTCCCCTTCGGCAACAGCCGCATCAGACGTCGCAGATCGTCATCATTTCGTCGAGCGTCTTCAGCGGGTCGGGCGTCGTCGGCGAATACTCGTGCGAGAGAAAGCCGGTGTAACCCGCGTCGACAATGGCCTGCGCGATGGCCCTGTAATTCAGCTCCTGCGTGTCGTCGAACTGATGGCGCCCCGGATTGCCCGCAGTGTGGAAGTGGCCGATGTACTGGATGTTGGCGCGGATCGTGCGGATGATGTCGCCCTCCATGATCTGCATGTGGTAGATGTCATACAGCAGTTTGAACCGCGGCGAATTCACCCGCCTGCACAACTCCACGCCCCACGCCGTGTGATCGCACTGATAGTCCTTGTGATCCACCTTGGAGTTCAGCAGCTCCATGACGATGGTGACCTCGTTGTCCTCGGCCACCTTCACCGCCTCTTTCAGCACGATGTAGCAGTTTTCGAGCCCTTCTTCGTCGCTCTTGCCGCGCCGGTTGCCGGAAAACGTGATCACATTGGGCACGCCTTCCTTGCGGGCGCGCGGGATGTTTTCCCGGAACTCGGCGAGAATTTTCTCATGCAGCGCCTTGTCATTGCAGGCGTCGGTCAGCCTGCCGCCGCCCGGCACCACCGTGGGGATCAGCCCGTACTTTTTCAGCACCGGCCAGTTCTGCGGCGCCTGGAGGTCGAAACAGTGCGCCCCCAGCCGCGCTGCGTGCCGCGCCCGGTCTTCCAGCGCCATGCCGCGCCCGAAAACGCCGGGGCACACCCCCTGCTTCAGCCGGTTCTTGCGCTGCACCTTCGGCTCAGCCGGTTGCGCGGCGGCAACGGCGGGCGCCGCAGCCGCGGAGAGGAGGAAGTCTTTCCTTGTCATGATGGGATCCTTGCAAGCTATCGTATAGCAAGATGGACTACACAATCGAGCGGCGGATCACCCCCGGCCAGTACATCGATCTGCTGAACTCCTCCGGACTCGGCGAACGCCGCCCCGTGGATGATCCCCGGGCGATTGCGATGATGCTGGAACATGCGAATCTGCTGGCCACCGCATGGGACGGAGATGTGCTCGCCGGTGCGGCTCGCTGCTTCACAGACTTCGCCTACGTCACCTATTGCAGCGATCTCTGCGTCCGCCGCGAATACCAGCGCCAGGGCATCGGCAGGGAACTGCTGCGAGCCGTCCTCGGAGCCGCGCCCTGCCGCATCGTGCTGCTGGCCGCCCCGGCGGCTGTGGACTACTATCCCCGCATCGGATTCACCCGCCATCCATCCGCGTGGACCATCCTGCCTGGAGAACTCGCCTGACATGGGATTCGCGCTCTGGATCGACGAAGAGCTGGCGTGGGCGCAAGGCACCCACGAGTACCGGCCGATGGGCGTGGCCGTCATCCACTCGGGCGGCGTGTTCACGCCGCGCGATTTCCGGCGCACCCTCCGCGCGCCCGGCCGTCTCGATCCCCGCTTCGCCGGCTTCTTCGCCTCGCTCGGCCAGGTAAATGCCTGGCTCCGGCAGCGGCGGGCGCGTCCGTCACGAACGTTTGAAAAAAATCTTCGCCGTACGCCAATTCATTTAATTCCGCCATTTTAGCCACTCCGCAGGACTCCTGTTCGCGCCGTCCGGCCGCAGGATTTTTAGCCTGGATGATGTAAATTCAGAGAGGGCGGACTGTTCTGGTGTGGAACGGGCCCGTACGCGGAACGCCAGTCTTTCCGCTGCGGGCCGTCCTTTCGAGGCCCCGCCGAGGCGGGGCCTCATTTCTGTGGAGGCGCACTTTGGCACTGGAATCCCTCTGTTCCGTCTTTTTGAATACCGCTGAAACGGAATCCTGGAGCCGCTCTTTTCCCGAGGATTTCCTGCCGTCTTCCCTAGAAATTGCCGAATGGCGCCAGACAAATGACAACTGGTTCGTGGCGCGCTTTTCCGGCGCCGGCGGCAGGATGCCGGCCCGCCTGGAAGACATCCGCTCTCCGGAGGATCTCCCGCCTGGCGTCGTGCTCCTGCGCCCCCTGTCGGGCCGCGTGGCCTTTTCCGCGCCGGTCCCCTTCGGCATGGACCTGCACTGGCTGAAAGAAGTCGGGGAAGGGCTGCTTCGCGGAACTACCGGCATCCGCGTGCAGTCGGCGGGCGCCGCCTTGGTGCGCGGGGAGTGGGCTGCGGAGTGGCTCACCGGAATCGCGCGCGAAGACGCCGCAGGGGAGCCGGGCCTCCGCGTGGCCGTGACTCGGCGTTCGGCCCGCGGCGGAGGCGTGGAGGCGCACGGCGGGTGGTCGATTCAGGCGCAGTCCGCACTCCTTTGGGACCCTCGCGGCGTCGCCGCCGCGCTGCTCGGAGTTCATCCCCTGAACTGGGTGCGCGAGTTGATCAAAGATCTGGGCAGCCGCCGCGTCGAAGAGTTCGTCAGAGGCGCCGGCTCCACACTGCGCGCGTTCGACACGCTGCGCGAGTTCTGGCAAGGGCTGGGAGCTGGCGCCGAGGCCGGCTTCTGGGAGCTGCTCCGGGAAGGCGCCCCGTGGGGCGCGGTCGCTGGATGGCTTCGAGAGGCCTCGGGCGAGGTGGCTGAGTCCGCGCCGTCCCCCGCTGCATGGATCGAAAAAGCAGCCGGACATCTCCCGGCGCGGGTGGCGGGCCCGGTTCTCGAACTGCTTGCCAATATGGCCGGCAGCTCCGGACAGCGCCAGGGCGGTACAAGCCTTCTGACGGCGGCACAGGCACTGCTCCGCCTGCTCGAAAAAGACGGCGTCGAGCCGCTGCTGCAGGCCCTGCCCCAGGCCGCCGAGCGCGAACTCAATGATCAGGCGCCGGGGGAGTGGTTGCGGGCGCGGCTGGAAGAGCTGTTCGGCAGCGCCGCTCCGCAGTCTGTCCACTCCCTTCTCCAACGGTGGCCGGAGACCGCACGGAAGATGGCGGCCCCGGCGGCCGCGGCCGTCGCCCGGCAGTGGGACCTCCGGCTGGCAGCCGGCGTCAGCACGCGCAAGGGCGAAGCGGCTGTCGCCGACGCCACCTTCCGCTTCACCGACGCGGGGCTCGCCGCCGCGGCGCGGGTGGCTCAGGGCGATCTGAGCCCGTTGTTTGAAGACGGCGGCGCCGTGCTGCGGCTCAGGCGCGGGCTTCTCACCGAGACATTCCATCGCCGCGTCTTCCTCGAAGTGCACGCCCCGATGCTGCGAGTCCGCCGCAAGCAGAGGGATCTGGAAAGCTTCGCCTCCGCAGAAGCCTGTCCAACGGAAGACGGGCGGCTTCAGATCCGCTACACGGCCCAGGCAGCCGACGTCATCACGGCCGACCTGCGCACGCAGACGGCCCTGGTCTTTTCGGCGGCCATCTCAGCGCGGGACGGCGAGCCGCGGCGGGATCATTTCTCGCTGAGCTTCACTGACCGCAGGCGACTGGATCCGGCGGTCCTCCAGGCCCCTTACTTGCGCGTGCTGGAAGCCTACGGGCTGCGCGGCGTCGCCTTGCCGGACAAGCCTTGCGCCGCCTCGCTCCACCTGCGGCTGGCGGGTTCCTGCGTGGAGGCATGGACGAGTTCGCCCGCGCCCGGCTCCCCTGAATACCTGCCCGAGATGAGCCGCCTCGCTACGGCCGTGCAGCGGATGGTGCGCCTGTGGCTGCCGGCGTTGTATCTGGCGCGGATCGAAGCCTACTCGCGCCCCAGCGCCGTCCACCCGCTGCTGGCATGGTCGTGCAGCCCCCCATGCTCCGGGCCGAGGAAAAAGGACCTGTCGTACGACTTCATGGATCCGAAAGTGGTGGACGCGGTGCTTCAGGCGGGCTCGGCGGAGTTCCGGCAGCGCCTGGCGGAGACGTGGAAATTCCTGATCGACGCCGGCAGGAAACAGACCGCCGCCTACTATGAGCCTGCCGATACGCGCTACATCCTCGCCAGCGTGCGGCGGCAGCAGAAGAACTTCGTCTCCCTGCTGACCGCGGATGCGTTCCTCGTGGAAGCCGTCCTCAATGCCGCCGGCTGCGCCCGCGAAGTGGACCGGCTCTCGCGCGTGGTGCCCAAGGCGGCTGTCAGCGAGATGGCGCGCTTCTCGCGCGAGATGGCGGAGACCTTCCACCGCAAGCTCCGCCGCCTGTATGCGGGCGATGAATTCTTGGCTCTGGGCCCGTTGTTCTTCCTCACCGCCACCAGCGCACTGGCGGGCGGAGGCACGGACGCCGGAGAAGTGGCCGCAGTGCTGACTCTCGAGTGCGAGGAGGGCAAGGCGTCCTATGCCAACGAGGCGGCGCAGCGCCTCTTCTGACGGCGCCGCTCAGAAGAGATGATTCTGGCCGTGGTTGGGGCGCAGCCGAACGCCGAAATACTCAAACGCGCGCGGCGTGCCGACACGGCCCCGCGGCGTGCGGTCCAGGAAGCCGAGCTGCATGAGATACGGCTCGTACACTTCTTCGATCGTGTCCGGCTCTTCGTCCGTCGAGGCGGCGATCGTGTTGAGGCCGACCGGGCCGCCGCCGTATTTTTCGAGGATCGTGAGCATGATCTTTTTGTCCACCTCGTCCAGCCCGAAGCGGTCCACCTCGAGCAGGTCGAGCGCGTCACGCGCCACCGCCACCGTGATGTGGCCGGAGGCGCGCACCTGCGCGTAATCGCGGACGCGGCGCAGCAGCCGGTTGGCGATGCGCGGCGTGCCGCGGCTGCGGCGGGCGATCTCTTCCGCGGCTTCCCCGTCGATGGGCGCCTCGAGCAGCCGCGCCGCCCGCAGCACGATCCGCGTCATCTCGGCCACATCGTAGTGCTTGAGATACAGGATCAGGCCGAAGCGGCTGCGCAGCGGCGCGCTCAGCAGTCCCTGGCGCGTCGTCGCGCCCACCCCGGTAAAGCGGTGCAGCGGCAGCGAGTGCGTCCGGGCGCCCGGCCCCTGGCCGATCACCACGTCGATGCGGAAATCCTCAAGCGCCGAGTAGAGCACCTCTTCGACGTCGGGCATCAACCGGTGGATCTCGTCGATGAAAAACACCTGGCGCTCGCGCAGGTTGGTGAGAATGCCCGTCAGGTCGATCTTGCGCTGGAGCAGCGGGCCGCTGCTCAAATCGATCGGCACGCCGAGCTCGGCCGCGATGATGGTGGCCAGCGTCGTCTTGCCCAGCCCCGGCGGCCCGATCAGCAGCACATGGTCCATCGCCTCGCCGCGCAGCCGCGCGGCCTCGATCGTGACCGAAAGCAGCTCCTTCACTTTTTCCTGGCCGGTGAAGTCGGCCAGCGCGCGAGGCCGGAGCGAAGCCTCGAACTGAAGCTCTTCGGGCGCCGCCTCGGGCGAAACAAAACGCCGGGATTTGTTTGAATCAGGCATCCGGTCCGGCACTACCGATTATCGCAACAGCTCGAGCGCGCGGCGGAAGATGGCTTCAAAGCCCTTGCCAGCCATCTCCTGCGAGGCCCGCCGCGCGGCGGTCTCGGCGGCGGCGCGCTGCGCGCCGAGATTGACCAGCGCGCTGACCACGTCGGATTCTTCGGAAGAAAGCAGCACCGCCGGCGCGCCCGGCAGGCCGGCCGCCCGCCGCGGGCTTTCGTCGATCTTGTCGCGCAGTTCGAGCACGATCCGCTCGGCGGTCTTCTTGCCGATGCCAGGCACGCGGGTCAGCTTCTGCACGTCGGCCGAACGGATGACCCCGGCCAGGTCGCCGGCCGCGATGCCGCTCAGCACCGTCAGCGCCAGCCGCGGCCCCACGCCGCTCACCGTGATCAGTTTCTCGAACAGCGTCTTTTCTTCGGCGGTGAGAAACCCGTAAAGCTGGATGGCGTCTTCGCGCACCACCGTATGAATCCGCAGACGCACTTCCTCGCCGGGCGCAGGAAGCGCCGTGAAGGTGGAGATGGGCACGGCGACGTCGTAGCCCACGCCCTGGGCTTCGACGATGGCCTGGTTGGGGTGCTTCTCGAGCAGGATGCCGCGCAGGTGTGCGATCATGGCGAAACTCCATTTTCGCAGGCGCGCCGGGCGCGCGGCGATATGCTGGGTAAAGATGGCTCGCCGAATGTTCTATGCACAGGAATGGAAGGCGGGGCGGGCATTCCTGCGGGGAGAAGCGGCCGGGCATCTGCGGCGCGTGCTCCGCGCCGGCCACGGGCAACTCTACGAATTGTCCGACGGCGAGCGCGTCTGGCTGGGCCGCATCGAGGGATTTTCCAAGGAGACGGTGGAGTTCACCCTGGTGGAAGAGCTGCCCGCGGTGCGCGTGCCGGAGCCCGTGCATCTTCTCGCCGCGCTGTTCAAGTTCGATCACTTCGAGTGGATGATCGAAAAGGCGACCGAGTTGGGCGTCGAACGGATCACGCCGGTCGTGAGCCTGCGCTCGGAGAAAGGACTGGAGGCGGGGGCCGAAAAGCGCCGCTCCCGCTGGGAGAAAATCGCGCGGGAGGCAGGCCAGCAGTCGCGGCGCGTGCGCCCGCCGGAGATCGGCGCGGTTCTTCCGCTGAGGGACGCTTTACAGGCGCCAGCGGGAATCCGGTTGCTGCTCGATGAAGACGCCGGCGCCCCGCCGCTGCTCGCCGTTGCCGACGTTACCCGTGGCAGCGTGGCGATTCTCGGTGGACCCGAGGGCGGATGGGATGACCGGGAGAGAGAGGAGGCGCGGGCCGCGGGCTGGGAGCCGGTATCACTGGGTCCCATGATCTTGCGGGCGGAAACGGCCGCGGTGGCGGCGGCGGCAGTGGTGATGGCGGCGCGGTCGGCGAGGCGGATCGGGTAGAATGCCGCAGCTCAGGCAGCCGCTGGCAGCGCCCGCAAGCTGAAGGATGGCTTGGGGCCGGCACCGTGGCCTGTGCCGCGACAGAAGGCCGCGCCAGCAGCCGGACGGAGAGGTCTGCGGCGCTGAATCCATGCGGGAAAATTGGTGCCAGGTGACCTGCTCCCCGAAAACTCGGCCAGCGATAATTTGGAGAGCCCTCGAATGAAGAGCGAAGAGGAGCAATCGATGAAGCGAAGCCGATATACGGAAGAACAGATGATCGAGGCCGTCAAGCAGATGGAGGCTGGGCGGCCGGCGCGGGATGTCGGGCGGAAGCTGGGCGTCACTGACCAGACGCTGTACAACTGGCGGTCACGCTACAGCGGGATGGAGGCGAGCGAGGCGCGGCGGCTGCGGGCGCTGGAGGAGGAGAACCGGCGGCTGAAGACGCTGGTGGCCGAGCTCAGCCTGGACAAGGAAGCGCTGAAGGCGGTGATCCGAAAAAACGGGTGGAGCTTGTGAGCGCGCGCAGGGACGTGGCGTTCGTGATGGCCGAGTGCGGGCTGAGCGAACGCCAGGCTTCGAAGCTCCTGGAAGTGGACCGAAGCAGTGTTGGCTATGAAGCTCGTCCCGATCGAAACGGCGAACTGCGGAAGCGGCTGGTGGTGCTGGCGCAGCAGAAGCCGCGCTACGGCTACCGGCGGCTGTGGGTGCTGCTGCGGCGGGAAGGGCGCGGCGTGAACCTGAAGCGCGTCTACCGCCTGTACCGGGAAGCACGGCTGGGCGTGCGGCTGGTGGTGCGGAAACGGCTGAAGCGCCCTTGCGCCGGCGGGGGCGCCGTTGCAAGCGGCGAACGAAGAATGGGCGCTGGATTTCTTGAGCGCCGCGGTGGCTCACCGGCGGGCGGATCCGGATTCTGACGGTGCTGGACGGGTACACGCGGCAGTGTCCGGGGATCGATGCAGGCTCGAGCATCAGCAGCCGGAGAGTGACGCGGGCGCTGGAGCGGATGATTGCCCGATGAGGAGCGCCGAAGCGGCTGCGGTGCGACAACGGGGGAGGAATTCACGAGCGGGCATTTTCTGGCCTGGTGCGAGAGGCGCGCGCATCGAGGTCGTCCACATTCAGCCGGGGCGGCCGATGCAGAACGGCTATCTGGAGAGCTTCAACGGCCGGCTGAGGGACGAGTGCCTGAATGCGAACTGGTTCGCGAACCTGGCCGAGGCGAAGGAGAAGATCGAGGCGTGGAGAAAGGAGTACAACACCGAAAGGCCGCGCGAGCAGTCTGGGATACCGCACGTCGGAGGAGTTTGCGCGGCAGTGCTCAGAGCCCGCCAGCAGGATGGAGGCCATCCAGCCGGGCCGCCCGCTGGAGTGGATGGATCGCACGGCGGTGCTCGCCGGCAAGGGTACGCCGCTGGCCGCGCCTTGAGGGCGCGCCCTTGCCTGCTGCGCGCCGCCGCGCAGGAAAAAGATCACGCGACGGGCGGCTCCGGCGGGATGGCAGGACAGGTAGAATGAAACGCGGCTTTCCAAATTACGACTGGCAGAGAAAAAGGGGGCAGGTCAGCGGTTGCGGTGCCCGAGTCCGCGCTCCGGTGGTAGATCTCGTGTCTCTCATGACAGAGATCACCACCAAGGGGACTGGCCGCCTCGTAAGCAGCGGAGTTTATCAAGACCCGGCTCGGACTTCTGGTCCTGGCCCAGGAACTCGGCAACGTCCGCCACTCCTGCAAGCGTGCAGGCATCAGCCGGAACCACTTCAACGAGAGCGGGGAGGCCTCGGAGACGTAGGGGGCCAAGGGTATGGCGCCGCAGCCAAGGCGTCGCCCTCGGAACCCGGACAGCGCATCCTGGGGATGACGGTGCAATTCCCCGCCTACAGTCATGTCCGAATAAGCGGCCAACTCCGCCTGATAGGCGTGAAACCTCGTCCTCCCCCTCGGCCATCCGCTCCACCTGTTCGCGCGAGGCGCGCATCCTCTTCACCGCCTGCGCGTCGATCTCCACCTCTTCCCCGCCCCGCGCCACCGCCGCCACCTGCTCGAGCGTCAGCGATTCCCCGTTCAACGTCACCATGGCTTCAGGCTATCCTAGCCAGCGGATGACAGCACATCCTCTGCCGGTGGCCGTCGTGCTCGACAACGTCCGCTCGATGTACAACGCGGGAGCTTTCTTCCGCACCTGCGATGCCGCGGGCGTCGAGAAGCTCGTGCTCTGCGGCATCACCGCCCACCCGCCGCAGCCCGGCGTGGCGAAGACCGCGCTCGGCGCCGAGCGCACGGTGCCGTGGCAATACGAGATGGACACGCTGGTCGCGCTGCGCATGTTCAAAGCCCGCGGCTACCAGCTCGCCGCGGTGGAAACGGCGGAGCCCGCTGTAGACCTGTTCGAATGGGAGCCGCGCTGGCCGGTCTGTCTCGTCTTCGGCAACGAAGTCGATGGGCTTTCCGAAGGCGTGCTCGCCGCCTGCGACCTGCGCGTGCGCATCCCCATGCGCGGCTCGAAGAGCTCGCTCAACGTCGCCACCGCCGGCGGCGTGGCCATCTACGAACTCCTCCGCAATGGCGCGGCACCTCCGCACCCGACTGCCCAACACCTTGATCGCCCATTTTGCAGTTTTCGCTGCAAGACTGGATTCAACCGGGCGCTCGAAAAGGCCAGGTGTGATGCCCGAGGACCCGGTCAGCTCCCGTTAAGTTCGGCCTACGCCAACTTTCCCTGTTTCATCCCGCGTCAGGCACCCAGCCTCGCCTGCTTGACGCCATCGGTCATCTACTCTGCCCTGCATGGGCGAGGCTTCATGGATTGCTCCTCCTCGTTCTCCATTCGAGGGCTTTCCAAATCATCGCTGGCCGAGCTCTCAGGAAGCAGGTCAGAACCCCTAAATACTCGATCCCTTTGAGCAATAGATGGTTGGTCACCGAGCGTTGAGTAACCCGAATCGCGGCCCACGAGGAGGGAATCTGCAGGAAAGGATTGACAGTATCTTCGTCTCGGTAGATAATCTCGACTTGAGCAAAGATGTGAAAACGGGAGGTCCGCTATGTCAGCCAGTGCTTTCGAGCGTGCATTGTTGGCCGCTGCCCTGGGGCCAGCGCTGCGCAAAGCAGCGGTTGCTTTTGCCGATGGAATTCCACCCGATAGTCCCCTGCGCTCGGCAGCGGCTGAAATAGCTTTCCCGGCCTTCAAAGAGATGGTTCGAGCGAAGTTGAAGAGCGATATCAGTACGGAACTTTGGGCGGGGCCGGTCGTCACGTTCCTCAACATTCTTTATGCCACGCTCTACTCTGAGAGCAGATCCAGCACGAATCCGTGATAATACAAAGATTGCACGACATAATAGTACTGTGCCTTCCCTATCCTCGGGGTTGAACTTGTATTAGAAACGGCGATAATGTCAAGCCCTTTCTGTAAATTCATTCTTCCTCGGCCTCGTTCAGGCGGCTGTCTTCCATTCTGAGATGGAGCTTTGTACCGCCCCCGATTTCTTGGACAGTTTTTTGAATTATCGTCATGCAGCAGTCTCGAGGGCAAGCAGGGCCTGGTGAGCCTGCCGCGGGGACTGGAAGTGGAGCCGTTCGACGAGCCACTGCTCGTTGTAGCGCCGGCGGAATTCATCGAGCGCTTCGGCCAGTTCCTCCAGGGTGTCAAAGTGCCGCACCCCACGAAAGCCCGTGAAGACTCCAGGGGCGAGAAAACGGATCTCGCGCTGAAAGTCGTCGCTCATGAACGGCGAGCCGTGGTCATGGCGCAGCGCAACGCCCAGGGCGATGCCCTCGGAGAAGCCGCCGAACTGTTCGCTCACGGCCTGGCGCACCGGCTCGAGCGCCTCGAACCGCGTGCCGCGGCGGGCCACATGGATGCCCAGGCAGAAGGCCGAACAGTGGTCGATCATGGCGAAGACAGGGACCTGCCCATCCCGCAGAGTGAAGCCGGCCGTGGCACCGATGCCCCACATCTCCCTTGGGCCGTCGGGCGAGGATGGCGCCCCTGTGCCGCTTCGGCTCGACGGGCTGCGGCTGCCGCTGCGGCGGCGAGCAGTTGGTGTTGGCGCATCAGGCGCAGCACGCGCCGCAAGGAGGTGCGCACGTCACATGCGCGCAGCCCAAGCCCACACCCTCCGGTGGCCCTCGCCGTGAGAGGGCGACTCCTGGATCGTGCGCCGGACCTCGCCGATGAGATGCTCATCGGTGTAGCTCGTCTTGGGGCCGCGCCTGGCGGGCAGGCGAGGCGAGTCCTGCCGGCGGCGCCGCTGGTAGAACGTCGACCGCGGCAGGCCCCACGCCTTGAGAACCCGAGCCCGCCCGTAGCTGCGCCCTGTGGAGGCCGACCGGGTGCGGCTCATTTCTTCGACCTCCACCGCAGAAAAGGCTTCTCGTCCTCCGTGCGCCGGATGCGCTCGCGTAACAGCTCGTTCTCCATCGCGAGCTCGGCGATCACCGACTTCATCCGGCGGCCCTGCTCGTCGACCAGATCCTCCTGCCGGATCTTGAGCCCCTCCTCGCCAGCCGCCAGGAAGGCCTCGCGCCACTCCGACAGGGTCGCCGCTGTGACGCCATACCGGCGGCTTGTGGACTCCAGATCAGCGCCGCGGAGCAGCTCCAGAACTACGCTCATCTTCCGCTTGGCGGACCAGCGGCCCTTGCCGCCGCGGCCGGATTCCGGCCCCGCTTCAGTCGCCCTCCGGGCTCCTTGCGCGGGCCCGGAATCCGCTTGTTTCGAGTTGGACATACTGATTCTCCTTATCGCAAATCAGTGTCCAACGAAATCGTGGGGCGGGGGAGTGCAGGAATAAAGATCACGCGACGGGCGGCTCCGGCGGGATGGCAGGACAGGTAGAATGAAACCCGGCTTTCCAAATTACGACTGGCAGAGAAAAAGGGGGCAGGTCAGTTCCGCCTGTGGGACATCAGCATGGATGAAAATCGCCGCGCCCTGCCGCGGCTTCAGTGCCTCGCGCAGTGGCCGCGCCAGCGCGATTCAGTGCCGCGAACGAAGGCGGCGTCAGCCGCCGAAAGTGAGCGGTCAACCGCCTGGCCTTCGCTCATTGGGCGATTTTCGAGGGAGGGGCGACAAGAGAGGCGGCTCAGAAAAGGCAAAGGCCCCAGCGGTGAGCCGGGGCCTCTGTCATAATCGGGCAACGTCCTACTTTCCCACGCACTTGCGCGCGCAGTATCATCGGAGCTGAGGGGCTTAACTTCCGTGTTCGGGATGGGAACGGGTGTGTCCCCCTCGCTATGGTCACCCAAAGCCTGAAGAGCTTGCGGGGACTGAATATTGATGGGCAATCGCAGAAGCCAGAGAGCGGAATCTGTGTGCGTTGTAAATCTTATGGTCAAGCCGAACGGGCTATTAGTACCGGTAAGCTCAACGCATTGCTGCGCTTACACATCCGGCCTATCAACCTGGTAGTCTTCCAGGGCCCTTGTTACCTTACGGTTGGGAGATCTCATCTTGGGGAGGGTTTCGCGCTTATATGCGTTCAGCGCTTATCCCGACCGAAGTTCGCTACCCAGCTATGCCACTGGCGTGACAACTGGAACACAAGAGCTTCGTCCACCCCGGTCCTCTCGTACTAAGGGCAGACCCCCTCAAATCTCCTACGCCCACCACAGATAGGGACCGAACTGTCTCGCGACGTTCTGAACCCAGCTCACGTACCGCTTTAATAGGCGAACAGCCTAACCCTTGGGAGCTTCTTCACCCCCAGGATGCGATGAGCCGACATCGAGGTGCCAAACCGGAGCGTCGATGTGGACTCTTGGCTCCGATCAGCCTGTTATCCCCGGCGTACCTTTTATCCGTTGAGCGATGGCCCTTCCATGCAGAACCACCGGATCACTATGCCCTGCTTTCGCACCTGCTTGACTTGTAGGTCTCGCAGTCAGCCTGGTTTATGCCATTGCACTCGAAGGAGGATTTCCAAACCTCCTGAACCAAGCTTTGGGCGCCTCCGTTACCGTTTAGGAGGCGACCGCCCCAGTCAAACTACCCGCCTACCAATGTCCCTGCTCCGGATGACGGAGCTAGGTTAGAATCACAGAACGATCAGGGTGGTATCTCAATGGTGGCTCCACCGAGCCCGAGAGCCCGGCTTCAAAGCCTCCCACCTATGCTGCGCAGACCGCCCCATAATTCATTGATAGGGTGCAGTAAAGGTGCACGGGGTCTTTCCGTCTAGTGGCGGGCACCCGGCGTCTTCACCGGGACCACAAGTTCGCCGGGCGGGTTGTTACGACAGTCGCAGGATCGTTACGCCATTCGTGCAGGTCGGAACTTACCCGACAAGGAATTTCGCTACCTTAGGACCGTTATAGTTACGGCCGCCGTTCACCGGGGCTTCAGTTCGAAGCTTCGCCTTGCGGCTAACCTCTCCCTTTAACCTTCCGGCACCGGGCAGGCGTCAGCCCCTATACGTCGTTTTTGTGACTTAGCAGAGACCTGTGTTTTTGTTAAACAGTCGCCCTGCGCTATTCTCTGCGGCCCGCCGTGAAGCGGGCACCCCTTCTCCCGAAGTTACGGGGTCAATTTGCCTAGTTCCTGAACAACCCATCACCCGAGCGCCTTAGAATATTCATCTCGACCACCTGTGTCGGTTTGTGGTACGGACTCCTTCGGCCCTTAGCGGCTTTTCCTGGCAGACGAGCCGGCGGATTTGCCTGTCCGGCCCTCCTCGCCCCCACGGATGGAAACCATTGCCACCCGCGAGCTTGAGGCTGCGTCCCCGCATCGGTAACTCCTACGGAGGTCACGGAATATTAACCGTGTGTCCATCGGCTACGCCTTTCGGCCTCACCTTAGGCTCCGACTAACCCTGAGCGGATTAACCTTGCTCAGGAAACCTTAGTCTTACGGCGACCAGGGTTCTCACCTGGTTTATCGCTACTTATGCTGGCAGAGTCACTTCCCTGCGCTCCAGCGGTGCTTTCGCTCCGCCTTCGCGGCTGCAGAGAACGCTCTCCTACCGCCACCATTGCTGGTGACCCGCAACTTCGGTACTACGCTTGAGCCCCGTTGGATTGTCGGCACCGGGCGACTCGACCAGTGAGCTATTA
>JBMOMB010000021.1:52500-244005 GCA_049325215.1 Acidobacteriota bacterium
TACGAGCGCTGGCAGCGGAGGCGGCTGCGGATGCGGCCGGGCCTGACGTGCCTGTGGACCCTGGCCGGACGCGACTCGCTGGATTTCGACGAATGGATGCGGCTGGACCTGGAATACATCGACCGCTGGAGCCTGTTGCTGGACTTCGAGATCATCCTGCGGACGATTCCGCGTGTGCTGTTCGGGCGAGGGGCGAACTGAGAGGGCTTCGGCAGAGGACAGACTGACGCCCGCGCGGTGAGGCGGATGGTACGGGCAAGCGTGTAGCGCCATGCGGCCCCGGGGCCTGAAGGACGCCGGGAGGCGCGCCATTCGGGGGGCCGCCACCTGGTTTTGACCGGCGCATGGGCGCCGCGAAGCGGGCTATTCGCGCAGGGCTCCCGCTCCGGAACTGAAGGGCGCGGATTTGTTGTCCATTGAACAGGGCCGGGGCTAGTGTGTCCTGAGGCCGAGACGGGCCAACTCCACCCGCAGGCGCCGCCCAGACACCGCCCCCATCAGTTCGCCGTCCTCGATCACCGCCGGGGCCAGCTCGCAATGGCCGAGGCAGCGCGAGGGCGCAATTCGGACGTCGGCGTCGCTTTGCTCACGGACGGCTTCCAGATCGCGGAGCAGATCCAGCGCCCCCCTGCGGCAGCACTCCTCGCCGGTGCAGACAACAAACACGTGGCGGTCGCACTGGCAGCGCTCCGCCTTCAGCCTTGCGGCGGTTGTGGCCATTGGTCATTCCCCTCAGAATGCTCAATTCCCGAAACCTCAGTGAGTATGAGCCGCCTTCGGCTCATAAATGCAGAACGGCTCCTCATCGTGATAGTCGCCGGTGAAGCCGTAAGCTCTAGCCCGGCAACCCATGCACACCCGTTTGAACTCGCAGATGCCGCACTTGCCCTGGAGATTGTCGAGGTTCCTCATGTCCTCGAACAGCGGCGAACGGCTCCAGACCTCCTCGAACGCCTGCTTGCGCAGATCGCCCGCCTCCAGCGGCAGGTAGCCGCAGGGCTGCACTTTGCCCTGGTGCGAAATGAAGCATACGGCGGACGCCGCCAGGCAACCGCGCGTCATCTGATGCAGCGCCGCCGGCTGCCCGGAGTGGTTCGGATGCGGCATCTGCTCCGGGACCGCCTCGCCCGCCCGCCGAGCCTCGGCGCGGCGCTGCCGGGCAATGCGGTAATACTGCGGGGCGCAGGTCGCCTTCAGCTCCATGCCGGAGTCCAGGCTACGGTCATAAAACCAGTTCAGAAGGCGCTCCGCATCCTCCGCGCTGACCGA
Source organism: Acidobacteriota bacterium (assembly GCA_049325215.1). Classification (GTDB taxonomy): domain Bacteria; phylum Acidobacteriota; class Terriglobia; order Bryobacterales; family Bryobacteraceae; genus JANWVO01. The sequence continues at coordinate 53,770 of JBMOMB010000021.1, forward strand.
CTGATTTTCGGCAATGGTCAACCCACACCCCACGGGCACCAGCAGAAACAGGTGGAAAGCATCCACCTTCAGCCGCCTGGCCAGTTCCAGCATCTCCGGCAATTGATGAGCGTTGTGCCGGGAGACGGTGGTGTTGATCTGCGTGGAAACCCCCACCTGCTGCAAGCAGCGGATCCCCCGCCGGGCGGCATCAAATGCCCCCGCCTGGCCGCGGAAGGCGTCGTGCGTGGCTGCGTCGGCGCCGTCCAGGCTGATGGAAACACGGACGATGCCGGCATCCTTGATCCGCTCCGCCATCGCCTCGTCCACCAGTGTGCCGTTGGTCGCCAGCGCCACCCGGATGCCACGTCCCACCGCCCGTTGTGCGATGTCGAACACATCCCGGCGCCACAAAGGCTCGCCGCCGCTCAAGACCAGAATGAATGGGGCATATGACGCAAGCTGGTCCACGATCCGGTAGCATTCGGCCGTGTTCAGATCGTCGGGACTCATCAACTCCGTAGCGCTGGCGCGGCAGTGGATGCACCTGAGATTGCAGCCGGTTGTGAGTTCCCAGAACACCAGCCGCGGGCGGAATTCCTGACCTGATGCCGCCATGTTCATACAAAACCGTATGCAATTGGGCAGCCAACTCTGGGCCGGCGGCTGCATCTGACCCAAGAGAGGCCCGTAATCGGTTGAAAAAATGGGGCTACGCCACAGCCGGAGGGGCGCGGATCAGAAGCTGAAGGTGAGGCCGAAGGTGGTATTCACCCACTGCTCGCGGGTGAAGATCGCCGGGTTGGCTCCGATCGGGGGGCCGGAGGTCTCCGCCCGGTAGACGCGCGTAATCGCCGTCAGCCGGACAGCCTGGGATTGCGTGAGGGCGATTCCTGTCCCGAGCATGGCGTAGTAGCCCCAACCATCCCGGGAGACGCAATCAGGGCACTCGAAGCGCACCCACTGGTTGGGCTGCCGCAGCGACTCGGCCGTCCGCACATACGAGGCGCCGCCACCGCCGTAAAACTCCACCCGCCCGCCTCCTACCGGCGCCACCACGCGGGCGCCGAGCGGCAGATAGGTCTGGAAATCGCGGATGCGGAGATAACCTGCGGATGGATTGTAGATGTAGTCCTTGACCCTGGCGGCGTTGTAAGCGCCCTGGTAGCCCAGATCGATCTGGAAGTATTTCCAGGGGCGGTAGCCGTAGCCAAAGCCCCAGGCGAACGCGCTCTGATAGAAGGTCGTCAGATCCTTGCCCGGAACGGCGAATCCCAGCCCGGTCTCAAAGTGATGGCGTGGATGCCAGCTCTTGCCCCACTGCGCCGGCGCCGGAAGCGCAGCCGTCAGCCCGATCAGAGCCATAATCGCCCGTTTCATACGACCCTCTGGACGCTCTCCCGTGTTACGGCGTTTCCGCGGTTTCAGTCCTCCACGGTGATGGTGGGCGCCTTGCGCACCAGCGACTCGGTGCGTTCAATCACCCGCCGCGCCAGCTCGTAGAACGGCGCCGCATGCGGATCCGACTCGCCGAGCAGCGCCACCGGCCGTCCGGTGTCTCCGCCGACGCGAATCTGGGGATTCAGCGGCAGCTCGCCGAGAAACGGCACATCCATGGCCTCCGCGGTGCGGCGTCCCCCGCCCTCGCCGAAGATGTCCACCTTCTGCCCGGTCTCCGGCACAATGAGGTAGCTCATGTTCTCGACAATGCCGAGCAGTTCCACCTTGACCTGTTGGAACATGAGCACCGCTTTGCGGCCGTCTTCCAGCGCCACCTCGGAAGGGGTGGAAACCACGATCGCCCCCGTGATCGGAGCCGTCTGGATCAGGCTCAGCGCCACGTCGCCCGTCCCGGGGGGCAGGTCCACCAGCAGGTAGTCCAGCTCGCCCCAGTCCACCTGGCGGATGAAGGACTGCATGACGCTGTGCAGCATCGGCCCGCGCCAGATCAGCGGCTTGTCGCCAGGGTTCAGGAATCCCATCGACATCAGCTTGATGCCGTGCTGCTCCAGCGGCTGGATGCGGTTGCCGATCGCATAGGGCGCCTCGCAGATCCCCATCATCAACGGAACATTGGGACCGTAAACGTCGGCGTCCAGCAGGCCCACCTTCCGCCCGAGCTTTGCCATGGCGATGGCCAGGTTCACGGCGACGGTGGTCTTGCCGACGCCGCCCTTGCCGGAACCGATAGTGATCAGATTCTTCACGCCTTCGATCGGCTGCTTTGGCATCTCTGCCTGCGGAGGTGCGCCCATATCTTTCCAGTCTACCGTTTCGCTACGAAGTCCCAGAGCTCTTCCGCGTGGCGCGTGACGCGATCCAGGTCGGTTTCCAGCAGGAAACGCTGCCGGATCAGTTCCCGCGCCGCCGCTTCGATCCGCTTCAGGTACTCCTGCTTATTCGAATAGCGGCGCCCGATCTCCGATGCATCGAATGCGAAAAACGAGCCCGCCGCGCCGCCGATCTGCTGCGGCGCGCCCGTCGCCGGATGCCTGAGATTCCAGCCGGTGAACGTGCCCAAAGGCACGGCCACCACGGGCATGCGGATGCCGCCGAGGTCGATCCCATCCTCGTCCACCTGGGGAACGAGCACGGGAAACCGCGCCCGCACCCGCGGCGGCTCGATGCTGATGATGCCCCTGGATGCAAACTCCTCGCCGAAGTCGAGATCGAAGGCCTGTCTGGGAAACCGTGGCGGTTCGATCCGCGCCTGCTTCGGCCAGCGCATCCTGTCCGGGCGCACGAGCTGCTCGTCGGCGAGAGTCGGGAACTGCGATGGCGGCGGCTGCCGGCCGCTCTTCACCCAGTCCTGCAACGCTGCCAGCAGGGCGCGGAAGTAGGGCCGCGTGTCGTTCGGATTGGCCGGGTGTTGCAGTTCCGGATTCAGCGACGGCAGCCGCCCCGGGCCATGCTGCGAGCCGGAGAGAACGTACAGGCGTGTGTTGGCATGGAGCGGCGTGTCGACCGCGCCCGCTACATCGGTGTGCACGAGCGCGGCGCAGCGGTTCCAGTATTCCCAGCTCCCATTGGTGAGGAACAACTTCGGGATGGCTTTCGGAGGCAGGTGCATCAGCAGCCCATCGGAGCCCGCCGCGTTCCATGCCGGCTGCGGCGTGTCGGAAAACGGGAACAGGTCCGTCGGGTACAGCGTGTTCCAGAACGCCCATCCATCGCGCGAAGGCTGGGCGAAGCGCTGGTTGAGAAAGACGCGCCCTGCGCCCGCCACGTCCGCCCACACGCCATCGAAGACCACGCGCCCCATCTCGTCCTCGTTCATGCCGGTGTACAGAAACGTCCGCAAATAGCGCCCGCTCTGCGAAATGCCGAAGCCGATGGCGCGGTCCACCCGCGGCGAAGGCGCGGCGAATGCCCCCGTGCCCGGAGGATGCTTGAAAAACGCCACCGCGTCGCGCACCGCCGCCAGTCCGGCGCTGGAGAGCCGCGGATCGGAGGCACGGTAGACCAGCTCATAGAGCCGCCCCGGTTCGAAGCCTCCGGGCATTTCGACGGCCGTGCGGTCTGCGGTGAAGCGCCAGCGTGACGGGTCGATTTTGCGGCGCCGTCCCAGCACCGAATCGCGGACGGTGAGCGTGGCTGGCTCGTTCAAAGCCGGATAAGCGATGTGGCCGCGGTCCGCCAGCGGCATCCGCGTGGTCTTCTCCCCGGGGAGAAACTCGGAGCGCACCACGCCCTTCACGCCCGCGATCACCGGCGCGTGCAGCCGCAACAGCAGCGGATTGCCGGCCGGCACGTCCCATTGCCAGCCGATCCATGCCAGTGTGTAGCCCTGATCGAGAAGCCAGCCGTCGCCGAACTCCTCCGCCGTGCGCGGATCGAGCGAACCGCGGGCGTAACAGAAGCGCGCGAGCATCCCCTTGCCGCCTCGGTTCGGGATCTCGACCAGCAGCGTGCCGTTGGCGCGCTTTGGATCCACTGGTTGCAGCAGGTAGAGATCGGCAGCGAACTCGACCATGCCGTTCTTGTTTCTCGGCGCCAGGGAAAGATCCGCCAACACGCTGTTGGAGGCGTGGCGGGGGTCCAGCTCAAAGTGAATGCTCGCCATCACGCGCTCGTATGGACCCGCGGCAAATGGTTTCCCCTCAAGCACGGGGCTTCGGCCGAGGATCTCGATCCGCGCCACCCGCCCCTGCGCCGGAAGCAGCAGGCAGGCGGCGGCGCACATGAGGCGCAGAATGGTTCTCATGGCGTCGATTCTACGCGCCCGCGCCGCCCGCCGCAGCGGCCCTCTTCAGGCCAGCGCAAGATTCGCCTGCGCCTTCAACGACAGATCGTCGAACTCGCCGCGCTCGAAACGCGGCCAGGCCGCGGCGGCGATCATGGCGGCATTGTCGGTGGACAGGTGCGGCGTGGGGAAGTGGGCCGGACAGGGCAGGCGCCCGCTGCGCGCCGCCCGCCGCAGCCCCGCGTTGCATGCGACCCCGCCGGCAATGATGACGGACCGCGCGCCCGTCTCTTCCGCCGCGCGCTCGACACGCTTCAGCAGCTCCTCGACGACGACGCGCTGAAATGCGGCAATGACGTCAAGCGTCGCCTGGGGCGTCACCTCCAGCCATTCTTCCGGAGTAGGATGCGGATTCCGGCGCAGCAGTTCGCGCCGCCGGGCGATCTCCTCTTCCATCTCCTTCGACTGCACCCAGCGCAGCACCGCCGTCTTCAGTCCGCTGAAGCTGAAATCCAGCGGATTTCCCTTCATCTTCGCCATCGGCAGCGCCACGGCATCGGCATTTCCGTATTCCGCCAGCTTATCGAGCACGGGTCCGCCCGGATAGGAGAAGCCCAGGAGCTTGGCCACCTTGTCGTACGCTTCACCCGCCGCGTCGTCCCGCGTCTTGCCCAGCAGGCGGTAATGCTCGCCTCCAGACCACAGAAACAGGTGCGTATGCCCTCCGCTGGCCACCAGCGCCAGCGCCGGCGTTTCTATCGCCTCGCCCGTTCTCCGCGCATCCAATACGACGGCATGAATATGGCCTTCCAGGTGATTCACGCCAATCAGCGGCAGCCGGCGCACCACGCTAACGCCTTTGGCGAAGGTCAGGCCCACCAGGAGCGACCCCACCAGCCCCGGTCCCGCCGTCGCCGCTATGGCCGAGAGATCCGCCCAGGAGGCGTGCGCCTCTTCCATCGCCTCGCGCACCACCGGTACGATGGCGCGGAGATGCTCGCGCGAGGCCAGCTCCGGCACCACGCCGCCGTACTTGCCGTGCATGGACACCTGGCTGGCCACCACGCTCGACAACACTTCTCCGCCTCGCGCCACCACGGCGGCGGCCGTCTCGTCACAGGAAGTCTCGATGCCGAGGATGTACGGCATATGTCCCCAAATGGGTATAGTAGACAATGCGGCCGGTTGGACCAAGCCGTGCAGTACTCCGAATGAACCTCTCCGACTTCGATTATCGCCTCCCCGATGAGTTGATCGCTCAAACGCCCCTGGCCGACAGGGCGGCCTCCCGGATGCTGGTAGTGGACCGCGCCACCGGCCGGATGGAAGACCGCGTATTCCGCGATCTGCCGCGATACCTGCGGAAGGGGGACTGCCTGATCCTTAACGACACACGCGTGATCCCCTCCCGCCTCTACGGGCGCAAGGAGGGCTATGCGCGCGACGTGGAAATCTTCCTGCTCACGCCGCAGAATCCGGAGCGCACGCTCTGGACTGCACTGGTCCGCCCCGGACGGCACCTGCATGAGGGCGCACGGGTAAGAATTTCCGAGCGCCTTGCCATTGAGATCCTTGAGACCCGCCTCCGCGGCGAGCGCCTCGTCCGGGTGGAATGCGAGGGCGATCTGGACGAGGAAATGGAACGCATCGGACATGTGCCGCTGCCGCCTTACATCCACCGGCCTGACGCAGCGGAAGACCGCGAGCGCTACCAGACGGTGTTCGCCACGCACCGCGGCTCGGCGGCGGCGCCGACGGCGGGCTTGCACTTCACCCCCGAGATGCTGGAAGCCTGCCGGAATGCGGGCGCCGAGATCGCCCCCGTCACGCTCCACGTTGGGCTTGGCACGTTCCAGCCACTGCTCAACGACAAGGTGGAAGAGAACCGCCTGCACAGGGAACGCTACTCGATTCCGGCGGAGACAGCAGCCAGGCTTGCCGCCGCCTCCCGGCGTGTGGCGGTAGGCACGACCGTTGTCCGGACGCTTGAATCCGCCGCGCGCAATGGCGGACTCAGGCCCTGCGAAGGCGAGACGGATCTTTTCATCTATCCCGGATTCCGCTTCCAGGCAGTGGACGCCATGCTCACGAACTTCCATCTGCCCAAGTCGAGCCTGCTGTTGCTCGTGTGCGCCTTCGGGGGCAAGGATCTCATCCTCGAGGCCTATCGCCACGCCGTCGAGCAGCGCTACCGCTTCTTCAGCTACGGCGACTGCATGCTGATCCTTTAGAAACAGGGGCAGTTCACCCGATGCCGCTATCGGCGGCACGAGGGAGCATGGAAATTGTGCGTTGCGCGGCAAGCGCCGCCGCCTTCTGCATTCTGCATTGCGACCGGAGGGCGCTTTGGGTGCCTTCTGTGCCGCGACTGGAGGACGCGAAGCGCCCGGAAGGAGCGGTCCCCGCGCGGGCTCCCCATGTTCCACGCCGGCGCGGCTGGCGGCTTACTTTAGCTGGATGCCCTTCTGTTACCGCAGCAGCGGCGCGCTTGCCGTGGCGTAGTCCAGCACCAGCGACGGCGCCACGCCGAGCACGAACGTGCCCGCCACGCTGGCTGCCAGCGCCCAGCGGATCCCCGCGCCTGGCGCGGGCAGCACACCGGCGCCGGCCGACGGCTCGTGCATGTACATCATCACGATGATCCGCAGGTAATAATACGCGGCCACCGCGCTGTTCAACAGGCCGAGCACCGCCAGCCACACCAGATCGGCGTCCAGCGCCGCCTTGAAGATATAAAACTTGCCGAAGAACCCGGCGGTGAGCGGCACACCCGTCAGCGACAGCAGGAAAATGGACAGCATGGCCGCCACGGCCGGGGAGCGCCGGCCCAGACCGGCGAAGTCCATCAGCTCCACATGACGCTCGCCTCTGCCGGCGACGTAGGTCACCACCGCAAACGCGCCGATGTTCATGAACGTGTAAGCGGCGAGGTAGAACATCGCCGCCGCCGCACCGGTGTCCGACATCGCCGTCAGCGCCACCAGAATGTAGCCCGCATGGGCGATCGAACTGTACGCCAGCAGCCGCTTCACGTTCGTCTGGTGGAGCGCCGCGAAGTTGCCGATCACCATCGTCGCCAGCGCCACCGTCCAGAGCACCGGCTCCCACTGGCCGCGGGCCGGCACAAACGCCGTCATCAGGATGCGCAGGAACATGGCGAACGCCGCCGCCTTCGGTCCCACGCTGAGGAAGGCCGCCACTGGCGCGGGCGCGCCCTGATACACGTCCGGCGCCCACATCTGAAACGGGGCCGCGGAAACTTTGAACGCCAGCCCGACCAGCAACAGTGCCGCTGCCGCTGCCGTTATCGTGCCGTTCACGCCCGCCGAAGGGTCGAGCAACAGCCGCCGCAGCTCGCTCAGGTTCGTCGTTCCCGAAGCGCCCCACAACCAGGCCACTCCATAGAGGAAGAACGCCGACGCAAACGAGCCGAGCAGGAAGTACTTCAGCGCCGCTTCGTTGTTGCGCCTGTCGTCGCGCAGGTATCCGGCCAGCACGTAGCTCGAGATCGACGAGCACTCCAGCCCGATAAACAGCATGATCAGTTCGTTCGACGCCGCCATCAGGCACTGTCCGGCGACGGAGAACAGGATCAGCGCGTAGTACTCGCCCGAGTCATGCCCTTCCTGCCGCAAGTAGTTCGTGGAGATCAGCACTACCAGCATGCCGGCGGCGCACACCAGCACGCGGAAGAAGGTGGAGAATCCGTCCACGGCCAGCAGGTTCGAAAAGGCCGGCCCGGGATCGGCGGCGACGAAGACCGCCAGCACCGCTGCCGAGAGCAGCGTGAGGAACGCCATCACCGCCAGCCGCGCGCGGCTGCCGTTCTTCATGCCCGCCTCGCCCAGCATCACAAACGTGCCGCCGAGCGAGAGGGCGATCTCCGGCGCGAAACGCAAAATCTCCTGCGCCGAGGGAATGGTACTAACGGACATGGGCAACATCCTGAGCGGATTTCTCGATCTGCGGTTTGCCTGAAACCAGTTCCAGCACCTGCCGGTTCGGCGCGCTGATGGACGGCAGGAACGTCTGCGGCCCCACCCCCATCCACACCATCATCACCACCAGCGGCAACACCAGCGCCCACTCGCGCCCGTTCATGTCGGTCACGTGGTGTTTCACAGCCTCTGGCGCCGCCCCGTAGAAGGCCCGCTGCACCAGCCACAGCATGTACACGGCCGAGAGGATCACTCCGGTTCCCGCCAGCACGGCGTACAGGAATTTGGCCTGCGCCGCGCCCAGCAACACGAGGAACTCGCCAACGAAATTGTTCAGCAGCGGCAGCCCGATGCTGGCCAGCGACGTGATCACGAACACCGCGCTCAGCCACGGCGCCACGCCTGCCACGCCGCCGTAGTCGGCGATCTCCAGAGAATGCCGCCGCTCGTACAGCAGCCCCACCAGGATGAAGAGCGCCCCCGTGGAGATGCCGTGATTCAGCATCTGATACACCGCGCCGTCCAGACCAACCTGCGTGAATGTGAAGATGCCGAGCACGACGAAGCCCAGGTGGCTCACCGAGCTGTAAGCCACCAGCCGCTTCATGTTCGGCTGCACCATCGCCACCAGCGCCCCGTAGATGATGCCCGCAATGGCCAGCGCGATGATCCAGCCCGCGTTGTCCCTGGCTGCATCCGGGAACAGCGGCAGCAATACCCGCACCAGCCCGTAAGTGCCCAGTTTCAGCAGGACGCTGGCCAGCATCACCGAGCCGGCCGTGGGCGCCTCGCCGTGCGCGTCCGGCAGCCAGGTGTGCAGGGGGAACAGCGGCACCTTGATCGCAAACGCAATGAAGAACGCCAGGAAAAGCCAGAAGCCCTCCTGCGCGCTGAAGGCGAGCTGCCCGGTCTTCAGCATGTCAAGCAGCAGCGGCAGGTCGAACGTGCCGGCGCGGTTGTATATCCAGATCATCGCCGCCAGCATCATCGCCGAACCAGCCATCGTGTAAAGGAAGAATTTCACCGCTGCATAAATCCGGCGGTCATGCCCCCAGATGCCAATGAGAAAATACATCGGCACCAGCGACACCTCCCAGAACACGAAGAACAGGAACAGATCCAGCGCGGCAAAGACGCCGATCACGCCGAACAGCAGGAACAGCAGGAAGACGTGGAACTCCTTGACCCGGTCTTCAATATGCTTCCAGCTCACCAGCACGCAGATCGGCGTGAGGAACGCCGACAGGATGATCAGCCACAGGCTCAATCCGTCCACGCCCACGTGATAGCGGATCGCCGGGTACTCGATCCACACGGTGTTCGATTCGATCGCGTAGCGGCCCGGGGCTGCATTCACGGGTCCGATCAGTGCCAGCGAGAGCAGGAAGACAATCAGCGAAACAAACAGCGTGAACTTCCTGAGCAGGCCGGGATTGTCCGAAGGCAGGACCAGCGCGATCAGCGCGCCCGCCGCGGGCGTCAGGAGAACAATGTCGAGCAGATTCACCGCGCGCCTCCCCAGAATGCCGCCACCGCCACCAGCGCCGCCGAGCCCAGCACCACCCACGCGGCGTAGCGCCGGATATAGCCCGATTGCCACATCCGCAGCCCGCCGCCGATCGAGCGCGCCAGCGCGCCAGCGCCGTTCACCGCGCCATCCACGATCCGCGCATCCATCACGCCCCACAACAGGGCGCGGGAGCCGTCGCGGAGCGGGTGCACGATCAACGCGTCGTAAGCCTCATCGACGAAGTACTTGTTGTACACGAGCCGGTACAGCCCGCCCAGCGCCGATGAAATCCGCTCCGGCAGGCTCGGCGCAGCCACGTAGAACAGCCACGCCAGCCCGATGCCCAGCAGCCCTGCGGCCACTGAGACGGCCACCAGAGTCTCGTCGTGCGGCGCGTGCCCGCCGCCGAGCACCGGCGACAGATAGTGCGGCACGTTGAAGTAACCGCCCGCCAGGCTCAGCAGCGCCAGCACGCCGAGCGGCAGCGTCATCACCAGCGGCGACTCATGCGGGTGCGCATCGCCCCGGTACACGCCGAAGAAACACAGGAAGATGGCGCGGAAGACGTAGAACGCCGTCATCGCCGCCGTCACTACGCCCGTCCAGAACATCCACGGTGCATGCGCGTGCGCCGCCAGCAGGATCGCGTCTTTCGAATGGAAGCCCGAGAACGGCGGCACGCCCGCGATCGCCACCGCCGCCGCCAGCAGCACGGTGAACGTCACGGGAATCTTCGACCGCAGCCCGCCCATCATCCGCAGGTCCTGCTCGCCGCTGAGCGCGTGAATCACGCTGCCGGCGCCGAGGAACAGCAGCGCTTTGAAGAACGCGTGCGTCATGATGTGGTACACGCCCGCCGAGTACGCTCCCACGCCCAGCCCCAGAAACATATAGCCGAGCTGGCTCACCGTCGAGTACGCGAAGACCTTCTTGATGTCGTACTGCGTCATGCCGATGGTCGCCGCCAGCACCGCGGTGATCAGCCCCACCAGCGCCACCACTTCCAGCGCCGTGGGCGACACGTTGTACAGCGGCGCCGAGCGCGCCACCATGTACACGCCCGCCGTCACCATTGTCGCGGCGTGGATCAGCGCGCTGACCGGCGTCGGGCCTTCCATCGCATCCGGCAGCCAGACGTACAGCGGAACCTGCGCGCTCTTGCCCGTCGCTCCCACCAGCAGCAGCAGGCAGATCAGCGTGATCGTCTGCGGATTCAGCGCCGCGCCTTCCGCCTGCGCTTTGCCGAACACGGTGGCGAAGTCGAGCGAGCCGAAGGTGAGCATGGTCACAAACATCCCGAGAGAGAAGCCCAGGTCGCCCACGCGGTTCACCACAAACGCTTTCTTGCCTGCGTCGGTGGCGCTCTTCTTCAGGTAATAGAAGCCGATCAGCAGGTACGAGCACAGCCCCACGCCTTCCCAGCCGATGAACAGAACCAGGTAGTTGGCCGCCAGCACCAGCACCAGCATGAAAAACATGAAGAGGTTCAGGAAGGCGAAGAACCGGCTGTAGCCGTCCTCGTGCGCCATGTAACCGATCGAATAAATGTGGATCAGAAGCCCGATGCCGGTCACCACCAGCAGCATCACCGCCGTCAGCCGGTCCACCATGAGGTCGAAGCCGACGTTGACAAAGCCGCTCTGGATCCAGGTGAAGTAGCGCTCCGTGTACGCCGCCTCCAGCGGCTGGAGCCCTGCGAGCACTTTCAGCACCCACAGGAACGCCAGCAACACGCTGCCCACGGCGAACGTGTTGATCAGCGGCTTGGAAAGCCTCCGCCCGGCGATCCCGTTGACAAGGAACCCGGCGAGCGGAAATGCGGGAATGAGCCAGAGATGTTGCATCGGATCAAAGCTTCAGCGAAGAGACTTCGTCGATTTCCAGCGTCTCGCGGTTCTTGAACACCGTGAGGATGATGGCCAGCCCCACTGCGGCTTCCGCCGCCGCCACCACCATCACAAAGAAGCTGTAGATGTGGCCGTCCACCATCTTCAGCTTGTGGCTGAAGGCGATGAAGGACAGGTTCACCGCGTTCAGCATCAGCTCGATGCACATGAATACGGTGATGATGTTGCGGCGGATCAGGAATCCGGCGGCCCCGATCACAAACAGGATCACGCTCAGGATCAGATACCAGCTCAGCGGAACCCCCGCGGCCAGCAGTCGAGCCAGGTCGGGCATCGTTCAGATCTCCTTCCTCGCCAGCACCACCGCCCCGAGGATCGCGATCAGGATCAGGATCGAGGTCACCTCGAAGGGCAACAGCCACGTGGTGAACAGCGCCTTGCCCACTTCGTAGGGCCCGGCCACATAGGCGCCGAATTTCACGGTCTCGGTCCGCGGCACCTGCGAGGCCAGAACATAGGCCACCACACCGGCGAGCGTGAACAGCAGCGGCAGCGCCACCGCCGTGCGCAACACTTTCTTCGACGGCCGCTTCTCGCCGCCTGCATTGAGCAGCATGATCACGAACACGAACAGCACCATGATGGCGCCCGCGTAGACGATCAGCTGCACCGCGGCCAGGAACTCGCCGCCCAGCAGCAGGTACAGCACCGCCAGCGAACCCATGACGCCGATCAGCGATAGCGCGCTCGAAATCGGGTGCGTCTGCAATACCAGGTTCAGCGCGCAGCCCACCGCGATGGCGGCGAAGATCAGGAACAGCAAGACATCCATGACTGCTTTACCTCGTCAGCCTGCCAGCGCCACCACAAGCCCGGTCACCAGCAGATTGGCCAGCGAAAGCGGGAACAGGAACGTCCAGGCGAACCGCATCAACTGGTCGTAGCGGTAGCGCGGCAGCGTCCCGCGGATCCAGATGAAGACGAAAACCAGAAAACCCGCCTTCGCCACAAACCAGAAGAAGGGGATCAGCACCGGCTTCAGCACGGGAATCAGGAACACCGGCGCCAGCGCCAGCAGAATCACGCCGAACACCGGGAACGTGAAGCGGTCCCACTTCCGCCGCCGCGCCGCCTGCGCCGCATGGAACAGCAGCAGCAGCCCCGCCCCGGCGAGCAGCGCCACAGGAACCAGATCGCTGCCGTATTCGGAAGGCCACAGCGGATGCCAGCCTCCCAGAAACAGCACCGTAGCCACGCAGCAGATCGTGATGATGTTGGCGTACTCGGCCATGAAGAACGACGCGAACATCATCGAAGAGTATTCCGTGTGGAAGCCCGCCACCAGTTCGCTCTCCGCCTCCGGCAGGTCGAACGGCACGCGGTTGGTCTCGGCGAAGGCGGCGGCCAGGAAAATCAGGAACGCGAGCGCCTGCGGCACAGGCGCGGCGAAGATGTTCCACTTCGGCAGGAATCCGAAGTGGAAGCCGTTTTGCAGCTCCACGATCTCGCGCAGGTTGAGGGTGTTCACGAGAAGGAGCGGGCTGACGATGGCCATCGCCAGCGGCAGCTCGTAACTCACCATCTGCGCCGAAGAGCGCAGGCTGCCCATCAGCGAATACTTGTTGTTCGACGCCCAGCCGCCGATGGCGATGCCGTACACGCCGAGCGAACTCAGCGCCAGCAGGAACAGGATGCCGATGTTCAGGTCCGTCAGCCCGATGGCCGTGCGCACGCCGAACAGCTCGAACTCCGGCGTGAACGGGATCACGACAATCGCGGTCAGCGCCAGCGCCACCGCCAGAAACGGCGCCAGCAGGTAGAAGAACGGGTTCGCATAGGAGGGCACGATGCCCTCTTTGGTGAGCAGCTTGATCAGGTCCGCCAGCGGCTGGAGCAGCCCGTGCGGCCCGACGCGGTAAGGACCGGGCCGGAGCTGGATGTGCGCCAGCACCTTGCGCTCCACCCAGACGGCGTAAGCGCAGCAGGTGAGCAGCACGAAGGCCGTCAGGGCCATCTTGATCAGCGTGAGCAGGTAGAAGTTCATGGCACTACGGTTGGAACAGCCGCCCGGGCGCTTCCATCAATTGCGCGAGCCTCTTGGAATACTTGCCGAGCGTGCCCGACGTGAACAGCGTATCGCCGGACGGGCGCACCAGCTCCGGCTGAGCGTCCACCGGCGCATTTCCGCTCAGCGCCGCCGCCTGCGCCGCCCCTCCGGTGGCCAGCACGGGCAGCGGCACATTGTAGCCCCGCACTGTCCTGCGGATCTCATCCCACACTTTTTCCTGCGAGGGCACGCCGAGATCGAAGCCCAGTTGCGCCGCCAGCAGCCCGAGGATGTCCAGATCGGACTTGGTTCCCATGACCTTCGGCCCCGCCTTGGTCCGCTGCACTTCGCCGCAGACGTTGGTCACCGTGCCGTTTTTCTCATACAGGCTCATCGCCGGCAGCACAACGCCGGCCTGTTGCGCGGTTTCGGTGAGGAACAGCTCGTGCACGATCACGAAAGCGTTCTTCGCGGCGAACTCGCGGCCGCCCTCCAGCGGGTTGGCGCCCACCACCCAGATCACATCCAGATCGGGCGCGGCCATCATGGCGTCCAGGTGCATGCCGGGGGTCTCCACGGGCCTGTAGCCCGGCCCCAGATGCGGCAGCAGGCCCATGTCCAGCGCGCCCCGCGAGTTCGCGTAATCCACCAGGCACACGTACTTGACCGGGATGCCGAGGGAATCACCGAACGCGGCCAGCCGCCGCACCGCCTCGCCCTTCACTGAAGCGCCGTACAGCACCACCAGATTCTGGCGCGCCTTCAGATCCTCGCGCAGCTCTTCGAGCCGCTCCACCTCCGCGCCCGCCGCGGCGCGCAGGCTCCGCGCCGCGTACTGGTCCTCGCGCACCGGCCCCGGCGTTATCACGAACACCGGCGAGCGGTGATGGCGCCAGTTGGCGCGCAACTGGACCGCCAGCAGCGGGTGCTGCTGCGCCAGGTCCGCGCCCAGCACCAGGGCGGCGTCGCAGGCATAGAGATCACCCACGGTGGCCAGCGCGTCCGTGCGTCCGGCAAGCGCATCGATCAGCGTGATCACGTCGCCGGTGCGGTGGTGGTCGATATTGTTGGTGCGGAGCCCCTGCCGGGCGAACTTTTGCAGGTAGTAATTCTCCTCGTTCGTCGTGCGGGTCGATCCAATGACGGCGAACTTGCCATTGCGTTCGATCGCCTCTCGCACGCGCGAGGCCACGGTCTTCAGCGCTTCGCTCCAGCTCACGGGCTCGAGCCTGCCGTCCTTGCGGACCAGCGGCGCCTGCAATCTCTCCTCGCTGTGGACGAAATCGAAGCCGAAGCGCCCCTTCACGCACAGGAACTCACCGTTGATGCCGGAACGGTCGCGGTTATTGGCCCGGATGATCTCGCCGTTCCGCACGCTGAGAGTGGTTTTGCAGCCGTTGGAGCAGTGCGTGCACACCGCGGGCACGTAATTCATCTCCCACGGCCGCGATTTGTAGCGGTACACGCCGGAGGTCAGCGCGCCCACAGGGCAGACATCGATGCACCAGCCGCACTCGTCGCACTCGAGGTGGTCTCCCCTGTTCGGGATGATCTCGGCCGACACCCCCCGGTTGCTCAAGCCGAGCGCCGCCACGCCGAGCCCTTCGTCGCAGACGCGGATGCAGCGGTAGCAGAGGATGCAGCGGGCCGGGTCGTAGAAGACCAGCGGGCTCCACTGCTTCTCGTTTGCGTGGTGCTTGATCTCGACGAACTGGCTCTCGCCCAGCCCGTAACGGAACGTCATGTCCTGCAATTCGCACTCGCCGCCCTTGTCGCAGACCGGGCAGTCCAAGGGGTGGTTCGTCAACAGGAACTCGATGGTCGACTTGCGCGCCTCCACCACCTTGGGCGTTTCCGTATGCACCACCATGCCCTCGGCGGCTGGCAGCGCGCAGGAGGGCTGGAGCTTGGGCATCTTCTCGACTTCCACAAGGCACATGCGGCATGCCGCCTGCACGCTGAAGCCTTCGTAGTAGCAGAAGGCCGGAATGTCGATGCCCGCCTGTTTGGCGGCATCGATCACCAGCGTGCCCGCGGGCACCGTCACCTGCCTGCCGTCGATCGTGAGGGTCACCATGTTCGCCATGAAAGTCAATTCCCCCTCACAGCACTACCAGCGGCTGTGCGCCGGGAACCGGAGCGAACGCTTCCGCCCGGCTCAGCCGTTCCAGGATTTCGCCGCGGAACTTGCGCACAATGGCCATCGCCGGCATCGCCGCCGCGTCGCCGAGCGGGCAGAAGGTCCTGCCGAGCATGCTCTGCGAGATCCGGTCGATCGTGTCGATGTCCCGCTCGCTGCCGATGCCCTCTTCCAGGCGCGCCGTGATCTTTTTCAGCCACGCTGTGCCCTCGCGGCACGGGATGCACCAGCCGCAGCTTTCATGCGCGTAGAACTTCATCAGCCGCGCCAGCACCTTCGCCATGTCCGTGGTCTCGTCAAGAACGACGGTCGCGCCCGAGCCCAGCATCGAGCCCGCCTTCGCCAGCGAGTCGTAGTCGGCGGGGATGTCGCACTCCTCGGCTTTCAGCACGGGCGAGGAGCTGCCGCCGGGGATCACCGCCTTCAGCTTGCGCCCCTTCCACACGCCGCCGCCGATCTCGTTCAGTATGGTGAGCAGGTTCATCCCCAGCGGCACCTCATAAACCCCGGGGCGCTCAATGTGCCCGGAAAGGCAGACGAGCCGCGTGCCGCCGTTCTTCGGCGTGCCCAGCGAGGCGTACCATTCGCCGCCGTTGAGGATAATGTCGGGCACGGCGCAATAGGTCTCGACGTTGTTGACGATGGTCGGACACTGAAACGCGCCGGAAGTGGCGGGAAACGGCGGCTTCAGCCGCGGATTGCCGCGCTTGCCTTCCAGCGATTCCAGCAATGCGGTCTCTTCCCCGCACTCATAGGAACCCGCGCCGGTGTGCGTGGACAGGTGGAACTCCCAGCCCGAGCCGAGCACACTGGAGCCGAGAACGCCCTTCTCGTACGCCTCCTCGATGGCGCGGTCGAGGATGCGGATGTACTCGCGGTACTCGCCGCGGATGTAGATCCAGCCGCGGTTGGCGCCGATGGCGCGCCCGCCGATGAGCACGCCCTCGATCAGCCGGTGCGGGTCGTAGCCCATCAGGATGCGGTCTTTGCAGGTGCCGGGCTCGCCCTCGTCGGCGTTGACTACCGCATACTTCGGCTTCGGCGACTTGCGGTCGACGAAGCTCCATTTCATCCCGGTCGGAAAGCCCGCGCCGCCGCGCCCGCGCAGCGCGGATTTCTTCACTTCGTCTACGATCTGCTCCGGCTCCATCGCCAGAGCCTTGCGGATGGCTTCG
Organism: Acidobacteriota bacterium; assembly: GCA_049325215.1. Classification (GTDB taxonomy): domain Bacteria; phylum Acidobacteriota; class Terriglobia; order Bryobacterales; family Bryobacteraceae; genus JANWVO01. Next base: position 70,589 of record JBMOMB010000021.1, read on the forward strand.
TAGCCGCCCGTGCGCAGGTATTCGTCGATCCACACCGTCTCCGTCCGCCCGCCGTCGAACCGGCGCAGCAGCACCCGCTTTTCGAGCGGGTGCGGCGGTGCAAGCAGCGTCATTGTTGGTCTCCTGTCAGGACGTCTCTCATAGCGCTACTGCAACTTCCTCAGGCTCTCGATCAACTGGTCCAGCTTCTCCGGCGTCATCTGGTAGTGGAAGTCGTAGTTGACCTGCATCGCCGGCGCCCAGGAACACGCGCCCAGGCACTCCACTTCCTCGAGCGAAAACTGCCCGTCGGACGTCTTCTCCCTGTTGCCGATGCCCAGTTTCCGGCAGGCGTGCTGGAACAGCTCCTCGCCACCCGTGAGCATGCAACTGATGTTGGTGCAGATCTGGAGATGGTACTTGCCGCGCGGTTCGCGCGTGAGCATCGTATAGTAGCCCAGAACCTCCTCGACCTCCACCCGCGACACATTCAGCCGCCGCGAGACCTCCTCGATCACTTCATCGGTCACCGCGCCCACCTCGTCCTGCGCGTACAGCAGCATCGGGATCAAAGCGCCCTTCTGCCGCCCGGGCGGATAGTTGGCGATCATCTTCGCGAATCTGGCTTCCAGTTCAGGAGAAAACGTCATCGCATCTGCTCCCGGCGCCTCAGCGGTCCACGTCTCCGAGCACGAAGTCCATGCTGCCGAGCGCGGCGATCGTGTCGGCGATCAGCCGCCCCTCGAACATCTCCTGCAACGCCTGAAGGTTGCCGAAGCTCGGCGTGCGCATGAAGACGCGCCACGGCTTCGCGCCGCCGTCGCTCACCACATAGAAACCGATCTCGCCGCGCGGGCTTTCCACCGGCACATAGGCCTCGCCCGCCGGCACGCGCATACCCTCGGTGACGATCTTGAAGTGATAGATCAGCGCCTCCATCTGCGTCTTCATCTTTTCGCGGTCCGGCAGCACCACATGCGGCGCATCGGCTTTCCAGGCGCCGTCCGGCATGCCGTCCAGCGCCTGCTCCACAATGCGCGCGCTCTGCCGGATCTCTTCCAGCCGCACCAGGAAGCGCGCGTACACGTCGCTTTCCTGCTGGACGGGCACCCGGAAATCGAACTTCTCGTAACTCGAATACGGCTCCGCCTTGCGGATGTCCCAGCCGAGCCCGGCGGCGCGGATCATCGGCCCGGTGACGCCCAGGTCGAGCAGCCGCTCCAGCGGCACCACCGCCACACCCTGCGTGCGCCGCAGGAAGATCGGGTTCTCCTTGAGCAACGCTTCGTACTCGTCCACCTTCTCCGGCAGCCCGCGGATGAAGCTGCGGACAGCGCGGTCCCAGCCCCGCGGCGGCTCCAGCGCCAGTCCGCCGATGCGGATGTAGCTGGTCATCATGCGCTGCCCGCTGAACATCTCAAACACCCGCAGCAGGTCTTCGCGCTCGCGGAAGCAGTAGAAGAACACGGTCATCGCGCCCAGGTCGAGCGCGTGCGTGCCGAGCCAGACGACGTGGCTGTTGATGCGCGTCAGCTCGGCCAGCAGCACCCTCATCCACTGGGCCTTCGGCGGAATCTCCAGACCCAGGAGCTTCTCCACTGACAGCGCGTAGGCGAGATTGTTCGACAGGTTGGCCAGATAGTCCATCCGGTCGGTGATCGTGACCACCTGCTGCCAGCCGAGCGCTTCGGCCTGCTTTTCGATGCCCGTGTGGAGGAAGCCGATATCGGGCTGCGCTTTGGTGACGATTTCGCCGTCCAGTTCCAGGATCACCCGCAGCACGCCGTGCGTGGACGGGTGCTGCGGCCCCATGTTCAGCACCATGCGGCGCGGCGCGCCCGGCTCTTCCGGGGCGATCTCTTGCAGTCTGGAATCCAGCCCAGTGTCTGTCGGATTCATCGCAGATTCCTTCTCCAGGCGCGGCGCGGGACTCATTCGTCCTTGTAACTGTATTTGTGACCGTGCACCGGAAAATCCTTGCGCAGGGGATGACCCTGCCAGTAGTCCGGCATAAGGATCCGCCGCAGGTCCGGATGCCCGTCGAAGCTTACACCGAACATGTCGTAGACCTCGCGCTCGTACCAGTTGGCGCCTCTCCACACGCCGCACACGCTGGGCAGAACCGCCTCCGCGCTGCTCACGGCGGCCTTCACCCGCAGACGCTCACTGTTCGGGATCGAGTGCAGCAGATAGACAACCTCGAAGCGCGGCTCCACGGGGTAGCGGTCGATGCAGGTCACCGCCACGAGCCGCGTGAACTGCCGCTTCTCTTTCAGGAAGCGGCACAGGGCCACAAGCCGCTCTGGCCTCGTCCACAGCACCAGATCGCCCCGCTCCAGGCTGGCGGAGCTAACCGCGTCCGGATCCCACTCGTGGATCGCGGCCGGGGTTGGCAAAGCAAGAATTTCGGCTGGACACATGGCGGCGCTCAGCTCCGGCGACTTTCCTGACGATCCTCACCATAGGCCCAATCCAGCACTCCCTTGCGCCAGATGAAGTAAAAGCCCGTGAGGACGACCTCGATGAAGATCAGCATCAGGATGAACCCGTAGAGCTTGAGGTCCCTGTAGACCACCGCCCAGGGATAGAAGAAAATCGCCTCGATATCAAACAGGATGAACAGCATCGCCACGAGATAAAATTTCACGCTGAAGCGGTCGCGCGCCCCGCCCGTGGGCGGGATGCCGCACTCGTAGGGCGTGTCTTTCACCCGGTTGCGGACCCGTTTGCCCAGCAGGACGCCCATGGCGATCAGGGCCGCGGCCAGCCCGGAAGCCAGCAGCGCTTGCGCCAGCACGGGGAAGTAGGCCTCGTAGATGGATGTGGGCATGATGGCGGAGGAAGAACGCCCCTGGCGGCGTTCAAACCTCAACTATAATGAGGCGCAGAAGAGCGTGTCAAACCAGATGGATGCCGGAGTTATCTCCATTCGGATCAACGGCGAGGAGCAACAGGTCCCTGAGGATCTGAATATCCTGAGCCTGGTCCGGCATCTCGGCCTGGATCCGGCGCGCGTGGCGGTCGAGATGAACCGCAGGCTGGTGCGCAAACCCGACTGGGAGTCGACGCGGGTGGAACCTGGCGCCTCGTTCGAGATCGTCACCTTCGTCGGCGGAGGGTGAGCCGCGGCGCCGGCGTCCGCCGGCACGCCGCCCGGCCGAGCAAGGGGCCCCGCGGAGTGTGGGACTGGGCCACAACCAATTGCGGCCACTTTTTCCGCAGTCCAACAATTTGCGGGTTGACTTCCTTTTACCCTTGGATAGACTTGGTTTGGGGTTTTTTCCAAACAGAAAGGCAGATTCATGTTCAAAACAAAATCGCGCGGCTCTGCAAGCCTTCCGGGGGAGAGAATTTATTCGAGCGCCGACGTGGCGCGGCTGGCGGGTGTCTCGTTGCGCCAGCTCCAGTGGTGGGACGAGCAGAAGGTGGTCTGCCCCCGCCATGAGGGCCACCGGCGCATCTACGGGACCGTGGAGGTGGCGGCGGTGAGCGTGATCGCCGAACTGCGCCACAAGGGCTTCAGCCTCCAGAAGATCCGCCGCGTGCTCCGGCCGTTGCAGCGCGAACTGGGCAAACGGATCGCCGAAATCGCCGCCGGCACGGATCTTTACCTGCTGACTGACGGCAAAGCCGTCCACGTCGAGTCCGACAAGGACCGCCTGATCGATCTGCTCCGCAACGCGCGCCAGCCGATGTACCTGCTCTCCATCTCGGACCAGTACCGCAAGCTGACCGGAACGCCGCGCAAGCCGGTGCGCAGCGAAGCAGCCGCCGGCCTGGCCGCGCGCAAGACCAAGGCTCAGTAGCTCATCCTCCCGCCGGGAAGCCGGCGCCAGGGGCCGCCGCGCATCTGCATGGCGGCCGGGGTTGCAGACCTGCTGCCGCCGGAATCCGGGCCGCCGCGATTTTTTTCCGAAGCCGGCCGGCGCGCAAACCGTCCATAAGGATGCAGGCAGTGCTGCGATATACTTGAGGCAGGTCTGGGGGACCAGAAATTCTATGCGCCGTTTTCGAGGGCTGACTTTTTCTCTGCTGGTGATCGCCGTATGCTCGCTGATCGCCGGCCATTACGGACCCGGAGTGGCCGCCGGACGCGCGCCCGCTTCCGCCCCCGCCGAAGACGATCTGGCGGGAGGGCTCAAGCAGTTCACCTCGATCTACCGGCTGGTGGAGCAAAACGCGGCCGAACAGGTCAACCCGGACAACAGCATCTACAAGGGCGCCATCCCGGGCATGTTGCGCACGCTCGACCCGCATTCAAGCTTCTTCGATCCGCGCGACTTCCAGGAGATGCGCGAGGAGCAGCGCGGCAAGTACTACGGCGTGGGCATGACCATCCAGCCCAAGGACAGCCGCATCGTCGTCGTAGCCCCCTTCACCGGCTCGCCTGCCTACAAGGCCGGCATCCGCCCGGGCGACGTGATTCTGGAAGTGGACGGCAAGCGCACGGAAGGGATGAGCAGCAAGGAAGTGGCCGACCTGCTGAAGGGCCCCAAAGGCACGCCCGTCACCGTCGTAATCGGCCGCGAGGGCGTCGACAAGCCGCTCACCTTCCAGCTCATCCGCGGCGAGATCCCCCGTTACAGCGTGCAGACGGCCTTCTGGCTGAAGCCCGGCATCGCTTACATCGACATTGAGATGTTCAACGAGAACACCTCCGAAGAACTGGAGGCGGCATTCCGCAAGCTTGGCGAGTCGAAGATCCGCGGCCTGGTTCTCGACCTGCGCAGCAATCCCGGCGGGTTGCTGAGCGAGGGCGTGGCCGTCGCGGGCCGCTTCCTGAAAAAAGGCCAGGTGGTGGTGAGCCACCGGGGACGCACCTCGCCCGAGCGGCCCTACGTCGCCACCAATGGCGGCACGGCAGGCAACTATCCGATCGTTGTCCTGGTGGACCGGTATTCGGCCTCGGCGGCCGAAATCGTGGCCGGCGCGCTTCAGGATCACGACCGCGGATGGGTCTTCGGCGACAACACGTTCGGCAAAGGACTGGTGCAGACCGTCTTCCCTCTGTCGGAGAACACGGGCCTGGCGCTGACGACCGCCAAGTACTACACGCCCTCCGGGCGGCTCATCCAGCGCGATTACGCCAGCGGCTCGTTCTACGAGTATTACTACAACCGCAAGGAAGGCCCGAAGGACACGCCGGACGTGAAGATGACAGACGCGGGCCGTCCCGTGTACGGCGGCAACGGCATCCAGCCGGATGAGAAGTTCACGCTGAAATACAACCGCTTCCAGATCGAACTGCTGCGCAAAGGCGCCTTCCGCGACTACATCCCGAAGTATTTCGCCGGCCGCGACATCCGTCTTGGAGCCGAATGGACTCCGGACCAGGCGATGCTGAACGACTTCCACTCGTTCCTGCTGAACAACAAGTTCAACTTCACTGAAGCGGAATTCGCGGAAAACAACGACTGGGTCAAGCAGCAATTGAAACGCGAAGCCCTGGTCACCTCCGCCGGGCTCGACGAGAGCCTGAAGTATGCCGTCGAGGTGGATCCGGCGGTGCAGAAGGCGGTAGAATCCCTGCCAAAGGCGCAGGCCCTGCTCGAGTTGCAGAAGAAGCAGATGGTGCGGGCCGACAAGAGGTTCCGTCGCGATTGAACCCGTCTCCGGAAACATCTCCCCAGGCGCAGGTTGTCGTTCTCGACACGGGAGGGCAGTACTGCCATCTGATCGCCCGCAAGATCCGCGAACTGGGCGTCTATAGCGAAATCCGCCCCAGTGAGACGCCGGCCTCCGAACTGCGCGGCGTGCGGGGCATCGTGATCTCCGGCGGCCCGGCCAGCGTCTATGAAAGCGGCGCGCCGCAGGTGGATCCAGCCATCTTCTCCCTCGGCTGCCCGGTGCTCGGCCTCTGCTACGGCCACCAGACCATCGCCTGGCATCTGGGCGGCGAGGTGCAGCGTGGCGAGAGGGGAGAGTACGGGCTGGCGTGGCTCGATACGCTGCGGCCCACTCCGCTGTTCGATGGCGCCGGAGGGCGGCAGCAGATCTGGATGAGCCACCGCGACGCGGTGACGCGCGTGCCGCCGGGGTTCGAAGTCCTCGGTGCCACCGAAACCTGCCCCGTCGCCGCCATGGGCGACCCGGCGCGGCGCATCTACGGATTGCAGTTCCATCCGGAAGTGGTCCACACGGCCAACGGCAGGCGGATCCTCGCCAATTTCCTGTTCCGCGTCTGCGGTTGTACGGAAGACTGGAACCCGCGGCGGCAGGCGGAGCGGATCCAGGACGCCATCCGGCGCACGGCCGCCGGGCGCAACGTGTTCTTCTTCGTCTCCGGCGGCGTGGATTCCACCGTGGCCTTCACGCTGTGCCTGCGCGCTCTGGGGCCGGAGCGCGTGCGCGCGCTGTACGTGGACACGGGCCTGATGCGGGCCGGCGAAACGGAATTCGTGCGGAACGTTTTTGACTCGCTCGGCCGCGGCGTCTTCGCCGTCGAGGACGCTTCGGCCCGCTTCCTCTCCGCGCTGGACGGCGTGCGCGATCCCGAGCAGAAGCGGCGCATCATCGGCGAGATGTTCGTCGGCGTGCAGGAGGAGATCCTCGCCTCGGGACACTATCTGGAAGGCGAGTGGATCCTCGGCCAGGGCACCATCTACCCGGACACGATCGAGAGCGGCGGCACAGCCAAGGCGGACGTCATCAAGACGCACCACAACCGCGTGTCCGGCATCCAACGGCTGATCGCCGAGAACCGGATCGTCGAGCCGCTGCACTCGCTTTACAAGGATGAGGTGCGGGAACTCGGCCGCGAACTCGGCCTGCCCGAAGAACTGCTCCAGCGCCACCCGTTCCCCGGTCCGGGCTTGGCCATTCGCTGCCTGTGCGAGGAGTCGGGCAAAGCGGTGGAGCGGCTGGGCGACGGCTGGCTGGCGCCGCTGCACTCGGTTGGCGTGCAGGGGGATTCGCGCAGCTACCGCCCGGTGCTGATCCTGGACGCCGCGCCGCAGGCGCCGGACCTGCATGAGAGAGCGGTGGAAAGGATCAACCGGCTGAGCGAGATCAACCGCGTCATCGTTGCGCTGGCGTCGCACGTTCCGGTCGAAGCCATGAGCACCAGCCCGGCGGCGCTCTGCCGCACGCGCCTCGAGAGGCTCCGCCGCGCCGATGCGATCGTCCGCGAGGCGGCTCAGCGCACTGGCTTCGAGCGCGAGGTCTGGCAGTTCCCCGTGATTCTCGTGCCGCTGGGGACGCCTGACCGGCCCGATTCGGTGGTGCTGCGGCCCGTGGACAGCGTGGACGGGATGACCGCGCGTGCCGTGTCCCTGCCCGATGCTCTGCGGGAGGAGCTGTGTACGCGGCTGCTGGCCGAAGAAGGCATCTGCGCGGTGTTCCTCGATCTCACACACAAACCGCCGGGCACAATTGAGTGGGAGTGACCGGCGGGAGCGGGAACGGTTGCGAGCCGGATTCCGGCGGGCCGGCTACGAAGTCACATTCAAACCCGCACACTGCGAATCAACAAATTAGCCAGGGATTTTCGAGAATGTCCTTCGCCTGCCCTTGCGGGCGAAGCGGGCCGGCGGGATGCGTAATCGGTACATTGCGCGCGGGCGCCCGGCTCAGGCCGGCACCATCCGGCTGCGCAGTTGCAGGTAGCTGCGCACTGCCGTCTCCAGCGGCGGCATGGGCGCGATGCCGAGCGACTCCATGCGCTCATTGGACAGCGCCGAGTACTTGGGGCGGCGCGCGGGAGTACGGTACTCGCGGTCGTTGGTGGGACGAAGATCCGGCTGGAGGCCGGCCTCGGAGAAGATCATCCGGGCGAAATCGAACCAGGTGATGGGCGTGCCGCCGCCGACGTGAATGACTCCGGTGACGCCGCGCTCGATCAGGTCAGCCGTGCGTGCCGCAAGCAGCGGAGCGTAGGTCGGACTGCCGGTGTGGTCTTCGACCACGCGGATGGTCTTGCCCTCACGGGCCAGGCGCAGCATGAGTTCAATGAAATTGCCCCGCGCCGTCTGCAATCCGCCCAGGCCGAAGACGCCGGAAGTGCGCACGATAAGAGCGTCATCCAGATACGCCTTGGCGTAGAACTCGCCGGCGAGCTTGGAGACGGCGTAGGCGCCCAGCGGATGGGGCGCATCGGTTTCCACATAAGGCCGGCCCGCCGTGCCGTCGAAAACATAGTCGGTGGAGTAATGGACGAGCCGCGCGCCGGTTTGCCGGCACGCCAGCGCGATGTTGCGCACGGCCAGGGCGTTTACCTGGAATGCGGCGGCCGGCTCGCTTTCGGCGACGTCCACCTGATTGTAGGCAGCGGCATTCAACACCACGTCGGGGCTGAGGCGCGCCACTGCTCCTTCGACTGCGTCCGCATTGGTGATGTCGACCTGCCTGCGATCCCAGCCAGCGACTTCGTAGCCCCTCTGCCGGAATTCCCTCTCCAGTTCCACTCCCAACTGGCCGGCGCACCCAAAGACCACCGCTTTCTTCATGATTCGTACTATAGCGCGGCATCCGGCGGCGCCGCTTCCTGGCAAGCCCTAATGCCCAAAGGGCATTATGCCGATACGACGAAAGTGCTTGAGAATTTCGGCAACTCTGGTACACTTTAGCTACGTCTAGTTCAATGGGAGTGGCACAGCCATGAAGCGAGTCCTGCATCCCTCCTTCATGCGAAGCCGCCGGATTGAGGCGCTAAGCTGGGTTCTGCTGGCGGCGCTGGCGGCTGTGCTCGTCGTGTCGCTCTATGTGGGCCTGCGCGGCATCGCCGCGTGAAGGGCTGGATCCTTCTTCTTGCAGCGCCCGCATCAACGCCCGCACTCCGGCCATCGAGTGCAGCACGCAATCCACCTCCATGCCGGCGACAAATCCGCCCGCTTCGCCCCGGCAGTGGATGACCTCGCCCAACAGAAGATCTTCGCGTGTCTCCAGTTGTACCAGCGTGCCCGGGCGCAAGGACAATGGAAGGCGCACGCGCGCTCCCCGGCCCGAGATCTCTTCCACTGTGACCTCCACGGGGGGCCCTTTCCGTGCTTGCCCGCCTTCTTCGTGCAGCGTGCTGAGCACCGCCTGGATCTTCACCGGCTCGCGCCGCGTCGTTCGGCGTTCCATGCCTGTCTTATCGGCAAAAGCCGCCAAGATTGACACCAGCTTCGCCGCGGCTCAGCCACGCCCGAGGAGGAGGAACGCCGCAGCCGCCAGCACCGGCAGCAGGAGCCCGAGCGCAGCCCACGCCTGCCGGCTCCGCCCCGGCCCGGCGTTTGCCGCCTGGACCTGCGCCGGCAGTTCCACTGGATCGGCCTGCGGATGGGAGGCATCCGCCTTCGACTCGCCCGCGATCACCACCGTGCCGCTCTCGCGGCTCTCCAGCGCCCGGAGGCACTGCGCGCGGAGCACCGGGGGCATGGCGTCCAGGCTCTCAAATCGCTCAAGTCCTTTCTCCGTCGCCGTCAGGATCACCGTATGGCGGAACCGCCCCGGCCGTGTCTGAATCGTCATCGGGCGCCTCCCGCCGCCGGAGAGGCCTGGTTCTGGGCCGCCAGCTCCATCACGCTCTCGATAAACCCCAGCGCCGCCTTCGACAGCGCCTTGTCCCTGCGGTAAACGAGCCCCAGCCGCCGCATCAGCGGCTCAGGCGCCAGGCTGACGGCGGCGAACTGGCCGGCCTCGACACCTTCGCGGAAATGGGACGCTGCCATGAACGATATCCCCATGCCGGCCAGAACGAACCTCTTGATCATTTCGGTCGAATCCAGCTCCATCGAGATCCGGATCTCATCTTCCACCGGCTCGAGCCACTGGTTCAGCCGCGTTCGAGTCGCGCCCCCTTTGGGCAGAAGCAGAGGATAAGGCGCAACGTCGCGCGCGGTCACCGCCGCGGCGCCAGCCAGCGGATGCTCGGCAGGCACAAGCAGTTTGATCTCGTCGGTATAGACGTGGACCACCTGGAGCCGTTTCTCCTGCACGGGGAGCTGGGTGAAGCCGAAGTCGGCCAGATTGTCGACCACGGACTCCACCACGTGGCGCCCGTAACTGCGGTCCACCAGCAGTTGGACGTTCGGGAAGCGTTTCTTGAAAGAACTGAACACGGTGGGCAGCACGTAGATGCAGGTGGCCTCGTTGGCGGCGATGACCAGCTCCCCCCGAGGCACGCGCTCCAGTTCGTTGATGGCGTCCTGCGCCTGCCGCCGCAAGTCGAGGATCTTCTCCGCGTATTCGGCGAAGATCCTTCCGGCGGGAGTCAGTTGGATGCGCGTTCCCAGCCGCTCGAACAGACTCGCGTTCAGCTCCTGCTCCAGTTGCCGGATCTGCGCGCTGATGGCCGGCTGCGTGCGGTAGCACGTCTGGGCGGCTTTGGAGAAGCTCTTCAGCCGGACGATCTCCAGAAACGTGTGGAGCTGGTCGAGATCCATCGGCGTACTGCTGCGGGGCGGCGCATCGCCCAGGGATTACTTTCAATGGTAGCATCGGCCGCCGAGCCCGGCGAAGAAGGCGGATCGCAGGGCCCCGGATCATGGCTGGGGACCGCCCCTCCTGCCGCTCGAAGGGCTTTCAGCCGCGGCGCCCAGCGCGGCGGCGGCAGGAGAACCGGAACAGCCCGCTTTCCTGTGACGCGGGGAGCGGCAGGACCACCTGAAAACAGGATAGGCTTTGGACAGGAGGCTCGTGATGAGATTCGACAGAAGGGCTTTTCTGGGCGTCATGGCGGCGGCGCAGGCGCGCCCGGCGGCGCAGGAGCTCAAACTCGGCATCCCCGGACCGTTCCCGGGGCGGGTGGTGGCCGTCGAGCACCCGGCGAGCATCGTGGAGGGCGTATACCAGCGCGAACCCGTCCGCCAGATGATGCGCCGCGGCATGATGGAGCTCACCGGCGCTCCCTCCTGGCAGGAGGCATGGCGGGTCTTCTTCGAGCCGGGCGACGTGGTGATCATCAAGGTCAACCCGGTGGGCCAGCCCTACATCATTTCTTCCGCCGAAGTGTTCCAGGAGATCGTCGCAGGGCTGGAAGCGGCGGGCGTCAAGCGCGGCGACATCTTCGCCTATGACCGCTACCAGACCGAGTTTCTCAGCGGCGGCTTCCAGAAGTGGCTCCCCGAGGGCGTCCGCTGGAGCTGCGCCACCGTCAAGTACGACAAGCTCCAGCTCGACATGGACGGCTACGACCGCGACCAGTTCATCGAGCTGCCGCTCGTGGGCCAGGGCCATGACCCGCGCGACCCGCACCACCGCCGCTCCTACGTGGCCAAGCTCCTGTCGCAGACCGCCAACAAGGTGGTCAACCTCGGCGTGCTGAAGCACCACCAGAGCGCGGGCATCACCATCGCCCTCAAGAACCTCAGCCACGGCTTCGTCAACAACGTCGCCCGCAGCCACGTCAGCCGCACCAACAACGCCTGCGGCATGTTCATCCCCGCTGTTGTGGATCACCCCATCTTCCGGCAGAAGGTCGTGCTGAACATCATCGACGGCATCAAGGGCGCCTACCACGGCGGTCCGGCGCGCCGTACGGCGAAGTATCTTTGGGAGCACAAGACCCTGTACTTCGGCACCGACCCCGTGGCGCTCGACCGCGTGGGATGGAATGTGCTCGATATGAAGCGCGGCCAGATGGGCATGGCGCCCATCGCGCTCGCCCCCGACGACCAGGACAGCAACTTCATCCGCATGCAGCCCGAACACGTCGAACTGGCATCCATGCTCGGCCTCGGCGTCGCTGACGAGGCCCGGATCGACTTGCGGCGGCTCCGCCTCGGCTAAGCTTTCTCCGGCGGCTTGCCATCCTTGACCAATTTGGTCCGGGATGGTACAGTGGAAGTGGACTGATTCAGTCCAGGATTCGCCAGAGATGCTCAAGCTGACCAAAAAGGCCGATTACGGGCTCATCAGCCTGAAGCACATCGCCATGTTCGGCAAAGACCGGCCGGCGAGCACCAAGGAGATGGCCGAAACCTACGGGATTCCGGCGCCAATCCTGTCCAAGGTGTTGCAGCGGCTGGTCCGCGAGGGTTTTCTGCTGAGCGAGCAGGGCGTCAACGGTGGATACCGCCTGGCACGCGACCCCTCGCTGATCACGGCGTTGGAAGTGATCCGCGCCATCGACGGCCCGGTTCTGCTGACCAACTGCTTCAGCCGCGGCCAGTGCGAGATATCCGAAAGCTGCAACGTGCGGGAGCCGCTGCGGAAGGTGCACGGCCGAATTCAGGACGTGCTGGAGAGCATCACCATCGCAGACCTGAGCGAGGATATGCCCCGGCGTGAAGGCCGGGGCATGGGGCCGCTGACGGTGATTCCCGGGTAAGAGCAGGAGAGAAGGTACGGCCATGTTGAAATTCCCGATTTATCTCGATTACCACGCGACAACCCCGGTGGATGAGCGCGTGCTGGAAGCGATGCTGCCATTTTTCCGCGAGCACTTCGGCAACGCCGCGAGCCGCAATCACAGTTTCGGCTGGGTGGCCGAGGAGGCGGTGGAAAAGGCGCGCAAGCAGATTGCATCGCTGATCAACGCGACGCCGAAGGAAATCGTTTTCACCAGCGGCGCCACCGAGTCGAACAACCTGGCCATCAAGGGCGTGGCGGAGATGTACGGCGAAAAAGGCAACCACATCATCACCGCCGCCACCGAGCACAAGGCCGTGCTCGACACCTGCAAGCGCCTGGAGAAGCGCGGCTACCGCGTCACCTATCTGCCGGTGCGCCCGGACGGCCTGATCGATCTCGACCAGTTGCGCGATTCAATCACGGACAAGACGATTCTCGTGTCCATCATGTACGGCAACAACGAGATCGGCACGGTCCAGGACATCCGCACGATCGGGCAGATCTGCCACGAGAAGGGCGTGCTGTTCCATACTGACGCCACGCAGGCGGTGGGCAAGATTCCGGTGGACGTGATCGCCGACAACATCGACCTGCTCTCCTGCTCGGCGCACAAGATGTACGGCCCGAAGGGCGTGGGCGCGCTCTACGTGCGGCGGAAGAACCCGCGCGTGCAGCTTACCGCGCAGATGGACGGCGGCGGGCACGAGCGCGGGATGCGTTCCGGCACGCTGAACGTACCGGGCATCGTGGGCTTCGGCAAGGCGGCTGAATTGTGCCAGCAACTGATGCCGGAAGAGATGCCGCGCATCCGGAAGATGCGCGACAGGCTCAAGGACGGCATCCTGGCCCAACTCGACGAGGTCTACATCAACGGCACGATGGAGCGGCGCCTGCCGCACAACCTCAACATGAGCTTCGCTTACGTGGAGGGGGAGAGCCTGCTGATGGGCATCAACGACATCGCCGTGTCGTCGGGCTCGGCCTGCACCTCGGCCACGCTCGAGCCGAGTTACGTGCTGAAGGCGCTGGGCGCCGGCGACGACCTGGCGCACTCCTCGATCCGCTTCGGTCTGGGCCGTTTCACGACGGATGAGGAGATCGACTACGCCATCGGCAAAGTGGTGGAAGTCGTGCGGAAGCTGCGCGAGCTTTCACCGCTGTACGAAATGGTGAAAGAAGGCGTCGACCTGACCAAGGTGGAGTGGAGCGCGCACTGAAGCTAACTGGGACAAGCGGTACGAATACCAATGCAGAAGGGGATTTGAGGAAACCATGGCATACAGCGACAAGGTTCTGGACCACTACAACAATCCGCGCAACGTCGGCAGCCTGGACAAGAGGGACCCGAACGTGGGCACCGGGCTGGTCGGCGCGCCGGAATGCGGCGATGTGATGAAGCTGCAGATCAAGGTCAATCCTGAAACCGGCATCATCGAGGACGCCAAGTTCAAGACCTTCGGATGCGGCTCGGCCATCGCCAGTTCGTCGCTCGCCACCGAGTTGATCAAGGGCAAGACGGTGGACGAGGCGATGCAGCTCAAGAACACGGTGATCGTGAACGAGCTGAGCCTGCCGCCGGTGAAGATCCACTGCTCGGTACTCGCCGAGGACGCCATCAAGGCGGCCATCGAGGACTACAAGAAGAAGGCGGGCGCGCCCGCCGGCGCCGCACAGACGGCGTAATCTGGAATTGGGCCGCGCGGCCCGTCCGCACTCGCAGCGGGCGGCACGCGGGCAGACGAGGTGGTTGAGCCCATGCCTGAAGTTCATGTGACTCCCAAAGCCGTGCAGAAGATCCGCGAGGCTTTCGCCAAGCAGGGCGTCAGCGGCGGAGGACTGCGCCTCGGAGTGCAGGGCGGCGGCTGCTCGGGGCTCAGTTATCTTTTCCGTTACGACCCCAAGCCGCGCCCCACGGACCACGTCTTCCGCTTCGAAGACGTGGAGGTCTACGTCGATCCGAAGAGCATGATCTTCCTCGACGGCATGACGCTCGATTACAAGGAATCTCTCATGCACTCGGGCTTCGCGTTTGAAAACCCCCACGCGACCAAAAGCTGCGGGTGCGGGACGTCGTTTTCGGCCTGATGGCACATCTGCACGACTGCTGGCATTGCGGAGCAAAGGACGCGGCATCGCTGTTCTGCCGCTACTGCAATACCATCCAGGCGCCGACGCCCGACTATTTCGAGTTCTTCGACCTGCCCCGGCGGCTGGCGGTGGATTCAGAAGATCTCAAGGGACGGTTTTACACGCTCAGCCGCCTTCTGCATCCGGACCGTTACACGCGGCGCTCGGAACAGGAGCGGCGCTTCTCGCTGGAAGCCTCTTCCATCCTGAACGACGCCTACCGCGTGTTGAGGGACCCGATCCAGCGCGCTGAATATGTGTTGCGGCAGGAGGGCTTCCCCGCCGGCGACCAGCGGAACAAGGACGTGCCGCCGGAGCTGCTCGAGGAGGTCTTCGAGCTGAACATGGCGCTGGACGAACTGCGCGGCGGCGATCTCGAGGTGCTGCCGCAACTCGAGGTCATGCGGCGCAACTTCCTGGAGATGCTGGCTGCCATCGACACGGAGCTGGAGGCGCTGTTCGCGCGCCACGACGCGGCGCCGCCGGAGGGCCGGAAGCAGGTTCTGGCCGAGATCCGCTCCACACTGAACCGCCGCCGCTACATCAGCAATCTGGTCCAGGAAGTGGACAAGCAACTGACGGCGCGCAATGCGTAAGCGCGCCATCCGGACCCTCTCATGAGCACTTTTCAGATCGATTTTTCCTCGGTGCAGAAGCGCCGCATCATCGGCATCGACCTGGGCACCACGAACTCGCTGGCCGCGTTCATGGACTTGACCGGACCGGAGATCATCCCCGGCCCGGACGGCAGCCGCATGGTGCCGAGCATCGTGAGCCTGGCCGCCGACGGCACGTTTATCGTGGGCGAGGCGGCGCGGCGCCTGCTGATCGACGCGCCGGAACGCACCGTCTACTCCGTCAAGCGCCTGATGGGGCGCGGCCGCGAGGACGTAGCCGAAGAGCTGAAGCTTTTCCCTTTCCGCATCGCCGAGGGCAGCGAGCAGGTGATCCGCCTGGCGCTGGGCGACCGCCTGTTCACCCCGCCCGAGATTTCGGCGCAGATCCTGAAGGAGCTGAAACGGCGGGCCGAGCAGTATCTGGGCGAGGAGATCACGCAGGCGGTGATCACCGTGCCCGCCTACTTCAACGACGCGCAGCGGCAGGCCACGCGCGACGCGGGCCGAATCGCCGGGCTGGAAGTGCTGCGGCTGGTCAACGAACCCACGGCCGCGTCGCTCGCCTACGGCCTCGACAAGCGCCGCGAGGGCGTCGTCGCGGTCTATGATCTCGGCGGCGGCACATTCGACATCTCGATCCTGCGCCTGCACGAGGGCATCTTCGAAGTCCTGGCCACAAACGGGGACACGCATCTCGGCGGCGACGACATCGACAACCGCCTGCTGGCCATCGCGCTCGAGGACATGGCCAGCGAGTGGGGAGAAGACCTCTCGCACAACGGCGAGGCGGTGCAGACGGTGCGGCAGGCGGTGATCCGCGCCAAGGAAGAGCTTTCGTTCCAGCCCGCCACCGTGATCGACATCGAATACCGCGGCCGCCGCTATCAGCGCGAGCTGAAACGCGAGCTGTTCGAGAACCTGATCCGCGACATCGTGGACCGCACGCTTGGGCCCTGCCGGCAGGCGATGCGCGATGCGAAGCTCGAGCCGGAGCAGATCGACGAGGTCGTGCTGGTGGGCGGCTCGACGCGCATCCCGATGGTGCGCCGCGCGGTGGAGACGCTGTTCAAGGCCAAGCCGCACAGCGAACTGAACCCGGACGAGGTGGTCGCGCTGGGCGCGGCGGTGCAGGCGGCCATCCTGTCCGGCGACGTGCAGGACAAGCTGTTGCTCGACGTCACGCCGCTGTCGCTCGGCATCGAAACCATGGGCGGCGTGGTGAGCAAGCTGATCCACCGCAACTCGACCATTCCGGCGTCGGCCACGGAGGTCTTCACCACATCGGTGGATGGGCAGCGCAACGTGCTCATCCACGTGGTGCAGGGCGAGCGCGAACTGGCGAAGGACTGCCGGTCGCTGGCGCGGTTCGACCTGAAAGACATCGAGCCGATGCCCGCCGGCATGGCGCGCATCGAGGTGCGTTTCCTGATCGATGCCAACGGCATCCTCAATGTTACCGCTCGCGACCTGCGCAGCGGCAGGGAGCAGAGCATCGAGGTCAAGCCGTCATACGGGCTCACGGAAGAGCAGGTGGAAGCGATGATCCGCGAGTCGTATGAGAAGGCGGAAGAGGACCTGATCGAACGGCAGGTGAGAGAGGCGCGGGTGGAGGCGGACAACATTCTCGCCGCGGTCGAGAAGGCGCGCATGAGCGATGCGTGGCTCGACCTGACCGACGAGGAGCGCGCCGCCATCGACGCGGCCCTCAACGAGCTCCAGGTTGTCTATCACTCAAACGACCACCACCTGATCCGCGGCCGCATCGAGAAGCTGGACGCGGCCACGCGGCGGCTGGCCGAAAACCTGATGAACACGGCCGTCCGGCAGGCTTTGAAGGGGACCAAGATCGAGTAGGGAGGTGACGCCGCCATGACGTGGAACGATTTCGAGGACATCGGCATCGCGCTCTATGAGGCGCACCCGGACATCAACCCGCTCACGGTCCGCTTCACCGATCTGCACCGCATGGTGACCGAGCTCGAGGACTTCGACGGCGATCCGATGGCCTCGAACGAGGCGAAGCTCGAAGCGATTCAGATGGCCTGGTACGAGGAGTGGAAGGAAAACCAGGAGTGAATCAGCTCCGGGCCGCCGCCCGTGCGGCCCTGCGCTGAGAGCGATCCCTTCCTGGCACGGCACACGGCCGGCGGGTTCAGGACCGCGATGGGAGGCCGCGCAAGCGGCCGAAACGAGCGGTTCCGGCACGGCCATGCAAGCCGCATCGCTTACGCCGCCCTTCGGTTGCGGCACAGACTACGGCCAGCGGCGCACTCCAATCGCGTCAGCCGTGTGCGCTCGGCAAGGCGATCTGCCCGCCCCGGTGTGCCAGCCGCGGCGGCGGAGCTCATCCGGAAACCCGTCAGGCGCAAATCTGCCGCAAATTCAGGCGCTCCCACGCCTTGTTCTGGACTGTTTCTTCGTTTAATCTGATGAGGGCACTCCCGACCGGAGCGCGCCCTCATGGGAGGTACGCCTCAAGATGAAGAAGCGTTGGATCGCAGTGCTGGCCCTGCCCCTGTTTCTGCCGGTTGCCTGGGGCCAGGCGCCTCAGAAACGGCGGGTGGCTGTGCTGAATTTCGACTACGGAACCGTGCGCAGCGGCGTAGCGGCCATCTTCGGCACGGACGTCGATGTGGGAACCGGCATCAGCGACATGCTGGTGGAGGAGCTGGTAAAGAGCGGTGCATACTCCGTCATTGAGCGCAAGGCGCTGGACAAGCTGCTGGCCGAGCAGAATTTTTCAAATAGCGATCGGGCAGACCCGGCCAGCGCGGCCCGCATCGGGCGCCTGCTGGGGGTCGACGCAATCATCGTTGGCTCGATTACACAATTCGGCCGGGACGACCGCCAGATCGGGCTGGGCGGCTTCGGCCGCAGCGTAGGCAAGTACGGGCTGGGCGGAACCAGCGTGCGCAGCGCGAAGGCGGTGGTTGCCGTGACGGCGCGGCTCGTCAATGTTGAGACGGGCGAGATTCTCGCCGTGGCCACGGGCAACGGCGAGTCCAAGCGCAGCGGCACTTCGCTGCTGGGCGCGGGCGGCAGCGGCGGTTCTGCGGGCGGCGGCGCAATCGACATGAGAAGCACGAATTTCGCCAACACGATTCTCGGCGAAGCGACGCGCCATGCCGTTGGGGAGCTCGCCAAGCAGCTCACGGCGAATGCTTCGCGGATCGAAGTCAAGGCGAGGCCGGTGGAGGGACTGGTGGCGGACGTCACCGGCAACACGGTGGTGATCAATGTCGGCACGCGCGCGGGCGTACGCCCCGGCATGACGCTCAGCGTGCGGCGCGTGGGCCGGGAAATCAAGGATCCGGCCACAGGACGCGTGATTCGGAGGGTGGAGGACACGCTGGGTTCGCTCACCATCACGGAAGCGGACGAGGAGTCGGCGGTGGGCACTTTCACCGGCGCCACGCCGCCGAAGGTCGGCGACACAGTCAGGAATTGAGCGCCGGCAGGCGCGGGAGGAAGGAGGAGTTATGTCGTATCAACCGGGAGACCGGGTCGGAGACTACGAAGTGATGGCCGTGCTCGGCGCCGGCGGCATGGGCAAGGTGTACAAGGTCCGCAACCTGATCTCGGACCGCGTGGAAGCCATGAAGGTCCTGCTGCCGAACCTCGCGGAGAATCCCGAACTCGGCGACCGCTTCATCCGCGAAATCAAGCTGCAGGCGACCCTGAGCCACCCCAACATCGCCGCCCTGCACACGGCGCTGCACTTCGAGAACCAGCTCCTGATGCTGATGGAGTTCGTGGACGGCATCACGCTGGACGAACTGGTGCGCGGCGGCCCGCTGCGGCTGGACGAAGCCATCCACTACATCGCACAGGTGTGCGACGCTTTGGCATACGCGCACTCGAAGGGCATCATCCACCGTGACCTGAAGCCCTCCAACATGATGCTCACGCCCGACGGCGTAGTGAAGCTGCTCGACTTCGGCATCGCCAAGTTCGCGCAGGACCGGTCGATGACAAAGACCGGCTTCCTGGTCGGCTCGCTGCCCTACATTTCGCCGGAGCAGATCGAAGGGCTGACAGACATCGACGCGCGCACCGACATCTATTCACTGGGCATTACGCTGTATCAGCTCGTCACCGGGCGCGTGCCGTTCGAGGCCGACAGCGAATACTCGCTGATGCGCAAGCATCTCCAGGAGATGCCGGTGCCGCCGGTACAGGTGATGCCGGACGTGCCGCAGGGGCTGAACGACATCATTCTCACGGCGATCGAGAAGGACCGCAACCGGCGCTTCCAGAGCGCGGCGGCGATGGGCGCGGCGCTGCGCAGCCTGGCGTCGAGCCTCGGCGTGACCACGGCCGCGCCTGCCGTGGCGGCGGCTGCGCCCGCGGCCGGGTGGAGCTCCGCCCCGCAGAGCCCCGAGCAGGCGTGGGGCGCGCCGCCTGTGCCGGAGCCCCGCAAGCATTCCAACCGCGCGCTGTACATCGTCATCGGTTCTATGGCGACCATCGCCGTGCTGGTGGTGGCGGCCATGCAGTTGCCGCGTTTCTTCGGCGCCCGCGCCGGTGCGCCGGCCGCCGTGGAGTCGCCGATGCCTTCCGCGGAAGCGCAGCCGGCTCCACAGGCTGAACCGCAGCAGACCCAACCGCAGCAGGCGGCGGAACCGGCGCAGACAGCCCCACCGGCGGCCCTTGCGGCCCAGCCGTCCGAGCCCGCCCCCTCCAGCGCTCCTGCCGCGGCGCGAACCTCTTCCGGCGCGCCAGCCAGCGCTGTCCGGCGCATGGAAAGCCGGGCCGCAACGCCGCAGCAGTCCTCCGCGGCCGCGCCCGCGGCGCGGGAGGCGCCCGCTCCCGCGCAGCCAGCCTTTCAGCCGCCTCCGCAGGCTCAGCCCGCCGCGGCCGCCCCGGCCGCGCCCGCGGTGGACGAGCGCGAGTTGAGCGAACTGCGCGAACGGCTGATGCTGCTCGGCGCGCGCGTCAACGCCGCGCAGGCCAGCCTCAACCGGCTGAAGCAGGAACAGGCGCGCATGGGCCTCGGGCTCCGGGGCGACATCGCCGCGGCCGCGCAGCGGATGGAGTACTACATGGACGAGGCGGAAGCGGCCATCAAGCGCGGCGACGCCGCCGCGGCGAAGAAGCACCTGGACAACGCGGACCGCGAGACGGCACGGCTCGAGAAATTTCTCGGCCGCTGAGCCGCATCAAACGAGAATCGCGAAAGTTGTTTCCGAGCGCTCGACGCGCCGGTATTCGGTGTCCCGCTCGACGGGCTCGCGCCCGGCCATGCGGATCAGGTGGAGCAGCTCGGAGCGGCGCATGCCCTGGGTGGTGGTCGCGCCCGCGTCGTGGTAAATGCGCTCCTCCACCACGGTGCCGTCGATGTCATCGGCGCCGAAGCGCTGCGCGATCTGCGCGATCTTCGGCGTCATCATGATCCAGTACGCCTTGATGTGCGGGATGTTGTCGAGCAACAGGCGCGCCACGGCGATGTTCTTGAGGTCGGCGAAGCCGGTGGTCTTCGGCAGGTGCTCCAGAGGCGTGTTGTCCGGGTGGAACGCCAGCGGAATGTAGGTGACGAAGCCGCCCGTTTCGTCCTGCAACGCGCGCAGGCGGAGCAGGTGGTCGACGCGGTCCTCCTCGGTTTCGATGTGGCCGTAAAGCATGGTGCAGTTCGACTTGATGCCCATGCGGTGGGCCAGCCGCGCCACTTCCAGCCACTCGTCGCCGTCGATCTTGTGGTCGCAGATGATGCGGCGGACGCGCTCGGAGAAGATCTCCGCGCCGCCGCCGGGCATGGAATCCAGGCCCGCCTCGCGCAGCCGCCTCAGCACCTCTTCGAGCGGGATGCGGAACCGCCGCGAGAGATAGGCTACCTCCACCATCGTGAACGCCTTGAGATGAATCTGCGGGAAGCGGTCCTTGATGCCGCGCAGCATCTCGCAATACCAGTCGAGGGTAAGCTCGGGATGCAGCCCGCCGACGATGTGCAGTTCGGTGATGCCTTCGGCGGCGCCCTGCGCGGCGCGCGCCCAGACGTCTTCCAGAGACATCGTGTAGGCTTTCGGATCCTTCGCCTTCTTGCCGAACGCGCACAGCTTGCAGGAAGCCACGCAGACGTCGGTGGGGTTGATGTGCCGGTTGACGTTGAAGAAGGTGACGTTGCCGTGCAGCCGCTCGCGCACGAGGTTGGCCATGTAGCCGATGGCCAGCAGGTCGTGCGAGCGGAACAGCAGCACGCCGTCGTCAAAATCAAGCCTCTCCTGCCGCCGGACTTTCTCGAACACCGGCAGCAGGCGGGCGTCGTCGAACACGGGCGCGGCAAGCGGTGTCGTCATCTTGGAATCAGGCTCCCAGTGGCCGGAGAAGGATGTCGGCGGCCCAGAAAACAAAGAATAACACTCCTACCCACCCGTTTACCGTGAAAAAGGCGGCGTCCACGCGGGACAGATCATCGGCGCGCACCAGCCGGTGCTCCCAGACGAGCAGCGCACCCACGACCGCCGTGCCCGTCCACGCAGCCGCGCCTGCGCCGAAAGCGCGCGCCAGCAGCACGAGCGCCGCCGCCATCAGCAGGTGGAATGCGCGCGCCGCCATCAGCGCCCGCACGATTCCCAGCCGCGCCGGCAGGCTGTAGAGCCCCTCGCGCCGGTCGAACTCAAAGTCCTGGCAGGAGTAGATCACGTCGAACCCCGCCGTCCACAGCGTCACGGCAGCCGTCAGCCAGAGGATGCGCGCGTCGAGGGCGCCCGTCATGGCGATCCACGCCGCCGCCGGCGCGATGCCGAGCGCAAATCCCAGCACAAGATGCGACAGCGAGGTGAACCGCTTGGTCCACGAATAGAAGAACACCACGGCCAGCGCGGCGGGCGCCAGCTTCAGGCACAGCGGGTTCAGCATCGCCGAGGCGAGCAGGAACAGCAGCGAACTGACAGCCGTGAAGCCCCAGGCGAAGCCGCGCGAAAGCAGCCCGGCGGGAAGGTGGCGGTTCCGCGTGCGCGGGTTGCGGGCGTCGATGGAGGCATCGAGAATCCGGTTGAACGCCATCGCCGCCGAACGGGCCGTCACCATGCAGGCGAGTATCCAGCCAAGTTTCGGCCAGAGCTGCGCCGCAGGCATGGCCGCATCGCGCCACGCCAGCAGAGCGGAGGTGAGGGCGAACGGCAGGGCGAACAAGGAGTGCTCGAACCGGATCATTTCCAGCGTGAGCACCGTGCGGCGCCAGAGCCGGCTCAGGGGATGGGAGGCAGGAGCAGCCGTGTGCATGGGTGGAGGCGGTTCATCTACCATTTTAGGAGATGCGCGCTTTCCCCCCGCTGGTGTGGATCCTGCTGGCCGGCCTGGCGTCCTGCGGCGGAGACCCGGCGGCAATGAAGCCGGAAGAGTATGGCACGATCCCGGTGCGCCTGCCCAGCGGGAAAACAGTCCGCGCCGAGCAGCTCATCCAGCCCGAAGAGATGGCCAGAGGCATGATGTTCCGGGAAAGCCTGCCGGAGGACCGGGGACTGCTCTTTTACCACGGCAAGCCGGGACTGTACTCCTACTGGATGTACCAGGTGAAGGTGCCGCTGGACATCATCTGGCTCGACGCCGGAAAGCGGGTGGTGCAGGTGGTGCATCAGGCGCCGCCGTGTCCCGGACCGCAGGAGAAGTGTCCCGCCTACGGGGGCAGCTTCGAAGCGCAATACGTTCTGGAAGTGCGCGCCGGCGTGGCGAAGGCCAACGGGGTGCGGCCCGGAACGCAGATCGTGTTCTGATCTTCATGGAGCAAAGCCCCGATGGACAAAGACCAACTGAGGAGTCTTCTGGAGCAGGTGCGCAGCGGCGCCGTGGAGGTGGAGCAGGCGCTGGAACGGCTGCGTCACATGCCGTTCGAATCGCTGGGCTACGCCACCATCGATCACCACCGCGCGATCCGCGTTGGCATGCCGGAGGTCATCTTCGGCAAGGGAAAGACGGTGGAGCAGACGGCCGGCATCGCAACGAGGCTGCTGGATCGCGCCGCCAATCTGCTGATCACGCGGACCAACCGCGAGACGTATGAGGCGCTGCGGGCGATCTGCCCGGAAGCGGAATTCTTTCCGCTCTCCGGGGCGCTGCGCGTGTGGCGGGACCGCTCCCCGCGCGGCAAGGGCAAGCTGCTGGTGGTGAGCGCGGGCACGACGGATCTGCCGGTGGCGGAGGAAGCCGTGGTCACCGCCGAGATCATGGGCAACGAGGTAGTCCAGGTGCACGACGTGGGCGTGGCCGGCATCCACCGCCTGCTCGGCAATTACGAGAAGCTGGCCGAGGCGCGCGTCATCGTTGTGTGCGCCGGAATGGAAGGCGCGCTGCCGAGCGTGGTGGGCGGCATGGTGAGCTGCCCGGTCATCGCCGTGCCCACCAGCGTCGGCTATGGAGCCAGCTTTCACGGACTGGCCGCGCTGCTCGGCATGCTGAACAGTTGCGCGAGCAACGTGAGCGTGGTGAACATCGACAATGGCTTCGGCGGCGGCTATGTCGCCAGCCTGATCAACCGCCTCTGACGTGGCTGGTCACACAGCCGCTTTCAGCACGCCCGCCTTCAGCGGCTCGGCGAACACATAAATGCCGAAGAGCGGCTTCTGCTCTCCGCGCCCCCACCGGTTCACTTTCCACTCGGCGCGCAGGTACTTCACGCCGGGGTGGCTGCGCAGATCCAGCACGCGCGAATAGACGCCGCAATAAAACTTCTGAGGGAAAGCCAGCAGAGGCTTGGACATCCACTGCACCCCATCTTCGGACCCGTTGATGGAGAGATCCAGGCTCTCCTGTTCGATGATCCGGTGGATGCCCAGGGTCACGGTGAGCAGACCGCCTGCGGCGGAGCCGAGATCCAGGACGGGGCCATTCCCATTCTCGCGGATTTCCAATTCGGGTACGAGAAACGCAGGCAGCATCGGAATTCCCTCGAAACCGTTTCTGGATGGCCTCGGTTGACGCCCCGAAACCGTTCCGGAGCGTCAGATCTTGCGGAGCCCTTCAACCAATAGTCGGCCCGCTTCCTCCAGCGTCTCATATTTTTTGCAGAAACAGAAGCGGATCCAGGGCGCTCCCTCCTCTTTCTCCCGGAAGAAGCTGCTGCCCGGCACCGCCGCCACCCGGACCCGCTCCACCATCGCCCGGCAGAGCCTGTCGCCGTCGCCGAACCCTGCCGGCCGGATGTCCGCCATCACGTAATAGGCGCCCTCCGGAGCCGTGCAGGCCAGTCCCGCCTGCTGCAACGCCTCCACCAGCATCCGCCTGCGCTTCGAGTAGTCCGACCTCAGCTCCTCGAAGTAGGAATCCGGCAGCGCCAGCGCCTCGGCAACGGCGTATTGCAGCGGCGCCGGAGCGCCAACCGTGAGAAAGTCGTGCACCTTGCGGATCGATGCCGTGATCTCCGGCGGCGCCACTACCCAGCCCACGCGCCAGCCGGTCACCGAAAACGTTTTCGACGCCGAACTCACCGTCACCGTACGGTCCCGCATCCAGGGCAGAGCGGCCACCGGGATGTGCATGGCCTCTCCGTAGGTGATGTGCTCGTAGATCTCGTCCGTAATGCAGAGGGCGTCGAACTCCACGCAAAGCCCGGTGATCTGCATCAGCTCGTCCGCCGTGAACACTTTGCCAGTCGGATTGTGCGGGTTATTCAGGATAATGGCTTTCGTTCTTGGCGAAAAGGCGGCCCGTAATTCCTGCAGATCAAACGTCCAGTCCGGCGGGTGCAGCTTCACGTAACGCCGGCGCGCCGCACACAGATCGGCGTCCGGCCCGTAGTTCTCATAAAACGGCTGGAACAGCACGATCTCGTCGTCCGGGTTCGCCGTGGCCAGCAGCGCGGCGATCATGCCTTCAGTGGAACCGCAGACCACCGTGACCTCGGCATCGGCATCCACCTCAAGCCCGTAAAACCGCCGGTACGAATCGGCGATGGCACGCCGCAGGGGCTCGGCGCCCCACGTCACCGCGTACTGGTTCCGGTCCCCGGCGATGGCCCGGGCGGCGGCCTGTTTCACTGCTGCCGGCGCCGGGAAATCGGGAAAGCCTTGGGCGAGATTCACCGCACCATGACGCAGGGCCAGGCGGGTCATCTCGCGGATGACGCTTTCGGTGAACCCGGCGGTGCGCTCGGCACGGAACCGGTCAGCGTTTTTCTCCACTGGCGGCTGCTCCTTTCTTCGATTGCCGGTTCTTTGCGCCCCTGGACGCGGTCCCGGGGCCTGCCGCCGTCCTCTTCGCCACGCTCTTTTTCGGGGCAGAAGAACGCGCGGGGGCCTTGGCGGCGGGCCGTCCCGCGTCCGGCTTTGCAACGGACGGGCTGGCCGGCCGGCCCTCTGCTCCATACAGCCAGCGGTAAAAGTCGAGATTGCGCAGAATGATCTGCACATAGTCGCGAGTCTGCACGAACGGTATTGTCTCGACAAATTCCGCCGGCTCGCGGTATTCCCCCCACTCTTTCCAGAGAGGGATCCGGGTGGGGCCGGCGTTGTATGCCGCCAGCGCTTCCTCCACGCTCCCGCCGCGTGCCTGGATCTGCCTGGCGAGGTAGAAGGCGCCGATGGCGAGATTCACGTTCGGATCATGCAGCGCCCGGCGCGTCACGGGCCGCATGCGCAGCCGCCTGCCCAGCTCCCTGCCGGTGTCCGGCATCACCTGCATCAGCCCGATGGCGCCGGAAGGCGAAACGGCGTCCTTGTCAAACTCCGACTCCTGGCGGATCAGGGCCGCCATGAGGAACGGATCGAGCCCGTGCTTCTGCGCCTGACGGAAGACCGCCTCGCGATATGGGAATGGGAAGGCCAGCTCCCAGAACCTTCGCGGCGCCGCCTCGCGCGGCATCCAGAGGTAATCGGGGACAGTCCCGCGGATGTGCCGCACGGCCGCGCCCCAGGCGCCTCTGCGGGTGGCGATCTCCGCCGCCTCCAGAGCCAGCGGGTAGGGCGAAGCGCCGTTGCGCGCGCCGTAGCGAAGCTCGATCTCGGCCCACGTCTCGAGCGATGCGGCCGCGAGCTGGCGCGCGCGTCCGATGCGCCATTTTGCTTCTTCATCCGGCTGGAACTCCGCGCTCCTCGGCCGCTCCGGCCACTGGATGGAGGAGAGCAACTGCCGGGCAGCGGCGTTTCCACCGCCGTCCGCCGCAGGCTGAGGCCGCGAAGAAGCCAGGACGGAATAGTAATAATTCGGGAATCGGGATTTGAGTTCGGTGAAATAGACTTGAGCAGCCGCAGAATTCCCTTGTTGCTCCTGAATTCTCCCCAGATAATAAAGCGCCGCTCCGGCGCGGTCGGAGGCTGGGTAGCGCTCCAGATGCTCCCTCAGCAGGGTTTCCGCCTCCTGCCGGTGATCCAGAAAAGCGCGCCAGGCCACTTTCCAGTGGCAGCCGGCCGCCGGCGGCCTGTCAGGGAACAGATCCGCGCAAGCGCGGAACAGCGGCAGATAGGAGGCGGCCTCGTTGCGGACGAGATAGTAATTGCCGGCCTGAATCAGCGATTGCAGCGCCCATTCCGAGGCGGGCGCGCGCTTCCGGATTTCTTCGAGCGCCCCCATCATGGCGGCGGGGTCGTCCAGGCGGCGGTGGCAAAGCAGAACATAGTGGAGGCGCCTGGCGTCCGTTTCCGCGTCCGCGGGCCGCAACGCGAGCAGTGCGGCCAGCGCATCGCGCGTCTTGCGGGCTTCATACAACGCAACGGCCGCATTTACTCCGGCCAGTTCCCTGATCTTCGCCGTCGAGCCGGACCGGGCCAGGGCCAGGTACTCGGCATGCGCCAGCTCGTGCCGGCCGGCCTTCAGGAGCCGTTCCGCCCTTTCCATCCGCAGTTCCTCCGGCGGAGGCGGAAGTTCCGCAGTCCCGCCCAGCGCCTTGGCCGCAGCCTCCGCTTCGGACGATACGGGATGAAGGCACCAGACGCGCTGGTAGAACTCCGCCGCCCTGGCCTTATCGCCCATGGACTCATACGCCCGCGCCGAGGCCATCGACGCCTGCGGCTCAGGGAGAGCTGCCGCGGGAGCCCGCCCCAGCATGGCGAGCGCGTCCTTCGGCCGCCCGGCCTTGACCAGCGCCTCGGCCCCCAACACGGCCGCGCGCCCGGCCACCGAAGAAGGGAAACGCGTCTTCCACACTGGATCCAGCGCCAGGGCGGCCTCCTCGTGCCGGCCCGCCGCCAGGAGCGCCTGCGCGCGCCAGCAGGCGATGAAGTCAGCGATCAGAGGATAGCGCGGCGCCAGCGCAGCCAGCCGTTCCGCGGCCCCCGTCTCTCCCCGGCCCGCCGCCTCGACTGCCCTCGCCAGCTCTCCGCCGTCCGCGGAAGCTCTCTGGCCCGCCGCGGGGACGGCCAAGAGCAGAAGGCAGAGAGCCGCCGTCTCAGGCCAGCGGCCCAGGATAGTCAGGGCCGAGGAGGCTTGCGTCGTCATTGGCCAGAGTCCGGAGAATTTCCAGATGGAGATAGTCGATCATCGACGGAATGCGAAAGAATTCATGCTGGAATTGCGCACGGCTTCTGTCGATTTCCTCTTTCAGAATCGCGTAAATATTCTTGATTTCCCTGCCATCCCGCACCTTCTTCGCGTGATAAAGACGGATTTCCGCCACGCGGACCCGCGCAAACCGCTGCGCTTTCGCGTGCAACTCCTGGTCCTCGCGCGGCAGGGCGGACCACTCCGGCGCCTCCTGCGCCGAAGCCGCCGCGGCTGGCGCGGGCAGCGGGGGCGGGGGCAGGATCGGGATCACCGGCGCCCTCTCCGGCTGCACGGCGCCCGCCGCCTGCAAAGCATCCAGGGCCGGTGCGGCCAGCGCCGTGATCACCTCCAGCAGGTTCAGATCCACCGGATCTTCGCCGCTCTCCACGTACAGGACGGCCGAGACCTTGCGCCGCCCGTCCCGTTGCCCCGTGATCACGGGGAGGAGACAGACGCGCTTTTCCTCGTCGCCGTCCAGCGCTTCACTGATGCCGGCGCTCAGTTCGCCTGCCGAAGCCAGGCAGATCACGGCGTCCATCGACTCGAGAACGTTGCGGAACGCTGGCGCCGCCTCCACGGGCACGGCATCCGGCGGAGTTCCTGACAGGGCGAAATCGGCGGTGGCGCGGTGGTCTTCATAGCGCACCTTGCCTCCGCCGATGCTGAACAGCACCACCCGCGGCGCGAATTCCAGAGCTCCGTCGAGCACGGCAGCAGCCCACGCGGCGGCAGTCTCCGCCTGCCCCAGCCGGCGCGCGATCTGATTCAGCCGTTCCCCAAGCGCCCGCATCGCCGCCGAAGCCGCCTGCGCCCGCTCCTGCGCCATCCGCTCTTCCAGGCGCGATTCCAGCTCCCGGGAAAACGCCTCGCGGAAGGCCTCGAAACGCTCCTCCAGCGCCCTGCCCAGATGCTCCTGCCAGCCCCGCTCCAGGAGCTCCTGCACGGACTCCACATGCAGTTGCCATGCGGCGGCGATCTGCTCTTCCGCCGTGCGCCGCTCGCGTTCAAACAGATCGAGCCCTTCCTGTTGTGGCATCGGGGGTTCCATGGTTCGTGCCCGTGTTCTTCTGCTGAGCAGTGTATCGCGCCGTCAGTGCGCCGCGCGCGGGGCCGACGGCGGCCAGAATGCGCCCTCCCAGTGAATCCCGGGCGACGGGAATTCCGCACGCACCGTGCCGTCGGACGAGGCGGTTCCGCGCCCGCTCCAGAACTGCCCTTCCATCCAGAAACTGATTTCCGGCAGCCGCCACGGCTGCTGCCCTCTGGCTCCGTCGTATTCCAACGACACATGCAACTGGCGCGCGATCCCGCCTGCGCCCAGCCGCAGAAGCGGACTGCTGACCTCGGCCCACCCGTGCGCTTTTTCAGGCAGTCCTGCGCCCAGCGTGGAGGTGGACGCTTCCACTTCCGCATCGATCAGCCCCGTTCCCGCCGTCAGACCCGTCACCACCGCCCGCGCCCTGTAACGCGGCTCCTCGCGCCACAACTCCGCCTCGCCGGCGCCGGAGACCGCCGCGCCTTTCCATTTCGCGCTCACTCTTTGAAAACGGATCTGTCCTCTCCGCCAGTGGAACTGCGCCTCCAGATCCTCGAACTCCTGCCGCCCCAGGACGAGACTCTCCGCCTCGAACGAACCGCCCAGGTCCAACTGCCGCAGCCAGGGCGGCATCGCGGCGCGCCGGCGCAGAGTTCGATCCAGCAGGCTCCGGCGCGGAGGCCGCCCCAAATGAAACACCGCCTCCAGGTCTTCTCCCGTCAAGCGGCCGGCGCGCAACGACACCCGCATCGGCGGCTTCTCTTTCGGCTCGTAACGGGCTTCCACCCGCACCGGGACATGGCCGAATTGTGCCTCGCCCTGCCGCAGCCGCCATCCCGGGCCTGCCGGCTCCAGAAGCGCCTTGCGGAGGTGCAGGGAAGCGGGCAGCCAGGGCGGCGCGCAGCGGGCGTTCGAGAGGGCCGCCTGGCCGGTCCAGGCTGCGGCGGCGCCGCCCTCGCCGGCTCCGGGCGCCTTGGTGAAAGCCAGGCGGCCGCGCCAGACGCCGCTCCCGCAGTGCTCGAAGAACGGCACGCTCCCAAACGCCGCCAGCCTCTTGAGGGCCTCATTCATTGCTCCGACTTCGATGCCATCGGTCCTGAGTTCGAAGCCCAGCCGGTCCTCGGCCCAGTTCCACGAGCCTGTCACCGAAGCCTGCGCTGTTTGGGGCGAAGTGATACGAGCGCTCTCCAGCATCAGCAGGTCCCCCTCCAGCCGCAGCGCCGCCTCCTCCGCCTCCACGGCCGGCCCGTCTCCAAACGTCAGCCGCACCTTGGGCGCCAGCAGGCGGCCGCGCGCCGCCTGTCCGGTGCTGAACCCGGCTGAACCGGAAACGGGGCCTTCCACCCGAAGTGAAGAAGGCGAAGGAATGCCCAGGCGCCGGCACACCTCCAGCAGCCCTCCGGCCGGCACGTCCTGGAAATCCACTTCCGCGCGCCATGACGGCGTGGTGAGCAGCCCCTGCCCCTCCAGGCGCACATGGAGCGGGGCCGCCGGGCGGCCCCGCTGCGGAGGCGCGGAGGAGATCTGCACGGTCTGGTGGTCCAGGTCGAGCACGCCCTGAAATGGAAGCTGCATATTCTTCGACCGGAAGTCGAAAAGCGTTTGCCTTTCCAGATCGAGGACTTCCAGATTTCCCCTCAATTCCAGGGCATGGAACGGCCCGTCCAGGAAGGCGCCGGCCACGAAGCGCCCCTGCAGGCCCAGATCGCGGCCCGTCAGCAGCACCAGCAGTTCCTGTACGGCGCTCCGCTCCAGGGAGACGTCGACGGCAAAGCGCCCGCCCCCTGCGCCGGGAATCCAGCGCCCGGCGCCGGTAAAGCGGCCGAACCCCTGCTCCGCCCGGTCCGTCCGGGCCGGCGATGCCTCGTAGCGCCACCGCAACTCCTCGCCCGGCCTCCGCGGCGGCTGAAGATCAAGCTCCACCTCGTTGAGATAATACGGCGATTTCAATGCGCCGCTCCTAAAATTCAGACGGCTTTGCTTCAATATCAGATCCGGTATTGCCTGTGTTGCGGAGGCAGAGGAGAAGGCCTTTTGCAGGAATGCCGCCACATTAAAGCCAGCCTTCTCATCGCGGACGACATTCAGGCTCGCTCCGGCAAGGCGGACGGATCCGACCTCCAGCGCTCCCCGCGCCAGCGCAGCCAGCCGGATCGAGGCGCGCATTTCGTCCGCGTACACGAAGGGCTCCAGGCCGAAGGCGGGATCTTCGCCGATCACAACGTTTTCCGCCAGCAGGGACGGGGCCGGCAGAAGGGTGCAGTGCACGCCGCTCAGCTCGACAGGACGCCCCAGAGCGCGGGAGAGAGCCGACTTCAGCGGAGCCGCCAGCATCGGCAGTTCCACCCACGGGAGGCCGGCAGCGGCGGCTGCCGCCAACAGCACCGCCGCCAGAAGCGCTCGCCGCTTCCATCCCGCCAGCCTCACGCGAGGCCCCCCTCCACCAGCTTTCGGTACTCTTCCGGCGTGTCCACGTCGAGCAGCACGGACGGGTCTGCGACCTCGACGAACCCCCTCCGGCTGCGCCGGATCAATTCACGCGCCGATTGCTCCGGCCTCATGGCAAGAAAGCCAGGCGCGGTGCGCGCCGCCGCCAGCACGGGGTGCCCGTGCCTGCCGCCGAATTGCGGTTGGACGAAGTCCACAGTCTCCGGCTGGAATGCTTCCAGAAGCGCCTCCAGCGTCGCCGGGTGCACGCCTGGCGAATCCGCCGGCGTGAAGAAAAACGCTTCCGTGCCTTCGCACAAGGCGCGCAGGCCGCATTGCAGGGAGGAGAGCTGGCCTGCCTCGGGCGCCGGATTCAGAACGAGCACCGCATCCGCCGCACGCCGCAGCCCGCGCGCCACCTGCTCCGCATGATGCCCGAGCACGCACACCACTTTCGCCCCCAGCGCCGCATAAAGAGAGATCTGCCGGTCGAGGAACGTCTCCCCGGCAAGCTCCAGCAGCGCTTTGGGCCGCCCCATGCGGGACGCGGCACCCGCCGCCAGAAGAATTGCGCTCAGCCGGGGTGTCACTTCGAGGCCGCCGCGGGCAAGCCCGCGCCCAGCGCACTCATCGACAGGGCGCGCCAGTTGGAACCCGCTTTCCGCCGCACGGCGATCATCTCCGCCGCCACGCTGACGGCGATCTCTTCCGGCGTCACCGCGCCGATGTCCAGTCCCATCGGAGCGTGAATCCGCTGGAACAGCTCCGGCGCGAGGCCTTCCTTTTGCAGCTCTTTCACCACGCTGATCACCTTGCGGCGGCTGCCGATCATGGCGATGTAGCCCGCCTCCGTCGTGACGGCCCACCGCAACACCCGCATGTCGTCGCGGTGGCCCCTTGTGACGATGATCAGGTAGCAGCCGGAATGGATCTCCAGCCTGGGGAAAATCTCTTCGTAATTTCCCGCAATCACTTCGTCCGCTTCCGGAAACCGCTCCCGGCTGGCGTAGGTCTCGCGGTCGTCCACCACGGTGACCGAAAAGCCCAGCATGGCGCAGAGCCTGGAAAGGCTCCGGGAAATATGGCCGGCGCCGAAGATGCAGGCCCGCGGCAACGGCTCCACCGGCTCGATGTAGATCTCCAATTGGCCTCCGCAGATCAACCCGTTATCATAGGCAGCGTCTTCGGCCAGCGAAAAGGACAGGATGCGGGTCTTGCCCGTTTCCATCGCCTCGCGCGCCGCCTGCCACACTTCCGCCTCGACGCAGCCCCCGCCGATGGTGCCCGCGATGGTGCCATCGTCGCGGACCAGCATCTTGGCGCTCGGGTAACTGGGGATGGAGCCATTCACCTTCACGATCGTCGCCAGCGCAGACCTCCGGCCCGCGCGCCGCAACCGCACGATCTCCTCGAACAGATCCATCGCCTTCCCATTGTAGTCGCGCCCGCGCGGCCGGAACACCGCGGGCCCCTGGATGCCGGCCGCGCGGGAACAGGATGCTATCATGACGGCGAATGCAGGACAGTTTCGCCGTCGCACCGGGTCTGGCGCTGCTTTTCGACATGGACGGCGTCCTGATTGAATCCACGGCCATCCATACGCGCGCCTGGGAAGAGTACCTGGCGCGCCACGGTATCCCTTCCGCAGGCGTCATGCAAAAGATGCTCGGCAAGCGGAATGATGAGATTGTGCGGGTTCTGTGGGGCCCGTCCCTCACGGAAGACGAGGTGTTCCGCCACGGCGCGGAGAAAGAGCGTTTGTACCGCGAACTCATGGCGCCGGTGTTCGAGTCTCTCATCGTGCCAGGCGTCAGGGAGTTTATCCGCGCAGCCCGGCGGCAGGGTGCGCCCTGCGCGCTCGCCACCAACGCGGAGCCGGCCAACGTCGATTTCGTGCTGGACAGGACCGGCCTGCGGGAGAGCTTCCTCGTCATCGTCGACGGACATCAGGTTCACCGTCCCAAGCCAGACCCTGAGGTATATCTGACCGCGGCGCAGCGGCTGGGGGTCGAACCCCGCAATTGCGTCATCTTCGAGGACTCTCCCGGCGGACTCCAGGCCGCTCGCGCGGCTGGCGGGCGCGTCGTTGCCGTCCTCACAACGCTCGAGGAAGCACCCGAGGCGGACCTCTCGGTCCGCGACTTCCGGGACCCGAATCTGTTGCCATGGCTTTCCCGGCAGATTCCCCGCTGACCGCGACGGCGCTGGCCACGGCCGCCGTCTCCGTCGCTCTCGCCTCCCTCGTGTGGTGGCGCCGGCTCGCCCGCCTTGATCTGCTCCGGCGTCAGGTTTCCGGCATCCGGCAGCTCAGCAGAGAAGCCGTGCATGCCCCGGACGCTGCCTCGGCGGCGGCCATGATCGAGGAATCGCTCCGCCGCATCCTGCGGAACCCTTCTTTAAGAGCGGCCATTTCAGTTCCCGGGGACGGGATTCCCGTGGCTTCTTTTCCCAAAAACCACCTGAAATTCCCTCTGTTTCCTGAAAATAAAGACAAGGGCGTTCTCCTGGTCGGTTCGGAGCTGGAGCTGGAGCTCCATCCCGATTTGCGGGAAGCGCTCGGCGATCTGGCCCTGCACGCCGCCATAGCGCTGGAAATGCGCGAGCAGAGGCACCTGAAAGAGCAGGTGGCGCGAAGCGAGCAGATCGCCGCCTCCAGCCTGCTGATGTCCGGCATCGCCCGCGAGCTGCGGGCGCTGCTTGAAAGCCTCAGCGCCGAGGCCCGCCGGGCAGGCCTCGACAGCCTGGCCACGGAGGCTGAGTCCGCCCTGAACCTTGTCGACCGCCTCGCCGCTCTCGGCCAGCGCGACCTCGCCCGGCCTTCCGTCTTCGACCTGGCCGCGGCGGCGCGCGACCTGTGCGGGTTCCGCCGCCACGCCTGGCGCCTGATGCAGGTGGATGCCCGGGCCAGTTTCCCCAGCGATCCTCTTCACATCCGCGCTCCGCGCGGCCTGCTGGAAGAAGCGTTGCTCGGCCTGATTGTGGCCGCCGAACAGGCGCAGCAGGGTTCGCCGGAATCCAGGCTCGATCTCGCCGCTGGCTCGTGCGCGGGCTTTGCGGTACTGTCTCTGTCCATGCCGGCGCCGGCTTCGCCCGCGGCGCTTCCTTCCGACAGCGTCACGGCTTCCCGCAGCCTGGTCGAAAGCTGCGGCGGCCAATTCCAGGAACAGCGGACGGCGGCGGAGATCCGGTTCGAGCTGCGCTTCCCCCTGGAGCAGGCATCTCCTGCCCAGGATGCCCGCCGCCCGCGCCCGCAGTCCTCAAGAACCCTGACCCTGCTCCTGGTGCATCAGGATCTCGAAGCGCTGCGTCCTCTCATCAGCGCCCTGGCCGAACGGGGCCACCGCGCCGTGCCCGCTTCCGACGCCGTGCAGGCGCTGGAAATGGCGGCCCGGCTCCGCTTCGATGCGGTCTTCGCTTCTCCCGTCCTGCACGATCTTGACTGGCCGGAGTTCGCCTCGCGCCTCAAGGCTCACACGCCGGTCGCCGGATGGCTGGCCTCTCCCTCCCGCCCGGCGCCGCCCGGAGTGGCTTCTCTGCCGCTGCAGCCCTCGGCCTCCTGCCTGGACGAGCTGCCCGGGCTGCTTGAGGGAACCGCCGGGCCGCCGGCGCCATCCATTTCAACGTGAGGTTCTCTGCGATGCCCTCTGTCACCGCCTGCCGCCTCGCCGCGCTCGCTCTGCTCGCCGTTGTGCCCGCCGTGGCTCAGGCGCCCAGGAAGTACGCCGGTCCGCGTCCTGCCAAGGCGGACGTACCCTACCTGCTGCATGCCACGAAGCTGATCGAAGTTGAGAAGAGCGTGGCCACAGAGACGAAGACGAAAGAAGGGACGCTCTACTCGGTCCCTGGCGCCGAAAGCTCCGTCAAGACGCCCGTGCCGGAGCCCATCTTCCTGTTCAAAGCTGAAAAGATTAACCCCGACAGCCTTGTTCTGTACCGCATGACGCCACGCGGCGGCAGCCGCACGCTGCTCGTGCCAGAGCAGGGCCGAAGACGCAAGGATGGCCCGAAACCGGTTTTCATTCTCGTCACACCACTGGAACCCGGCCTGTTCCGCATCGAAGTGAACGAGCCCCTGGAGGACGGGGAGTATTGCCTCTCGCCGGATGGATCCAACGACGTCTTCTGCTTCAGCGAGTACTGACCCGCTCCTTCAGCGGGCTTAGAATAAAACCTTGCATCCGCTGTTCGGCATCCTGGGCGGTGCGGGCCTGACGCTCGCCGCGTGCCTCGGCCTGGGCTGCGCCGTGTGGCGGCGCGCGCCTCACTGGACGCTGCAACTGGCATCCGGGTCCGCGCTTCTCGGCACGCTTCTCTTCTTCCTGCTGGCTCTGCGATGGGCCCATCCGGCCATCGTTGTCCCGCTTTGTCTGGCGGCGTCCATCCCCTTCTTGCGCGCGCTGAAGCCGCCGGCGGGGCCCGGCCTGCCCTGGTGGCTGCTGGCCCCAGCGGCGGCTTACGGCTTTTATTACCTGATCCATGCCCTGGCGCCGGAGATCCAGCCGGACGCCTCCGGCTATCACCTGGGCCTGGTGGCGGATTGGGCGCGTCATCGTGGGATGAGCGGGCGCGCCGGCTTCTATGAAATGCTGCCATTGGGATTGGAAGTTCTGTTTTATCCCGCCTTTCTTGTGGGTGGCCACAGCGCGGCGAAGCTGGTTCATTCTGGATATTTCCTGGCGACTGTCCCGCTAATCTGGTGGATTGGCCGGAAACTTAGATTGCATTCGTATGCTTCTTTCGCCGCGGCCGGCCTCTATTTCCTGACCCCGGTGGCCGGAATTGCCGGAACATGCGCGTACAACGATGCTGCGGCGGCGTTCTTCCCGCTGGCCGGCTTCGCGGCGGCGCTGAGCGCCCGGAAGTCGCAGCCTGCCTGCTGGCACGCCGGCCTTGCCGCAGGCTTCGCCTACGCTGTCAAGATGCCCGGGGCCGTGGCGGCGGCAGGACTGGCGTTGTGGTCGCTGCAGCGGGGCGGCAGGCGCGCCTCGCTGCTGTGCTGTGCGGGCATCCTTCTCTGTGCCGGGCCCTGGCTGGCGCGGAACGCTCTGCTGACTGGAAATCCGCTGGCGCCGCTGGGCAACCGCATCTTTCCCAACGACGCCTTTCACGCCGCCAGCGAGGAGCATCTGAGCCGCTATCTGGCAGGCTACGACATGGCCGATCCGGCACGGATCGTGCGCGCCCTGGCCTTCGATGGCGTGGCGCTCCAGGGGCTGGCCGGCCCGATGCTGCTTCTGCTCCCCTTGTGCGTTCTGGCCATACGCTCGCCACACGGGCGCCTCCTGCTGTCGGCGGGCCTCGTTCTGCTCCTGCCCTGGACGCGCAACCTCGGCGCGCGATTTCTGCTGCCATCCCTGCCATTTCTTTTTCTCGCTCTGGCCTCCGCGGTTGGTGCGCGCGGCGCGGCCCTGCTGTTCCTGCTCCAGGCGGTTCTTGTCTCTCCGTGGCTGGCGGATCGCTACACCGGCGAACACGCCTGGCGGCTGCGCGGATTTCCCTGGCGCGCCGCCCTGCGGCTGGAGCCGGAAGCGGATTATCTCCGGCAACGCCTGTACGAATATGCCTTCGTCGAAAAGGCGGCTTCCGTGATCGGCCAGGACGGTGTTCTGGACCTCTACGGGCTGCCGTTTTCCTACATGCGCACCGTCCCGCTCGGCCCTCTCTCTTCGGCCGTATTCGACGACGCCGCCATGACTCTGCACACCGCGTCCGCTCCACATCCCGAGCGAATCGCAGTGCTCCGCGCTCCGCTGCGCCCGCGCTTCTACCGCGCCCTGCGGGTGAGGCTGGACACAAACTGGCCGGGGCTGTGGTCCATACAGGATGTGAAGCTCGAGTGGCGCGGGCGTCCCGTGCGCGCCTCATCACGCTGGAGGCTCGACGCCTACCCGAACCGCGGCGGTGCCTGGCTGGCGATGGACGGCAATCCGGCCACACGCTGGTTCACATGGGATGACTCCCGGGCCGGCGCCTGGTGGCGGGTGGCTTTCGACAGGCCGCGGCCCGCCGACGCGGTGATCGTCCATACGCTCGACGCCAATCCCCTGCCCCCCGTAACCGTCCATGCGCTGAACGAGGCCGGCCAGTGGGAGGATCTCACCCGGGATTTGCGGCGGATCTCGGTGCAACAGCGCGCCTGGCGCCGGCAGGCCACGGCCCATCTCCATCAGATCGGGATTCGCTGGATCGTGGCGCCCATTGGCCGGGGCGGTTACGCGCCCCTCGGGATCTCCCTGCACAACCTGCCCGCCGCCTGGGGCGTCACTCCGGTGCTCACCGGACAGGAAATCGCGCTGTTCCGCATCGAGCCGCCCGTAGGCTCACGCTGACAGGCGCTTCGCAATCGCTTCAGCGATCTGGGCGCCGTGGAAGCGGCCGTTCTCGATGAAGATTTCGTTCGTGTGCATCCCGGCCACGAGCACGCCCGCCAGATAGACCCCCGCGCGTTCGCTTTCGAGCGTTTCCGGATTCACCTTCGGCCTCTGCATCGCCGGGTCGAAGACAATGCCGTGCCTCGACAGAAAATCAGTATCGGGGTGATACCCCGTGAGCGCGAAAACAAAGTCATTCCGGATTGTCACCAGCCCGCCCGGCGTTTGCAGATCGACGCTTTCGGCGCGGATTTCGCGCACCTTCGTGAGGAAATACGCCTGGATTTCTCCGCTCTTGATGCGGTTCTCTATATCCGGCCGGATCCAGTACTTGATGCTGTCGGAGAGCCTGTCCCGCCGGTGCACAAGCGTGACCCTGGCCCCGGCCCGGTACAGCTCCAGCGCTGCAATGGCGGCGGAGTTTTTTCCGCCTACCACCAGAACATCCTGATCGAAATACGGATGCGGCTCTTTGTAATAGTGCGTCACTTTAGGCAGGTCTTCGCCCGGAACGCCCAGGAGATTCGGCCGGTCGTAATACCCGGTGGCCAAGATGACGAACCGGCAGCGGCAGAGGTTTTCGCGCCCGTA
Source organism: Acidobacteriota bacterium (assembly GCA_049325215.1). Taxonomy (GTDB): domain Bacteria; phylum Acidobacteriota; class Terriglobia; order Bryobacterales; family Bryobacteraceae; genus JANWVO01. The sequence continues at coordinate 108,421 of JBMOMB010000021.1, forward strand.
CCGGTCCTGCGTGTTCACCACGAAGTTCCCCGGTTCTCCCTCGAACGACAGCACCGGCTCATACTGCCGCACGTCCAGCTCATAGTGCTGGGCAACGCGGCGGTAATACTTGAGCGCCTCCATCCGGACGGGCTTTTCGCCCAGGCTCGTCATTGGAATGCCGCCGATTTCGAGCAGCTCGGGCGTCGTGAAGAACGTCATCTGCGTCGGATAATGGTAGAGCGAGTTGGTCAGGCAGCCCTTGTCGAACAGGCGCGCTCGCAGCCCGCGCCTCTTCAGTTCGATGCCGCAGGCCAGCCCCGTCGGGCCGGCGCCAACGATCACGGCATCCAGCAGATCCGCTCGCGAGTCCGTCATCCCAGCATCTGCTCGACTGACGGATACACCGCCGCCAGCGCGCCCGGCAGCGCGGCGGCATCCTTGCCGCCCGCTTCCGCCAGATCAGGGCGCCCGCCTCCGCGCCCGCCCAGCGCCTGGGCCACCTGCCCGACAAGCTTGCCCGCATGGACCTTAGCCGTCAGATCCTTCGTCACGGCGCAGACCAGCGCCACCTGCCCGTTATCGGGCGAAGCCAGCAGAATCACCGCGCTCTTCCACTTGTTGCGCAGCGCGTCGGCAAGGTTCCGCATTTGCGCCCGGTCGAGCGATTCCACGCGCGCCGAGAGCACCTTGACGCCGCGGATCTCGCGCGCCTGCGATTCCAGCTCCGCCGCCGTCGCATGCGCCGCCTTCTCCTTCAACGCTTCGATCTGCCGTTCCAGCGCCTTCTGCTGCGCCAGCAGCTTCTCGATCTGCTCCAGCAGCTCGCTCTCGGATGTCCGCAGCAACGCCGACGCCTGCTGCACGGCGGCCGTGGTGCGCTGGAACTTCTCGAGCGCTCCGCCGCCGGTCAGCGCCTCCACGCGGCGCACGCCCGACGCGATAGACCCCTCCGAGACAACCTTCAGCAGCCCGATCTCGCCCGCATGCTGCACATGGGTGCCGCCGCAGAGTTCGCGGCTGAAGTCGCCCACGCTGACGACGCGCACCCGGTCGCCGTATTTCTCGCCGAACAGCGCCATCGCGCCCGTCTCCAGCGCCTTGTCCAGCTCCATCTGCGCCACGTTCACGGGCAAATCGCGGAGGATGGCTTCGTTGGCGAGCCGCTCGATTTCGGCCAGCTCCTCTGGCGCCACCGGCGCATAATGCGTGAAGTCGAACCGCAGCCGGGCCGGCTCCACCACGCTGCCCGCCTGCTTCACATGGGAGCCGAGAACGCTGCGCAGCGCCGCGTGCAGCAGGTGGGTGCCCGTGTGATTGCGCATGGTGGCGCGCCGCGCGGTTTCGTTCACCGCGGCTTCCACTTGCGCGCCCACCCTCAGCCGCCCTAAGGCCTTGGCCTTGTGCACGTGCAGGCCGGGCACCGGGCGGTAGCAGGAGAGCACCTCGGCCAGCGCGCCGCCGGTTTCAGCGTCGCGCAGCCAGCCAGTGTCGCCCACCTGGCCGCCTGATTCGGCATAGAACGGCGTCCGGTCGAGCACGATTTCGCATTCAGCGCCGGCATCCACTTCCGCAACGGCAGTCTGATCCACGATCAGCGCCAGCACCTCGCAGGGCTTCGCCGCCATATGATCGTAGCCGACGAACCGGGTGGCGCCAGTGTCGGCGATCCGCTGGTAGACCGGCGCGATCTGCGCCTTCTCGGCGCCTTTCCAGCTCGCCCGGGCGCGCTCGCGCTGCCTCTGCATGGCTTTCTCGAAGCCCGCCATGTCAATGGCGAGCCCCAGCTCCCGCGCCATGTCGAGCTGCTCGTCAAGCGCCATGCCGTAAGTGTCGTAGAGCTTGAACGCCGCCGCGCCGGGCAGCACGCCGCCCGCCGCCGCGCGCGCTTCGTCATGGAACACGCGCTCGGCGATCTGGAATGTCGACGCATAACGCTTCTCTTCGTCGAGCACGATCCGCGCCACCCGCGGCACGCTCTCCATCAGCTCTGGATACGCGGGCTTCATCCACTCCGCCACAAAACCGGTGAGCTGATACAGGAACGGATCCGCCGCCCCCAGCCGGCGCGCGTTCCGCATGGCGCGGCGCATGATCTTGCGCAGCACATAGCCGCGCCCTTCGTTGGAAGGAACCACGCCGTCGTGGATCAGGAACGCAGCCGCGCGCGCGTGGTCGGCGCAGATGCGCAGCACGACGCTCGTCCGCTCATCCTCCCCGTAGGAAACCTTCAGCAGCCGCGCCGCCTCCTCGACGATGGGAAACAGAAGGTCGCACTCGAAGTTCGACAGCTTCCCTTGCAGGATCGCCGCCACGCGCTCCAGCCCCAGCCCCGTGTCGATGCTGGGCTTGGGCAGCGGCGTCAGCCGCCCTTCGGCGTCGCGGTCGAACTGCATGAACACGAGGTTCCAGATCTCGACGAAGCGGCCGCCGGCATCGTCAGGGAACTGTTCGTGCTCCCGCCCCGGCGCCGCCGCCTCCGGGCCCAGATCATAGTGGATTTCTGAACACGGGCCGCACGGCCCGGTCTCGCCCATCTGCCAGAAATTGTCTTTCTCATCGAGGCGGAAAATCCGGTCTTTCGAAACGCCTGCCACCTTCTGCCAGAGCTGCTCCGCTTCGTCGTCTTCGCGGAAGACGGTGACGTAGAGCCGGTCTTTGGGCATCCCGAAGCCCTTGGTCACCAGCTCCCAGGCGTAATCGATCGCTTCAGCCTTGAAGTAATCGCCGAAGCTGAAATTGCCCATCATTTCGAAAAACGTGTGGTGGCGGCGCGTGTAGCCCACATTTTCCAGATCGTTGTGCTTTCCGCCCGCGCGGACGCATTTCTGGGCGGTCGTGGCCCGCGTGTAGTCGCGTTTTTCGAGCCCCAGGAAAACATCCTTGAACTGATTCATCCCGGCGTTGGTGAACAGCAGCGTGGGGTCGTTGGCGGGGACGAGCGAAGAGGAGCGGACGACGCGGTGGCCGCGCTCGGCAAAGAAATCGAGGAACTTCTGGCGGATCTCGTGACCGGTCACATTTCTATTGTGGCACAAGGGTTTCAGCGGCCCGCCGGCAGCAGGCCGCAAATGCAGAACGGGCGGAGCCGGCGTGGCTCCGCCCGTTTGCGTATGCTCTCGCGCTGCGGCTTAGAACTCGTACCGCAGGCCGAACTGCATGATGCGCGGCTGGCCCAGCGTCGTGGAGTACTTGCCGAACGTGCCCGCCGCCGAGATGTCCAGCGACAGCGAGTCGACGTCGAACCGCGCCGTGTTGGTCAGGTTGAAAGTCTCCCAGCGGAACTGCAGGGAATGCCGCTCGTTGTACGGCATGTAGAACCGCTTGGCGACGTTCAGGTCGATGTTGAACACGCCATCGCCGCGCAGTCCGTTGCGCGTGCCGATGCCGCCGGGCAGCTCGTAATCGAACGCATTGAGCGCCGCTTCGGGATCGGCGAACAACCCCGGACCAACGCTCCCGGCAAGCGCCTTCATGTTCTTGTACTGGCCTGTGGTGACCGGCTTGCCGTTCCACAGCGCCCAGTTGTTGTTGTTCCAGTTGGTGGGCCAGACGCCGGTCTCGAACACGCTGATCGGGAAGCCGGAGCTCCACCGCCAGACGCCGGAAAGCTGCCAGCCGCCAACGATGGCGTCCGCCCAGCCGGGCATGGCCGAACCAAAACGCTTGCCCTTGCCCACCGGCAGGTTGTAGACGCCGAGAGCGGAGAACAGGTGCGTGGTGTCGTAGTCGGAGACGCCCTTCATCAGCCCGGGCTGCCAGGGGTTCCACAGCACGCCCGTGGCCGAGCCGACGCGCTCGGTGTTCGAACGCAGGTCGATCGACTTCGACCACGTGTAGTTGAGGTCCAGCACGTCGCCGTTGTTCCAGCGCTTGCGGACGATCCACTGCATGCCGTGGTAGTTGCCGCCGCCCACGCTGCTGAACACCGACAGATAGCTGTACTGCGAGTTGTAGAAGGCGTACGGCCCCAGAATCGAGCAGCGGTTGCGGGCAACGCAGTTGCCCTGGCCGGCGCCCGTGTCGAGCTGGTAGAGAGCGTATGTCCAGTCATGCTGGTTTGCGGCGAAGCGGTTGTAGACGGCTTGCGTCGCCGTCAGCGTGGAGGTCGCCATGTGCGGGTAAAAGTTCTCCCAATAAGCGACCTTCTGCACGTTCGCCGTCGGCACGTCGGCGTTCACCTGGCGGGCGAGGATGGACGCCGCTTCGAAGTAGGTCATGCCGGACTTGGGATCTTTCAGATCGGTCGGCATCGCTGCGTCGCGCCGGATCAGAGACCGGCGTGACAGCCGCCCCACGTAGGAGCCCTGCACAAACCAGCCGCCGGAGAACTCGCGGCCGATGCTGAAGTTCAGGTTCATGTTGTAAGGCGCCCGGAGAGTGTCGTCCAGTCCGTTGGTGATGGCGAACAGGTCCGGATATTCTGCGGGAAACTTCGCGGGAGGCGCCGGGGGCAGCAATTCCCTGGGCAGCTTGTCGATGCCCTGGTAGCGCGGCGCGCTCTGGATGGTGATCACCGCCGCCGGGTTCGTCAGGGCGTTGGACAGGCCGAACGCGGTGGCGTCATAGGAGCGCATCAGGCCGGAGCCGAACAGATCGTAGTACATGCCCCAGCCCGCGCGGATCGCGGTCTTGCCAGGCCCGCCGAAGAAGAACTTCGACAAACCGCTGTCGCCCTGCGGCGAATAAGCCAGCGAGATGCGCGGCGCGATGTTGTCCTTGTGGAACGGATACAGCGGCCGGCCGCCCTGGCCGCGAGGGATGAACGAAATGCGGCCCGCCCCGGTCTGGCTCAGGCCCTGCTGCGCCAGCCCGCCCCGGCGGTCGAACCAGTCGCCGATCGGAATATTGGGCGAAACCTGCTGGCCGTCGGCTTCGTAAATCGGCGGCATCAGCGACCAGCGCAAGCCCGCCGTCACCGTCATCGCGCGGTTCACGCGCCAGGTGTCCTGCACGTACAACTCATACTCTTCGTTGCGGAAGTTGCGCTTCACCGGAGTGCCCTCCGGCAGCACTGAGCCGTCCACCAGGTAGTTGTACCGGGCGTTGCCCTGCGTCACCAGGCCCATCACGTCCGCCATCGCCCAGCGGAATTGCGTCACACTTCCGGTCATGTTGGCGAACGGCGCGCTCAGGTCGGCGCCGGAGTTGATCAGCCAGCTCGCGTTGGCGGAGGCGCTGGAGAAAGAGCTGGCCAGGTTCGACCTGCGGTTCTGCGTGAACCTCAGGACCGCGCCGAACTGGATCGTGTGCGAGCCCTTGATCACGTTCATGTCCTCAGCCACGGTGTGGACAGGGATGATCGACACGAAGCCGCGAGAAAGGCCCACGATGGGATCCATGCCGCGCAGCGTCACCGCCGAGAAGTTCGCAATGCCTGTGCTTTCATTTCCTTGCCGGGTCAGCCCGTAGCGGAAGTTCGAAATCCAGGTCGGCTTCAGCGTGCTCGTCAGGCCGACCGCGATTCCCTTGTTGTTGGTCAACCCCACAGAGTTCGGCGGCTGACCCGGGAACTGCGGCATGCCCTTTTCGTTGTCGTTCTGGAGATTGCCGCGCACGAACATCGTGTGGCGGTTCTGCGAATCGATCACATAGTCGGCACGCGCGATGTAAGTGTTCCACCGCAGGGGCGTCGGCGCCGTGAAGCGGTAGCCGACGAAGTTCAGTCCGTCGCCCACCGAGAAATCATTTGGCTCGGGATACTTTTTCATGTCCGCGAGCGCGGCCTGGTTGACACCGCGGGGGTCGAGCCGGGCGGCGATGTCAGCGGGGGTCACCGTGGCCACCGTACCCGCCGTGGTGCGGTATTTCAGGATTCCGTTCCTCATGTCCATCGACGGGACCGTCCGCAAAGCCTGTCCGTCCTTGGCGTCCTTGCGCCCCTCGTAGTTGCCAAACAGGAAAAACCTGTTCTTGATGATCGGGCCGCCCACCGCCGCGCCGTAGATGTTTCGAATCAGCTTCTGGCGCGGGACACCCGACGAATTCAGGAAGAAGTCGTTCGCCGTCGTAATCGTGTTGCGGTGATACCAGTAGGTCGCGCCATGCACCTCGTTGGTGCCGCTCTTGGTCACCAGCGATACCTGCGCGCCGGAGGTGCGCCCCTGGTCGGCGTTGGCATTGAGAGTCACCACGCGGAACTCCTGCACCGAGTCCGGCGTCATGCGCAGCACGCTGGTGAAGGCGTTGCGGTCCATCTGGTCGTTGACGTCCACGCCGTCCAGCGTCACGTTCGCCTGATCGCTCTTACCCCCGTTCACCGCGCCATTGCGCGAGCTCGTGTCGCCGTCCTGCGTGAACACCACGCCCGGCTGAAGGGCCAGCAGGCCCACGATATTGCGGGCGTTCAGCGGCAGTTCCACGATCGGCTTGTTGCTGATGGCATTGCCGATGGTCGCGTCAACGGTGTTCACCTGTTCGACTTCCGCCGATACGGACACCGTCTCGGTCACCTGGCCGACTTCGAGCTTCACGTTTACGGTCGACGGAGTGTTGACCAGCAACTGGATATCGTTCACGGTCGCGGTGCGGAAGCCATTCGCCCGGACCGTGATCCGGTACGTGCCCGGGATCACCTGGAGAAACGCATAAGCGCCGCCGGAATCCGTGTTCATCGTGCGCTTCAACCCGGTGGCCACGTTTTCCAGCTCCACCGCCGCGTTCGGGATCACCGCGCCCGACGGGTCGCTGACCACGCCGGAGACCTGGGTCGTCGCCTGGGCCCATGCGCCCAGCGCAACCGCCGCCAGAAGCCCTAGTGTGAGAAATATTCGCTTCATCTTCGCTCCCATCTTGAGCCGGTAGGCTCCTTGAACTCTACCCACGCCGCCTGTCGCGGCGCAACTGCTGTCGGCGCCAGAGGCCCGCTCGCACACAATAAGCGGAGACACATCCGTCCGCTCCTCTCGCCTGGCAGCGACGACCTGGTCACGCCATGCCCAGAACTGTGACGACACGATGAACCCCTAGGTGCTTACTTCATTTAACCCGTAGATCCGTGAGGTGTCAATCGAAAATCCTGATCGGGAGCATGGGTTTTCCCAATCGAAGGGATCACACGATTTCTTCAATGATCCGCTCCACCGCCGCCGCCGGATCCTCCGCCCGGGTCACCTCGCGTCCTATCACCAGATAATCCGCCCCCGCCGCCAGCGCTTCCGCCGGCGTCGCCACCCGCTTCTGGTCGTGGGAGGAAGCCCCCGCGCTCCGCACCCCGGGCGTCACCAGCAGCCGGTCCCGCCCCGCCAGTTCGCGCATCGCGCGAACCTCGAGAGGCGAGCAGACAAACCCGTGCGCCCCCGCCTCCACGCCGCGCCTGGCCAGGAACAGCACCTGCTCGGCCGGCGTGCGCCCCGTCACCCCGATGTCCTCCAGATCGCGCTCGTCGAAACTCGTCAGCACAGTGACCGCCAGAATCCTGGTCCCCGATCCCCGCACGCCTTCCACGGCAGCCCGCACCACCTGCGGCACGCAGTGCACGGTCAACAGCGACACGCCGAGCGACGCCGCCCTCGCCGCCGCGCGCATCACCGTCTCGCCGATGTCGTACATCTTCAGATCCAGGAACACCCGCTTGCCCGCGCCTGTCAGATCCCGCACCACCGCCGGCCCTTCCGCCGTGAACAGCTCCAGCCCGACCTTGTAGAAGTTCACCTGCTCGCCGCACCGCTCCACCAACTGCATCGCTGCGGCACGTGTCGCCACGTCGAGCGCGACGATCAAGGGGTTTCTGGTCATACCACCACCACCGGTTTCTCGCCTCGCTCCAGCACGCGTCCGATCACCCGCCCCTGCGCCTTGCCGGGCTCCACCGACAACAGCAGCCCGCCCGAGGTTTGCGGGTCGTACAACAGCGTCTCGACCTCCGGCGGCAGTTCCCGCCGCAGGAGAACCGCGCAGGAGGCGAACTCGCGGTTGTTTTTCAGCCCGCCCGGCACGGCGCCCTGCCGCGCGTATTCCAGCGATCCCGGCAGAAACTCGAGTTGCCCGGCATCGATCTCCAGCGTCACGCCTGAAGCCAGCGCCATCTCGCGCGCGTGTCCCATCAATCCGAAGCCCGTGATGTCGGTGCAGCCGTGAGCTTCGCCTTCGAAACGGTTCAGCCGGCACATCGACTGAACCGCCGCTTCGACGTGGTCCGGATCCGCGATGCCCCGCTTTACCGCCGTGCCGATCACGCCCGTGCCCAGCGGCTTGGTCAGCACGAGCACGTCGCCGGGGCGCGCGCCCGCGTTGGTCCAGATCCGGTCCGGGTGCACCACGCCGGTCACTGCATAGCCGAACTTCATCTCGTCGTCGCTCACCGAATGGCCGCCCACCACCACGCAGCCTGCTTCGATCATCGTCTCCGCGCCGCCCCTCAGGATCTGCTCCAGGTCCTCCAGATCCCCATTGGCGGGGTAACAGAGAATCGAAAGCGCGGTGAGCGGCCGGCCACCCATGGCGTAGACGTCCGACAGCGCGTTGGCCGCGGCGATGCGGCCGAACATGAATGGGTCATCCACGATGGGCGTAAAGAAGTCCACGGTCTGCACGAGGGCGCACTCCGGGCTCAGCCGGTAGACGCCCGCGTCGTCGCAGGTGTCGAAGCCGACGAGCACGTTCTCATCGCGAAGGCGCGGAATGCGCGGCAGAACCGTGTCCAAGACCTTTGGACTCAGTTTCGACGCTCAACCCGCAGCCTTGACATGAGCGGTGAGTTTCTTGTCTGACACCGCTTACAATGCTCCCTTCCTTTGCAGTATGATGACGCGCATGAACCGCCGCACGTTCGTCTCTGCAACGGCCGCAGCCCTGCTGGCGCCTCGTTCCAGCCTCGCGGCCGAAGGCTCGGCCACGGTGCTTCTGAAAGAACAGATTGGCACAATCAGCCCCCTTGTGCACGGCCACTTCGTTGAGCACCTCGGCGGCGTGGTCTACGACGGCATCTGGGTGGGCGAGAAGTCCAGGATCCCCAACGTCGCCGGCATCCGGAAGGCGCTGATCGACGATCTGAAACGGATTCACGCTCCGCTGTTCCGCTGGCCCGGCGGCTGCTTCGCCGACAGCTACGACTGGCGCGACGGCGTGGGGCCTCGCGAAAAGCGGCCGAAACGGCTGAACTTCTGGGCCGGCTCCGAGATGCTGCGCAAGCTGGACAGCCACCCGGCCAAGTACGAGCCCAACGAATTCGGCACCAACGAGTTCATGCGCTTCGTCCAGGAGGTGGGCGCCAGGCCCTACCTCGCGGCCAATCTCCGCGGCATGACCGCGCGCGAATTCAACGACTGGGTCGACTACTGCAACGCCCCGCTCGGCTCCACGACATGGAGCCAGGTGCGCGGCACGCCGCCCTTCAATGTCGAGTACTGGGGCATCGGCAACGAAAGCTGGGGCTGCGGCGGCGACTTCCGCCCCGAGGAATACTCGGTCGAGTTCCGCCGCTTCACCTCCTGGGTGCCGGGCTTCGGCGTTCCGCTGAAGTTCATACCGGCGGGACCGAATGGCGGGGATCTGAGCTGGACGCGCGGCTTCTTCGAGTCGCTGGTGCGCAAGAGCCCGGGACTGCTGCGCCGCGTCTGGGGCTGGGCGCTGCACTACTACTGCGGCACGGCGGGCGGCCCGGTGGAGTTCACCACCGAGGAGTATTACGAACTGCTGGCCCGCGCCGTGCGCATGGAGCAGTTGATCCGCGACCACTGGGCGATCATGGGCGAATACGACCGCGAGCACCGCGTCAAGTTCGCCATCGACGAGTGGGGCGCGTGGCACAAGGCCGGGAGCCAGGTCGCGCCACATCACCTGTTCGGTCAGATCGGCACCATGCGCGACGCCGTGATCGCCGGGCTCACGCTGGACATCTTCCACCGCCACGCCGACAAGGTGGCGCTCGCCTGCGTGGCCCAACTTATCAACTGCATCCACAGCCTGTTCATCGCGCATGAAGACAGGATGCTGCGCACGCCCAATTACCACGTCTTTGATCTGTACAAGAGCCATCAGAACGGCATGGCGGTGCGCACCGTCTTCGGCGCGCCGATGTCGGGCAAGGCGCCGCGGCTGGACGGTTCCGCTTCGCTGCACGAAAAGGACAACCGGCTGGTGATCACCTGCACGCACGCCGGCGTGGCCGAACCTCTCGCCGTCGATCTGCGCCTGGAGGGCGGCACGGCAAAATCGGCGCGCGCCCTGGTGCTGGCCGGCGAGCCGCGCGACCACAACACCTTCGATCAGCCCGAGCGGGTCAAACCGCGTGAATTGTCCGTGGCCGTGCGCCAGGGCCGCCTGGCATTTGATTTGCCGCCCTGTTCGGTGGCGGCGCTCGACGTGACGCTTGGATAGCGGCTGGGGCATGTTTCTCCGGCCGGACGCGGGCGTGGGCCCGCGCTGGGCCGCCGGCCCTGGTTTCGGACCCTTGACTCCGGCACTGTCTTCGAACATATTGCGCTGAGGAGGTTTTTGCATGCGGCGATTGTGGCGCTGTGTGGTTCCCCTGGCGGCGGCGGTGGCAGTGTTCAGCAGCGGCGGATGCGGCACCTCGAAGGGTCCCGCGCCTCCGAAGCCCGGCACGCCGCCGTTTTTCTGGGCGGCCGCCAGGAGCGCATATCAAAAAGGCGATTTCCAGGCGGCGATGAAAAACCTGAATAGCATCATCGCCACGGAAAATGAGTTCACGCGGAGGGCGCAGATCTGGCAGCTCGTGCTCGATGCGGGCATCGCCCGCGGGGAGATGGAGTGGGCCGACATCCTGGACGAAGGCCGTCCGGCCGCGAAAGCCCGGGAGATCGATTTCCGCCGTCTGGCCAGTGAAGCGCGCGCGCTGGCCGGACAGAGCGCCATGCGCTTTGCCGACACCGGGCACAAGCTGATGCCCAACCTCACGGAAGATGAAGTGGCGTTGCCGTTCACGCTGCCGGACGTGAACCGGGACCGCCCCGTGGAAGTGGAGCGCATCGTCAAGGGCGTCTTGCCCATGCCGGCCGAGGTGGACCGGCTTCACAATCTGATGGTGCGGCGCGGCGTGGCGCTGAGCGTGATTGCCGTGGCCGATCCCGGCGGCGATCTGGAAAAGGCCAGGGAGCTATTCTCGCAGCCCGAGCCGAAGGTGAAGCGGGAACAGTTCCTGTTCTTCCTCGCCACGCAGTTTGCGGAGATCTCACAGTTGTTCGCCCCCAAGAAGCTGGACCGCGCCGCACGCATGAAGCTGTTTCTTGACGAGGCGAAGGAGGCCCTGGCGCCCGTGCCCAAGTCGCCCGCGCGCGAGAAGCTCCAGAAGAAGATCGCCGATTACGAAAAGAAAATGCCGAAAATCCCCGGCTGAGGCGGGGAGAAAAGCGCCCTGGATTCATGATGCGGTCCGCAGGCGCGCATTCTGCGCCGCGGCGGAGTCAGGATGCACGCCCGCGGAAGGAATGGCCTCCGGGCCACCGTCGGCAACGTGCGGCGGGCCATCAGCCGCCGCGGGTGGGTTCAGGTTCGGCTTCTTCGCTGAAGAACCGCTCGACATCCTCGATGCGCGTCGTCAGCCGGTACGGCGGCAGCGAGTTCAGGAACACCCGGCCGTAAGGGGAGCGCAGGATGCGGTTGTCGAGCAGCACAAGCACTCCGCGGTCGGTCGAAGAACGGATCAGCCGCCCGAATCCCTGCTTGAGCGCGATGGCGGCCTGCGGCACCTGGTAATCATAGAAGGCGTTGCCGCCGGCCGCCTGGATCGCTTTGACCCGCGCTTCCACGACGGGGTCGCTCGGCACGGCGAACGGCAGCCGGTCGATGATCACGCAGGAAAGCTGCTCGCCCTGCACGTCGACCCCCTGCCAGAACGACGACGTGGCAAACAGCACCGAGTGCGGCGTGGATCGGAACTGATCAAGCAGCGCGCGCTGCGGCGCCGTTCCCTGCAACAGCACCGGGTAATCCAGCCGAGGCGCCACGCGGTCATGGATCTGGCGCATCTGCTGGTAGCTCGTGAACAGCACGAACGCCCTGCCCCGGCTGTGCGCCAGCACTTCGCGCACCTCTTCCGCCGCCGCGGAGACGAAGGCTTCGCTGCGGACGTCAGGCAGGTGCGAGGGGACGTAAAGCAGCGCCTGGCTGGCATAGTCGTAATGGCTGGGCACGATCAGTTCCCGCGCCCCGTCCAGCCCCAGCCTGGCTTTCACGTAGTCGAACGTCCCTCCAACAGCCAGGGTGGCGCTGGTCAGCACGACGGTGGGGATCTGGCTGAACACTTTTTCCCGGAGCAGCGACGAGACGTTCACCGGCGTCGCCTGAAGTGTGAGGTTCCTCCCCCGGCGCTCCACCCAGTACACATAATCCGGGTCGCCGCCCTTCATATAGGCTTCCAGGGTCTCGCCCTGCTGTTTCATCCGCCGCACCAGCGGCACGATCTCCTCGGGGGCGTCCTTCAGCAGCGACAGGTGCGTCTCCAGCAGTTCCATGGCCGAGAGCAGCCGCCGGTACACCTCGCCGTGGCGCTTGAGGAAGCCCTCCTGCTCCTTCGCAAACCCGGACCGCCCCTCCTGTGCCGGGAACAGCGCGAAAAAGCGCTCCGCCTGCTCGGCCAGCACGCGGAGCATCTGCTCCAGATCGCGAGACAGCAGATTTTTCCGGCGGGCGACCGCGAGCGTGTCCCGGCGCAGGTCTTCCACCTGGTTTGAGGAGATGCCGAATCCGAAGTACTGTCCGGCCACCTCTTCCAGCTCGTGCGCCTCGTCGAAAATCACCGCGGAATAATCCGGGAGTATGGCCCCGTATTCGCCTTCTCTCACGGCGATATCGGCGAAAAAGAGGTGGTGGTTCACGATGATGATGTCGGACTCCTGGGCACGCTGGTGCATCAGTGTGATGAAGCATCGATCGAACGACGGGCATTTCTGCCCCGTGCACAGGTCCGCGCGGGCGTCCAGTTTCGCCCACGCGGTGGAGCCGTCGGGCAGGTTCGGGATCGAAGAGCGGTCGCCGGTTTCGGCCGTTTTCTCCCACTCGCGGATGATGGCGAAGTCGCTGACCTCTTCGAGTCCGCTCAACACGGGCTCCCGCTCTGCGTCGTAGATTTTCTGGCGGCAGGCGTAGTTGCTGCGGCCCTTCATGTAGCAGGCCCGGATGCCGCCCTCGAAGAACTGGTTCAGAAAGGGAATATCTTTGAAATAGAGTTGCTCCTGGAGGTTTTTCGTGCCGGTGGAAATCACCACCCGGCGCCCGGAAAGAATCGCCGGCACCAGATAGGCCAGCGTCTTGCCGGTCCCCGTGCCAGCCTCGACAATCTGGTGGCGTTTTTCGGCAAGCGCCGCCTCGATGGCGAGCGCCATTTCCAGTTGTCCGCTCCGGAACTCGTAGTTGGGGTGCACGCGCGCAAGCGGTCCGCGGCGGGAAAAGAACTGCTTCACTGTGAACGGCGAGGACAAAGCTTTCTTTCAGTGTATGCCGTCCTTGCCGCAATCCCTCATCCCCGCCCGGCGCCGGCCGATAAGCAGGGCAGACAGGAGTTCTCAAACGCCATGCCCGCGCACGCGCCGCCTGTACGCCTTGACGCGCTGCCGCCGTTCCATCCTGTTGTAACGCGGCTTCTGGCGGAGTTGTCAGGCGAGTCTTCCGGCTTCCGCCGCATCCGGCTGCTGGTGAGCGAGGATCCCGCGCTGGCAGCGCACGTTTTACGCCTAGCCAACTCCGCGCTGTTCGGCTGCCGGAACAAGGTCAGCGACCTGCTCACTGCGCTGACCCTGATCGGTCTCGACCGTCTGCGCGCGCTGGTGCTCACCTATGGCGTCCGCCACCTGTTCCGCCCGCTGGCGCGGTTCCCTGTGTGCCGCTCGATCTGGCGGCACAGCCTGGCCACCGCCCTGCTCGCCGCCGACCTCTCGTTCGACAATACCGGCGACATGATGGACAGCTACACGGCGGGACTGCTGCACGATCTGGGCCGCCTCGTGCTGCTCGCCTCGGCCCCGGAATCCTACCCGGCTCTGCTGGAGCAGGCGGAAACTCCGGAGCAGAGCTGCCACCTCGAACGGGATGCGTTCGGCCTGACGCACGCCGAAGCCGGCGCCCGCGCCATGCGCCGCTACGATCTGCCGGCCCCGCTCGCCGACGCGGCTCTTCTCCACCACCATGAGGACCCGCTGGATCTCTCCCGCCAGAACCCGGCGGCGGCTCTCATCGCCTCCAGTTGCCGCCTGGCCTCGTCGTCCGGTTTCCCTGTCATCCGCTCTGCGGACCGGCGCCCGGAGACAGCGCCTGGAGAGGAGAGCACGGACGACTCCGACGACCTCTGCCTGTACCTTCGCGAGCGCATAGCCGAAGTCGAACTCGAACTGGGCCTCAGCTTCTGACTCCTGGCCGGTGCTACACTCTCGCTATGCCCTCTGGGAATCCGTTCCCGATCGTCGGAACGGCTTATCCGGCTGCTTCCATCTCCGGGCAGGCGCCACGCATTACTTCTCTTCTCGTCAAGCCAGCCTCCGCCGTCTGCAACCTTGACTGCGAATATTGCTTCTACCTCGACCGCGAGGCCGACCCTTACAGGGACCTTCCGGCCCGGATCATGCCGGAAGATGTCCTAGAGCGGCTGGTCGACGGCTTCCTGTTCTACTCCTATCCCGCCTCCGTTTTTGCATTCCAGGGGGGAGAACCCACGCTGGCGGGCCTCTCCTTCTTCGAAAAACTCGTGCATTTCCAGCAGAAATACGGCCGGAACGGACATACAATTTCGAACTCGCTTCAGACCAACGCCATCCTTCTTGACGACGCCTGGTGCGAATTTCTCCGCAGCTACCAGTTCCTCACCGGCATCTCCATCGACGGCCCCGAGGAGATCCACGACCGCTACCGTTTCAACCGCGCCGGCCATCCCACCTGGCGCAAGGTGGTGGAAGCCATCGGGCGCATGCAGAAGCACGGGGCGGAGTTCAACGTCCTGTGCGTCCTGTCCCAGGCCAATGTGGAGCGCCCCCGGGAGTTGTACCGGTTCTTCCGCTCCCTGGGAGCGGAGCACCTGCAGTTCATCCCGCTGGCCGAGTTTCATCAGGACGGCTCGCCCATGCCGTTCACCATCACTCCGGAGCAGTACGGGCGCTTCCTCTGCGAGATCTTCGATGCATGGTGGCCCGACCGGCGGAAGGTCCGGATCCGCTTTTTCGACAATCTCGCCGAAGCCTTGGCCGGCATCAAGCCCGGCTCGTGCACGATGCACGAAACCTGCGACAGCTATGTGGTGGTCGAGTACAACGGCGACGTCTACCCCTGCGATTTTTTCGTCGAAACCTCCTGGAAACTGGGCAACATCACGCTGGATTCTTTTCCTGAAATCGCCCGCCGCCAGCGCCGGTACCAGTTCGCCGTCAACAAGACGCTGCCCCACGAAGAATGCCGCGTCTGCGAATACCAGCCGGTCTGCCACGGCGGATGCCCCAAGTTCCGCCATGGTCCGCACCGCCGCTTCGAGGACCTGGATTACTTCTGCCGCGCCTACAAGATGATCTTCGCCAAAGCGGCCGGGCCCCTGCGCCGCGAGGTGGAGAAATTGCTCGGCCGCAGCGCGGCTTCCGCCGTCAACCCCTATTGACCTTGCTCCGCATCCCCCGGCGGAGGCGCGAACCTCTCCACCCTGACCCGCGCGATCCTGTTGAAATCCATCTCCACCACCGTGAAGCGCCTGTCCCCGCACTCCACTGAATCCCCTTGCCGCGGAATGCGCCCCAACTGGTACATCAGATACCCGGCGAGCGTTTCATAGTCGCCTTCCGCCGGCAACTCGATGCCGTACTGCGTCTCGAGATCGCGGAGCGGAACCGTACCCTCCACCTCAAACGCCGCTGCCTCCTCCGGCGCCGCTTCCTGCTTCAGATCAAATTCATCCTCGATCTCCCCGAACACCTGCTCGAACAGATCCTCGAGCGAAATGAGCCCGGAAACCGTGCCGAACTCGTCGACCAGAAACGCCAGATGCGCGTGCTGCTCCCGCAGATCTTCGAGCAGCAGGTGCAACGGCCGGGATTCCGGAACGATCGGCGCCCGGCGCAGGATCTTTCTGAGCGAGAACGGCTCCACCGGACGCCGCCGCAGGTTGGACTGGCGCCGCTGCGCCCACACGTCCAGCACATCTTTCACATGCACGAACCCCACCGGGTTTTCGTTGCCCTTCTCGACCACCGGCAGCCGCGAATATCCGGTCTCGCTCACCCGCTGCAACACCTCATCGATGTCAGCTTCCGCCTCCACCGTCGCCATCTGGCTGCGGGGCGCCATCACCTCCCGCGCGCTGTACTCCCTGAGTTCCACCAGCCGCTGCATGGCGGCTGCCTCGAAATCGCCGATCTGGCCCGCCGCGCGGCTCGATTCCAGCACGAACTTCAGCTCCTCCGCCGAGTGCGCGCCCGGACTCTGCCCGTGCACGCCGAGCAGCCGCGATACTGCCGAAGACGACCGTTCCAGCACCCAGACGAACGGCTCCACAATCCGGTAGAACACCAGCAGCGGCGGAGCTACGATCACCGCCACGCGCTCAGCCCTCTCCATGCCCACGTTCTTCGGCGCCACCTCTCCGAACACGACGTGCATGTAAGTCATAAGAGCGAACGCCAGCCCCACGCTGACGATGTTCAGCGCCGCGGAGATCATCGGCGTCATGACAGGCGCCAGCGCGGACAGGAACAGGCGGTGCAGCGTGGCTTCGCCCAGCCACCCCAGCGCCAGGCTTGTCAGCGTCACGCCCACCTGGATCACCGACAGCAGTCTTCCGGGATTGGCCAGCAGCAACGCGGCAGCCTTCGCTCCCACATGCCCTTCGTCGCAGAGCTGTTGCAGGCGGGAGCGCCGCACGGACACCAGGGCGATCTCGGCGGCCGCCAGAAAGGCGTTCGCGCCGACCACCACCAGCATGAAGAACAGTCTGTAGCCGTAATGAGGTTCGCCGTCCATGGCGTGGATCAGAGTGCCGCGCCGCCCGGCGGCGATCCCTCCTCCATCTCCTGGCGCGCCGAGGGCTGAATAACCTCGTAGCGGTCGTTCCAAAATTCGACTGTGCGAACCTGTCCGCGCGGTCCAAACGGCGGCAGCGCCTGCCCGTTCCACTCCACTTCCACGGCGCCGGCGTTGCCGATCTTCACGCGGAGCACGTCGTCCGCGCCAAAGCCCCGGACATCGCCCGCGCGCAGCAGATCGCCAAAGAGAAACTTCCTCCCCTGCCACACGCCCACCCAGCTCACATCCGAAGCCCGCACGATCACGCGCACCGCCCCGCTGGAGGTCACTGGCGGCGGCGCGGCCTGGGCCGGAGTCTCCTCAGCCCTGGGTTCTGAAGGCGCGGGAGGCGCGTTTCCCCGCGCCGCAGGCGCCGGCTCATTCTTCTCCTCTGCGACAGCCGCCATGGGCGGAGCCTGCGAAGCCTTCCACCTCTCCCATCCGACGTAGCCCGCGGTGCACAGAGCCAGCGCCGCCACCAGGCCGCCCGCCCGCGCGGCCCACCACAAAGCTTCCTCCTTGCGGCTCCTGCCCGGCGTGGGCAGCGGCGGCACGTCGATGTGGCGCTCCGGCGCCTGATAGGGCTGCTCCGATTCTTCCGCCAGGCTGCGCTCGATTTCGCCTTTGTATGCTTCTTCGGGCAGTTCGAGCATCCGTGCGTACTGCCGGACGAAGCTCCGGTAGAAGAACCCCCCTGGCAGCGACGACCTGTCATCGCGCTCAATCGCTTCGAAAAACCTCGCGCTGATCCGGGTCTGCTGCGCGAGCTCTTCGATCGTGAGCCCCCGCCGTTCCCGTTCCGCGCGCAACCGCTCGCCCAGCGTCGCCATATTCCGCCAGCAACAAGCGTATGATACCGCACACTCTCCTTCTCCGAGCTTCTCCGGCATTCGATGAGCCTGCTGCGCCAGCGCCGCGATCCCCCTCTCTGTTCCAATTTGAAGAGGAGACCGATGACCCCATTTGATCTCGATGCCGCCGAAGTCCGCGTGCTGGGATGCCTGGCGGAGAAGGACCTGGCCACGCCCGCCTACTACCCTCTCTCGCTCCACGCGCTCGCCGCCGCCTGCAACCAGAAGTCGAACCGGGAGCCGGTGGTTCAGTACGAAGAAAGCGATGTCCTGGCCGCCCTGCACCAGCTCGAACAAAAGGGCTGGGTTTCGTCTGTGGTTGAGCGGGGCAGCCGCGTCACCAAGTACCACCATCGCCTGGTCGAACTTCTCGGGCTGGGCCGCCCCGAGCAGGCCGTTCTTACCGTCCTGCTGCTGCGCGGCCCGCAGACCGCCGGCGAATTGCGCGCGCGCACCGAGCGCCTGTATGACTTCTCCGATCTCGACGCCGTCCTCACGGCGCTCCGCCGCCTCGCCGAACGAGAACCCGCGCCTCTGGTGCGCCAGCTCGAGCGCCAGCCCGGCATGAAAGAGAGCCGCTGGGCGCATCTGCTCTCAGGCGAGCCGGTCCAGCCTGCTCCCGCCGCGGCGCCGCCGGCCCCGTGCGACCGTCTCAGCGAACTGGAGTCGCGTATCGCCGCGCTGGAGCAAATGTTCCACGAGCACGCCGGACGGCTGTCGCACATGGAAGCTGCGCTGGGCCGGCTCGAAGCTCAAGGCGGGAGGGCTGGCGGGGATCAGCAGCTCCCTCCTGCGTCCGCGGATCAGCGCCTGGGAAAGTAACGCACGCGCACCGTCGCCACGACGGCGTCGCCGGACTGGCCCTGCGGCAGCGGCTGCCAGCCGGGCAACTGGTCGAGCAGGGCCATCGCCAGGCGGTCAAGCGCGGCGTTGCCGCTGGAGGCGGCCAGCTCGCGGCGGATGATTCTGCCGATCCGGCCGACTTCCACTCTGAGCACGGCCATGCCCGGCGCACCAACGTCCCGGCGGTCCGGCATCAGATCGAAGCTGGCGCGCCGGAGCCTCGTCACGAACACCCGCAGCCATTCCTCCATCTCGGAGGCGGCGGCCGCGTCCGCCTCCATTTCGGCCTGAATGCTCACCCGCGAGGGCGTCGCCGGCAGCCGCAATCCTTCAGCCGCTCCGCCGCCCGGTACGCCGGTATCGCCCACGCGCAGCCGTGCCTTGCCCGCCTCATTGCCGCGCCGAGCCCTGGTGTTGCTCGGAGGAACCAGGTCAAATGGGGTGGACACGCCTCCGGCAGCCCTTTCCGGCAGAGTCCCGGCAGGCAGCGCCCCGCCGCCGCCGCTGAGAGGCACCGACAGCGAGGACGCGCTCGCATCGCCGTAGGTGCGCCGTTCCTGCTCGGAGTTCTGGCCGCTCAACCGCCCGCCCTGCTGCGCCCGCGCCGCCAGCATGCGCCGGAGGTCAGGCGCATAGAGCTTCTCCTGCGGCGCCAGGGCGGAGAGCGGAATCCGGCTCTCGCGGCCGCGGAGCGCGCTGCGCTGGCCCAGTTCGAACAGGGGGGAAGCCAGCATGACAGCCTGCCCGAACTGATAGCCGTAACCGTAGCGCTGCGCGTATTCCACCACGATTACGCCGGTCTGCACCATCCACGCCACGAATACGGCATGCGCGGCGAGAGAAAACAGGTGCGATCCCCACCACAGCCCCTGTTGCCGCTGTTGCAGCTCTTCGCACGATGCCAGCCGCGGCGCTTCGCGTGCCGCCGCAGGCGCCGCCTCCGCCGCCGTGACGTGAGCGGAGCGCTTCATGACCCCCCGCTAGCCTGCCTGCGCCAGCAGTTCGCGCACCTTTTTTTCGATGTCCGCCGGCGGCTTGTTGTCCAGCGCCGTCTGCAGCTCCGTCCTGGCGCGCGTCTTGTCGCCTTTTTTCAGCAGAGCCGCGCCGTAATGGTAACGGAAAGCCGGCTCATCCGGGTACTTTTTCACCAGACCCTGGAAAATCTGCATGGCTGAATCGACGTCGTTCTTCTTGAGGAAAATCCAGCCCACCGTGTCCGCGATGTAGCGCTGCTGCGGCAGCCGTTGCAGGGCCAGTTGCGCCAGCCTCAGGGCTTCGTCCAGATCCCCGCCGTGTTCGCTCAGCAGATAGGCGAGGTTGTTCATGGCGATGGGCGTGTTCGGATTCAGCTCCAGCGCCTTGCGGTATGCCGCAATGGCCTCCCTGTACTGGCCCGCCACTTCGTAGGCGTAGGCCAGCCGCAGTGTCGCCTCCAGGCTCCCGGGCGTGATCTGCAGCGCACGCTGGAAGGCGAGAATCGCCCGGGGCAGGTCGCCGTTGAACTGGTGCGCCTGTCCGAGCATGAGGTAGAGATAGTCCCAGTTGGGGTCGCGCTCAGCCAGCCGGATCAGTTCGCGCACAGCCAGAGGATAGTCGGCCACGCGGAGCGCCGTGCGCGCCACCAGCAGTCGCAGGCGCGCCTCGTCGGGGTTTTTCGCGAGCTCCGCCTGCGCCAGCGCCAGGCCTTCCTTCTGGCGGTTCTGCGCCAGCAGCACTTCCACGCGCCCGGTCAGCGCACGCACGTCCCGGGTCTTCTCATAGAGCTCGCGCAGCCGCGCATCCGCCTGCGCGTAACGGCGCTCGGCCAGATCCAGGAAGGACACCTGCAAATGGGCTTCCCGGTAATTCGGGAATTCTTTCAGTAATTCCACCAGGATTTTCCGCGCTTCTTCGTAATTTCCCAGCCCCGTGTAGGCCGCCGCCCGGAAATACCTCCCTTCCGGGTGCCGCGGATTGATGGTCAGCACATCGGCGGCCGTCTGCTGGAGCTCGCGCCACTGTTCGCGGTCCATCGCGATCTGCGCCAGCGCCAGCCGCGGCTCGAGGTAGTTGCGCTGCATCCGCGCGGCCTCCAGGAAAGCCGTCCGGGCCTCCTCCAGCTTCCGGTTCGCCAGCAGCGCCAGCCCCAGGTTGAAGCGGATCACCGGATTGGACGGAACGTCTTTGGCGAGCTGCTGGAACTCTTTCAGCGCCGCCGCCGCGTCCTTGTCCAGCACCAGCAGCGCCCGCCGGGCGCGGCTCTCGGGATCCTTCGGCGCATCCTCCAGCACATTCGCATAAGCCTTCTCCGCCTCGTCCCGCTTGCCCTCCAGCAGCAGCAGGCTTGCCAGCCGCTTCCGGTATTCGGTGCGGCGGGCGGCGTCCTTCTCCGCTTCCTTCATCCCGGCTTCATAGAGAGACCGCGCTTCGCCAATCCGCCCGATGCTGCGGTAGAAGTCGCCTGCCACCATGCGTCCGTTTTCATAGCCGCCGCCGGGCTGGGCCAGCGGCTCAAGCGCCCTCCGCATCTCGTCCGGCTTCTGCATCCGGAAATAATGGTTGGCCAGCATCAGGCGCGCGACCGGATCTTTCGGATTCCGGCTGATCCGGTCCAGGCACACGGACTCTGCATCGCCGGGACGCTTCTGGCGCAGGTTGAGGTTGTAAAGCGCGTCCCAGGCCGGTCCCAGCGAGGCGTCCATCTCCAGCGCTTTCCGCAGCAGCGGCTCGGCGTCTTTCTCCTGGCCGAGCGTCACCAGCGTAATGCCGGAACTCGCTACCGCAAGCGCCGAATCCGGTTTGATTTTCCGCGCCTTTTCAAACCACTCCAGCGCCTCTTTCGGCTTTTTTTCCAGCAGGGCGATCTGGCCGGCCAGCATCTGGCCCTCGAAGGAGTCCGGCTTCTTCTTCAGCAGGCTGGCGGCCACCTCGTGAGCCTGTCTCAGCGGAAAATCCTCGACCGCTCCATGCTGCAGATACGCCAGGATGTGCAGCCCCGCCAGGCGCACCTTCACGTCTTCGTTATCCGGCATCAGCGCCATCGCCTGCCGCAACGCCAGCAACGCGCGCGTCAGATCGCCGCCCTTCTCCAGGTCGCACAGCGCCAGCCTGTAGTAAGGCTCGCCCCAGTTGGGACTCTTCTGGATCGCCTTGCGGAACGCCAGCGCCGCCTCGTCGTACTTCTTCTTTTCGAACAGCTCCAGTCCCTGGCGGTGGTATCGCTCCGCCACCATCCGCTTCGCCGGCGAGCAGCCCCACAGCAACAACAAAGCCGCCAGCGCCGCTGCCAGCGCGGCGTGAGTCTTTCTGCCGCGCCGCGCAGGATGGCTCCCGTTTCCTATCCAGAGTTCAACAGCCGGTGTCATATGAAATCCCCCGGAAATATGCCGTCATAAACCCATCGCCTGCCACCGGTTTCTGCAGCAACGCAACCTTCCAGGGCCCGCGTGCGATCTGCGCTGCCGGGCATCCGGCGTGCGCAATTTCTCCCTGGTGGATCCGCACAACACAGGCAGCTTAATGAAATCGTATGCCAGATCGGCGAATGCAGGCATCCCCCGCAGCCGCCGGAAAGTACCAGACCTTCACCCGCTTGAGGACTGTACGACCGCGGCTCAGTCCCTGGACGCCGCTCCTTACGGCCTCGTCCGCGGCGCCGCACGGATCTTGTCCAGTTGCGCCGCCATATCGCGCACCCGCTGCGGATGCTGCGCCGCCACGTTGGTCCGTTCGCCGGGATCGAGCTCCAGGTCGAAGAGCTGGGGCCCAGGATCGTTGCCAAGCTCGGTGTTCGTGTTCGTGTTGATTTTCGGTCCCTTGCCGGGCGCCACGTATTTCCAGCGCCCCACTATGAGAGAAAGCGACCCGGCGTGTTCCACCAGGTGGCCGCGGCCCCTGGCCGAATCGCCGAGCAGCGCGGGCAGAATGTTGAAGCTGTCGGGCGCGGCAGCGCCGGCCAGCGTCGCGCCCGTCAATTGAGCGAGCGATGCGAACAGATCGATCTGGCTCACCAGCGCGGCGGACTCCGCGCGGCTCTTCACTCTCTCCGGCCAGCGCACCAGGAACGGCACCCGGGTGCCGCCTTCAAAGTTGCTGTACTTTCCGCCGCGCCAGGGCCCGGCGGGACGGTGGTCGCCCAGCTTCTCCACGGCCTCATCCTTATAGCCGTCGTCGACCACAGGGCCGTTGTCGCTGGTGAAGATCACGAGCGTATTGCGCGCCAGGCCGTGACGGTCCAGCGCGCCCAGGATCTCGCCCACGCACCAGTCGAGTTGCAGGATTGCATCGCCGCGCGGCCCCATGCCGGAGCGGCCGGCGAAGCGAGGATGCGGCACGCGCGGCACGTGGATGTCGTGGGTCGAAAAGTAAAGGAAGAATGGCTCCTGACGGTGCTTCTCCAGGAACTGGAGGGCCTTGCCGGTGATGACATCCGCCATGTCCTCGTCCTTCCACAGCGCCTTGCGCCCGCCGGTCATGTAGCCGATGCGGCTGATGCCGTTGACAATCGCCATGTCGTGCCCATGGCTCGGGTGCATCCGGAGCAATTGCGGATGCGTGCGGCCGAGCGGCTCGCCCGGAAACGGCTCCTTGTAGCTCACACGGATCGGGTCGGCCGGATCGAGGCCGGCGACGCGATGGTTTTCGACGTAGACGCAGGGCACGCGGTCGCCGGTGGCGGGGATCAGGAAGGCGTAGTCGAAGCCCAGCTCGAGCGGGCCGGGGCGGATCTCCCCGTTCCAGTCCAGATCGCCGCTGCCGAGCCCCAGGTGCCACTTGCCCACCACGCCCGTGCGGTAGCCGCGTTCTTTGAGCATCGCCGGCAGCGTGGGGCGGCCGGGGTCGATGATCAGTCTGGCGTCTCCGGGCAGCACGCCGGTGCCCGGCCTGCGCCAGGCATACTCGCCGGTGAGCAGCGCATAGCGCGAGGGCGTGCAGGTGGCCGAGGGCGAGTGCGCATGCGTGAAGCGCACTCCTTCCTGCGCCAGACGGTCGATGTGAGGCGTGCGGATGCGCCGCGCGCCGTTGGCGCTGATGTCCCCGTAGCCGAGGTCGTCGGCGTAGATCAGGACGATGTTCGGAGGGCGCTGCTGCGCGGCCCGCAGGACGGCAGGCGCTGACGCCAGGGCGGCGAGGAAGCGGCGGCGCTCCATGGGCGAAGAGCAGCTCCGTTCGGGTCTCATTTCTCCCGCAGCATACTCCAGCGGCAGGACCGGCGAAAAGCCCTGTTCATCGTCTTTTCACGCGCTGGGGCGCGGCTCGCGGATACAATCGGAATTGTCATGCCGCATCTGGGATTGCCCTCTCTGTCGCGCCGCGCGTTTTCGCTGTCGCTGGCCGGCGCCGCCACGGTTCTCCGCGCTCAGGAGCCGGAAATGCACTGGGCGCTGTTGTCGGACACGCACATTCCCGAAAATCCCGAGGACGCCTACCGGGGCTTCCGCCCCGTCGAAAACCTGAAGAAGGCCGTGCCCATGGTGCTCGAGGCCAAGCCGCAGGGCGTGTTGATCTGCGGGGATGCCGCGCGCCTCAAGGGCATGCCGGGCGATTACCAGGCCCTGAAAACGCTGATCGAGCCGCTCTCCAGCCGCATGCCCGTCGCCATCGCGCTGGGCAACCACGACGACCGCAAGAACTTCCTCGAAGTCTTCGGCGCCACGCAAAAAGGCGCGCAGCCGGTGAAGAACCGCCACGTGCTTGTGATCGAGAGCCCGGCGGTGCGGTTCGTCGTGCTCGACTCGCTGATCATGCCGAACTTCACTCCCGGACTTCTGGGCAAGGATCAGCGCACATGGCTGGCGCAACATCTGGACTCCGCTCCGCCCCTGCCCACCGTGCTGTTCGTGCACCACACGCCCGACGACGGCGACGGCTCGCTGCTCGACATGCCGCGGCTGATGGACATCATCCGGGACCGCAAGAGCGTCAAGGCCGTGGTGTTCGGTCATTCGCACCGCTATGCGCACCTGGCCTGGGACGGCATCCAGATGATCAACCTGCCCGCGCTCGGCTACAACTTCAGCGACGACCAGCCCGTCGGCTGGGTCGACGCCGTGTTCACGGCGAAAGGGGCCAGTCTGACGCTCCGCGCCATCGGCGGAAACACGGAGCGCGACGGCAGGTCCGTGGTTCTCCCCTGGCGCGGCTGAAAGCCGCCGCACGATATGATGGCTTCCCGGAATCCCGGGAGCCGCCATGCAACGCTTCACCGCATTCACGCTTCTCGACTGGCTGATTCTGGCCGGTTATCTCGCCGGCATCGCGGTTCTGGGCCTGTGGATCGGCCGCCGCGTCGGGCGCACCGACCAGTACTTCCTCGGAGCGCGCCGGTTCAACCGCTGGGTGATGATCGCCCAGAGTTTCGCCTCCGGCACGCACGCCGACATGCCTGTCTCACTGGCCGGCGCCGTTTACGCGCGCGGTTTCAGCGCCATCTGGTTCCAGTGGAAAAACATGTTCGCCACGCCCTTCTACTGGCTGCTGGCCCCGCTGTACCGCCGCATGAGGCGCACCACCATCGCTGAGTTTTTCGAAGACCGGTACGGACACTGGATGGGCGCGGCTTACATGGTCTTCGCCCTCGCGTTCCTGACCATCAATCTCGCCAGCATGCTGAAGGGCGCGGCCAAGGTCATCAGCCAGGCTGCCGGCGGCGGCATTCCGGTCAACGCCATCGTGATGGCGATGACCGTGGCGTTCCTGCTGTACAGCTTCATCGGCGGCCAGGTGGCGACGGCGTGGACGGAGCTCGTGCAGGGGTTCCTCATCATCGTCCTGTCCTTCCTGCTGATCCCGCTGGGCTGGGGGCTCGTGGGCGGCATCAGCGGCATCCGCGAAGCACTCGGCCCGGACCGCCTCACGCTCACCGCTCCGGAAGGGATCGGCCCGTGGTTCATCCTGATGCTCACGATCAACGGGCTGATTGGCATCACCAGCCAGCCGCACATCATGGGCATGGTGGCCACTGGCCGGGACGAGGCCGCCTGCCGCGAAGGGTTCCTTTACGGCACGTTCGTCAAGCGCTTCTGCACGCTGGGCTGGGCGCTGACCGGGCTGGTCGCCGCCGCGCTGCTGGCGAAGGGCGTGTTCGGCACGGCAACCCTCCGCGATGCGGAGGAGGCGTTCGGCTTCGCCTGCCGCCATCTGCTGTTCCCCGGCGGCAAGGGCCTGCTGGTGGCCTGCCTGCTGGCGGCGAACATGGCGGCGTGCTCGGCTTACATGGTCAGCGCAGGCGCGCTGTTCACGCGCAACCTTTACGGCCGGTATCTGGTGCGCGGCCGGGGCGACCTCCACTATCTCTGGGTGGGCCGCATGAGCGGTCTCGCCATCACGCTGCTGGGCGTCGTGTACGCGTTGTTTCTCATCGAGAAGGTCCTGAACACGTTTCTGCTGACGGAGACGCTGGCCACCTATGTCGGCATCGCCGTGCTCGGCGGCATCTTCTGGCGGCGCGCCAACCGCTGGGGCGCTCTGGCCGGGATCGCCGCCGCCATGACGGCCAACTTCGCCATCTACGCCTGGCTGGACCAGCGTTTCGATCACTGGGACCCAAACGTATTTCTCGCCGCGCTGCTTTGCGGATCGGCCGTGTTCGTCCTCGTCAGCCTGATTACGCCCCCCGAGCCCGGCGCCGTGCTCGATGAATTCTTCCAGCGCCTGCGCACGCCCAGCCACATCGACCCGGCCGTCTCCGGGGGCGAAGAGACCGAGCGCGAGGCCGCCCGGCGCGGCGAGCAGCTCCTGCTGAACCACCTGCTGCACCCGCTGCGCGGCGCCGCGGGCCAGTCCTTCTGGCGCGCCTACCGGATCGATCTTTCGGGATTCCTGCTGGGCTGGGCCATCGCGCTCGGCATGGTGGCGCTTGCCTGGCTCATCGTGCGCTGAGCCCGCGCCGGGGCGTTTCAGCTCATCCGCGCGACGCTTTCGAGAAGCTCTTCCGGCCGCACGGTGGCCGTACCCAGCTTGCCGACGGCGACGCCGCTCGAGTGATTGGCCAGCTCCGCCGCCTCCTGCGGCGCCGCACCCGCGGCCAGGGCGAGCGTGAACACCGCGATCGCCGTGTCTCCCGCGCCCGAGACGTCGAACACCTCGCGCGCGCGAGTCGGCGTGTGATACGGTGTGCCGCCGCGCTCCATCAGGAGCATGCCGTGCTCGCCCATTGTGATCAGCACCATCCGCGTGTCCCAGCGCTCCAGCAGGCGCAGCGCGGTCTCCTCGGGCGGAGTCTCCGGCAGGACGCCCGCCGCGGCGCGCGCTTCTTTGAGATTGGGCTTCACCGCCGTGACGCCGCGCCACTCCAGGGGATTCAGCGGGCTGGGATCAACGGCGATGATGCGCCCGCGCGCCAGCCGGCAGATGCCTTCCGCGATGGCAGCCGTCAGAAAGCCTTTGGCGTAATCGGAAAAGATCACCGCGTCCCATCCGTCGCTGTGCCGGGCCAGCTTGTCCAGCACTTCTCGTTCGGCTTCTGGCGGTGTGCGCCTCCGCCGTTCGCGGTCGATGCGCACCACCTGTTGATGCCGCGCAATGACGCGCGTCTTGACGATGGTCGGCGCCTCCGGCGACACAACCACGGCGGCGTCCTCGATCCGGGATTCGTGCAGCAACCCGGCCAGCTTCTCCCCCGCCGAGTCGTTGCCGCGCACGCCCGCCATGCTGACGCGCGCGCCGAATTCGCGCAGATTGCGCGCCACGTTGGCGGCGCCGCCGGCGAAGAACGACTCGCCCGTCACCTCCACCACCGGCACGGGCGCTTCCGGCGAGATGCGGCTCACCTCGCCCCACACGAATTCGTCGAGCATCACATCGCCCGCCACCAGGATGTGCTGCCCGCGGAAGCGCGCGATCAGCTCTTCGGCCCGCTTCGTCTGCATCGCTCAGCCTACCGGAGTGTAGCAAAGCGCGCCCGTGCGGTTCACAACTCCGGCCATGCGTGTTTCGGGTAGCGGCGCATCAGCTCCCGCCGCACCTGCGGATACAGCCGCTCCCAGAACCCCTTCAGGTCCTGCGTCACCTGGACCGGACGCTGATTGGGAGCGAGCAGGTGCACCACCAGGGGCGTGCTCTCCGGTCCGATGCGCGGCGTCTCCGTCATGCCGAAGAAGTCCTGCAGGCGCGACGCCACATAGGGCGGTGCGCCGTCGGGATAGTGGATGCGCGCCCGCCGCCCGCCGGGCAGCGTCAGGAACTCGGGCGCCAGCCGGTCCAGCCGCGCCGCCTGCCCGCCGAGTTCCGCCCGCACGGCGGCTTCGAATCCGCCGCCTGACGCCGCGCGCCGCAGCTCCTCAAACGATCTCAGCCCGCCGCACAACCGCTCCAGCACGCGCTGTGGATCAGGGTCCGGAAGCCCGGCAAAGCGGATGCGGTTGCGCAGCCTCCTCGACTCTTCCTCCCCCGTGAACCGTTCCACGCCGGTTTCGAGCGCCTTGCGCGCCAGCAGCGCCGCGGCTTCTTCCGGGTCCGGTTCGTGCCGCCGGGATTCCTCCACAACCAGTTCGTCGTACAGCAGCCGCCAGACTTCTTCCACGCGCTCCGCCTCGCGGTTCCATTCCAGCCGCGTCTCCTCGCGCAGCCTCTCGGGAAACACGTCCAGCAGCAGTTCCGGCTCAATCGCCACGGCGCTGCGCACCACAGGCAGCCCGCGTTCCGGCCGCTCTTCCGTTTCCAGCGCCACCAGGAACTCCGCCGTCTCGACGCCCGCCTCTTGCGCCAGCAGCGCGGAGGAGCCGTTCGACAGCAGCAGCTCCCGCCCCCGCCGCCGCCGCGCCACACGGTCGGGAAAGGCTCGCAATACGCATTCTTCCAGCGGCGCCGGAGCGCGGTGCGGCGCCAGCCCGCGCAACTGTCTCTCGATCTGCACCGCCTGCGCCGGATGGGCCGCCGTCAACTCCGCCGCCAGATGGCATGCCGCCGCGCCGCCGCGCTCGACGAGCGCCGCCAGCCGCGGGTGCAGCGGCAATTGCGCCAGCCGGCGCCCGAATTCCGTGAGCCTGGCGCCCGCACCCAGCGCCCCCAAACGCTGGAGCAGCTCTTCCGCCGCGGCCACTGCCTCGGCGGGCGGAGGCGACAGCCATTCCAGTTCGCCTGGATCCGCCACGCCTGCCGCATGCAGGTGCAGGCACACCTGCGACAGCTCCCTTCGCAGAATCTCGGGCGTTTCGTGCTCCGGACGGCGCAAGAAATCCTCCTGCGGGTAAAGCCGCACCGCCAGTCCCGGCGCCGTGCGCGCCGCGCGGCCGGCGCGTTGCACGGCCGACGCCCGGCTCACGCGCTTCACTTCGAGCCGCGGCAGCCCGCTCCAGGCCGAATCCGACGGGATGCGGGCAAGCCCGGAATCCACAACAATCCGCACGCCCGGGATGGTGACGCTCGATTCCGCGATGTTGGTCGAGAGCACCACGCGCCGGCGCGCCGAGGGCGTCACCGCCCGGTCCTGTTCTTCGGGAGGCAGATCGCCGTGGAGAGCAAGTATGTCCGCCGCGGCCGCGATCCGCCGGCGCGCGAGCGCCTCCGCGCAGCGCCGGATCTCCGCCGCGCCGGGCAGAAAGACAAGAATGTCTCCGTCGAATTCCGCAAAGCTGCGCTCCACCGCATCCACCACCAGCTCTTCCAGCGGCTGCGCAGAATGCGGCGTGTACCGCACCTCCAGCGGGAAAAGCCGCCCCTCGCTCCGCAGCACCGGGCATCCGTGCAGGAACTCCGCCACGGAGGCGCCGTCCAGCGTCGCCGACATCACGGCGAGGCGCAGGTCCGGACGGCGGGTCTGTTGCAGCCGTCTGAGCAACGCCAGCGCCAGATCGCCTTCCAGGTGGCGCTCATGGAACTCATCGAGCACCACCGCGCTCACGCCGCCGAGCAGCGGGTCCGACAGCAGCCGCCGGGCCAGCAGCCCTTCTGTCAGATACAGCAGCCGGGTGCGCGGTCCCGCGGCCTTCTGGAACCGCACCTGCCAGCCGACCGCCTCCCCCGCAGCCTCGCCCCGTTCGGATGCAACGCGCTGCGCCGCCAGCCGGGCCGCCAGACGCCGCGGCTCCAGCACCAGCACCTGCCCCGGGAACAGGCCGAGAAGCGCCGGCGGCACGCGCGTCGTCTTGCCCGCTCCCGGCGGCGCCTCCAGCACGAGGTTCGTACCGGCGGCGAGCACGGCGCGGACGTCATCGAGAATCGCGTCGACGGGAAGCCGCTCCACATATACACTGTAGCTATGGCTGTCACCGTCCAACCGCCCAGGCGCCTGCTGTTCGGCCCCGGCCCTTCACCAGTGCATCCCCGTATTTACGAAGCAATGAGCCGGCCTATTGTTGGCCATCTCGACCCATATTTCTTCCAGATCAACGAAGAAATCCGTGCCGGTTTGAAGTCCTGTTTCGGCACGGCAAACGAATTCACCATGGTGATTTCCGGCACCGGCAGCGCCGGCATGGAGTGCACCGTGGCGAATTTTGTCGAGCCCGGCTCCACCGTCGCCATCTTCGCCAACGGCTATTTCAGCGACCGGATCACGGAGATGGCCCGCCGCCAGGGAGGCCGCGTCGAGCGGCTCGAAAAGCCCTGGGGCCAAACCTACACCGACGCCGAAGCCCGCGAGTTCATCCATGCCGTGCGCCCGCAGGTGGTGGCGTACGTTCACGCGGAGACCAGCACCGGCGCGCACCAGCCCGGAGGCGCCATCTGCCGCGCCGCGCATGAGATTGGGGCTCTCGTCATCGCCGACTGCGTCACCAGCCTTGGCGGGATGCCCGTGCTCGTGGATGAGACGGGCATCGACATCGCATACAGCGGCACGCAGAAGGCGCTCGGCGCGCCTCCGGGCCTCGCGCCCATCACCTGCTCTCCGCGCGCCGTGGAGTATCTCCGGCAGCGGAAATCCCCGCCGGCCACCTGGTATCTGGATCTGAAATTGCTCCTGGATTATTACGAAAGCGCTCATCGTTATCACCACACCGCGCCGATATCCATGTTTTATGCGCTGCGGGAAGCGCTGGCGATTATCGAGGAAGAAGGACTGGAAAACCGGTGGGCGCGGCACCGCCGCAACCACGAGCGGTTCGTGGCCGGCCTGGCGGAGATGGGCATCCGGATGCACGTCGCCGAAGGCGAGCGGCTGTGGACTCTGAACACGCCGCTGGTGCCGGAGGGCGTGAGCGATGCCGCCGTGCGGCGGCACCTGATGGAGTCGCGCGGCATCGAGATCGCCGGCGGCTTCGGGCCGCTGGCGGGCAAAGTATTCCGCATCGGCACCATGGGCTCGGGTTCCACCGAAGAGAACGTGGATCTTCTGCTGGAAGCGCTGCGCGACGCTTTGCGGAGCGCCAGTGCCGGCGCGGCGTAAACGCGCCGGACAACCGCTGCCACGGCGTTCCGGCGGACATCCGTATCATGGCCCGCCCTGGGGGCGTGGCACGCCGCCGGGGCGCTGCCGCGCTTCCAGCAGGATCTGGTTCAGAGCTTCCGCCCGCCGGGTCCAGGTGGCGGCGCGGGCCTCGGCTCGGCGCGCTTCCTCCAGGCGGCGGTCATCCTCCTCCAATGCCTCCCGGACCGCCTGCGCGAACCCCGCGGGCGTGGCCGCCTGGAGGACGAGTCCGCCAAAGCGGTCCAGTTCGGGCAGAGGGCTGGCGACCACCGGAAGACCGTGGTGGAAGTACTCGTAAACCTTCAGCGGATCTGTAAAGGGGGCGAGCGGCCCCTGAAACGGAATGAGCCCGATACGGAACTGCCGGAGCAGAGCCGGAACCCGTTCGGGCGGGATTTCTCCCGCGAACTCGACGTTGCGGAGACCGGACAGAGCCCGGCGGAGAGGCGCAGCGGCGGCCCCGGCGAGAAGAAAGCGAACACCGGGCAGCGTACGGGCAGCTTCCGCCACGGCGTCCGTCCAGAACCAGTCTTCCAGAGCGCCGAGATAGCCGACGACCGGCTCGGCGGGGCGGCTCGTGGGCGCGGGAGGCCAATCCGGCACGCCGTTGCGGAGGAGGATCGAGCGCGACTGCGGATCGGGCAGCACTGGACCGAATGAAGCCATCAGAGAAGAGGCGGAGAAGAGGCGAATGTCGGCGGCTTCGAGCGAATCCCTTTCAGCGGCGGCGATTTGCCGGGCCATGTTCGGAAAACCGGCCAGCCAGTCGTGGCAGTCATAGGCGAGCACGGCTTGCCACCGCCGGCGCAGATCCAGAGCGCAGTCCTTCCACGTCGGCAGGGCGAAGACGATGTCCAGGCTCTGCACGCCCGCCCGTTGGAGGGCCCAGTGGACGGCATCCGCCACGGCGCGGGACTCGGCCGGGGTGAGCAACCGGTGATGGAAGACGGGCTCGTTTGGCAGGGGCGCGTGGATCTCGAAGATGCTGTCGTCGAGCCGCGCCAGCGCAGCCGGACGGCGGCGCCACGGGGCAACAGGGTACTCGCGGCCGAGGTGAGGATTCAGCAGGAAGCACCGCCTTCCCAGCCGTGCCAGCGCCAGGGCAAGCCGCTGGCTGCGCTGCAGCCTGTGGTGCCAGTCGGTCATCGGGAGGAACAGGACATCCGGCAGCGGCGGGTGCGGGGACGGAATGGTGAGACAGTTCGGCCCGTCCTGGAATTCGTGCGGCACCTCCCAGCAGCGGGTGAACTCGGGCGGGCGGCACGAGGGGCGGAGCGGGAAGTAGATGTGGCGGAGATAGAATGGCCGCAAGGCCTCGCGGAGCCTTTCGTTGAGGCTGGGGATAGAGGGCATGAGTCCGGCGGCCCTGCTGTCAGGCTGCGGTGTTCGTATCAAGTCTAGCCGATGGACGGGGCGCGGAGTGGCATGGCGGAGAAGGAGGTGTGAGAACGGAGAGGGGCCCAGGCGGGCAGAAAAACGAAACTGGGGCAAAAAAAGTTGACCCCCTCTTTACATCGGGACCAGAACTTGTTATAGTAAAGGCTCCACCACCCGCCAGGAGCGGGAGGGATTTCCCCCATCCGCCCCCCTCCCGCTCCCCCCAATCTTCAGGCCCCGCAAGGGGCCTTTTTCATGGCTGGCGAAGTCCCATCAGGCCGCGCAGGTGCGCTGCCGCCGCCGCCGGCATGCCCTCCAGGCTGTAGCCGCCCTCCAGGACGCTGACGAGCCTGCCTTGCGCCCATCGATCCGCAATCTCCAGCACGATTTCAGTGAGTTCGCGGAAGTCTTCATCACGCAGGCGAAATAGGCCCAGCGGGTCGCCGCGCCGCGAATCAAATCCAGCGGAAACGAGCACGAGTGCCGGCCGGAACCGCTCCATCGCGGGCACGAGCCTGCGGCGGAAGGCGCCAAGGATCTCGCGGCGTCCTGCGCCGGCAGGAATCGGGCAGTTCAGTGTAGTGCCACGCGCCGGCCCCTCGCCGGTTTCATCCGGCCAGCCTGTGCCGGGATACCACGGCGCCTGGTGCGTGCTGAAGAAGAAGACGCTCGGGTCGTCATAGAAGATGTCCTGGGTGCCGTTGCCGTGGTGCACATCCCAGTCGGCGATCAGGATGCGATCTACGCCCCAGGCGCGGCGGGCGTAGCGGGCGGCAATAGCCACGTTGTTGTAGAGGCAGAACCCCATGCCGCGGCTCAACGTGGCGTGGTGGCCGGGCGGGCGGACGGCGGCGAAGGCGTTCCGCACGCGCCCGGACAGCACAGCGTCCACGGCAGCCAAGGCGGCGCCGGCGGCGGCGCGGGCGCTTGTGTCGGCATGCGGGCTCAGGTGCGTGTCCCCCGTGCTCAGCACCGGCGCGCGGCGGGCGATGTCTTTCTGCACGGCAGCCAGATAGGCGCGGGTGTGGCAGAGGTGGAGATCGTCGTCGTTGGCCTCGCGTCCGGGGATCGGGACGAGGCGCCCTGACAAGCCCTCCCGTTCGAGCCTTTCGCGCAGGGCGCGAAGCCGCTCCGGCGATTCCGGGTGATCCGGCGGGGGCGCGTGGAGCAGGCAGGCGGGCGGGACAATCAGACCGGTGCGGCTTGTCTGCGCGCCTGGGATTTCAGCCGGCGTCATGCTCCATATTTTGGCAGAGGGTGCAGTTTGCGCCTCGTGTAACAAGTGCGGAACCCCGGCGGGCGATGTCCGTACTTCCATTTCAGGAAGGCGCCGTGAGCAGTATCGCCGAGCCCCGCCCAGCGCTAATCAGCGCGCGCATCGCGCTTGCCGCCCCCAAGCGCCGCATGCACGCGGGCGAACTCGCCGTGGATCTGCTGCGGCAGACGCTGTGGAACGTCCGTCGGAACAGGCTGCGCAGCTTCCTCACCCTGTTCGGCATCGCCTGGGGCATCGCCTCGCTGGTGCTGATGTCGTCGCTGTCGGACGGCTTCCGGCAGGGGCAGCGCAAGAACATGTCGCAGATCGGCGACAACATCGTGTTCGTCTTCGGCGGCGTCACGGAGGAGCAGGCGGGCGGGCAGCGCGCCGGGCGGCGCATCCGGCTGCGCGAATCCGACATCGAACTCATCCGCGCCAACTGCCCGGCGGTGGCGGTGATCTCGCCGGAGCACAAGACGTGGGACGTGCCGGCGCGGAGCGCCACCAACGCAGGGCGGTTCCTCACCGTGGGCGTCAACCCCGAATACCTCAAGCTGCGCAATCTGCCCGTGGAGATTGGACGTCCCGTGTCGGACGCCGACGTGCGCGAGGGACGGCGCGTGGCGGTATTGGGCGCCAGCGTCCGCAAACAACTGTTTGAACACAACCCGCGCCCGCTCGGCGAACGGATCTATCTCAACGGCTACCCGTACGAAGTGATCGGCGTGATGAGCGAGAAGGAGCAGAACAGCTCCTACGACGGTTGGGACAACGACAAGATACTGGCGCCTCACACGTCGTTGCTGCGCGATGTTCCCGCCGACCGGCAGGTGTATGCGGAACACCGTGTCTACGGGTTCCTGTACCGCCCGGCGGACATCTCGAAGTGGGAAGAAGCCCAGCGCCAGATACGCGAGGCTCTGGGGCGCGCTCACGGCTTCTCGCCCACCGACAAGGGCGCACTGCGGATCTTCGATTCGATCGAGAGCGCGCAGATGTTCGATGCCATTTTCAACGCGACGGAGATTTTCCTCGGCGCGGTGGCGCTGATCACGCTGTCGCTGGGCGGCATCGGGGTGATGAACACGATGATGATCGCCGTGGCGGAGCGCACCCATGAAATCGGGTTGAAAAAAGCCCTGGGCGCCACCCGGCGGCGGATCCTGCTGGACTTCTTTCTGGAAGGCTTGCTGCTGGCGGTTTTGAGCGGGGCAGCAGGATTGCTGCTCACCTTCCTCGTCTCGGGCGCGGTGAACTCGCTCCCGCTCCCGCCCATGTTCGCGGGGCTTCCCATCGAGTGGAAGACGCTGGTGGTGGCGGCACTGGCGCTGGGCATGGTGGCAGTGGCGTCCGCGCTGCCGCCGGCGCGGCGCGCCGCGGAACTGACGCCGGTGGAAGCGCTGCGCTACGAGAGGTGAGGCATGGGCTGGCGGTTCATCTTCCGCGAGAGCGTGGCGGCGCTGCGCTTCTACAGGCACCGCACGCTGTTCACGACGCTCAGCCTCGCCTGGGGCGTCTCGTGTTTCGTCATCCTCATGAGCTTTGGCGAGGGGTTCGAGCGCGCGCTCGTGAAGGCGTTCACAGCCGTCGGGCAGGACCTGATCATTACCTTCGGCGGACAGACCAGCCTCCAGGCTGGCGGCATGAGGACGGGGCGGAAGATCCGGCTTGAGTACGAGCACGCCCGGGTGATCAAGGAGAGCGTCCCCCTGGTGGATCTGCTCTCGCCGGAGATCATGCGCCACGGGTTGAAAATGCAGTACCGCGGCAAGGAAAAAGAGGCCACCGTCCGCGCCGTGTGGCCCGAGTACGGCGTGATCCGCAACATCA
Organism: Acidobacteriota bacterium; assembly: GCA_049325215.1. Lineage (GTDB taxonomy): Bacteria > Acidobacteriota > Terriglobia > Bryobacterales > Bryobacteraceae > JANWVO01. Next base: position 143,822 of record JBMOMB010000021.1, read on the forward strand.
GGATCACCGATGGCCGCTGGATCAACGAAGACGACCGCCTGCGGCGGCGCCGCGTGGCGGTTCTGGGCTACGAAGTGGCCAAAGAGACGTTCGGCGAAGCGCCGGCGGTGAACGAGGAGATCACCCTGAACGGGCTGCGCTTCACCGTCATCGGCGTCGTGGACAACAAGCTGCAAATTTCCAACTATAACCGGCGCGACAATCAGTGCATTTTCATCCCGTACGAAACATTTTCCCTGTTCGGAGACATTCAGCATCCGCGATATTATGTCTGGCGGCCGGCGACGCCGGATTCGCGCGACCGTGCAATGCAAATGGTGCGGGCGAAGCTGGCCGAGCTGCACCGCTTTTCCCCTCAGGACGAAAAAGCAGTGGAAATTCTCGCTTTCTCCAAATTCATGAACATCATCAACGGCATGTCTCTGGCGGTGAAGCTGCTGCTGGGCTTCATCGGGGCGCTGACGCTGGCCATCGGCGGCGTGGGACTGGCCAACATCATGCTGGCGTCCGTGCTGGAGCGGACGCGCGAGATCGGCACGGTGCAGGCGCTGGGCGCGCCGCGCGGCGTGATCCTGCGGCAGTTTCTCTGTGAAGCCACGCTGGTGGTGCTCGCCGGGGGAGCGCTGGGCGTGCTGTTCGGCTATGGGGCGACAGCGGTGATTGGTTCGATGCCATTCCTGGGGCCTGCCTTCAAGGACACGACCGGCGTAGGCGACATCCGGCTGGCAGTGGGATTGAAACCGGTAGCGGTGTCGATGGCGGTGCTGTTCGTGGTGGGGCTGATCTCGGCGCTCGCTCCGGCGGTGCGCGCTTCGCGCCTCGATCCGATTGAAGCGCTGCACTACGAATAGCGGCAGCGCTATACTCGTCGCACATTGCGATTCTTCGATGGCGTGTTCTCGTCGCCGCGCTGGCGCGCGCTCTGGGCGGCGCAACTGGGTTTCCTGCTGGACGCGATGGACGTGCTGCTGTACGTCTTCGCGCTGGCCACGCTGCGGGCGGAGTTCGGCTGGACCAACGCGCAGGCGGGATTGGCGGCGTCCGCGACGCTGCTGGCAAGCGCCGTGGGTGGCGTGGCGGCGGGCTTCGTTTCGGACCGCATCGGGCGCCGGCGGACGCTGATGTACACGATCCTGCTGTACTCGCTGGCTTCAGCCGGCACGGCCACCTCGCGCGGGCTGGGCGAGCTGATCTTCTGGCGGGCGCTCGTCGGGCTGGGACTCGGCGGCGAATGGTCCGCCGGAGCCACACTGGTGGCCGAATGGTGGCCCGCGGAACACAGGGCCAAGGCGGTGAGCTTCATGCAGGCGGGCTGGGCGCTGGGCTACATGGCGGCAGCGGGGCTGACGGCGCTGATCCTGCCGCAGTTCGGATGGCGCGCGTTGTTTCTGGCCGGAGTGCTGCCCGCGCTGTTGACACTCTACGTCCGGCGCCATGTCGAAGAGCCGCAGGTCTGGCGTGAACAGCGGGCGCGCGCGCCGTGGAATGCAATCTTCCGCCCGCCGCTCGTGCGCTTCACCGTGCTGGCGACAACACTCGCGACAAGCGTGCTGTTCGCCTACTGGGGACTGTTCACATGGCTGCCAGGCTTCCTGTCGCTGCCCGCGGGCGAAGGCGGCGCGGGAATGACCGTGGTCAGGACCAGCGGGTTTGTGTTCACCGTACAGGCAGGGGCGTTTGCGGGCTATCTGTGCTTTGGCGTGCTGGCGGACCGCTTCGGGAGACGTCCGGCGTTCGCGTTTTATGTACTGGCGGCGGCGCTGCTGACGCCGCTCTACGGGATGGCGCCGCGGCAGTGGCCGGAGCTGCTGTTCTGGATGGGGCCGCTGATCGGCTTCTTCGGCACGGGCTTCTTCTCATTGTTCGGCGCGATGCTCGCGGAGTTGTACCCGACAGCCGTGCGGGGCGCGGGACAGGGGTTCGCGTATAACTTCGGGCGCGGGCTTTCGGCGCTCGCGCCGGTGCTGGTGGGAGCGCTGGCTGACCGTCACGGCGTCGGCGCGGCGCTGGCCGTCAATTCCGGCTTTTTCATCGCTGCCGCCGCGCTGGTCTTCCTGCTGCCCGAAACAAAAAGCACGGATCTTGCTTCAGTTTCCGGGCCCATCGAACCGCCGAGTCCTCTATCCCGCGGCGATTCGTCATCTCAAGCCTCTCATGGCGGCCGGCGGGACCCTGATTTGTCTTGAGGGCCATCTGCCGCCAGCAACCAAGAATATCGATTGCCTCCCGCCTGACAATTCAGAGACGCCGGCAACCTGGCTATCCCCGCTCGCACACCCACATCGTGAACACAGATGCAGCGCCAACTCGAGAGATTGCTCGTACAAGGCATTTCCGGAGTCCTGAGTTCCCCGCTTCGGGATGGCATACGCTCGGCCAACTACGAAACATTCACTCGCCTGACTTTTTCACTGGGGAGCAGAGTGCGGCTATGATGAATCCGGGGTGTACAGGTTCTGTCGGTCCGATCACAACGTTGGCTCTCTGCATCCCGGCAACCATGTCACTGAATGCTCAGCCTGCGGTCTCGTTTGAAGACCGGACCAATTCTGGCGTTGCGCTTCTCATCCCGGGATCCACTGACTTCCTCGAAGCACTTTCGAGCCATGTAGATTCAGATGGCCGCGACGCACTCCGCCCAATCGAGCCTTACCTTGCGATCGTGAGAAACGATACAGGCAGACCGCTCGTAGCTGCTGTCGTCCGTTACGAGCGCCTGAATCGTACGGGTCAGATTTTTTATGCGAATTCGATCTGGCTGACAACACAGAACCAGGAAAGGCGAAAAGCGCAGCCAGGGGAGAAAATCTTGATCGGACCTTTCGGAGGGTTCTCGCGGTTGCTTCGAGACAGGCTCCGGTTGCAGGATCCTGCCGTCGCGTCATCTGATGTGGCCCGGAGAGCCGCCGAATTCGCGGAGGAAGCGGCGGTTCGGATCACTCTTGATTCCGTCGTGTTCGATGACGGGACTCTTCTTGGCCCTGACAAGGCCGGCCTGGAATGGAAACTCCGCGAATATCTCCGCGCGGAACGGGAACTTCGGGCCGAGATCCTCAGGCTGCCCCATGCCTCCCGCCGTCAGCACCTCATCGGCATCGTGGAGGACGCGGAATTCGCAGTCGAGCTCGAACTACAACCGGCCGATGCTCATGCGGCCCATCGTGCCGGGACGGCCCGTGTTCTGCTGAATCTGCTGGAGAACGCGCCTTCAGAAGCGCAGTTCGTGGTCTGGTTGAACCAGGTCATCGGCAGCCCGCTTCCAGATCCGCGCCGCGAGATGTGACAGGGCAAGGCTGGCGCCCTCCTGATTCTGCGGCCGGAACGGGCCGCCTCAATTCGCCTGCGCGATGACGGCGATGGCGGCGACGAGAATGGCGGCGCCAATCCACATCAGGCGCATGGCCTGCGCGCCCGCGCCCTTCCATTCGCCGGTGGCGGCGCCCCAGACGTTGGCCATGATGATCACCGTGCTCATGAAGATGGGCCAGCCGAGCACGCCGCCCAGCGGCCCCATCGCCGCCGCGCCCATTCCGTAGATGCTGACGCCCATGTACCACAGGAAGCCCATTAGCGCGGCGCCCGCCCAGTACCAGCCGCGGGCGCCGGGGCTCGAGTAGACGCTCCAGGTGCGGTTCCTGCCGAGCAGGTACACGGCATAGCCCGCGTTGACGAAGAAGCCGCCGCCAAGAGCCAGCGCCCACAACGCATTGCCAGCGAAGTCCGCGCTCGCGCCCAGCCGGATCGCCTCCTGCTTGAGCGGTTCGCCGAACACGAAGCCGAAATTCAGCGCTGGCGACAGCACGCCCGACGCGAGGCAGATCAGCAGGCCGGTGAATCCGCCGCCGCGCTTCTGGGAGGCTGCCTGCGGGTTCTGAGCGCGTTCGCGCAGCGCGCCGGCTTTCGAGCAGAGGATGATGCCCGCAATGACCAGCGCCAGCCCGGCGAGCAGGATCTGGCCGCGGCGCGAGAACAATTCTTCCGGGTTTTGTATCAGCAGCGGCAGCAGCGACCCCAGGCTCGACGTGATGCCGAGCACAATGGCGAAGGTCAGCGCCATGCCCACGCGGTCAATGGCGAGACCGAACAGCGTCGAGCCCGCGCCCCAGCCGGCGCCGCACAGCACGATCAGCGCAAGCGTGGCCGGGCTGGTGGCTGCCACCGCCTGGCCGAACGACGGCACGGTGGCGAGCGCCAGCAGCAGCGGCAGCACCACCAGGCCGCTGATGGAATAGATGAGCCACGTGTTCTCCCACTTCCAGGCGGCCATCTTCTTCATGGGCAGCGCAAAGCTGCCGTGGAGAAAGCCGCCGGCGACGACGGTCAGGGCTGCGGCCAGGCTTGTGGATTCCTGCATGGGTTCAGCATAGGAATATCACAGCCGCGCTCTTCAGCGAACCAGCGGATCTTCGACCCATGGCGGCGTGGCTTCAATCAACCGCCCCAGCTCGGGCTCCACCCGCTCCATCTCCTGCTTCATCTCCCAGGCGGCGCGGCGGTAGCTGAAGTGGCCCTTCACGCCGCTGCGCAGGCGGATGATGTATTCGGCCTCGGCGAAGTCCATCTGGAACAGAAACCGCCCGCGCGCGGCGAAGGGCAGCAGATAGTGCGCGGCTTTGTCGGGCAGCCGCGCAGCGGACTGCCGCGCGGCTTCGAGCGCTGCATTGTATTCCATCTCGAGGCCCCCTTCGCGCACTGCATCGGGCGTTTCGAAGCCGTGCCGCCACGTCCACGCCTGCCGCGTCTGGTGGCAGCGGCGGTGGCGGTGCAGATCTCTGTACGCGCCGATGTCGATGCGCAGATCGAAGGCATAGGGCGCGGTGCGGAAGGCGCGCAGCAGTTCATCGCGGCGCCCACGCGGGCCGAGCGCGGCGCCGAGCACTTCCATCTGCCGGGCGCGGCTCCAGGAGCGCACGGTTTCATACAGCGGCTCGAAGGGCCATTCCGTGGCAGCGTAGAGCAGCGTGGCGGCGATGCCCGCCAGAGGTTCTTCGATCCGCGTGAGCCGCACCGCGCCGGCTTCCGGTCCGTTCCACCCGCCGAGGTTCTGCCGCGCCCACGCAGCCACGGCCTCCAGGGCGGCGGACGGGTAGGGATCGGGATCGACATACTTGGCAAGCGTGGGGGCTAGCGGCTCCTGCGGCGCGCCTTCGTCCCACGCCACATCGGGCGGGCGCGCGCAGGCAGCGGCGGTTTCATCGCCGATTTGGCGCAGTTCGGCGTATTCAGAGGCGCGCCAGCGGCGGATCTGGCGCTCCAGCGTGCGGATGCTGGTCACCTGGCCGACGCCCGTGGGCACGCCGAGAAACAGCAGGTAGCGGGCGACGTCGAAAGCGCGCGCGGCGATATTACGCTCGTAGGCGTCGGGCTTCATGGACTCCGGGCGCGGGAGCTTCGCCTTGAGATGCTCCACCATGCGCGTGTGCATGCGCTGGTAGGCTTCCAGCAATGCGCGTGCCGCCGCTTCATAGATCCTGGCCGCTTCTCCTTCCGCCTCCGGCGGCGTGATGAAGCCCGCCCGCGCGAAGTCCTGATACCGCGACGAGCGCGCCTGCCCGTCCCACAACGGCTCGTCCTCGATCTCGACCGCGGCGAGTTCGCTGACGCCTTCAAAGCTCAGCGCCAGGTGGCCGAGGTCGGCGATGGAAGCGTGGCCGTACTGGAAGTAGAAACTCTCGAGAAACTTCGACGAATCGTGCGCGCGGACCCAGGCGACGGAGTCCCGGATCGAATCCGGAGAACGGCTGTAGCGCGCCAGCGCGTAAGCGAGCTTTTCGGGCGGCATGGGGCCGGCGGAGATGACACGGGGCACGGCTGCTATGATAGCGGGCAGTGCGCATCCATGTGAACCTCCTGCACCCGGACGCGGTCCTGCCGCGCTACGCGCACGGCCCCGAAGAGGACGCCGGAATGGACCTGCACGCGGTGGAAGAAGCCATGCTCGAGCCCGGCGTGCCGGCCCTGGTGCCCACGGGCTTGTCCATCGAGTTGCCTCCGGGATTCGAGGCGCAGATCCGCCCCCGCAGCGGGCTGGCGCTGCGGCATGCCATCACGCTGCCCAACGCGCCAGCCACCATCGACCCCGGCTACCGCGGCGAGATCCGCGTGATCCTGCTGAACCTGGGGCGTGAGCCTTACCGTGTGCAGAAGGGCGACCGGATCGCGCAGATGGTGATCGCCCGCTACGAAGCCATCGAGTGGGTGGAAGCCGAGCTGGGCGAGACGCGGCGCGGCGCGGGCGGCTTCGGCAGTTCCGGCCGCTGAGGACGCCGCTTGCGCCGCGCGCCGCGGCGCGCTACACAAATAAGAGCAATTAGTCCGAAATAGGGAGGCTCTTATGATCCTGACCCGCCGTGCGTTCCAGACGGTCCTGTGCGGGCTGCCGTTCTCTTCGCTGCTCCGCGCCGATGAATTCGAGGCGTTCCGCGCCATGCCGTGGAACGGCCGCGCCCGCGTGGCGCGCGTCTATCTGGCCGGCGCGCCGCACTGGCCCAAGCCTACGCTCGACATCGAAACCGAACACAGGGACGTGGAGGCGCGTGTCGCGGAAGCGGCGCGCAAGAACGCGCACCTGGTGGAGTTGAGCGGCGGCGAACTGCTCCGCAGCGCGGAAGGGGTGAAGGCGTGGCTTGCCCGGCAGCAGGACCTCGACGGCATCCTGCTGCTCCCGCTGACGCAGCCGACGCCGGGGTTCAACGAACTGATCCAGTCGGCGCCTGTGCCGGTCCTCGTCTTCTCGCGCCCTTATGCGACGCACTCGTGGGCCTCGGTGGCAGGACTGCGCAAGGCGGGACGGCGCGTGGATGTGATCGCCACCTCGAGCTACGGCGATCTCGACCCATGGTTCCGCATCTTCCGCACGGTGCACCACCTGCGCAAGAGCAAGGTGCTGGTGGGAACGGAGAACCCGCCCAGCCGCGCCAAAGCAGCCGAGGAGTACAAGGGCGCGTTCGGCACGGAGTTCCAGTTCGTACGCGGAGCGGAGATCCAGAAGGCGTTCACGGCAGCCGACAGCCGCGAGGCGAAGCGGCTGGCGGAGGAGTTCACGCGCAGCGCCCTGCGTGTGGTGGAGCCCAAGCCCATCGAAATCGAGAACGGCCTGCGGATGCACCTGGCGCTGAAATCGATGCTGCTGCGCGAGAAGGCAAACGCGTTCACCATCGATTGCTTTGGGACGCTTGCGGCGAACACGCTGCCCGGCTATCCGTGCATCTGCTGGAGCAAGCTGAACGACGCCGGGCTCTACGGCGTGTGCGAAGCCGACCTGCACTCGACGATGACGCAGATGCTGGTGACGTCATACGCGGGCGTGCCGGGCTTCGTCAGCGACCCGGTGTTCGACCTGAGCCGCAGCGAGGTGATCCACGCCCACTGCGTGTCGGCTACGAAGCTGAAAGGGCCCGACGCGCCGGCTTCGCCCTACGTCATCCGCGATCATCTGGAGACGCATGAGGGTGCGGTGATGCAGGTGCTGATGCCGTGCGATGAGACGATCACGGTGGCGCGGTTCGCGGGGCCGAAGACGATGCTCATGTCGACCGCCGTGGTCACCGGCTATGGAGACAGCGACCGCGGCTGCCGCAGCCAGATCCGCACGCGCGTCAAAGACGCCGAGCGGTGGCTCGAAAACTACCAGGCGGGCCTGCACCGCGTGATCTTCTACGGCGATCACACGAAGACGCTGGAGCGCATGGGGCGCCTGCTCGGATTCGAGACGGTGCTGGAAGCCTGACGGCTACTCGCTGTAATTGACGCGGAAGCGCTCGTTGCGGGCGCGGCCCTCGATGAAGATCGAGCGCACGCGGTTCGAGTCGCGCAGCAGGATGCGGGCGCGCGCGTCCACAGGCGCGGCGTCGCCGCGGTTCATGCCCTCCATCAGCCGCGCTTCGATGGCATCCGCTGAGACGCGCTCCAGACGGCCGCGGAACTGGAGCGTGTCTCCGCCGAAGCCTGATTCAAAGCGGATCTGGACTTCACCGTTGCGCCTGTCGGCGAAGACGGATGCGCCGCGCAGGTCATAGCCCTGGCCGGAGTCCATGGCAAAAGCGCCCCGGCCCCGGCCGCTGTAAGAGAACGTGTTTCCCCATCCGGAACCCCAGCCGCCGCCCCAGTTGGAGCCGCGGCCCCAGCCTGAGCCGGTGCCTGATCCCCAGCCCGAGCCGCCTGTGCCCGATCCCCAACCGGAACCGCCGCCCCAGCCAGTCCCCGGCCCTGTTGTCCATCCCGTGCCGCCGCGCCATTCGAGGTCGAATGTGTAGCCCTCGCGGCCGCCCTCCGGATCTTCGATGCGGACGACGGCGAGGCCGCGGTTGCTGTTGGGATCGGCCAGGAGTTCCTGGCGGCCGCGGCCGTCAATGCCGCGGAAGCGGAAGTCGCCGGGGTTGGAAGGAAGAGGCCCCGTGCAGTCGAGCCGCCGCCACGTGGCTGGCTGGCCGCTCACCGTGCGGATCTCGCCCGTGTCGCCGCGGATGCCGACTTCAGCGACGCCGTCGACTTCCACTTCAGCCGTGCATTTGCCGCGGTCGCTGCTGCTGCCGCGGATGGTGGCGCGGATGGTGGCTGCGGGCGCGGCTTCGTATTGCGGCTCGCGGCCGCGGCGCCAGCCGCCGGAACGGCCGCCGCTGTTCCAGTCCGCGCCGGCACGCCACTCGATATCGAACGTGTAGCCTTCCCGGCCTCCCTGCGGGTCTTCAATGCGAACCACGGCAAGCCCGCGGTTGTTGCGCGGATCGGCGATCAGCGTCTGCCGGCCGCGCCCGTCGACGCCTTTGAAACGGAAATCGGCAAAGCTCGATGGCAGCGGACCAGTGCATTCCAGACGGCGCCACGTGGCCGGCTGCCCGCTGATGGTGCGGATCCGGCCTTCACTCGCCTGAATGCCCACTTCGGCCACTCCGTCCACCTCCACCTCCGCGGTGCACTTGCCCTGGTCCGCGCTGCCCCCGCCCCGGATGTTCATCTGGATGACGGCCTCGGGCCCCTGCCAGCCCTGGCCGTACATCAACCCGCCCGCCAGCAGTATCAATGCCGCTCTCATGGAAATCCTCCTTGTCGTGCTTCAAACCGCCGGACGCACGCGCCCGGCCGGGCGTTTCTCAGTAAATCGGCTCACTCACGCGGTGGCCGTAACGGTTGCTTTGTGCAATGCGGACAAAATGGGAATGCACGGCTTCCACCACATCGCGGATGGGATTCGAATTGCCCGCCGCCAGGCTGCACATCACCGAAAGGATGTACGGGCGGCCTTCCAGGAACACGATGCCCGCTTCCGTGCGAACCCCGGGCACCGCGCCGGGTTTGGAGGCGGAGGCGACGCCGCGCGGCAGCGCGGCGCGAAAGTCCGCCTGAACGAGCTTCAGCATCTCGATCATGCGGCGCGAGGCGTTGCGGCTGATGAGACGCTCGCGGTAGATGAACTCGAACAGGCGGGCCATTTCCAGCGGCGTGGAGGTGTTCTCATCGTTGCGTTTCGCGGCAGCGGAGTCCATCATGATGCGGCGCAGGCGCGTCGAGCGCAGGCCGAGTTGCGCCATCAACTGATTCACGCTGTCCATGCCAGTGAGAGCGATGATCTTGTTGGTGGCCGTGTTGTCGGAGTCGCGGATCATCAGCGTGAGCAGCTCCTCGACGGTGACCGCCACAGGCTGAGGCCCCAGCCGCGCGTCGAGCGTGCCGCTGCCGCCCGCCTTGTCTTTCTCCGTCAGCTCCACCTTCTGATCGAGCGCGAGCGCGCCGGACTCGATCTTCTGGAAGGCGGCGGCGAGGATGGGCACTTTGATCAGGCTCGCCTGCGCCGTGACGAGGTCGCCATTCAGAGCGAGTGTCTTGCCGGTGGCGAGGTCCAGAATGGCCACACCCATGACGCCGTCGAAGCGCTGATCGATCTGCCGGAGCCTCTCCATGAGCTTGGCCTCCAGCAGCGGCGCCGGCTCCTGGCCGAGCAGCGGCAGAGCGAGCAGAAATGCGGCAAAAGTCCTCACGGGAGTAGCATAACCTTATAGTGAACTACTTGTGGATAGCCGCCGGCGCGGCTCTGGGAGGCGTGCTCAGGTACTACTTCTCCGGCGTCGCCGCGCGTCTGGCGGGCGAGACATTTCCCTGGGGCACGTTGTTCGTCAACATCACGGGCTGCATGGCGATCGGATTCTTCGTCTCATTGACTGGCCCCGACGGGCGCCTCATCGTCCCTGCGCACATCCGGCTGTTCGTGATGACCGGACTCTGCGGCGGATACACGACCTTTTCCACTTTCGGTCTGGAGACGCTGCGGCTGTTGCAGGACCGGGAGTGGGCTTACGCCGCAGGAAACATCGTCTCCAGCCTGTTGCTGTGCCTGGGCGGCGTCTGGGCGGGATACCAGGCGGCCCTTTTTCTGAATGAGAGGCTCTGAGCATGGAACTCCCTGAGGACGCCGTTCTGTTGCGCATTTTCCTGGGCGAGAGCGACCGCTACGGCAAGCGGCCGCTGTATGAAGCCATCGTGCTAAAAGCGCGCGAACTTCACATGGCGGGCGCGACCGTGCTCCGCGGCCCCATGGGCTTCGGAAAGAGTTCGCGGCTGCACACAGCCAAACTGGAGCGGCTCAGCGAGGACCTGCCCTTTATCATCGAGATCGTGGATTCCAGGGCGAAGATCGAAACCTTCCTGCCGGTTGTCGACGAGATGATGCGCGAGAGCGAATCCAGCGGGCTGGTGACATGGGAAGCCGTAAAAGTTCTGCGTTACGGGCAGGCGTGACGGCCGGGCTGGCGGCGCTGGCGCTGCTGGCGGTGGCGCAGCATGCGCCTCCCCCGGAGGGCAGCCGTTCCGGTCATGCCCCCCTGCCCGCGCGCGAGGGGCCGCTGCGCAAGGCCCAGTTATTGCTGCGCGAAGGCAAAACCAGCGAGGCGCGGCGCGAACTGCAACGGCTGATCCAGGCCGGGCAGAACGACGCGATGACCTGGTACCAGCTTGCGCGCAGCTATCTGCTGGACTTTTACACCGGGACAGATTATGCGAAGCGGCGCACCGCTCTCAATCTCGCAATGGAGGCGCTGGGAACCGCACTGAAACGGGACCCGGACCACATCCCCTCGCTGAAAGCGAAGGCGGTCATCCACGCGCGCGCCGAATTGCTTTACTACGATCCGAACCTCGCTTATGAACTCGCCGCGCGCGTGGCGAAGCTCGAGCCGAACGCCTACGGTTTTCTGCTGAACCTCTCCGACTGGATGAGCGGCGAGGTGCGCTTCACCCAGGAAACTGGCCACCGTGTGCCGCACGATCCGCTGATCGGGCTCGACCGTTCGATCGAGCTGCTGGAACAGGTGATCGACGGATCGATGCCATTCAGCAACGAGGAGCTCACGGCCCTGGCCACAATGGCCAAAACGCTGGTGCGGCGGGGAAATTTCCAGGAGTCGCTGCTATATTTCCGGCAGGCGCTTGAGCGCACGAAGGAGCCGCCGCTCGTTCATGAACTGCTGCGGGAGATGGGGGCAGCCTGCTACCGGATGGGCGACTTCGGCGAGGCGGCGCGGCTGTTCTATCAGGCCCTCCAGATCAACAACAACAGCGTCGATCAGTGGCTGCTGAAGGTGGCGATGGAACAGATGCCGGGGGAGCGGCCGCCGGTCCCGAAGCAGTTCCTGTTTCCCGCACGGCCGCTGCTGCCGCGCGCAGGCGAGAGCCCGCTGCTCGAGTTCGAGGACATCGCTCCTGGCCTCGGCATCGACCGTTATGACGGCAACGGCACAGCGGCATGGGCGGACTACGACGGCGACGGCGACCTGGACCTGTTCGAGTCGGGCAGCGGTGAATTCGTCCGCGTCTTCCGCAACGAGGGCCGCCGCTTCACCGACGCAACGCAGGATGCGGGGCTTGCCGGTGTGCCTTCCGGCTACAGTCTGAACCTCGTGGACTTCGACAACGACGGGCGCCCGGACCTCTACATTTCGCTCAACGGCTGGAGCGGGCCGATGAAGAACCGGCTGTTCCGCAACACAGGGGGGCGCTTCGAAGATGTGACGGACGCATCCGGCGCCGGCGACAGCGGCGATGGCTTTGTTTCGTTGTGGGCGGATTTCGACAACGACGGCTGGCTGGACCTAGCCGTCGCCAACGGCGTCCTGAAAGACGGCAGCGTGCCGCAGATCTACCGCAACAACCGCGATGGCACGTTTACCAACATGACAAAGCAGGCGGGTATCGACGAGCCTCCCGAATATGGGGCCATCGGCATCGCCCTGGGCGACTACGACCGCGACGGCCGGGTGGACATTCTGATCAACGGGCTGGATCCCGCGCCCAACCGGCTGTACCGCAACCTGGGCGGGTGGAAGTTCCGCAACGTAGCGCCCGAGGCGGGACTCGTCCAGCCCGCGCACAATGGTTTCGTCTGCTTTCTCTTTGACTACAACAACGACGGCTACCCCGATGCTCTCACGACAAGCCTGGCCGCATGGGAGTCCGTGGTCTCCGCCTTGCGGCTGGATTACGCGGCGCCGAAGACGCGCCTGCATCCGGACTCGAGCCGGCTGTTCCGCAACAATCGCAACGGCACGTTCACGGACGTGACGTTTGAAGCGGGGCTGCACTACCCCGCCGGCGTGATGGGCGCGGGTGTGGCCGATCTCGATAACGATGGCTATCTGGACATCTATCTTGGAGTTGGCGATCCGCAGATGTCGCGGCTGGAGCCCAACCGCTTTTTCCACAACAACGGCGACGGCACTTTCAGCGATTTGACCGATTTCGTCAAATTCCAGCGGCCTGGAAACAAGGGCCATGGAGTCGCCTTTGCGGACTGGGAAGAAGACGGAGACCTGGACATTTATGCCCAACTTGGAGGCCATTACCCCGGTGATTTCGCCCGTAATGCTTTTTACCGGAATCTGAAAGCCAACCGCAATGGATGGCTTCAGGTGGATCTGAAAGCGGTGCAATCCAACCGTGACGCGATCGGCGCCCAGTTGACGCTGCGCGCCGGAGACCTGCTCGTGTACCGCGAGGTGAAGGGAAGCGAGGGATTCGGCGCCACCAGCCAGAAGAGGCAGCATTTCGGAATCGGCGGCAGGAAACGGATCGACTCTCTCGAGATCCGCTGGCCTGGCGGCCTGCAGCAGAAAATCGAGGCGCTCGAAGCGGGGCAGGTCATCGAGGTGGAAGAGGGCGGCGCCTGGCGGCGCGTGAAGTGAATCCCGCCCCAGTGATGCGGCACAATGAGCCAGAGATGAAACAGCGGCTGGCGAGGTGGATGTATGCATGCCCGGCGGTTGCGGCTGCGGCGCTGGCGTTCGTCTCCGGGGCAGCGCAGAGCCCTGCTCCGGAGCCGCTGGAAGAGATCAACGGCGCGCTGCCGTTCGTGTTGCGCAACGCCGCCACGCCCGAGAAGCACCAGATCGAAACGATGCCCGGCGGAATAGCCGTGTTCGACTATGACAACGACGGGCTGCCGGACATTTATTTCCTGAACGGCGCGCCGCAGCCGTCTCTCGTCAAGCCGGGTCCCGAGTGGTGGAACCGGCTCTACCGCAACCTTGGCGGATGGCGATTTGAAGACGTCACCGAGAAAGCGGGCCTCCAGGGCGAAGGCTACGGCATGGGTGTGGCCGCGGGCGACTACGACAACGACGGCTGGACGGACCTGCTGGTCACCAGCGTCCACTTCAGCCGCCTGTACCGGAACCGCGGCGGCACTTTCGAGGACGTGACGAAAAAGGCCGGCATTCCTGCCACGCACTGGCCCATCTCCGCCGGCTGGTTCGACATGGACAACGACGGCGACCTCGACCTGTTCATCGTGAATTACTGCGTCTGGGATCCAAAAACAGAGCCATTTTGCGGCGACAAACGGGCCGGATACCGGACCTATTGCCATCCGAAATATTATGAGGGACTGGCCAATACACTCTTGCGGAACAACGGCGACGGAACCTTTACCGACATCTCGAAAAGCGCCGGGATCTCCACCAAAACCGGCAAGGGAATGTCCATCGTTTTCGCAGATTACAACAACGACGGGCGGATGGACGTATTGGTGACCAACGACACAATGCCCAATTTCCTCTTCCGCAACGAAGGGAACGGGCGCTTCTCGGAAGTGGGGTTCGCGGCCGGCATTGCCATCGCCGATGACGGCAAGGTGCTGTCGACGATGGGCGCCGAGTTCCGCGATCTCGACAACGACGGCTGGCCGGACATCTTCGTCACCGCGCTGGCCAACGAGACGTTCCCCCTGTTCCGCAATCTGGGCAACGGCGTCTTTCAGGACATCACTTACCGCAGCCGGATCGGAGCGGCGTCGCTGCCGCACAGCGGCTGGAGCCTTGGCGTGGCGGACTTCGACCTCGACGGATGGAAAGACATCTTCACCGCCAATGGCGACGTGCAGGACAACACGGAGATGTTCTCCAGCCGCGCCTCCAGGCAGCAGAACCAGCTTTTCCTGAACCAGAGGGGCAAGACCTTCTCGAGCGTCGTGTTCGGCTCGCGCGCGCAGCACCGCGGCGCCGCGCTCGGAGACCTGGACGGCGACGGGCGCACCGACGCCGTGGTGAGCGTGCTCAACGAGCCAGCCCGCCTCTACCGCAACCGCCTAGGCGACGGGCGCAACTGGCTTGCGATCCGCCTGAAGGGGACCGCGAGCAACCGCGACGCCATCGGCGCAAAGGTGCGTGTTTCAGCCGGAGGGCTGACCCAGTACAACCACGTCTCGACTTCGACAGGCTACCAGTGCTCCAGCGAAAAGACGCTGCGCTTCGGCCTCGGCGCGGCTCCGCGGGCGGACGAGGTCGAAATCACCTGGCCCACCGGGAAGAAGCAGACGCTCCGCGACGTGCCTGCCGGCCGCCTTATTGAGGTGACGGAGCCGTGAGCCGCGCGCGGATCTTCGACCGCAGCACGAACGCCTCCTCGTAGTCCGGCTTCAGCTCCAGCGCCCGCTCGACGGCGCGCAGCGCCTCCTCCAGGCGGTCGCATTGCGACAGCGCGAACGCCAATTCGAACCGCGCTTCGGCCGTCTCCGGCTGCTGCGCCGCTTCTGCGGCCTTCACCGCCTCGGCGGCGCGTCCCTGACGCGTGAGGAACCGCGCGTAGGCCAGGTGCGCCATCTGCCGGCCCGAGTCGTTTCGCCGGATGGCTGAACTGAACCAGCGCTCCGCTTCCCCGGGCTGCATCAGAGCCTCGTGGCACTGCCCCAGCGCGGCCTCCACGCGCCCTTTCACGCGGTCATGCCGCAGCGCGCGCTTCAGGGGCTCGATGGCCTTCTCATACAGGTCCGCGGCATAGTAGGCGCGCCCCAGGTAATAGCAGACGTCCTCGAGCTGCGGCGCCAGATCGCAGGCGCGCCGGAAAGGCTCGATAGCGCCGTGATAATCCTCAATCCTGGCGTGCGCCACGCCCAGCGCCTTCCAGTATTGGGCATTGTCCGGCGCGAGCCGGGCCGCTTCCGCGAAGTGCGGGATGGCCTCGGCGGCGCGGTTCTGCGCGAACAGCTCCAGCCCGCGCTGATAGGCGGATTGCGCCTCCGGCGGCGCCAGCAGCCATAGGGCCAACAGGAGCATCCCTCGATGACGAGTCTATCGTGGCGCAGCGGCGGAGGGAATGCCGCGCCGCGTGGCGTAGTAAACGGCGAACGAGCCCAGCCAGTGCCCGCCCTCGTAATGCTCGGCGCGGACGGCGGCGAATCCCGCATCGGAGAGCCGCGCCGCCAGCGCCTCGAGCCGCTTGCGCCGCGGATGCGCCGCAGGCAGCGCGGAAGCGATCCCGCTGAGCATCCACGCACGGGAGAAATTCAACCCCGCCAGATGGTACAGCTTGCCATCCGTCACATCGGTCACCTGCGTGGGTTCTACGTCGACGCGCGGCAGAAACCGCCGCAGCCATGCGGCGAACTGCCCGGGCTTGAGCACGCGCCGCACCGCGTCGGCTTCCGCCAGGCAGGGCGACAGGAAATCCTCTCCCGAAGGCTCGTATGAAAGCGGGCACGCGACGTCCTTCAGGTAGTAATCCTGGATGCGCGCTTCGATCAGCCGCTCGAGATCCGTCCGCCGCGCCGTACGCGCGTAATCCAGTGCGAGCCCCAGAGCGAAAGCCGTATTGGAGTGCTCGCCCGTGCGCACCGGGCGCGGCAACTTCGGCAGCCAGCTCATGAGCCGTGAGACCGCCGCCTCTTCGAGCGGACGCAGCGAAGCCTGCCAGCGGCGGGCATCAACGTCGTCCCACTCGCGGAGCTCCGAGGCAAGCTGCAGGAGCCACGCCAGTCCGTATGGCCGCTCGAAGGTCTGCCGCCCCGCGCCATTCAGGTATTGGGCCTCGGCGGCAAGGTTCTCCTCCGTGAGGCTGCGGGCCAGCGCGCGGCGCGCCTCCTGCGCGAACGGCTCATATGGATACAGGCGCGCCAGCCGCGCCAGCAGCCAGTGGCCGTGCACGGAGGAATGCCAGTCGTAGCAGCCGTAGAAGGCGGGCGTGAGTTCGCGCGGCGGGCGGACGTCGGCGTCCGAGTTCAGCACATGAGCGATCTTGTTCGGATACTCGCGATGAACGCAGTCCAGCGCGAGCCGCGCCATGCGCGCGGCGAGCGCGGCGTCCGGAAGCGCGGCGCCGGCAGACGCAGCGAAAGCCAGCAGCAGGAGGGTTCGGATCATGGTTCCAGGCTGGTTCCGATCATAACAGCCGGACAAAAACAGCGCGGGCGCCGAAGCTGGAAGGCCACGGCGCCCGCGGGGAGGACACAGCTTTTCAGACTTCGATGATCGGACGCGACGGCTCCGGCCAGTCGATGTGGAAGAACTTGCCGCGCGGGCGGTCGGTGCGCTCGAACGTGTGCGCGCCGAAGAAATCGCGCTGCCCTTGCAGCAGGTTGGCCGGCAGCCGCTCGGAGCGGTAGCCGTCGTAGTAGGCGAGCGCCGAGGCGAAGGCCGGAACGGGCACTCCGCGCAGGGCGGATTCGGCCACGACGCGCCGCCAGTTCGCCTGGCAGCGGTCGATCTCGCTCTTGAAGTACGGGTCGAGCAGCAGGTTGGGCAGGTTGGCGTCGCGGTCGAAGGCTTCCTTGATTTTCTGGAGGAAGCGGGCGCGGATGATGCAGCCCCCGCGCCAGATCATGGCGATCTCGCCGAACTTCAGCGTCCAGTTGTACTCTTTCTGCGCCTCGCGCATCAACTGGAAGCCCTGCGCGTAGGAGCAGATCTTGGAGCTGTACAGCGCATCGTGGATCGCCTGGAGGAACTGCTTCCGGTCGCCTTCGAACTTCGCCGCCGCAGGCCCCTGCAACACCCTGGACGCAGCCACGCGCTCTTCCTTGATCGCCGACATGAAGCGCGCGAACACGCTCTCGGCGATCGTGTTGGCGGGCACGCCCAGATCAAGCGCATTCACCGAGGTCCACTTGCCCGTGCCCTTCTGGCCGGCCGTGTCGAGAATGTAGTCGACCAGATAGCCGCCCGTATACGGATCCTTCTGCTGGAGGATGTCGGCCGTGATCTCGATCAGGAAGCTGTCCAGCACGCCCTTGTTCCACTCGGCGAACACTTCGCTGCACTCGGGCGCAGTCATGCCGAGAACGTGCGTCATGATCCAGTAGGCTTCGCAGATCAACTGCATATCGCCGTACTCGATGCCGTTGTGGCACATCTTGACGTAGTGGCCGGCGCCGTTCGGCCCGATGTAGGTGCAGCAGGACACGCCGCCCTGGACCGGCTGTCCCGGCCTGGCGCCCGTGAGCGGCTTGCCCGTGGCGGGATCCACCTTGGCGGCGATCGCCGTCCAGATGGGCTCGATCTCCTTGTACGCTTCATACTCGCCGCCCGGCATCAGCGAAGGGCCGAAGCGCGCCCCTTCCTCGCCGCCGCTGACGCCGGAGCCGATGAAGCGGATGCCCTTGGCCTTGAGATCCCGCTCGCGGCGGATCGTGTCGTTCCAGTTCGAGTTGCCGCCGTCGATGATGATGTCGCCCGGCTCGAGCAGCGGGACGAGCTGATCGATCACGGCGTCGGTCGGCGCCCCGGCCTTCACCATGATGATGACCTTGCGGGGGCGCTTGAGGCTGGCGGTGAAATCTTTCAGGTCGGCGAATCCGGCGAGCCCTCCGGGGGTGGAAGGATTCTCGGCCACGAACTTTTCCATCGTGGCCGTGGTGCGGTTGTGAACCGAGACGCGAAAGCCGTGATCCGCGATGTTGAGTGCGAGATTCTGGCCCATGACGGCCAGGCCTGTGAGACCGATGTCGGAGAGTGGTTCTGCCATGGTGGTTGCTGAGCCTCTGGGAAAAATTGCGGTTGAGAACAAGGGCCCGGCGCTGCGCCGGGTCCGAATGAATTTATCTCTGAATCCGGGCCGAGCCGCCCCTGGCGAAGGCGCGGACCTGCTCCACGGTCGCCATCGTGGTGTCGCCCGGGAAGGTGGTCAGCAGGGCGCCGTGAGCCCAGCCGAGCTTCACCGCTTCGAGCGGCTCCTCGCCGCTGAGCAGCCCGTAGAAGAAGCCCGAGGCGAAGCCGTCGCCGCCGCCCACGCGGTCGTATACCGGCAGCTCGGCCGTGGGCGCCTGGAACGTTTCGCCGTTGATCCACGCTACGGCGCTCCAACTGTGGTGGTTGGTGGAGTGAACCTCGCGCAGCGTGGTGGCCACGATTTTCACGTTGGGATACTTCTTGACCACGTCGCCGATCATGGCGAAGAAGACCGAAGGATCGAGCTTGGACTTCGCCGCCACTTCGGGTCCGGGGATGCCGAGCCCAAGTTGCAGATCCTCTTCGTTGCCAACCAGGACATCGACGTGGCGGACGATGCGGTCTATCACCGGCACCGCCTTGTCCTGCCCGCCCCAGATGCCCCAGAGCTTGGCGCGGTAGTTGAGATCGAAGGAGGTGACCGCCCCGGCCGCCTTGGCCGCCTGCATGGCTTCGATGATCACTTCACCGGTCGTCTCCGACAGCGACGCAAAGATGCCGCCGGAGTGGAACCACCGCACGCCCTCGGCGAAGATCGCTTTCCAGTCGAAATCTCCGGGCTTGAGCAGGGCGGCGGCTTCGTTGGACCGGTTGTAGAAAACCACCGGCGGGCGCACGCCGAACCCTTGATCCGAATACACCGTGGCCATGTTGGGCCCGTTCACGCCGTTGTGCTTGAAGCGCTTGTAGAAGGGCCGCACGCCCATGGCGCGGACGCGCTCGGCGATCAGGTCGCCGATCGGATAGTCGACCATCGCCGTGACAATGCCCGTCTTCAGGCCGAAGCAGTCGGCGAGATTGGCGGCGCAGTTGTACTCGCCGCCGGAGACGTGGATCCGGCATTCCGCCGCCTTGCGGAAAGGAATGATGCCCGGGTCGAGACGATGCACAAGGGCGCCGAGGCTGAGGAAATCCAGCGCGCCCGAAGAAGGGATCTGCAAGCCGTACTTCATGATGTCCTTCCTGTGGCCGAACGTGGGGTGGCGGCTGTGTCTGAGCCGGTTCGCCCGCGCCGCCGCCTCGAGTACAGGCCGCAGCGCGGATCGTTTCCACTATATCAAACTGGCATGTCAGAAATCAGACATGGGGGTGGGGAAATGCGCCTGGCGCCCCTCAGGCTTTCGCGTCGCGCCGCAGGATGCGAAGCACGGGACTGGCGACCAGCCGGCGGCGCCCGAGTTCGGCAAACCGGGCTTTGGCCCGGGATTTCAGCAGCCGGAACTGCGTCTCGGTGAGCCCCATCTCCTCGCAAATCTGCTCCTGCGTCTGCTCGTACAGGTAGAAGCGGGTGAGGATCTCGCGGTCCCGGGGCGAAATGCTGCGCAGCACCTGGAGCATGAGCTGCACACGCTGCTCCCGCAGCAGGCGCTGTTCGGGATCATGACGGTGGTCCGCTACTCTGCTGGTGACTTCGAGTTCGGCATGTTCGCGCCGGGCAAGGACGCTCTCTTCGATGTAAGCGGCGATCTGCCGCCGCACGATGGTGCGCACGAAGCCCATCAGCCGCTCGGGCTCCCGAAGCCCGCCGTTCTGAATGGACCTCACAATCATCAGGAAGGTATCGTGGACGCGGTCGTCGAGTTCCTTCGGCCCCAGGTGACGGCAGAGAAAGAAGCGGATGCCGCGCGCCAGCAGGCGGTACAGCTCCTCGATGGCGGCGCTGTCTCCGTCGCGAGCGCCTTCCACCAGAGGCGTCCAGCGGACGGAGGCGGGGGGATCGGAAGGATTCGGTCCCAGGTCTGCATTGGTGTTGAACCCTTCCTTCGGGCTGCCCTGGCGTCGGGGATCAGGCTGGAGCGGCATGTCCGGTCAGTCCTTCCCTAGATGGAAATAGGCAGCCCAGTAACGGGGCTGGGAGCGCCATGTCCCGCTGCGGATCATGGCAACCTGGGCGGCGCGCAGAGCAGCCGCCGGCCGGGCGCCCTGGAGCAGCCCCCGGTAATACGTCTCGAAGAAGAAGCCGTCGTCGCCGACGGGCCACAGGCTGGCCACCACCGACTGTGCGCCGGCCGCCAGCCATGCGTTGGCGAAGCTGGACAGCCCGGCGCCTCTTTGCGCGTTTCCGTCTCCGGTGGAGCAGCCGTTGAGGACCACACGGGCCCCATCCAGCCTGAGACTCGCCAGGTCGCGCTCCGTCAAACCGTCCCGCACTCCGTCGCGCCGGAGCGAGAGCGCGAGAAACGATTCTCCGACAGGAAAGCGAATCAGCGGCGGAGCTGCCGAGCCAGGCTGATCGGCGAAGCGGTACGAGCGTGGCTCGGGAGCGGGCAGGACATGCGTGGCAAAGTGCAGGTCTGTCCAGCCCCTGCCGATTGTCTTCCGGGTGGCGGCCTCAGTGGCCTGGAAGCCGTCCAGCCGCTCCGCCTCCAGGCCCCGCTGTTTCCAAAGACTGGAGATCACTTCCACTTCGCGCGCGCTGCCTGGCAGCGTTGGCAATTCGAAGTCGGCCTCCGAAGCCAGGTTGCGGCGTGGCGCAGCGCCCGACGGACGTCTGTCTTCCGTTGAGGAGGACGCTGCGAAATCCTGCCACCGGGGATCGGCTCCGTTGTGGACGAGACCGCCTACGGCGAGCAGGTTGCGCGGCGCGCGCTGTCCGCCCGGTTCAAACAGCCAGAGCGCGGATGGCAGGAACGACACGGCACGCGCTTCTCCCAGACGGACGGGCGATGCTCCGGGCATGCGCAAAGCGGCCAGCGGCACGGTGAGCGGCTCCTCGTCGGCGGAGATCAGCCATTCCGGCCGCTCTGTGGCTTGCGGCGGCGCCTGCCCGAACGTCTCTGCATACAGCCGGCGCGCCAGCTCGCCCGCGTCTCCGTTCCGCTCGATCTCTTCCCGGAAGCGGCGGAATTCCCGCGTGAGTTCCTGCCGGGCCGGAAGGATGGCCGTCGTGAAAGAATCACGAGTCACCCCCCACAGCACGGATCGTCCGGCACCCAGCCAGAAGGTAAACAACGTCTGCTTCGGGGTCAGGCTCTGCTGAACCTTTCGCAGGAGCTCTAATGGCGAGGGGGATGCGGCAACTGGCTCGCCGGCGGCGGCGTGCGAGGCGAACCTCGCAGGCAAGCCGGAATTTCGTCCGGATCCGCTCACCACCGCAAGACGAGGCGACCTGGTGCCGCCAGGATATGAATCTGTTGCGGCCCGGCGCTGCTTCCGCCGCAGCATGCCCAGGGCCCGGCTCTGTTCGACGGCAGCCCAGGCTTCCACGCTGCCAGCGCGGCCGCCGGGGTCCGACAGGGCCGTTGCTGCGTACTCGTCCACCAGTTCCGTCATCGCAACGTCGGCGGCGAGCTCTACCGCCGGGTCGGGCAGGACGGCATAGCGCCACGCCAGGGCCTGCGGCCAGCTCCGGCGGCAGGCCGCCAGCGCACTTGCAGCGCCGTGCACGGCCGCTTCCGCCCGGGCTTCCGTGGCCGCCAGACGGAGGAAGTTGACCGGGTTCTGCCCGGCGGCGTTCGCCGCCCGCACGCGGCCTACCCATCGCAGGGCCTCCGCCGGACGCCCCTGCGCCAGCCGCAGCCGCCCGGCCAGCATCCATAGAGACTCAGGGTCTGGCAGCCGGTGCAGGGTAACAAGACGGAAGGAATTGGCCAGCGCGGTCTCCGCCCTGTCCAGGCGGCCGGTTTCCAGGTGGTGCTTGGCCAGCTCGTCCCACAGGTGGCGCTGCACCTGCCAGTCGCCCTGATTGTCCGCATCATCCATGGCGTCACGCCACAGACGGCCGAATCCTTCCTCTTTCAGGTCTGTCCGCCGGGCTGCCAGCCGCACGCGCTGCGCCAGCACAGCCGGACGGATTCGGCTGCCGGGAGGCATCAGCGCCAGCGCCTGCTCCAGCGCTTGGTCGGCCACTGGCCAGGCTGACAGCATTCCATAGAGAGTCGCCAGGTTGGACCATGTGCCCGCCTCGATCTCCGCCATGCCCAGATGGCGGGACAGCGCGCGAGCTTCCTGCAAGGCTCCATATGCCTGCCGGTAGTCCTGCTGGTAAAGCCACGCGACGCCCAGGTTGTTGAGCACTCTGGCCAGCCGCCGCTGGTCACCCTCCGCTCGGGCCTTCGCCGCCGCGCATAGAGAGAGATTCGCCGCCTCCCGATACCGGCTCACCGCCAGCATTTTGGCGGCTTCCGTCGCCATTTGCTGAATCGTGGCGGCAGGGGGGCAGGAATGGGCAGGCGGCGGGGCAACGGCCCGTGGGCCGGTGGAAAGCAGAAAGAGTACGGGGCCGAGGACCATCCCGAGCTTCCAGGGTTCTTACTGCCTGAGCTGCGCCGCGGACGAAGAGAGCCGCCGGGGAGGGTACTAGGACTTGTAGTACCCTCCCTCAGTGACTATATCAGAATCCCTCGGGGGATCTCCAGACCTACGTCTGCGAATCTTCATCTACCGGCTCACGCCATCCTTCTTCGGGAATAGTCCCCGCTGGGGAGAACTACTCTCAGCAAAAGTCGGGGGGGAAGATGATCACGATCGGGGAACCGTCCATGCTGCCTCCTTTCTGAGCCGGCCCCCTGGGGCCAGCCTGAGGCGACACTAGAGAGGGCTCTCCCCCCACTTGGGCCGTCCCGCATAACTCTCTGAAAAAGAGAGAAATAAATTCCTCCCGGCAATTGTCATGGCGCTGCTGCACGCAACTGCGGCCGCCAGGATCGCCAGTCGCTTGCTGGCGGTCACGCGCCGTGCAAGTTCTGCATCATGAAGTTGAAGCGATGCAACAGGGCACACGCGCTGCGGGTTCGATCCTTCTGGTGGAAGCTGACCCGCAACTGCGCCAACAGATCGCCACGCTGATGGAAGGCGATGGCTACCAGGTCTCCCTTGCTGCGGATGTTGCGGCAGCGCGGGACGCAATCCGCAGGCACCGCTTCGCTCTGGTTGTCTGCGAGCTGAAGCTGCCGGATGGCGACGGACTTCAGGTGCAGCGCATCTGCCGGGAGGCGCAGCCCGGCGTGGGGTTCATCCTGTTGACGGAGATCGGCACGATGGCCTCAGCGCTCGAGGCTCTCCGCCGCGGGGCCCTGGATTACCTGGAGAAACCCCTCCATGGCCCCGGGCAGTTGAGGCGCGCGGTCCGGCGGGCCATCACTCTGGCCTCAATCGCTGCGGATTCGGCGGGCAACGGGGAAGCGCCACGCGCCACGCCCGGTCTGTGCGGCTCGATGGTGGCTCGGGATCCGCGGATGCTGCATGTGCTCGACCTGTTGGGCAAAGCCGCCCCGGTTGACGTCAACGTAATGCTGATCGGGGAAACCGGTGTCGGCAAGGAGGTCATCGCCCGCTGCATCCATATGCACAGCCGCCGGGCGGGCAGGCCCTTCGTGGGCGTCCATTGCGCTTCGCTGCCGCCGGAGCTGGTGGAAATCGAGCTGTTCGGACGCGAACGCGGCGGGTCTGCCAGCGCCACGGGGCAGCGGCAGGGCGCGTTGGAACGGGCGGAGGGCGGCACGGTTTTCCTGGACAATGTCGGCGATCTGCCGACTTCGGTCCAGTTGCGGCTTTTGCGGGCATTGCGCGAACGGCGCTTCCAACGCTCCGGGGGCGTTCAATTCCTCGCTGCCGACGTACGGTTCATCTCCGCCACGGAACGCGATCTGGAATCGCGCGAGCACGAAGCGCGCCTGGAACCGGACCTGCTTGCCCGGCTCAGCGCTTTCCCCATCGAAATCCCTCCGCTGCGGGACCGTCCCGCCGATATTGATGCCCTGGCGGAGCAGTTCCTCGCTGCCGCCGCGGCCAAGTTCGGCAAACCGGACTTGCATCTCAGCGAGGCTGCCAGGTTGCAGCTCCGGTCCCACGCCTGGCCGGGCAACGTCCGGGAACTGGAAAACGCGATCGAGCGCGCCGCCATCCTCAGCGATGGCGAGATCCTGCCGGGACATCTGCCCTTCGCGGGTCCCCAGACGTTGGATCCCGCCGCTGCGGGCACTCTCAACGTGCATGTGCTGGAACGCAAGGCCATCGAGGAAGCCCTGCGCCGCCACGGCGGCAACCGCACCCACGCCGCCCGCGAACTGGGCATCAGCCTCCGCACGCTCCAGTACCGCCTCAAAGAGTTCGGCCTGACCCGCACCTGAGCCCTCCGCCGCCGGAGGCCAAAACAGGGAAGGGCGGAAAGGTTTGAAACACTTCCGCCCCGGTCTGTGGCTACATCGGCCGGCCGGGACTCAGCCGAACGGCTCCGCCTCCGGCGCCTGAAGACTCCGGACCGCCCGCCCGACGGCCTCGGCTTCAGGCAGCTCATCCCCATTGGCCGCGCCAAGGTCCCGGAACCGCCGGGCGCTGACCAGCACCCTGCTTTCGAGCGATCCGGCAGCGCGGTTGTACGCCTCCACCGCCCGCTCCAAACCGCCGCGCACGCCATCGAAATAGCCCGCAAATACCCGCAGCCGGCCGTACAGCTCCTTGCCCAGATCCGATATCTCCTGCGCGTTGCGCGCCAGCCTCTCCTGCCGCCAGCCGTAAGCCACGGCCTTGAGCAGCCCGATCAGCGTCGTCGGCGTGGCCAGGAGCACACGGTTGTCCACCCCGTACTGGATCAGCTCCGGATCCTTGGCCAGGGCGGCGCTGAAAAACGTCTCGCCAGGGAGAAATGCCACGACGAAGTCCGGCGCCTGCGCGAACTGCTCCCAGTACGCCTTGGCCGACAACCGCTGCACGTGGGCGCGCACCTGCCGGGCGTGATCGGCCAGCTTCTCCTGCCGCCGCGCCTCATCCTGTTCTTCCAGCGAATCCAGATACGCAGCCAGCGGCGCCTTGGCGTCCACAACGATGACCCGCTCGTTGGGCAGGCGGATCACCATGTCCGGACGCAGGCGTCCGCCCTCGGCGTCCACGGAGACCTGCTCCTCGAAGTCGCAGTACTCGACCATGCCCGCCATCTCGACGACGCGGCGGAGCTGCATTTCGCCCCACCGGCCCCGCACGGAGGGCGTGCGCAGCGCGCCGGCCAGTTTCCTCGTCTCCTCAGATGCCTGCTGCTGGCTCTGCTGGAGCAGCTCCATCTGCCGGGCCAGGCCGGCCAGCATCTCCGTGCTGTCGCGGTTCAGGGTGTCGATCCGCTCCCGCAGCGGCTTCAGCATCTCGTCGAGCGTCCTCAGCCGCGCGTCGAGATTGTGGCCGGCCAGTTGCAGGAAGCTCTCATTGTTCTGCGCCAGCGCCCGGGAGGCCAGCGAGCGGAAGTTCTCTTCGAGCTGCTGCTGGGCCTGTTTCAGCAACTCCAATTTCTCGGCGTGCTGCGCCCGTTCGGCCTCCAGTTGCGCCCGCAGCCCCGCCTCGGCGACTTTGCGATCTTCGAGCTCCCGGCGAAGCGCCGACGCCAGGTCCTCCTTGGCGGCCAGCGCCTCCTCGAGCCGCTCCAGTTGCCCGTCCCGCTCTTCGAGGCGCGCCTTGAGCTCGGCGGCCTCGACATCGCCTCCGCCAGGAGACGGGGCGCCGGACCGGAGCAGGAATCCGGCCAGCAGAGCGCCCAGCAGCAGGCCCACGATCAGAATGCCCAGCGACAGCAGCGGTTCCATGGATGACCTCCGCTTAACGTTCGTCCACTCTCGCAGGACCGGGCATCCGGCAGTGCACCCAGCGGGACCATGGAAAAACGCCGCCCCTTGCGGGGCGGCGTCTTCTTAGCAGGCTGCGGGAAACCGCCTTAGGAGCAACCCGACGTCGTGCCGCAGTTCTCGCACTTGTAGCAGGAGCCATTGCGGATCATGATGCTGCCGCACTCGGAGCAGGCCGGTGCGTCTTCCATGCCGTCGGCCGGCACGAACTGGAGCTTCTGCTGCGGCTCCGGCTCGGTCGGCCGCAGCTTCATGGCGTCGCCCACCTCCGGCGCCTCCACCGCCTCCGGCCCGATGAACTTCAGCGCCAGCCAGCGGAAGATGTAGTCCATGATGGACTTCGCGTACGGGATCTGCGGGTTGTTGGTGAAGCCCGACGGCTCGAAGCGGACGTGGCTGAACTTGTCGACGAAGAACTTCAGCGGCACGCCGTATTGCAGGCCGTAGCTGACGGCGGTGGCGAAGCTGTCCATCAGGCCTGAGATCGTCGAACCCTCCTTGGCCATGGTGATGAACAGTTCGCCCGGCTGGCCGTCTTCATACAGGCCCACGGTGATGTAGCCCTCGTGGCCGGCGATGGAGAACTTGTGCGTGATCGACTGCCGCTCGTCGGGCAGCTTGCGCCGCGTCGGCCGGTACACGATCCGTTCCTCCACGCGCGCCGGTCCGGGTCCCGCCGTCTTCTTTTCGCCCTTCGAACTGCCGGAGCTGAGCGGCTGCGCGCGCTTGGAGCCGTCGCGGTAGATCGCCACGGCCTTCAGCCCGAGCTTCCAGCTCTCGATGTAGGCGTTCATGATGTCCTCCACCGTGCTCTCCTCGGGCATGTTGATCGTCTTCGAGATCGCGCCCGAGATGAACGGCTGCACGGCGGCCATCATGCGGATGTGGCCCATGTGATGAATGAAGCGCGTGCCGTTGGGCGCCTTGAAGGAGCAGTCGAACACCGGCACATGCTCCGGCTTGATGTGCGGCGCGCCTTCGATGGTGCCCGTCGCGTCGATGTGGCGGACGATCTCTTCCACCTGCTCCGGGCTGTAGCCCAGCCGGATCAGCGCCGACGGCACCGTGTTGTTCACGATCTTGATCACCCCGCCGCCCACCAGCTTCTTGTACTTGACCAGCGCCAGGTCCGGCTCGATGCCGGTCGTGTCGCAGTCCATCATGAAGCCGATCGTGCCGGTCGGCGCGATCACGGTCACCTGCGAATTGCGGAAGCCCGTGCGGCGCCCCATCTCATAGGCCGTCTTCCAGACCTGTTGCGCGACCTCGACAAGCGGCGGCGGCACCAGCTTGGAGTCGATCCCCTTCACCGCGTCCCAGTGCATCTTGATCACTTCCAGGAACGGCTCTTCATTGACAGCAAAGCCGGGGCACGGCCCCACGCTCTCCGCGATCCGCGCGCTCGTCAGGTACGCCTGGCCGGTCATGATCGCCGAAACCGCGCCCGCCCAGGCGCGCCCGGCGTCGCTGTCGTAGGGCACGCCCAGCGACATCAGCAGCGAGCCGAGATTGGCGAAGCCCAGCCCCAGCGGCCGGAAGTCGTGCGAGTTCCGCGCGATCTTTTCCGTCGGGTAGCTCGCGTTGTCCACGATGATCTCCTGCGCCAGGATCATCGTGTCCACCGCGTGCCGGAACGCCTCCACGTCGAACTTGCCGCCCGCGCCCAGGAACTTCATCAGGTTCAGCGACGACAGATTGCAGGCCGAGTCGTCCAGGAACATGTACTCGGAGCAGGGATTGGAGGCGTTGATCCGGCCCGAGTTCTTCGACGTGTGCCAGCGGTTGATCGTCGTGTCGAACTGCATGCCCGGGTCGCCGCACTGCCAGGTGGCTTCGGCGATCGCCCGCAGCAGGTCGCGCGCGCGGTACTTCTTCACCGGCTCGCCGCTCACCACCGAGCGCGTCCACCAGTCGGCGTCTTCCAGCACCGCCTTCATGAAGTCGTCGGTGGCGCGAACGCTGTTATTGGCGTTCTGGAAGAAGATCGACGAATACGCCTCGCCGTCGATGCCCGGGTCGTAGCCGGCCTCGATCAGCGTATGCGCCTTCCGCTCCTCCTTCGCCTTGCACCAGATGAACTGCTCGATGTCTGGATGGTCCGCGTTGAGGATCACCATCTTCGCCGCGCGGCGCGTCTTGCCTCCGCTCTTGATCACGCCCGCGAAAGCGTCAAAGCCTTTCATGAACGACAGCGGCCCCGAGGCGCGTCCGCCGCCCCACAGCGGGCAGTTCTCCTCGCGCAGCGCCGACAGGTTGGTGCCGGTGCCCGAGCCGAACTTGAACAGCATGCCCTCGGTCTTGGCCAGCTCGAGGATCGACTCCAGCGAGTCCTGCACCGAGTTGATGAAGCACGCCGAGCACTGCGGCTTGTGCACGCTGCGGTCGAGCTTCTTGACAGTGTCTGTCGCTTCGTCGTAGTACCAGCCGTAGCCGCGGTTCTCCTCTTTCACCCCCACGTTGAACCACACCGGCGAATTGAAGCACGCCTTCTGCGTCAGCATCAGGTGCGCCAGCTCGTTGCGGAAGTTGGCGGCGTCCTCGAGCGAACGGAAGTAGCGCCCTTCGATGCCCCACTCCGTGATCGTGTCCACGACGCGGTGCACCAGTTGCTTCACGCTGGTTTCGCGCTCAGGCGTTCCCAGCCGCCCGTGGAAGTACTTCGACGCGACGATGTTGGTGGCCGTCTGCGACCAGTCCGCCGGCACCTCCACGTCCTTCTGCTCGAAGATCACCGCGCCCTTGTCGTTGCCGATGGTGGCGGTGCGCAATTCCCACCGGATTTCATCGTATGGAGTCTTGCCCGGCTCCAGCCGCGCCGTGAAATACCGGGGGAATGACACCCCCACTCGTTCCTCTTTCCGCAGGTTCCTCCTCGGAGTGCGCGCCTGCGAAGCCACATCAACGCTCAACTGTCCCATCCGATTTCTCCTGTTCCTATTCTCCCGAAGATCACCCCGGAGATGAATGCCTGTCCATCCGGCTATCTTTGGGGGCAATGGAAACAATACCCCAAGATCTTGTGGTCAGTCAAGAGAAATCTTCAATATGCTGTATGTGATTGAATCCTGAAGTGTTACCAGAGGTCCCGCTGGAAATGGCCGCCGCCGGCCCGCGCGAGGTGGCCTCTGGAGCCGCGCAGGGCGCTCACAGGCCGTGGATCAGGTCGTATCCGTGGTCGGGAATATGGGCGGGAAGGATCTCGCTGGCGTGCCCGTGGCGCTCGAAAATCTCGCGCATTTTCTCGATGACGGCTTCATGGCCGCGCTCGTAAAACACGAGCACGCTTGGCCCGGCGCCTGACAGCGCGCACCCCAGCAGCCCTGGCGCGCGCAACTCGAGCATCTCCTGGAGCCCCGGCACGAGCGGAGCGCGATAGGGCTGGTGCAGGCGGTCCATCAACGCCTCGTGAAACGCATCCGTGGTCTGGGTCAGCATCGCCGCAATCAGCAGCGCGGAGCGCTGGATGTTAAATACGGCGTCTTCCCGCGAGTACATGCCGGGCAGCACCGCGCGCGCCTCTGAGGTAGGCAGGATAAAATCCGGCACAACGATCGCCACGCCGTACCGCGCCGGCAACTGCATCCGCACGGCGCGCGTGACGCCTTCGCTGTCGATGGCGCTGGCCACGATCGAGCCCAGCACCGCCGCGCTGACGTTGTCCGGATGGCCTTCGATGCGCGCCGCCTCGTCGAGGATCTTGTGCCGGTCCCACTCGAGTTGCAGGATCTCGTCGGCGATCACCACTCCCGCCACCAGCGCCGCAGCCGATGAGCCGAGTCCTTTGCCGATGGGAATGTCGTTGCGGATCTCGAGTTCAATGCCCGGCATCGGCCGGCCCACGTGCGCCGCCACCTGAAGCGCCGTCTGCCAGATCAGGTTGTCCTCCTGCAGGCTGATCAGCGCGGCGTCGCGGCCTTCGGCGCGGATCTTCAACGTCTCCGAGGGCCGGAAGCGGCATTCGAGGTAGATGCTCAACGCCATGCCCAGGGCGTCGAAGCCCGGCCCCAGATTGGCGCTCGTGGCCGGAATGCGGACTTCGGTCCAGCTCATGCGCCTGCCAGCCGCACCGGACGCCCGCTTCGGCAGCTCTCATAGATCCCGAGCACGACCTCGAGCGCTTTCAGCCCTTCCTCGCCCGAAACCAGCGGCTGCGTGCGGTTCTTCACCGCCTGGCCGAAATCGAGGAACTGCCGCTCGAAGGGCGTCAGCGGGATCGCCATCGGGTCGCTGGCGCCGCTCATCACCTGCTTCTCTACCGGCGCCGGCTCGCCCTCGTCGTTCTCGACGTCCCACGTAGTGAGCTTGTCGCCCGTGAACACGCAGGTCCCCTTGGTGCCGTGGATCTCGATCCGCTCCGGATAGCCCGGCCAGAACGCCGTCGACGACTGGATCACGCCCGTCGCGCCGCTCAGATACTTCATCACGGCGCAGATCACGTCCTCGCTCTCGATCTTGTGCCGCGCGCCAAGCTGCCAGTAGCCGAACACCTCCGCCACGCCGCCCGTGAGGTAATTCAGCACGTCCACCTGGTGCACCGCCTGGTTGATCAGCGCGCCTCCGCCCTCCACGGCCCAACTGCCTTTGATCGGCCGCGAATAGTACGCTTCGCTCCGCCACCACTTTACGTAGGCGTCAGCCTGGAGAATCCGGCCCAGCCTGCCCTGCGCGATGGCCTTCTTCACAAAGATCGTCGAATCGTCGAAGCGGTGCTGGCTGACGACGCCGAGCACGATGCCCGCCTCGCGCGCCACCTCGATCATCCTGCGCGCCGTCTCGAGGTTGGTCGAGATCGGCTTCTGCACCTGCACCGCCTTGCCATGCTTCGCCGCGATCTCCAGCGGCTGAAGGCGGAAATCGGGGAACGTGCAAACGTCGACGAAATCCACTTCCGGGTCCCGGCACAGCTCTTCATAAGAGGGCACGAACCGGCAACCGTGCTGGGCGGCGAACTTCTCGCCCGCCTCGCGCGAGATGTCCGTGCAGGCGGTGACTTTGTAACCGATGTTCCTGTAAGCCTGGGCGTGCTTGTAGCTGATGGCGCCCGTGCCAATGATGCCGACGCGAAGCATGATCCACCTCCTTGGAGCGGTGAAATCCTTAGGATATCAGCGGCGGCAGGGCGCTGGTCCGGAGTCTGGCATTGCATTCACTCCGTTGTGATCGGGGAGTGGTATGGGTGAAGCATGATGAGACTGCGACGCTGCCTGTCCGCCATCCTCCTGCCGCTTCTTGCGCTGCCCCTGCTGCACGCCCAGCAGGAGATGGTCCGCCGCCACCGCCCGATGCCGAAGGCAGGCGGGTATCACGTCCTCAAGGCCGATCTCCACATGCACACGGTGTTCTCCGACGGCCAGGTCTGGCCGGTGACCCGTGTCATGGAAGCCTGGCGCGAAGACCTCGATGCCATCGCCATCACCGACCACGACGACTACCGGCCCAACGAGAAGGACGTCAACATGGACCTCTCGCGGCCGTACGAGATCGCCCGTCCCATCGCCGAGGGGCTCGGCATCCTGATCGTGCCTGGCGTCGAGATCACCAAGGGCGACATCCACTTCAACGCGCTCTTTGTCAAAGACCCCAACGCTTTCCGCGGCAAGGAGCTGATCACCGCCCTGACGGAGGCCCGCAAACAGGGCGCGTTCTCCTTCTGGAACCACCCCGGCTGGAAGGGCCGCGCCGGATGGTGGCCCATCATCGCCACGGCGTATTCTGACAAGCTCTTCCAGGGCATCGAACTTCTCAACGGCCCCACCTATTACGAAGAAGCCCGGCAGTGGATCGGCCAGTACGAGCTCACCGTGATGGGCAACTCCGACATCCACAACGCCTCGCTGCCCGGCGATCCCCGCACGCTGAACCTCATATTTGCCACAGAGCGTACCGTGGAGGGTTTGCGCGAAGCCCTGCACGCCGGCCGTACCGTAGCCTGGGACGGCGGGCGCCGCCTGATCGGCAAACAGCAGTGGCTCGAAGCGCTCGCGCGCGCCTGCCTGGCCGCGCCGGACGGAGTGCGCTTCACGCCGGGCTTCTGGTACAACGGACTCCCGCTGGCCAACGAATCCGCATTGGCGTTCGAGCTCAAGCCCGCCAGCGCCCCCGCCTGGATGGAGGTGCAGCCCGTAGTGGTGGCTCCGCGCTCCACCACGGTGCTCCAGATCCGCCTCGGCCGCGATGCCCCCAAATCGCCTGGGCGGGTGACGGTCCGCGTGCAGATTTCCAACACCACCGTCACCGAGACCGGCGCGCCGTTGGAGATTCCGTTTGAATTTGAACTGAAACCGTGAACCGCCCGCCCGGGCGCGCATGCACGGCGCCGCGCCGCACGCGATAGCATGGTGGGTCTCTCACGGGAGACGACGGAGACAACGGCTCATGCCCATCCGCATTCTTCTTCTGGCCCTGCTGCCGCTTCTTCTGCCGGCGCAAAAACTCGAGGGCGAACTCAAGCTCTGGCACCGCATCACGGTCTCATTCCAGGGGCCCGATACGTCAGAGGACGCCAACCCGAATCCCTTCACGGACTACCGCCTGACGGTCGATTTCCGCCACACGGCAAGCGGGCGAACCGTCCGCGTTCACGGCTTCTACGCCGCCGACGGCGTCGCCGCGGAAACCTCGGCAACGGGCGGCCGCGTCTGGCAGGCCCATTTCCTTCCGGACGCCGAAGGCGAGTGGTCGTTCCACGCCTCGTTCCGCGCGAAACCGTGGATCGCCATCGACCCTGCCCCGGAGGCCGGCGCGCCCGCGGCCTTCGACGGCGCGCAGGGCCGCTTCATCATCGGCCCTACGGACAGGAAAGCTCCCGGCCTTCGGGGCCGCGGCTTGCTGAAATACACAGGAGAACATTATCTGAAATTCGCCGGAAGCGGCGAGTATTTTCTGAAGGGAGGAGCCGATAGTCCCGAGAATTTTCTCGCTTATTTCGAGTTCGACGGCACCTATGATTCGGACTCCCGGCTCAATGAA
The DNA here is from genome assembly GCA_049325215.1 of Acidobacteriota bacterium. GTDB lineage: Bacteria > Acidobacteriota > Terriglobia > Bryobacterales > Bryobacteraceae > JANWVO01. Next base: position 176,766 of record JBMOMB010000021.1, read on the forward strand.
GGCCAGAGCAGCACGGGAAAGCCCTTTGTTCACCGCTACGGGCCCCATGTGCGCGACTGGAAGCCCGGCGATCCGGTCTGGCAGAAATCGAAGGGCAAAGGCATCATTGGCGCGCTGAATTACCTTGCCTCCAAGGGAATGAACAGCGTCTATTTCCTCACCTACAATATCGACGGCGGCGACGGCAAAGACGTCTGGCCGTGGACGGGGCCCGGCGTCCGCGACCGTTTTGACACGAGCAAGCTCGCCCAGTGGGAGATCGTCTTCTCTCACATGGACCGGCTCGGGCTGATGCTGCACGTCGTCACCCAGGAGACCGAGAACGACCGCAAGCTTGGCGGCAGTCCCGGCCTCAACAACATCCGCAAGCTCTATCTGCGCGAGCTCGCCGCCCGCTTCGCCCATCACCCGGCGCTCGTCTGGAACCTGGGCGAAGAGAACAACACACCCGACCCGGACCGCAAAGCCATCGCCGCCTGGATCCGCGACATCGACCCCTATGACCACCCTATCGGCGTCCACACGCACCTGAACGCCGCGCGGCGCTTCTACAACGCCATCCTCGGCAGCCCGCATTTCGAAGCCAGCTCCATCCAGTCCGACATGGCCTTCTACCACGAAGAAGCCGTGGAGCTGCGCCGCCGCAGCGCGGAGGCCGGCCGCAAATGGGCCATCTTCCACGACGAACAGTCCCCCGCCGACATGGGCGTGCTGCCCGACAGCGTAGACCCCGATCACGACATCCCGCGCATCGAAGCCCTCTGGGGCAACCTTCTTGGCGGCGGCGCTGGCGTCGAGTGGTACTTCGGCTACCGTTTCCCGCACATGGATCTCGATTGCGAGGACTGGCGCACGCGGGACCGGATGTGGGACCAGACGCGCATCGCGCTCGAGTTTTTCCGCCGCTACCTGCCGTTCTGGGAAATGGAGCCCGTCTATCCGCCCTTCCGTGTCGCCGAGGGTTCGCCCGCGCGCGTCTTCGCCAAGACCGGCGAGGTCTACGCCATCCAGCTCCCCCGCGGTGGCTCCGTGCAGGTCGCCCTGCCCGAGGGCAGCTACACCGTGCACTGGTTCAACCCGCGCACGGGCGGCGAGCTGATGCAGGGAGACGTGCAGGAGCTCAATGGGGGCAAGGGGCGCCGCTGGCTTGGCCTGCCGCCCTCGGAGCGCTCGCGCGACTGGGTGGTGCTGATCCGGAAGAAGCGATAGCTTAGCATTATGCGATTCAGCAGACGCGCGCTCCTGGCCGCGCCGGTGTCCGCGGCGCTGGCGCGCGGGCGGAGCCTCCGCATCGGCGTCATGGACGGCGTGGCGCTGGCTCCGTCGGATCCCGAGTCCGTCGCCGTGGCGGCGCGCGCGGGCTGCGCGGGGATTCAGGTGACGCTCGGCCGCCAGACGACCGCCGGCCGCCTGGTGATGGCCGCGCCGGAGCGCCAGCGCGCCTTCCTCGCTGCATCGAAGATCCACCGCGTGCCCATCATTTCCACCTACATCGACATCCTCCACGTGCATTGCCTGAAGAACGACCGCGAGGCGCTGCGCTGGGCCATCGAGGGCATCGAGATCACCAGGCGGCTCGGCGCGCGGATTCTCATGCTCGTCTTCTTCGGCAAATGCGCGCTGGAAACGCGCGAGGAGATGGGCGCGGTCGTCACACCCCTGAAGGAGCTGGCCCGCGAGGCCGAGCGGGCCAAAGTCATCCTCGGGTTCGAAAACACGATCCGCGCCGAAGACGACATCCGCATTCTGGACGCCGTCGGCTCGCACGTCCTGCAGATCTACTACGACATCGGCAACGCCACCAACCTCTACCGTGTGAACCCGCTCGAAGAGCTGCGCCTGCTCGGGCGCAGGCGGATCTGCCAGGTCCATGTGAAGGACAAAGGCTATCTGGGCGAGGGCGCCGTGGACGTCGCGGGCGCGGTCCGCGCGCTCGGCGAAATCGGCTGGAGCGGCTATCTCGTGCTCGAGACCGGCGCGCCTTCCAGGAACAAAGAAGAGGATCTGAAGCGCAACGTGGCCTATCTGCGCCGCCTGGTCCGCTAAGCCTCCATCGCCCCGAATCAATCGAACAGATACCGCGCCAGCATCCGCTTCAGCTCTTCCAGAATCCGCCGCCGCTCCTGCTCGGATGACTGCGCGTAGGCGAAGGCGATCATCCTCTCGCCCGTCTCGATCGCCATGCGCAGCCGCAGGTCCAGCGCAGCGGAGTCGCGGACGCCGAGCTTCCGCCGCATGAACGCCCGCAGCAGACCCGCCGGCCCCGCGCCCGGCTGCGTCTGGGACTCGCGCGCCAGCGCCGAGATGTGACCGCCAAGGGCCAGCGCTCGGAAATCCGGGTGCGCATCCAGATACTCGATATAGGCGTCCAGCAGCCGCCCCAGGAATTCCGGCCCCGAGCCGAACACGCCCTTGAGCAGCACCCTGGCCATGCGGGAGCGGAACTCCTCCATGTGCCGCACCGCCACCGCATCGAGAATCGCCTGCTTGTCCGGAAAGAAGCGGTATAGCGCGCCCACCGACACGCCCGCCTCGGCGGCGATCCGCGTAGTGTTCACCTCGTCGAGGGGCAGCCGCCCAAGCAGCGCCGAGCAGGCGCGCAGCACCGCTTCCACGGTCGACGCGCCCCGGCTCTGCACGGGCGCCCTCCGTACCGGCAGCCGATGCCCGGATTCCCCGCTCATGAAGCTCCGTCCTGGACGGCGGTCACTTCGTGTACTGGCAGAGATGATTCTCCGCCTTGATGTACCACGGCTTGTAATTGGAGGCCTTCGGATCCATGCAGCCGGCCAGATTCAGCAACTCCACTTTGCGGAACTCCACCGGGTGGCTTTCCGCCTGCAAGGAGATCGATCCGCCGCGCAGCAGCACCCCGTCGCGCTTCACCTGCGGATCGTAGTTGTTCACGTTGCCTCCGCCAATCTGCGGCATCTCGTACCACAGCACCTGCTCTCCGTTGACGAAGTGCTTGATCATGCCGTCGCCGTGAACCTCCACCTCCACGCGCACCCACTCGTCCCCATCGAAGGTCTTCGAGCTGGAGCTGATGCAGTGGCGCGTCTCCAGCCTGTCGTTCATCACCACGTTCGTTCCCGGCGTGCACAGGTTGGCCGTCGTGCGCGGCCCTTTGCCCAGCCCGCCGAGGAGCTGCACTTCGATCGAGATGGGGAAGTCCTGGTCTTTGCGCATCGTCTTCGGCGGCTGCCCGTGGATCATGATGCCGCTGTTGCGGGCAGCCCACGCCGGTCCGCCGGGACACTGCTCGCCCACGAAGCGGTATTCGACGGCGATGCGGAAATAGGAGAACGGCTCCTTGTAGAACAGGTGTCCGAAGCGGTTGTTGAACTGGCCGTACTTGTCCCTGTCGTAGACCACCTTCAACACGCCGTTCTCGACACGGAAAGTGTCGGCGAAATTCTCGCCCAGCTCGTAACCGGTGATCTTCGGCGTCCAGCCGTCCAGATTCTTTCCGTTGAAGAGCTGGATCCAGTCTTCGGGCTTCGGCCCCTGCGGTTGTTGCGCGGCCAGCGGCAGCAGGCAGAGCAGGAGCAGGCAGCAGAAAGTGACCGTGATTCTCATGGCGCCCCTTAGTATAACGGGGCGCGCGGCCGCGCGTTCAGATCATTTCACGCAGCAGTTCCGGGCGCGGCTGCGGGATCACGACTCTGTTCACCAGCAGCCCCTTGCGCGCCACCGACTGCGCGCCCGCATCCACCGCCGCGCGCACCGCCGCCACGCTGCCCGTGCAGGAGGCGAACGCCTTGCCCCCCAGCGCCATCGCCAGCCGCACCTCCACCAGCCTCACGTTGGCGGCTTTCGCCATCGCGTCGGCGGCTTCGATCAGGCTCGCCACCGAGAACGCTTCGACGATGCCAAGGGCTTCGAGTTGATCCGGCATCGCCGTGCCGCTGATCGCCGGGAAGATGTCATCGTGCACGTTCGGAATGACGAATGTGTCGATCACCGAGAAGTCGCCCGTCTGGCAGCCGGCTTCCACAGCGGCGCGAACGGCGGCGACTTCGCCCCGCACCATCACCATGTACTTCCCGCTGCAAATCGTGCGCGCCAGCACCAGTTCCACATCCGCCGCTTTGAGCATCGCGTCGCAGACCTCGAAGCCGGCGGCGATGCTCGACAGTTCGATCAATCCGATGGAGTTCCGTGCCACGGCAGTTCCTCGCTTCCAGCTCAGGCCTCGATCTCAATCTCGTCCGGGGACACGCGCACGACGCGCCCGTCGATGCTTGAATGAACGAAAGCGCCCAGCTCGCCGTCGTTCATGCGCGCGATCACCTCGCCGCGCTTCACCGCCTGTCCCTCGCGCACCGTTGGCGTAGCGGGCTTTCCAGCATGCTGCTTCGCCGGGATGCGCACGCGGGCGGGCTGCGGCTCCGCGCTCGTGAACGGCGTCGGCGCCTCGTACTGCTCCACCTGCAGGCGCTGCCGGAGCTGGGCCTGAGGCACGCGCCGGTACTCCTTCATCGGGTGCACGCGCACGGGCTTCGTCTGCACATACTTGATCCCAGCCGCCCGCAGGTCCGCTTTCGCCTGGTCGCAGGCCTCTTTCGGGAACAGGTCCTCGGGACAGGCGTACAGCGTGCACAGGCCGCAGGCGCAGCACAGTTCGCCCCACTGGCTCCAGTTTTCCTTGCCTGAGAGCGTGAAGCCGAGCGTGCGCATCACCTTGTGCGGCTGCACGTCGTAGCCGAGCAGGTAGCGCGGACAGAACTCCGTGCAGTAGCTGCACTGGTCGCAGGCGCTCTTGCCGATATGCGCCATCGCCTCCGCCGGCTGGCTCCTGCGCCGCACCAGCGTGTGGTCTTCCGGCAGCACGATCAGGCCGCAGGTCGTCTTGGTGACCACGCCGGAGAGATCGAAGGTCAAGGCGCCCATCATCAATCCGCTGACGAACACGCCCGCCCGTTCCGTTGTCATGCCGCCGGCAACTTCAATCAGGTCGGCGAAGCTCGTGCCGATGGGCGCCCAGAAGGAGCACGGCTTCTTCACCGCGCCGCTGATCGAAACGAACTTGCGCGTGACGCTCTCCCCGCGCACGGCGCGCTCCACGTTGAGCAGCGTCTCGACGTTGTTCACCACGCAGCCGACCTGCAGGGGAATGCCGGCGGGCGGAATCAGCCGCCCCGTGGCCGCGTAGACGATCTCGTATTCGTCGCCGGACGGATAAAAGTCGCCGAGCAGCGTCAACCCGATGCCCGCTTTGCGGGCGGCCGGCTCCACCGCTTCCACCGCGGCACGGTTCTTCTCTTTCACGCAGAACCGGCCCTCGCTGGCTGACACGGCTTCCATCATGCGCTTCATCCCGGCCACAATCTCTTCGGGGTAGCGCTTCATCAGCTCGTAGTCTTTGTGCAGCAGAGGCTCGCACTCGGCGCCATTGGCCAGGACATACTCGGCGCGGGACGCGGCCTTCACTTCGGCCGGAAAGCCGGCGCCTCCGGCGCCGACGACGCCCATCTCGCGCAGTGTACGGCTCAGATTCACGGCAGGGGTGGAAAGACTCAGGATAGCGCAGCCGGCGGCGGGCGCCGGTCCGAATTACGAGATGCCGGCAAGGGCCCGGCGGACCTCTTCTATGAGTTTCTCCGGCGTGAACGGCTTGGGGAGCACCGGCCAGGCGAGGGCATCATCGCGCCGCGGATATCCGCTCATCAACAGCACCTGCATCTGCGGGAACCGCCGAGTCAGCGCATGGGCCAGTTCGACGCCGTCCATGCCCGGCATGGAAACATCGGTCAGCAGGAGCCGGATTCCCGGATGCGATTCGGCCACGCGCAGGGCAGCCTCGGCATCCTCGGCCTCGTGCACGCAACAGCCAGCCGCGCGGAGCACCGCCACCACGAACCTCCGCACCTCGGCCTGGTCTTCCACCACCAGCAACTCGGCGTGAATCGCCCCTTCGGACGGCGCCGCAGCCGGAGATGGAGAACCGGGGCCGGACTGATGGATGCCGGCGGCAGGCCACTCGATGTGGAAACAGGCACCCTGGCCGGGTTCGCTCCGCACTTCAATTGTGCCTTCGTTCTGCGTGACGATCCCATAGACGACCGATAATCCAAGCCCGGTGCCCTGCCCTTTCGGCTTGGTGGTAAAGAAGGGCTCGAAGATCTGCCCGCGAATCTCCTCCGGAATTCCCGGCCCGGTGTCCGAGACCTCCAGCAGGACCCTGCCGGCTTCGTTGCGGGCGCGGATCTCGACGGCGCCCTCCCCCTGCAAGGCATCCCGTGCGTTCACGCACAGGTTCAGGATGACCTGCTGGAATTGCGACGGGTCCATGCGAACGGGCGCCAGGCCGGGTCCAATCTGGAGCCGGAGCTCGCACTTCTCTCCCAGCAGGCTGAGGAGCACGGGCTTCATTTTCTCCAGCGCTTCTGCGATGTCTATCTTTTCCCGCTGCACCGGCTGCCGGCGGCTGAAGGCCAGCAACTGCGCTGTCAGCTCGGCAGCCCGGGCGCCGGCCGCCAGCGCCGCCTGGATGCGCGGGCGCGCCGCGTGCTCCGCCGCCGTCTGCATCAGCGCAAGCTGGCAGTTGCCATTGATCACGGTGAGCAGGTTGTTGAAGTCATGCGCCACGCCCCCGGCAAGCTTTCCAATCGATTCCATCTTTTGGGCCTGCCGCACCTGTTCGCCCAAGGCGATCTCCCGGGTGATATCGCGCTTGACCGCGACGAAATATTCGATCTCGCTGTTCTGGTTGAAAACCGGGGAAATCGTACATTGTTCGACAAAAATACTGCCGTCTTTGCGCCGGTTTTCAAGCTGGCCGTACCAGGGTTTTCCGGAGAGAATCGTCCGCCAGAGCGCCTCGTAAAATTCCCTGGGCTGCCGGCCGCTCTTGAGGATGCGGGGATTGCGTCCCAGCACTTCGCTGCGCCGGTATCCCGTCACCCGCTCGAAGGCCGGGTTCACGAACAGGATAGAACCATTGCGGTCCGTAACGACCACCGAATCGGAGGTCTGGCGCACCGCCTCCGCCAGCCGCCGTGCTTCGTCCTGCGCTTCCATCAGCTCCGAGATGTCCCGCTCGCTGCCGCGGACGCCGATCTGCCGGCCTTCCTCATCGCACAGAGGCCCCCAGGACGCGGCCATCCAGCGGAGTTGCCCGCTCTTGGACAACAACCGGTAGGGTGCAAGTTGGAACTCCTGCCCTTCGAAACACTTCCGCCAGCGCCTTTGCAGCCGCTCACGCTCGTGCGGATGGATCCAGCAGCCGAAGCCCTCTCCGGCCAGCTCCGCCGCGGTCCTGCCCGTGAGCCGCTGTGCTGCGGGATTGGAGTAGATCAGGCGCCCCTCCATGTCGTAGGCGAAGATCATCTCCGACAGGCTGCCGGCCACGAGCTCCAGCCGCTGCTGCGCCTCCTTGCGCGCCTGCTCGCTGGCGGCGGCGGCGCGGCGCTGACGCTGGTATGCGGCGAAGAGAATGAGCAGAACCAACAGCACCACGGCCAGGACGAACGTGGCCACACGCAGCCGCCCCACCTGTTGCTGCGCCCGCAATAACACCGTCATTTCATGAGCGTCACGGATAGTTGCCCGGCCCCAGCGGGTGAGCAGCCGGGCGATCTCTCCGTCGGCGGCCATGCGCGCTATTTCCTCGCGCAGGGCATCGGCCGCCGCCCGCGCCTCGAATCGCGCTCCGATAGCCAGTGCGAACGGAGGCGCCTCCGTGTCAATCTCAGTCAGTTCCACCCCTTGTTTCAGCGCGCCTTGCATCAGCGCCATGGAGATGGTCAGATCGTCTCCCACCACGGCATCCGCTTTCCCGTCCGACAGCATTTCCAGGGCGTACTTTGTTGTCGGCACGGGGATCACGAACGCGCCCGGCGCCCACTCGCGGGTCATGGCAATGTTGATGGGCAGGTCTTTGGCGGCGATTCTCTTGCCTCGCAGCTCGCCGGCAGTGCGGAGTCCGGAATCGCTCCGGACGACGAATTTCATGTAATTGTTCAGGTAGGGCGCAGAAAAGTAGACGTGGGTTTTTCGTTCCTCCAGCACGGTCATCGTGGGCCAGAGATCGACCTTGCCGCTGCGAACCGCGCGCTCGGAACTCTCCGGGCAGTAGACCCACTCCAGCCGGATGCCCGCGCGCCGCGCTGCTTCGTTCACCAGTTCCGGGCCGAATCCGTCCGGCTTTCCCCCCGGTCCAGTGAACATATTCGGCGGGTCATCTTCCCAGCCGATGCGCCAGGCCCGCTCATGCAAAGCCGCGCGGGAGTGCCACCACCATGCCGCTAAAGCCAGCAGGGCCGCTACAGCCAGACCGCCGATGATTTTGACGCGCATTGCAGGGGAGCCGCCCCGCGGCAGGACAGACTCTTACCGGCAATTATAATCCGTCCATTGTTACGGCCCCCTGCCGGCCGGTCAGGGATGGTAAAACGGATCCATGGGTATGAATCGGGAAACCAGCATCCGACTGCTGAATCAGGCGGTGGCCGACGAGTTGCAGGCCGTCCACCAGTACATGTATTTCCACTTCCACCTCGACGACCAGGGCTTCGGCCCGCTCTCGATGCTGTTCAAGCGGATCGCCATCATGGAAATGGGACACGTGGAGGCGCTGGCGGAACGGGTCCTGTTCCTCAAAGGCGACGTGGACATGACGCTCGCCGCGCCTGTCGAGCGCATTACCGAACCCGAAGCCATCCTGGCCAAAGCCATGGCCATGGAGGACGAAAGCGCTGCTTTTTATAACAAGGCCGCGCTCGAATGCGCCGCCAACGCCGATTCCGCGTCCAAACAGATCTTCGAGAAATTGGTTGCGGACGAGGAGTCGCATTTCGACCTGTTCGAAAAACAGCTTGACAACATCAAGCGCTTCGGCCCGTCCTACCTGGCTCTCCAGTCCTTCGGTCCGGGAGAGGCCGAAAAAGAAGGCGCCGCCGGCTGAGCTCCGGCAGCCCAGCGCTCCTTCCAGCGCGCCGCTGCCCACTGAAGCAGTTCCTTTCCGCCCAGCTCCGGCGGCGGCGACAATCCAAGGAAGGCGGCTGCCTCCCATAGATTCTCGCGGTCCCGGGACGGATCGAGCGCCGGCGCCCGGTTCTGCTTGCTGAGTTTCCTTCCGTCGCCGCCAACAGCCACAGGGTGGTGCAGATAAGAAGGCCGGGAGAAACCCAGCGCCCGCTGGAGCAGGATCTGGCGCGGCGTGGAGTCCAGCAGGTCCGCGCCGCGCACCACGTGGGTGATCCCCTGCGCGGCATCATCCACGACGGCCGCGAGTTGATAGGCGAAGCAGCCGTCGGCGCGGAGCAGGATGAAATCGCCTGTCTCCGCTTCCACGTCCTGTTCGAACCAGCCCTGCCACCGGTCGTGAAAGCCCACGCGGCCCGCCGTCACCAGAAAGCGCCATGCCCTGGCAGAGGCGCCTTCCGGCAGTCCGTTGCGGCATCGGCCGGAATAGCGGCCTGCGGCCTCCCGCCGCGTGCACGCACACGGATAGGCAAGCCCGGCGCCTTTCAGCCGCTCCAGAGCCTCCCGGTAGGCTTGGGTCCGCCGGCTTTGCCAGACAACGGGCCCGTCCCAATGCAGGCCCAGCCGCTCCAGCGTGCGCAGGATCTCGCCGCCCCAGCGCGGGCGGCAGCGCGGTTCGTCCACATCTTCGATCCGAACCAGCCACTCGCCGTCGTGCGCGCGGGCGTCCAACCACGAGCACACGGCGGCTACCAGCGAGCCAAAGTGCAGCGGCCCCGTCGGCGAGGGAGCGAACCGCCCGCGATACATCCTCTCCGCATTCTCCCCTACGCTTGACGCGGCGCAGGAGTTGAGGCAGGAAAAAGGATAGGAGAATCCGATGGGCGCAACACTCTTTCTCGCCCTGCTGCTCCAGGGCGGTATCATCCAGGGCCTGTATGTGGAAGACCGGTCCAACCACGTGCACGGCTGCTATTGCGAATGGTCCGGCGAAAGCCAGACCAGCGGGCGCGAGGCTGTTCTCGCGTGGCAGTTTCTGGAAGGCGATTACGGAGGCGTCTCGCTGGCCGGCGCGAAGGCCGTGGCCGTGCTGCGAGGCGAAGCGAGCCTTTCCATGGGCTATTCAAGCCGCGAGAGCGTTCTCCTCATCGATGCGGAGCCTGCCGATCAACGGCGCGCCGTCGAATCGTTGCTGCGGGACAAGTACGGTCTCTTCCTCGGCCGGGTGCTGCGTACCTCCCAGGTGGAGATCCAGATGGAAGTCGGCCCGGAGGGCGCACGAGTCCACGTGCCCGGCACGCTGGCCCTCGAGGTGCGCAAGGCCGTTCTGCCGGAAGACGCGCTGCCCGGCGCCACGAAGTGGTACGACCCGTTCGTTCCTCTGGCCGAGGCGCAGCTCGGCACGCGCGTGCTCAGCCGGTTCTCGGCCCGCGATTTCAACTTTGTCTGGAATGAGCGGGAGCCCGCGACGTCGGGTTATTACGGCCGTTTCGTCTTCTATCCGAGGTGATAGGATCTGGGCATGATCCGCTTCACCCGCCGGAGCGTTCTGGTCTCTTCCACCCTGCCGCTGCTGGCCGCGAAGTTCACTCAGCCGCTTGGGGTGCAGCTTTACACAGTGCGCATGCTCATGCCGAAAGACCCGCGCGGCACGCTGGCGGCGATCGCCGGCATGGGGTATCAATTCGTCGAGCCCGGCCGCGGGCAACTGGCGCAGCTCGAGCCGCACCTGAAGGAACTGAAGCTCTCCACGCCCAGCGTAGGGCTGGAACTGCCGCTGGTCACCGGGCGTCCGCCAGGCGCGCAGCCGCCCCCCGGCGCCCCGCAGTCGCTCGAAGAAGCGATCGCTCCCCTGCCGTCAAAAGGCGTGCGGTTCGCCGTCATCGCCTACGTGGGCAAGCCCGACCGCGACGCGCCGGGCTTCTACGAAAGGTTTGCCGATCAGATGAACAAAGCCGGCGAGACCTGCCGCAAGCACGGCGTGCAGCTCTGCTACCACCATCATTCGTTCGAGTTCGATCCGGCTGGCGGGAAGCGGCCGTTTGACACCTTGGTGGAGAGGTTCGACCCGAAGCTCGTTCAATTCGAAATCGACACCTTCTGGCTGAAGATCGGCGGCGAGGATCCCGCCGCCATGCTGCGCCGGCTGAAGGGCCGCGTCTCACTGGTTCATCTCAAGGACATCGCACGCGGCACGGCGGTCGAATACAACGAGGGCAAAGTTCCGCGGGAGGCTTTCAGGGAAATCGGCAATGGCGAGCTGAACTGGCCCGATATTCTGAAAGCTTGCGGGCAGGCCGGCGTCCGGCACTACATCGTCGAGCAGGACTGGTGGCCCGGCAACCCGCTCGACAGCCTCAAGCAGAGCATCGCCTTCCTCCGCTCCTGAGCAAAGGCTTTTCGCACCTTCGGCGCTTCAGTCGCGGCACAGACCACGGCGCCGCCCGCTCTTGCCCCGCCAAATGCCAGCGGGAAAGCCCTGCTACGCCCCGCATGAAGCCTGATCCAACGCGGTCCCGGACCGCGCACGAAAGCCAGAATCCGGCGGAATTCCGGCCGAAGCTTGCAGTCGGCTGCGCGATGGCAGCATAGCCCGAAACGGCTCTTTCAGAAAAGCTTGGGCGCGAACTCGTGCAGGTAATTCCGCCAGACGATCCAGGTGTGGGCGCCGCCGGTCTCTTTGTATTCGACCGGGAAGCCATACTTCCTGAACAGCGCGACCGTGGCGCGGCTGGTTTCGACCAGGAAGTCCTCGCTGCCCGTGGCGAACCAGAACAGCTTCAGACCCTGCCTGGCCTTGGCGTCTTCAAGCGCCGCCTTGTTCCGCTCCTCCCACGACGGGCCCTGCTGGGGCGGCATATTGGGGCGCGGCACGATGCCGAAGATGCCGGAGCTGTAGACCCCGACGTAGCCGAACAGGCTGAGGTTCGGAATGGCGATGTTCAGCGTGTGCGCGCCGCCCATGGAAAGACCGGCGATGGCGCGGTGCGCGCGGTCCGCGAGGACGCGGTAGTGTTTCTCAATGTAGGGCAGGATGTCTTTCAGAAACTCCTGCGGGAAGTCGTCCGCCAGGGTCGAGCCTGGCACGCGCGGTGCGCGGCTGGTATGGCCGGCAGGCATGACTACGATCATCGGCTTCGCTTTTTTCGCGGCGATCAGATTGTCGAGAATGAATCCCGCGCGTCCCACCGTGCTCCAGGAGTTGTCCGAATCGCCGGCGCCGTGCAACAGATAGAACACGGGGTATTTGCCGCCGCCGAGTTCATAGCCGGGCGGCGTGTAGACGTGCATGCGGCGGAAGCGCTTGAGCACGGTCGAGTAGTAGGTCACCTCGGCCACCGCGCCGTGCGGCACATCGGCGGTGTCCATGAAGGCGGCTCCGGGTACGTACACGAGGCTCCAGGAGTTGTTGTTCGACTCGCTGGTGGCGGGATTGCGCGGATCGATGACCGGAACGCCATCGACGAGGAAATGGTACCGGTAGGCGCCCGGCTCGATGGGACCGAGCACGACTTCCCAGACGCCGTTTTCGGCCTTCGTGAGCGCAGCCCCTTTCAGGTTGCCGGGGATGTCAGTGCCGACGAGGCGGACCTCGGACGCTTTGGGCGCCAGGATCCGGAACGCCACCTTGTTGCCCTGGAGGATCTCCGGCGACTGGACCTGGGGCTGCGGCGGCCCCTGGGGTGGCTGGGCGGCAGCAAAAGAGAACAGCAGTGCAGCAGCGGGGAGCAGAGCAGTTCGGTATTGCATGGCTGGGTTGTACCTCTGGGTCACGGGAAACACGAATCCGGCGGGCTGACCGCCACAACAGATTCTTCCCCTATGGCGCAACCGGGCCGCAGGAGGTAACCGCTTCGCGCCGGGACCGGAGAGGCGAACGGGATGGAAGAGGCGGCCCCAGGTTCGCGCAGCTCGACACGCGGCTGAAGCCAGAGAAGAATTGCCCGCGGCAAACCTGGCTGAGGCAAGTTCGCCCGAGGGGAGCCTGATCTTTCAGGGCAGGAGGGCAAACGCGGAAGCAGGACGGCTCTACTTCTCCAGCAGGAAGTGGCCGGCCACCATGGCATCGATGCCGGAGGAGTAGAAGCTCCGCACGGCGTCGCGCGGCGTGCAAACCAGGGGATCGCCAAAGAGGTTGAAGCTCGTGTTGTAGAGCACCGGCAGACCGGTGCGCCGGCCCCATTCGGTCAGCAGCCTGTGGAAGAGCGGGTTCTCGTTTTTCGCGACGACGTGGACGCGCACCCACTCCCCGCCGAGCACGGCTGCCTCAAACGTTTTCCGGTGTTTTTGTTTCACACGGCTCACGGTCGAGAGGAAGCGCGCATTGGGGCCGGTTTCGAAATACTCGTCGGCGGCCTCTTCGGGCACCGACGCGGCGAACTTGCGGAAGGCCTCGCGGTGCTTGATATAGACATTCAGGTTCTCCGTCGAGTAGGGGTCGAGAGGCGAGGCCAGGATGGAGCGGTTGCCCAGGGCCCGCGGCCCGAACTCCATGCGGCCCTGCATCCAGGCCACAATCTTGTCCTGCGACAACTGGTCGAGCGCGGCGGCCAGCAGCTCCTCGCGGGTGGGCAGGTAGCGGAAGCGGAGCTTGCAGTTTTCGAGCACCTTCTTGACCTGTTCGGCCGAAAACTCCGGACCGAGGCAGAGGGTCTCGATCGGGCGGCGCTCGCTCCGGCCGTGCGTGCGGAACCAGGCGTGGAAGGCCGCACCGATGGCCGTGCCGCTGTTGCCCGCGGCCGGCTGCACGAAGACGTTGTCCCAGCGGCCGCTGCGTTCGAGCGCGGCCACCAGCAGGGCGTTAAGGGCCAGCCCGCCGGCCAGGCAGAGATTGCCGCCCGCGCCGGCGAAATCCATGACGATGGCCTCGGCGGCCGCCTGGATGCTGGCCGCGAGATCAGGCCTCATCGCCTCCGGGATTTCCGCGCCATCGGCCAGGCCCAGCGCCTCATAGAAGCGGGCGCCGAATCCGCCCGCCTCGCGGCGGTCCATGTCGAACCACGAGGAATCCACGCGGAAGCCCGAGTCGTCTTTGCGGAGAATCTCGCGGAACACACCCGCATACCTGGGCTCGCCCGAAGCCGACATCCATTGGACTTTGTGCTCTTCCAGCATCGGACGGAAGCCCAGCAGCTCGGTGACGCGGCTGTAGAGGTCTCCGAGCGAATCCGGGTAGGACATCTCCGCTTCCAGCCACAGGTCGGCGCCTTCGGCGCGCCATCGCGAGCCGCAGCGGAAGTCGCCGAGGTTGTCCATGGCCACCACGGTGGCTTTTTCGAACGGCGAAGCATAGTAAGCCGACGCGGCGTGGGCGCGGTGATGATCCACGCTCACGACGCGCGCCTTCGGAAACAGGCTGCGCAGTTCGAGATGGATCTGGCGGGCGCGGTGGCCTTCTCCCAGCGGACGCGCCAGGGCCACGGTTTCCACATCTCCGCCCTGCGCGCCCGCGACTTCCAGCGCCATGCGCAAAGCTTCCTCCGGCAAACCGCCGCGCACGTGCCGCGGCGCCGCCTTCTGCTGCTCGACGGCGGACACCAGCTCTCCGTCCCGCAGGACGGCGCAGGCGGCATCCTTCTGGAGCCCGCCCAAACCCACGATGATCATGCTTGCCCCGTGTTCAGTTTCTTTTCCACTTTGGCCCACGTGTCCCGCAACCCCACGGTGCGGTTGAACACCAACTTTTCCGCCGTCGTGTCGGGATCGACGCAGAAGTAACCCAGGCGTTCGAACTGGAAGCGGCCGCCGGGACGGGCCGCTTTCAGCGACGGCTCCATTCTGCACCCGCTGAGCACTTCCAGTGAATCCGGGTTGAGGTTCGAGGTCCAGTCCTTGCCCGGCTCGGCGTCGTCGGGATCGGGCTTCACGAACAGGTTGTCGTACAGCCGCACTTCCGCCTCCAGGGCGTGCGGCACGCTCACCCAGTGGATGGTCGCTTTCACCTTTCGCCCGTCGGGCGTGTTTCCGCCGCGCGTCTGCGGATCGTAGGTGCAATGCACCTCGACGACGTTGCCCTGCCCGTCTTTCACGCAGCCGGTGCAGCGCACGACGTAGCCGTAGCGGAGGCGGACCTCGTTGCCGGGATAGAGCCGGTAGTAGCCTTTGGGCGGCGTTTCGCGGAAATCGTCGCTCTCGATCCACAGTTCGCGCGTGAACGGCACGAGCCGCGTTCCGGCCTGCGGATCTTCGGGATTGTTCACCGCCTCCATCTGTTCGACCCGGCCTTCGGGGTAATTGTCAATCACGAGTTTCACCGGGCGCAGCACCGCCATCACGCGCGGCGCGCGCTTGTTGAGGTCCTCGCGCAGACAATGTTCGAGAAGCCCGAGTTCGACGACGCCGTTGGTCTTGGAGACGCCGATCCGGCTGCAAAACGTGCGGATGGCTTCCGGCGTGTAGCCGCGCCGCCGCATGCCGCTGAGCGTGGGCATGCGCGGATCGTCCCAGCCGCGCACGACGCCGGTCTCGACCAGCCGCAGCAGCCGGCGCTTGCTGAGCACCGTGTAGGTGAGGTTGAGCCGGTCGAACTCGATCTGCTGCGGCGCGTAAATGCCGAGTTCGCGGATGAACCAGTCGTAGAGAGGGCGGTGGTCCTCGAATTCGAGCGTGCAGATGGAGTGGGTGATGCCTTCGATCGAGTCCGACTGGCCGTGCGCGTAATCGTAGGTCGGATAGATGCACCATCTGTCGCCGGTGCGGTGATGCGTGGCGTGCAGGATGCGGTACATCACCGGGTCGCGCAGGTTGAGGTTGGGCGATGTCATGTCGATCTTCGCCCGCAGCGTGCGCGAACCGTCGGGGAACTCGCCGTTGCGCATGCGCTCGAACAGGTCAAGGTTCTCCTCGACGCTGCGGTTGCGGTAAGGGCTCTCCCTGCCCGGCTCGGTGAGCGTGCCGCGGTACTGCCGCACCTCGTCGGCGCTGAGGTCGCAGACGTAGGCCTTGCCTTTGCGGATGAGGACTTTGGCCCACTCGTAGAGCTGCTCGAAGTAGTCGGAGGCGTAGTAGAGCCCGTCCCACTCGAAGCCGAGCCAGCGGACGTCGGCCTGGATCGACTCGACGTATTCGACCTCTTCCTTGCAGGGATTGGTGTCATCGAAGCGCAGGTTGCATTTGCCGCCGAACTCGCGCGCGAGGCCGAAATTGAGGCAGATGCTCTTGGCGTGGCCGATGTGGAGATAGCCGTTGGGTTCCGGCGGGAAGCGCGTGTGCACCCTGCCGCCGTACTTGCCGGTCTCCAGATCACGGAGGATGATGTCGCGGATGAAGTTCGACGGGCGCGGCTCGCCGGCGCTCCCGTTGTGGCCGTTTTCTTCAGGCATGGCGTATTACGATTCCCGTTTCAGCAGTTCGATCGCGCGGGCGATCCGTTCCAGGCACGCCTCGCGCCCCACCACTTCCAGCGTCTCGAACAGGGGCGGCGCGTTCTTCCGCCCGCAGACCGCCACACGGATGGGCTGGAACATCTGTCCCGCCTTGACCCCCAGCTCCGCAGCCGCGGCCCGCAGCCGCTCTTCGATCGCCGCATGGGAGAAATCTCCATCCGGCAGCACGGCCAGAGCCTTCTCGAGCACGCGCAACGCCAGCGCGCGGTCGCCCTTTTGCGGGATCAGCTCCGCCGCGCCGTACGGCGCCAGTTCGCGCAGGAAGAAAAAGTCCGCCGCGGCGACAGCGTCGTTCAGAGTCCTGATCCGCTCCTGGATCAGCGGCGTCACCCGCAGGGCCTTTTCGCGGGTGACCTCGTATCCCGCCCTGCGCCAAACCGGCTCGAGCAGCTCGGCGAGCTTTTCGACGGGGAGAGAGTAGATGTGCTGCGAGTTCAGCCAGAGCGCCTTGGGATCGATCGGGTCTTCCTCGGTGAAATTGACCACCGCGTTGGAGCGGTTGACGCCCTCGAGCGTAAAGGCTTCGATCAGTTCTTCGCGCGACATCTTTTCTCGGTCGTCCTTCGGGTTCCAGCCAAGCAGGCACAGGAAATTGACATAGGCGTGCGGAAGAAAGCCGGCGTCGCGGTAAGTGAGCACGCTGACCACGGGCCCGTGGCGGCGCTTGCTGAGCTTGGCGCCATCGGGAGCGATCAGCAAGGGCAGATGGGCGAACGCAGGCGCCGGCGCCCCGAGCGCTTCGAACAGCAGGATGTGCTTGAAAGTGTTGGTCAGGTGGTCCTGCCCGCGGATGATGTGCGTGATGCGCAGATCGGCGTCATCGACGCAGGAGGCGTGGTGGTAGGTGGGCGCGCCGCTGGAGCGCAGCAGCGCGAAATCTTCAATGTCGGCGGTGGACTTCGATTGCTCCCCGTAGACGAGGTCGCGGAAGGCGACCGTGCGCTCGGGCTCGCGCGGGACGCGGAAGCGCAACACGAAGGGCTCACCGGACGCGGCTCGCCGGTCGGACTCCTCGCGGGACAGCGCCCGCATCTCCGGATGGCAGAGCCAGCCGGTCTTGCTCTCGCCCTCTTCCGAAGGAGTCTTGGCGTCCGGCGGTGTGAAATCCCGGTAAGCGAGCCCTTTTTCGAGCAGCGCCTGCGCCGCCTCGCGGTAGAGGTGGAAGCGCTCGCTCTGCCGGTACTGTTCGTCCCAGCCGAGGTCGAGCCAGCGCAACCCTTCGAAAATGGAAGCCAGCGATTCGTCCGTGTTGCGCTCGACGTCGGTGTCGTCGATGCGGAGGATCATCGTGCCACCGTTATGGCGCGCAAACAGCCAGTTGAAGATGAACGTCCTGGCGCTGCCGATGTGGAGATAGCCCGTCGGCGAGGGAGCGAACCGCACTCTGACCATGAAACTTCCAGTATCTCATGCCCGTTTCGCCGACCACTCCGCGCGCACCTGCTCGAGTTGCTCCACGGTCAGCTCCTCAGCGCGGCGCGAGGCGAAGGGGATGTCGCCGCGGCCGAGATTGTTCCGCAGAGTCTTGCGCTTGTGGCGGAAGCACTGTTCGGCGAAGTCGAGAAACGCCTGGTAATCGCCGGCGCGCGGCACGGCAAGCGGGGTCAGCCGCACCACGGCGCTGTCCACCTTGGGCGGCGGGCGGAAGGCGCCGGCTTTTACGGTCATGATCTTCTCCACGGCGCACAGGGCCTGCGCGGCGACGCTGAGATAGCCGTAGTCGCGGCTGCCGGGACGGGCCGCAAGGCGTTCGGCGACTTCGCGCTGGACGAGGAATACGGCTTGCACGAGGTTTGAGCCGAGCGCCAGCGTCTTTTTCAGAATGGGGCCGGTGATGTAGTAGGGAATGTTGCCGCAGACCACCGCCGGCGCGAGCGGCGCGAAGTCCACCTCCAGCACGTCGTTCTCGATCAGGCGGAAGCGCGGATTCGATCCGAACCGCGCGTGGAGGCCCGCGGCGAGCTTCGGATCGGTTTCGATACCCACCACCTCCGGAGCGCGCTCCAGCAACTGTTCAGTGAGTCCGCCCGGCCCGCAGCCGATCTCGATGACACGCCGGGCGGCGCCGCCGCATGCCGCGGCGGCGATCCGGCCAAGAATTGCTGGATCAAAGAGGAAGTGCTGTCCGAACGGACGTCCCACGCCGCGCCGTTCAGCCCCGGACGTCGATCTCGCTGCGCCCGCGGAACTTCACGCGCACCCAGCCGCTGACGGGCTGTCCGAATGCGGTGGCCGGATTGAAAGAGGTCATCAGCAGCGTGGCCGCCAGCCGGCGGCGCATATCTTCCGTGGCCACTGAGCCGAAGCTCTTCGGGACGACGAAGTCGAGCACCCGGCCCTGCTCGTCGACGAAGATGTCGAGCGTTACCTCGGAGTCGTCGGAGAGATCGAACAGGACGCTGCGCACGGTCGGCGCCGTCACCACGGCCAGAGGCACGTCATTGTCGTGCTCGGTCATGATCCCCTGAAAGTTCGCCAGCACCATGGCGAACAGGAAGACCGCAGAAGCCAGCCCCCCCGCAGCCGGAAGCGCCACAGGCCTCATCAGGTTGTTCACATAGAGCGACGCGCGTTCGGCCACGGCGCGCACCGCGCCGCGCAGCCCTGCGTAGTACCGCCGCCGCGCTGCTTCGCGGGACGCCAGCGACCGGAGAGCGAAGATTAGATGCGGCGGCATCGGACGCTCCGGCATCGCCCGCAGCGACAACCGGACCATCTCAAGCTGCGCCAACCGCTCCGCGCAGCCAGGACACCGCGCCAGATGCTCCTGAATCATGCGGCTATCCTCGTCCAGCACGCGGCCGTCCTGGAACGCGGATAGCGTCAACTTTACCTGTTGGCAGTCCATCATCACGATCCAGTCCTCAGTCAGATGCCGTCTGCGGCGACCAGGCGAGCCCCCGCGCAGGCTCCAACTTTTCCATCAGCGCCCTGCGCAGCGCCTCGCGCCCCCGCAGGATTCTGGATTTCACCGTACCGATCGATACATCGAGTATGTCGGCAATCTCCTCGTAGCTCAGCTCTTCGAGATCCCTCAGGACGACCGCGGAGCGGAACACCGGGTTCAGCTCCTCCAGCGCCTGTTCAATCGCCGTCCTCATCTCCCCGTTCAGCGTCCAATCGTAGGGCGTCTTGCCCCGGTCGCTGAACAGATCCAGCCGGTCAGAACTCTCCTCTTCGCCGCCCAGCACAACCTCCGCCTTGCGGTGCCTGCTGAACCACCGGCGCCGGTTGTGGGCCTCATTGACGGCGATCCGGTAGATCCAGGTCTTCATGGAGCTCTGGCCCCGAAAGCCAGCCACTCCCCGGAAGACCTTCAGAAACACCTCCTGTACAACGTCAGCCGCTTCGCTCGGATCTTCGATCAGGCGATGCACGAGCTGATAGACCGGCGCCTGAAACCGGTCGAGCAAGGCTGTATAAGCCGCGTCCTCACCGGCGCGCAGTCCTTCCAGCAGCCGCTCTTCGGTTCCGAAGCCCGGCCATTCGGCCCCCGCCGTTTCCTCAGGCAGACCGAATTGGCGTTCAGCCCGCGGCATCGCTGCCTCCTGACGGCCCATCCGGCGCCGACCTGGGCGCCTCTACAACTACAGACACTGGCAGAGCCACTTTGGTTCCTGCTACTCTCTATTCTCAGTTTCCACCCGCGCGGTCTTTTATTCAATCACAAAACTCAGCCGCTCTTCAGCCGCCTGGCGGCCCCCATCGATCAGCAGGGCGCGCACCTCGTACTGCCCGGCCGGCCAGCCTGAGGCGGGGATCTGGGCGATGTAAGGGATCCGCCCGTCTTTTCCTGGATCCGGCAAGGGCGCCTCGCCTTTTCCCAGTACCTGTCCATCGCGGCTGAACTCCATGACCAGAGAAGGCCTGGCCCCTCCCGGCACGGCCTGGATCACGCAATAAATGGAGATCTGCGCGTCAGGTCCGGCGGCGATCCGGCCGTCCAGATCCGGCACCACCCGTCCCTTCTCGAACCGGAAGGGATTGGCGCCATCGTCGGGCCCTTCGGCCGGCTCGACCCGGCGGATCAGCGCCAGCGAGGACAGTGAAACCCCCTCCAGCGGAGCCGCTATGACAGCCGCGCGCTTCGCCCCCATGCGGCCGGACATCCAGTCCATCACCGCCGACTCCAGCGTGTAGCGGCCCGGCGCCAGTTCAAACGGCTCGGAGAAGGTGAAGTTGCCGGCGCGGTAGTTCTCCAGCTTGTCGAGTTCGCGCACCAGCGGAAAGTCCCGCTGGAACTTGCGGACGATCTGGCCCTGCGCATCGCGGACCAGGCCAAGCACGGAGAAGTGCATGGCGAACGTCTTGCGCTGTTCGTCCTTCTTCGCCTCCAGATTCTTCAGCGGCACCTCCACCGCCGCCACTGTCTTGACGAGCGAACCCTGCCGGCCGAAGCGGAACGCGGCTGAGCGGTATTCGACGTCGC
This sequence comes from Acidobacteriota bacterium, assembly GCA_049325215.1. Taxonomy (GTDB): domain Bacteria; phylum Acidobacteriota; class Terriglobia; order Bryobacterales; family Bryobacteraceae; genus JANWVO01. Next base: position 197,508 of record JBMOMB010000021.1, read on the forward strand.
GGGGCAGCTTCTGGAGCGCCAGAGCCTTGAGAATGGGCACTTCCCAGGGAAAGAGCACATCGCGGAACTCCGGCGGCAGGGCGAAATAGCCGACACGGGATTGCGCCACCAGGCCCTCGCGCTTCACGCGCACGGCCAGTTGGCGGTACTTGCCGTCGAAGTCGCGGTTCTGTGGTTTGTAAGTGGCCTCATAGTAAGCGTAGATGTCCTCGACTATGCGCTCGATGGGGCGGCGGAGGTCGTTGGTGTCGGCGATCAGGAACCCTCCGGTGGAAGAGGCCAGGCTCTGAAGCCAGGCCTGCGGATTGTTTCGCGTGGCGGCCACCTGGCGGTCGGTGCGGCGCATGCCCTCGGAGGTCTCCGCCGTCTTTGTCGCCGTGTTTTCCAGCCCTGACGGGAGCTGGTTCACCGATTTGAGAGTGTCGATGCTGGGCGAGCTCTGCGACCAGGTGGTGAGCCCCTTGGCGTCCACCGTGTAGAAGCTGAAATTGGTGCGGTTGGCCTCGCCGAGCAACGTCTGATACATCTGGTCCTGGGCTTCATCGACGACCAGCCACTCGGTGAAATAGATGGCGGTCTTCCTGCCGGCCAAACCCTGCTGCCCTTTCACCAGCGCGAGCAGCGAGGTGAGCGACAGCGAGCCCTGCTGCTCGCGCGCGGTCTGCTCGAGAAACACCTCCATGTTGCGCAGCGCGCGCTGCATCGCCTGCTCGGCGAAGTTGGCGCCGTCAGGCGCCTGGCCTGCAGCGGGCTGTTGTCCGGCGCGGGCGGCATCGGCGGCGCGGATCTGCTCCGATGCCTGCCGCCCCTCGTCGCGTTCCTGCCGCAGATTGGTGGCGACGCCGCTGGTGGCCCGCTCGATGGCTTTTTTCAGCAGGCCTTTGTCGCGGGTGAAGGCTTGCAGCACGCGCAGGGCCGGATCAACGCGGAACACGGCGAAGTAGACGTTGGGGTCCGTCTCTTTGGCCACGAGATGGTTGGCGGCGTCGCGGCTGAGGCGCATCGCTTCCGGGCCGAGGCGCTCGAAGACGAGGCTCACCAGACGCAGTTGCCGCAGCGGATCCAGCGTGACCCGCTGCTGGTTTTCGAGAACGGCTTGCGGACCCTCGATCAGACGCAGGGAACGGATCTGCTGCGGCGCGCCGTCTTCGAGGATCTCGATCTCGTCCGGCTTGAGGTCCTTGACAAGCCGGCCGCGGCGGTCGCGGACGATGAGGTCGACAACCACTTCATCGACGTCGACCACGATGGCTGGCGGAGGCGCAGTCTTCGGCTGCGCCTGAGCGCCGGCGGGGTTCCACGGAGCCAGTAAAGCCACGGCGGCAAGAACCGCGATGGACTGGCGGGGGCCTGGCGGAATCATCATGAGTGCTCTCCTGCGATGTCGAAAGCGGAGTGCCGCCAGCAATTCAGGGACGCGGTAGCCTGAGAACACTCGCGGAAAACCCGCCCTTCCACGTAACTCTACCGCCCTGCCGCGCCGGCCGCAATCCACCAAGGCCGGGGCTACAGGATCACGTTGAAGAGATAGCCCACTGCGATGATGCCCGCGGTCATCACGCCGATGAAAACCGCGAGCAACTGCGGCCGCAGCACATTGCGCAGGATGATCATCTCCGGCGCGGACAGCGCCGTGACAGCCATCGTGAAGGCGAGCACCGTGCCAAGCGGCATGCCCTTGCCCGCCAGCGCCTCGGTGATCGGCAGCACTCCTGCGACGTTGGCGTAGAGCGGCACGCCCAACAGCACCGCCACGGGGACGGCGAACGGGTTGCCCGGTCCCGCCCAGCGCATCACCAGATCGCCGGGCACATATCCGTGGATGAACGCGCCCGCGGCGATGCCTCCCACGATGTAAGGCCAGACCTTGCCGACGATCTCGCGCATCGAGCGCCACCCTTCCTTGAGCCGCGCGCGCAGCGGCATCGTCTCCACGTCGGCGGCGCCCATGGGCACCTCCCACACGAACGGCTCCACCCACTTCTCCAGCATCAATAGCCCGATCACGATGCCGCCGATGATCGCCAGCGCCACGCCGAAGCCGATATAGGTGAGCGCAATGCGCCACCCGAACAGTCCCCACAGCAGCGCCACCGCCACTTCATTCACCATTGGCGCGGCAATCAGGTAAGAGAATGTCACCCCCAGCGGCACGCCGCCCTTCAGGAAACCGATGAACAGCGGCACTGCGGAGCAACTGCAAAACGGCGTGAAGATGCCGATGCCGGCGCCCGCCACATTGCCGAAAAAGCGCCGCCTGCCGCCGAGAATCCTCCGCACCGCCTCGGGCTGGAACCACGTCTGGAGCGTGCCGACAATGAAGCTCACCATCACCAGAAGCGTCAGCACCTTGGGCACGTCATAAACAAAGAACTCGAGGCTCGATCCGAGCCTCGTGGCGGGATCCAGTCCGAACACGCGCTCCACGCACCAGCGCGCGAACCACTCATAGGGAGCGAACAAGCTGGGCATGAGAGAGGCTCTCAGGACTGCTGGAGCAGCGGCTTGATCTCCTCCGGCGAAGCCACCTTGCCCACCAGCTTGAGCTTGCCGTCGATAGCGAGGGCGGGTGTCACCAGAGCTCCCATCCGCGCAATTTCTTTGAAGTCGGTGACCTTCTCAATTTCGAAGGCAATGCCCAGCTCACGCGCGGCCGCCTCGGCGCTCTCCTTCAACTGGTTGCATTTGGCGCAGCCCGAACCCAGAATCTGAATCTTCACCGCCTGACCTCCTTGCCCGCAACCTGGATCAACTCATCGGCACACTTCAACAGGCGCAGCGCGCAGCGGCTTTTCAGCCGGTGGAAGACCTGGAGACCGCGCTTTTCGGCTTCGAGCAACCCTGCCCGCCGGAGCTGCCCCAGGTGCCGGCTCACCGTGGAAAAATCGCCGCCCGCCCTGTGATGCAAATCGCAGACGCAGCACTCGCCATGGCTCAACTCTTCCAGCAGCATCAGCCGGGCCGGGTTGGGGAGAACCTTCAGAATCGCGGCGCGTTTCTCCAGTCGGCGCCTTGCCTGCCGGTTCATACACCACCAGCGTTGCAACTATTTGCACAAATCGTCAAATAGCTGGCCTCATGCGGCCAGGCTGCGGCGGAGAATTTCCTCGACCACCGGAGGCGCGACGGCGCCGCGCTCGCCGAGCTTCTCCATGCCGCGCTGTTTCAGCCTTTGTGCCACCTCGCGGGGAGTTTCGGCGCGCACGTCTTCGTAGCGCGAAAGACGCGTCGGCACGCCGAGCGATTCGAAGAACTCTTCCGTCTTCCGGATGGCGGCTTCGATCCGCTCCTGTTTCGAGCCCTCGCGGATGCCCCAGACGCGCTCGCCGTACTGGAGGAGCTTGTCCGCCTTGTCGGCGGCGAGCACGCGGTACAGGTGCGGCGCGACCACAGCGAGCGTGCGGGCGTGGTCGATGCCGTAGAGCGCCGTGAGTTCGTGCCCGATCATGTGCGTGGCCCAGTCCTGAGGAACGCCGCAACCGATCAGCCCGTTCAGCGCCATCGTCGCCGTCCAGACAAACGTAGCGCGGGCATCGTAGTCCGTGGGATTGGCCAGTGTTTTCGGGCCGATTTCGATGAGCGTTTGCAGGATGGATTCGGCGAAACGGTCGTTCAATTCAGCCTTCGCCGGGAAGGTAAGGTACTGCTCCATCGTGTGCACGAAGGCGTCAACGATGCCGTTGGCCACCTGCCGCGGCGGCAGAGAAAACGTGGTTTCCGGATCGAGCACGGAGAATTTCGGATAGACGTGCGGGGAGGAAAAGGCCAGCTTCTCACCGGTCTCGGAACGGCTGATGACGGCGAAGGGATTCGCCTCCGAACCGGTGGCGGGAAGCGTGAGCACGCTGCCCAGAGGCACGGCGGATTTCACCTCGGCGCCCTTCTGCACGATGTCCCAGGGTTCGCCTTCGAACGGAATGGCAGCGGCGATGAACTTGGTCCCGTCGAGCACGGAGCCGCCGCCCACGGCCAGCAGGAATTCCGCTTTCTCCGCGCGGGCCAGCTTCACGGCTTCCATCAGCGTGCGGTACTCGGGGTTGGGCTGGATGCCGCCGAACTCGATGACGGGGCGCCCGGCCAGCGCGCGCTTCACCTGATCGTAGACGCCGTTCGAGCGGATGGAACCACCGCCGTAGGTCATGAGCACCTTCGTACTCGCGGGGATTTCACGCGCGATGGCGGCGATCTGTCCTTTGCCGAACAGGATCTTGGTGGGATTCGAGTATTCGAAGTTCAACATGATCGCTCTCCAATGAGTGGACTCACCGACGCCGGGGCCCGCAGGCCGGAGCAGCGCCTGGAACGATTTCCCCCGGCTTCGGCCCGCAGCTCGCCGATCAAGGCTCGAGCTGGTAGTTGGGCGCTTCCTTCATGATGATGACGTCGTGCACGTGGCTCTCTTTGAGTCCGGCGATGGTCACGCGCAGGAACTGCGCCCGCTCCTGGAGTTCGGGGATGGTCGCGCAGCCGCAATAGCCCATGCCGGAGCGCAGACCGCCGACAAGCTGGAAGACCATCTCCGCGAGCGGGCCTTTGGAGGGCACGCGGCCTTCGATGCCTTCCGGGACGAGTTTTATGCCGCCTTCCTGGGAATAGCGGTCGCTTGAACCCTGGCTCATGGCGCCGATCGAGCCCATGCCGCGGTAAGCCTTGAAGGTGCGCCCCTGATACAGGATCAACTCTCCGGGGCTTTCGTCGGTCCCGGCAAACAGGCTGCCGATCATCACCGCGTCGGCGCCCGCGGCGATGGCTTTGGTGATGTCGCCCGAAAACTTGATGCCGCCATCGGCGATCAACGGAACGCCGGTGCCGCGGCAGGCGCGGGCGCATTCGGTAATGGCGGTAATCTGGGGAACGCCCGCACCGGTGACGACGCGGGTGGTGCAGATGCTGCCTGGCCCGATGCCCACCTTGATGCCGTCGACGCCGAGAGCGATCAGATCGCGCGCTCCCTCATAAGTGGCCACGTTGCCGGCCACCAGTTCCACTTCGGGCAGCGCGCGTTTGACCGCCACCACCGCCTGCAGGACGCGCTCGCTGTGGCCGTGCGCGGTGTCAATGACCAGCACGTCCACCTTCTTCTTCACCAGCTCCTGCGCGCGCTCGAGAAAATCTCCCGTGGCGCCGATGGCAGCGCCCACGCGGAGCCGTCCCTGCGAGTCCTTGGCGGCGTTCGGATACTTGCGCTTTTTCTGAATGTCCTTGACCGTGATCAGGCCCTTGAGAGCGAAGTTCTCATCGACGACCAATAGCTTCTCCACGCGGTGCTTGTGGAGCTCTTCGACCGCCTGCTCGAGGGTCGTCCCGACCGGCACGGTGTAGAGCGGCTCCTTGGTCATGACGTTGCGGATCGGCTGGTCGAAGTTGGTTTCGAAGCGCAGATCCCTGTTGGTGAGGATGCCGACCAGCTTGCCCTCTTTCACGACGGGCAATCCGCTGATGCGGTAACGGCTCATGATTTCCAGCGCCTCGAAAATCCTCTGGTCGGGGTCGACGGTCACCGGATCCACGATCATGCCGCTTTCCGAGCGCTTCACGCGGTCCACTTCTTCCGCCTGCCGCTCGATGGACATGTTCTTGTGGATGATGCCGAGCCCGCCCTGGCGGGCCAGTTCGATGGCGAGATGGCTTTCCGTCACTGTATCCATGGCCGCGCTGAGGATGGGAATGTTGAGCGGGACGTTGCGCGTAGCCAGTGTCCGGGTGTCCACCTCCGACGGCAGCACCCCGCTGCGCGCCGGCTTCAACAACACGTCGTCAAAGGTCAGGCCTTCTGCGAGATGATCGGGGAGCATCGTATTTTCTTATCGTACCAGACGCTCTGAAAGCGGCCTTCCGGCGCGCCCGAGCACCGGCAGAATGAGCCGGGAGGGCCGTTCCGGGCCGTGGTAAACGGCTTGCCTCGCCGGCCGCATCTGCGTCTCCGCCGCCTGCCGGCGGCCCGTATTCAGGTTCCGGTCGAACTTCGGAAAATTGCTGCTCGACACTTCCAGCCGGATGGCCTCGCCGGGGGCGAACTCGTAGGCAGTGGGGCCGAGTTCGATCTCCACTTCGGTTACCGTGCCGGGGCGGTAAGTAACGGGCCTTTCGACGCCCTCGCGGTATCGCAGCCGCGTGAGCCCGTCGGTGAGAATCCGCGCCGCGCCTCCCGGGCTCACCGCAACCAGCTTGGCCGTGAAATCCGTGTCCGCGGCGCTGGAGGAGACGTAGAGCACGGCCCGGACGTCCCCGGTCACCTCCAGCGGCTCGCGCAGCGGCCCGGTGGTGTACACGAGCACGTCCCGGCGGCCTTCCACAGGCCGTTGATCCAGCGGCCCCCAGGGCGTCAACTGATAATTGCAGCAGGTGGCGCCGCCCAGCGTCGGCACGGCGTTGCGCGGGTTGTATTCGAAGCGGTCGGCGGACTCTTCGGCGGCCTGCTTCTCGCTGAGGCGCCCGTCGCCAGCCAGCGAGTTGGCGCTCCCACCGGAGGCAAGATACAGATCCAGAGGCTTGCTTGCGGAGGGGGGCCAGGTCGCGCTCTCGCGCCATTCATCCGCACCCATCAGGAAATACAGCACGCTGCTCGGCGCCGGGGGCGTCAGCCGCCGCAGCCACGCGTCAAACCAGTCCGCCTCGAGACGGCGCAACGGCAACACGGAGGAGGGGCCGAAGTCCGCCCCTGACATCCGCGGATTCTGGTTGTGGCCCCAGGCGCCGATGATCAGCCTCGCCGGCCGCCCGTGCGAACGGAGGGCGCGCCACATGGCGATGTCGGAGGGCAGGAACGGATCGTACCACCCGCCTTCTATCAATGCCGCGGCGCGCACGCTGCCCGCCCGGCGCAGCGTACTCAACGCCTGCCAGTAACCGTCGTAAGAGGGATGCGCCATCGCCTGCTGGTAGAAATCCAGCGTGCGGCCTGTCATGAAGCGGTCCGCATTCCGCAGCGGCAGGAACGTCACCATCTTCTGGAAATCCACAACCGGGCGGTTCGGCGGCTTGAAGTTCTCCGCGATCCAGCGGAGCCGGTGGGCCAGCCGGAATGCACCGCCGCGGCTGTAATAGCGGTCGAAGTACTCATCTCCGCCGCTGACGGCCGGCGCGATCGCCTTCAGCGCCGGATGGCCGCTCAGCGCGGCGCGCCATTGCGCGATGCCCACATAGGAGCCGCCGAACATGGCCACTTTGCCGTCCGACCAGGACTGCTTCGTGATCCAGGAGAGGGTATCCGCTCCGTCCCGCTCTTCCTGCACGAACTGCTGGAACTCGCCTTCGCTGTCGTAGCGGCCCCGCACGTCCTGAGTCACCACGGCGTAGCCCCGGTCGAGAAACGCCTGGATCGACGGCGTCACCTGGGAGCTCTTCCTGTATGGCGTGCGGTGCAGCACCGCCGGAAAGCGCCCATGCAACGCCGGCCGGAAAACGTTGGTGCACAGCCGCACGCCGTCCCTCATCGGGATCCGCACATGGAGTTGCACCACCGGCTGCGCAAGCGCCGCGCCGGCCAGCGCCAACAGCAGGAGGACGCCGCGCCGCAGCATGGCTCACTCCTGCCGCTTCCGCCGTCCGAACAGCGCCGTGCCCACACGCACCATCGTCGCCCCCTCCTGGATCGCCACTTCCAGGTCGTGCGACATGCCCATCGAAAGCCCGCGCAAACCGTACCGTTCGGCCAGTTCGCGCAGGCGCCGGAAGTACGGGCGCGAGCGTTCGGCGTCCTCCGACCACGGCGGCATCGTCATCAGCCCCGTCAGCCGCAGGTTCGGGCAGGCACGGATCGTTTCGATCAGCTCCGGCAGATCCTCTGCCGCGCACCCCGCCTTGGTCTCCTCCGGGGAGAGCTTCACTTCGATCATCACTTCGAGCGGGCGCGCGAGCGCCTCCAGCCGCCGCGCCAGCTTCGGCGAGTCCACCGTCTGGATGACGTCGAACAGCTCGCCCGCCCGGCGGCTCTTGTTCGATTGCAGATGTCCGATCAGGTGGAACCGCGCGCCATCGAGAGGCCGCACCCGAGGGGCTTTCTGTTCGAATTCCTGCACGTAGTTCTCGCCGAACTCGCGCAGCCCCAGATCGTAGGCCTCCAGGATCACTTCGGCAGGGAACGTCTTCGTTACGGCCAGCAGCGTCACCTCTTCGCGGCGGCGCCCGCAGCATGCACACGCTGCCAGGATCCGCTGCTCCACTTCCGCGAGGTTTTCGGAAAGACCCGCGCCCACTGCCTGTCATTATAATGGTGGGCGGTGGCAAGCCTCCGCAAGGCAAGCCGCGCGGGCTCCGCCGCGAGCCTGCGGGCGGAGGTTGAGCGTTTTCTCGCCTCGTGCCGCGATCCCGTTCTGCTGGAACCCGGCGAAGCTGCGTTTTCGCTCGGCGGCAGCGCCGGCTGGGCATGCGCGGAACGCGGCTCGTTTCTGCTGCTGGAAGCGTGGGACGAGACGCGGACGCTGGCGCGCCGCGTCACGGCGGTGGACGGAAGCAGGCGGGGGCAGCTCCTGTTGAAAGTGGAGCGGTTCGGCGGGCGCGAGGGCACGATCACGCTGGCCGACCGCGCCGATCCGCAGGCGGCGCCCGCTTTGTTGCGCGGCCAGCGCACGGAACTGCTGGAACTGCTGCGGCGGTGGCTGGCGCGGCAGTACCCCGGGTGGCGGCTGCGCGAGATCAGCGCGGGCATGGATCTGGAGCGCTCGCTCTCCGGCGCGTGCCCGCGCGCGCTGCTGACGCTTGGGCGGCGCCGCTGCGCCGCCGTCGCCGCGGATCAGGCACATGCTGACGACGCGCTGACGCAGGCGCTGCTCTGGGCGGCCCATCTCAGGATTCGCGACGGCGAGGATGTGCAGTCGATCGCGCTGTTCGTGCCCAGGGGCAGCGTGGGCGCTACAGCCCTGCGCCTGAGGTGGCTGAAGGTGCAGTCCACCCTGTTCATCTGGGACGGAAGCGGCGTGGAGACTCCGGCCGATGCGTCCAATTGCGGCAACCTGTTGCACAAGTTGCCGCATTGGGCGGACCCGCCCTCGGCCGATGCGGGCGAGGCGGCGCGATGGGTGCATGAGCTGAAACTGGAAGAAGGCGTGGAGGCGGTGGCCGCCGCGCCCGGCGAGTGGAGCCTGCGTGTCAACGGGCTCGAGTTCGCCCGCTACCGCGGCGGCGAGCTCTTCTACGGCGTCTTTGAGCGCCGGCGCGCGGCGCGTGTGGATCCGGTTCGGGATCTGGCGCGGGAGCTCGCGCGCGTCCGCTGCGCGGACAGCCCCGAGCCGCGGCATGAGTGGCGGCTGGCGATGCCCGAGGCGTGGCTTGAGTCCGTGCTGCGCCGGCGGCTGGATCTGATCGATCCATTGCTGTTGCCGCAGCCCGTTTACAGCCAGGCAGGCGCGGTGGAAGGAACCCGGCGCGGCGTCATGGATCTGCTCGCCCTGCGCAAGGACGGGCGGCTGGCGGTGATCGAAATCAAGGCCGCGGCGGACGCGGGATTGCCGCTTCAGGCGCTCGGCTACTGGAGCCGGGTGGCGCATCATGCCGCCGAGGGCGATTTCCCGCGCTGTGGGTATTTCCGCGGATATTTCGTCGATCCCCGCCCGCCGCGGCTGGTGCTGGCTGCGCCCGCGCTGGAGTTCCATCCCACGACGGAGACGCTGCTCGGGTTCTTCCATCCGGATGTGGAAGTGGAACGCGTGGGTCTTGGCGTAGAATGGCAACAAAGGCCGCGCGTCCTGCTACGGGTGCATGGAGCCGCGCGGCCGGAATGGGACGCCCCGGGTTGAGGCGTGCGCGCCATGAACTTTCTCACCCAGCTCCGAGGCTCGCTGCGGAAGGTGGATCCCTCCGGCATCCGCGCCCTCGCCGCCAAACGCCTCCGCATCCTGCTCATCGCCAACTCGCCGGCCTCTTACGCCGCGGTTGAGGACTTTCTGACGCCCGCAGGCATCAGCCGGAGCAAGCGGCTGGAGGCGGCCGAAACCATCATCCGCGCCTGCGATCCCGATGCTGAGGGCAAGTTCCATTTCATCTTTGCCGAACGCGGCGCGCCCGCGCCGGAAGGGTGGGACGAGGGCGTGGATCTGTTCCGCTTTGACGTGAAGCGGCTCCCGCAGTTTGTGGAACGGTTCGTCGCCGCGCGCCCGGAAGAGGCGCTGGCGCTGGCACGGCTGCTCGAGCCGGTGCGCCAGGAGTACGCCCGGCAGATCATCCATCAGGTATCGCGCGAGAATGCGCTGTTCAGCATCCTGACGTCGCTGCCCAACGTGGTGCCCGGCATCGCGCAGATTCCCTGGCTCATCGGCGAGTTCGCCTCCGACACGGCCGTGCTCACCGCCAATCAGATCCGCATGGCGTTTCTGCTGGCCGCCGCCAGCGACCGCGAAGTGGGCTTCCGCGAACAGCGGCGCGAGATCGGATCCATCATTGCCGGCGCGTGGGGCTGGCGCGCCGGGGCCCGCCAACTGGTGAGCAAGATTCCCTTCGGCGGAGGCATCATTCCCAAAGCGGCGGTGGCGTACGCGGGAACATTCGTCGTCGGCCTCGCCCTGGACCGCCTGTACCGGCTGGGCTATGGATTGAGCCGCGAGGAGCGCGAGAAGGCTTACGAAGAGGCGTATGCGCGGGGCCGCCAGGTGGCCTCCAACCTCGTGCGGATGGTCAAGGCGGGCTGAGGCGGGCAACCCACATCGAGGAGGACTCCTGTACTCATGACGGATTCCAGACCCGTCGCCATCGTCAGCGGCGCCTCGCGCGGCATCGGCCGGGGCATCGCGCTGGAACTGGCGAAGACGCACTGCGTCATTGGCACCTACCGGGGCCGGCGCGACGCCGCCGAAAGCCTCCGGGCCGAATGCGGCGCCGATATCGTGCAATGCGATATCGCCTCCGCCGCGGACCGGCTGGCCCTGATCGAACACGCCCGCTCGCGCTACGGCCGGCTGGACCTGCTGGTCAACAACGCGGGCATCGCGCCGCGCGAGCGGCTGGACCTGCTCGAAGCCACCGAAGAGATTTTTGATGAAGTGCTCGCCACGAATCTCAAGGGGCCTTACTTCCTCACGCAACTGGCTGCGCGGTGGATGGCGGAACAGGGCGGGGGCCGCATCGTGTTCATCACATCGATCTCCGCTTACACGGCATCATTGAACCGGGGCGAGTATTGCATCTCGAAGGCCGGCCTCAGCATGGCCGTGCAGCTCTGGGCGGCGCGGCTGGCCCGCCACGGGGTGCTGGTGTTCGAGATCCGCCCCGGCATCATCGAGACCGACATGATCGAGAAGGTCCGGCAGATGTACGAAGAAAAGGCGCGGTCCGGCCTGCTCCCGCAAGGGCGGCTGGGCACGCCCGCCGACGTGGCGCGCCAGGTGCGGGCCATCGCCGACGGATTGCTGGATTACGGCACGGGCACGGTGCTCAACGCCGATGGCGGGTTCCACCTGCGCACGTTGTGATATAACTGGCATTTCAATTAGGCGCAGGTCTGCCGCCTGCGCCGGGGAGATCCTTCCATCATGAACAAGAAGTTCTACGGTCCCTGGATCGTCTTCGCGGCGTTCATCACCTTTGGCCTCTCCACGGGGCTGCCGTACTACAACATCTCGTTCTTCTACGACTACTTCAACCGCGATTTCGGCTGGTCGCGGGAGCAGATTACGCTGGGCTTTCCGCTGGCCGTGGCGCTCACCATCTGGACCGGGCCGCTGCTGATCCACCGTTTCAGTCCGCGCAAACTGATCCTGGTCGGCACGCTTCTGACGTTCTGCGCGCTGGCCGGATTCGGCCTGATGCCGGGCATGCTGAGCGTGTACTACCTGCTGTGGGTCGTCTACACGATCGGTTACTTTCTGTCCGGGCCGCCGCCTCATCAGTTCATCGTCTCCAACTGGTACAGGCGCAATCGCGGCAAGGCTATGGCGGTGGTCTATGTGGGCGTGGGCGTGATCGGATCTCTCGGCAGCTTCCTGGCCAAGCCGCTCACCGAGTGGTTCGGCTATCACATGGCGCTGGTCGTGCTGGGGCTGATGCTGTTTCTGGCCTGGCCTCTGGTGATTTTCGTCATGAAGGACCACCCGCGCGAAATCGGCCAGAATCCGGACGGGGATCCCGAGCCGCCCGCCGAACAGGCGGTGCAGCCGCAGAGCTTCCGCTGGCTCCTGTCGAAGCCAGCCTTCTGGCTGCTGTTGGTGGGCAGCGTCTGCTCCATCGGCAGCATCGGCGCGGTGAACTTCCACATGAAGTTCGTGTTCCTCGACCAGGGGTTCCAGCCGGGGCGGGACGCCGACGGCGCCTGGCGCACGGCGTCGATCCTCATCCTGTGGTCGTCGATCGCGGGCAGGCTGGGCATGGGCTACCTGGCGGACCGGTTCACCAAGAAGTGGGTGATGTTCATCACATACTTCATCGTGGCGGCCACGATTCCGCTCCTGCTGCATGTGCATCCGGGGCAGGAGATCTGGCTGTACATCTTCGCCGTGATGTTCGGTTTCGGCATGGGCGCCGATTACATGCTGATTCCGTTGATGGCCGCGGAAGCGTTCGGCGTCAACACGCTGCCCAAGGCGATGTCAGTGATTCTGCCGGCCGATACCATCGGCCAGACCTGGTTCCCGTATCTCGTCTCTCACCTGCGCACATTCATGGGCAGCTACGACAAGGCGCTGATGGTGGTGCTGGCCATCGCCATGACAGGCGCGCTGGCCATCGCGCTGCTGCCGAACACGAAGGCGCTGGGCGAGAAGAATCAGGCTCGATAGAACCGCAGATGCGTCACTTCACATACGGGTCTCTGGAGGAACTCGAAGCGGCGGCGCTTGAGCTGGGCGCGCGGCACGTCCGCTTCATTCACGACAGGGCGCGCGTGCAGGAACTGCTCCAGCGGAAAGTCCGGGTGGGCACCGCCGCCGCGGGCAATTCGATGGCGATCCATCCGATGGAAGGATGCGACGGCACGCTGGACGGCAAGCCGGACGAGCTCACCTGGCGGCGGTACGAGCGCTTCGCCCGCGGAGGGGCGAAGCTGATCTGGTTCGAAGCCACGGCCGTGCGAGAGGACGGGCGCGCCAACACGCGCCAGTTGCTGCTCAATCGGAACAACCTCGGCGAGTACGCCCGGCTTCTGGAGATGATGCGCCGCGCCCACCGCGAAGAGTGGGGCACGGCGGACGACCTGCTGATCCCGGTGCAGCTCACCCACTCCGGGCGCTACTCGCACCCGGTGCGCGTGATCGCCTATCACAATCCCCTGATCGACCAGAAGACCGGCACGCCGCCGGACTACCCGGTGATCAGCGACGGCGAACTCGAGCGTCTCGAAGACGTTTACGCAGACGCCGCAGGGCTGGCGCTGGAGGCGGGCTTCACCGCCGTCGACATCAAGGCCACCCACGGCTACCTGCTCAGCGAGCTGCTCGGCGCCAAGACGCGCGAAGGCCGGTACGGCGGCCCGCTCGAAAATCGAACAAGATTCTTTAGGAATGTTTTTGGCAAGATCCGCGCCCGGTACGGACGCCGGCTGATGCTCTGCATGCGGCTCGGCTGCTTCGACGGGGTGCCTTACGCCACCGATCCGGAGACGGGACTCGGCAGGCCGCTGCCGTACCCTGTTCCCTATCCGTGGGGCTGGGGCGTCGACCCGATGAATCCGCTCGAGCCGGATCTCGCTGAAGTGAAGCAGGCCATCCGGTGGTTCATAGAATGGGGCCTCGAACTGCTGAACGTGTCCATGGGCAGCCCCTACTACAATCCGCACATCGGCCGCCCGTTCGAGAAACCCGATGAGGGCAACTACGAAGAACCGGAGCACCCGCTGCTGGGCGTGGACCGCCACTTCCGCGTGGCGGGCGAACTCCAGCAGACCTTCCCGGAACTGCCCATGGTGGGCACCGGCTATAGCTGGCTTCAGAAGTATTTCATTCACGCCGGAGCGGCCAACATCGAGGACGGCAGGATCCGTTTCGTGGGCATCGGGCGCGGCGCGCTGACTTACCCGGACTTCGCCCGCGACGTGATGGAAAAGGGCGAACTGGACGAATCGCGCGTGTGCAAGACGCTCACTTACTGCACCTACCTGATGCGGCAGAAGCACAATGAGCTGGGGCAGTTCCCTACCGGCTGCCCGCCGTTCGACAAGACCGTGTACGGCCCGATCATGAAGCAGGCGCGCGAATCGAAACGCCGGATGCAGGGCGGCTGACGCCGCCCCTCATTCCCGCAGCGCGGCTGCGGGATCCAGGCCCGCCGCGCGCAGAGCAGGCACCAGCGCGGCGCACAGGCTGACTGTGGCCAGCAGCGCCGCCACGCCTGCATAAACGGCGAGGTCGAACGCATCCACGCCGTATATCATCCGCCGCAGCGTCTGTCCGGTCAGCGGCGCGGACAGAAGCCCGGCCAGAATTCCGACGCCCGCCAGCACCAGTCCGGAGCGCAGCGTCATCGTCCGGATCATGCCGGGCGTGGCGCCCAGCGCCATGCGGATGCCGATCTCGCGCCGCTGCTGAGCCACCGCGAGCGCCAGCACGCCGTAAAGGCCCACGCCCGACAACAGCACTGCCAGTCCGGCAAACACCCCGAACAGGAACAGCGCGGCGGAGTGCTGCCCGGTGGCCCGCTCGATCTGCACCCGCAGTTCGTTCACCTGGTCGGCGGACACGTCCGGCGCCACTTCGCTCATCATCCTGGCAATGGCGGGCGCCAGTTCCATCGGCGGGACGGCGGATTTCAGGGCGAAGAACGGGAACGCCCAGGGCTGCTGGGTGAACGACTCGTAGATCATCGCCCGGCGCGTGTTGTCGGGCTGATCGAAGGCGATGTCCTGCACCACTCCCACGACAGTTCCGGCGCGCTTCTCGCCCATGAGAACAAACTCGATCTCCCGGCCGATGGGATCCTCGTTGGGGAAGAACTGGCGGCGGAGGGTCTCCGAAATGACCAACACGCGGGGCGACTCCCTCGTATCGCTGTCCTGAAAATCCCTTCCGGCCGTCAGCCGGGCGCCAATTGCCGCGAAATACCGTGGGGACACGGTGTTGTAATAGGCCTGCTGGAATTCGCCGGCCGTCTCGTGGCCGGGAATGCGGAACATGCACGCCCAGTTGACGTGCGCCAGAGGCGGGTAGGCGGTCACCGAGGCTTCCACCACGCCGGGCATCTCCTTCATCCTGCCGAGCACCGTCCTGTAGAACCTGCTGCGGGCCGCATCGTCGGGATAGGCGGCTTGCGGCAGCATTGTGCGCAGCAGGAGCACATTGTCCGGACGGAAGCCCATGTCAGTCTGTGTCAGCCGGTAGTAGGTGCGCCACAGCAGGCCGGAGCCAACCAGAAGAGTCGCGCAGATCGCCACCTCGGCGCCGATGAGCAGGCTGCGCAGGAGGCTTCTCCCGCGGCCTGCCGATGCTCCCCGCGACTCCTCGTTCAAAGCCGTGGCCAGGTTGAGCCGCAGCACGCTCCAGGCGGGCGCGGTGCCGAACACGAGGCCTGCGGCGACAGAAACGGCCAGCGCGAACAGCAATGTGTCCAGGTTGATCCTCGCATCCCCGATCCCGGGCAGCCGGAGCCGGTTCCAGTTTCTGAGGAAGTCGATCGCCCAGCCGGCCACGCCCAGCCCGGCTGCGCCGCCAAGCAGTGACAGCATGACGCTCTCGGTAAGCATCTGCCGGAAAATACGGACTTGCGACGCACCCAGCGCGGAGCGGATCGCAAGTTCGCGCAGGCGCGAAGAGGCCCGCGCCAGCAGCAGTCCGGCCAGGTTCGCGCAGGCCAGCAGGAGCGCCAGCCCGGCGGCCAGCGCCAGCACGATCAGCGGCTGGTGGGCTGAGCCTCTCAGGAACTCGTCCGCAGATGCCAGGTAGCCTTCCTTGTTCCGGCTGCTGCGGGGCTCCTGCTCGGCCAGCCGCCGGTAGAGGGCCCGGATCTCCTCCTCCGCCTGCTCTTTTGTGGCGCCTTTTTTCAGCCGCACAGCCACCACCATGGAGCGCCGGTCGAAGGTGTCGATCATGTCCTGGGTGATGGGCAGCGGCACCACAGCTTCCGGCCCCCGGGCGGACGTGGACCGTTGCCCAGGCAGTCCCGGCAGGATGCCGGCGACGACATGCACCTCCTTCTCCATCTCCACGGTCTTGCCGAGAATTCCCGGATCTCCTCCCAGCCGGGACCGCCAGAATGCCTCGTCGA
The DNA here is from genome assembly GCA_049325215.1 of Acidobacteriota bacterium. Taxonomy (GTDB): domain Bacteria; phylum Acidobacteriota; class Terriglobia; order Bryobacterales; family Bryobacteraceae; genus JANWVO01. Next base: position 213,630 of record JBMOMB010000021.1, read on the forward strand.
AATAGACCGCCTGGTTCTTGCCTGAGACGTACTCTTCCGGGAAAAACTCCCGGCCGGCGAGCAATTTTACGCCCAGCGCCCGGAAATAGCCGGGACTGACATAGGCTCCGCTGACCAGCATGGACCGGCCGTTCCATTTCAGATTGAACGGCTGGCCAAGGATGGTGCCGACGGCTTCCGCGCTGCTGATGCCTTTCTCGAGCGCCAGATACTCGAACATGTTGGGCAGGACAGCGGCTCCCCCGTCAAAGTTCTTCACCCGGACGTAAAACAGCCTCTCCGGCTCCGGATACGGCAGCGGGCGCAGCAGCGCGCTGTCGATAACACTGAAGATCGCCGTGTTGGCGCCAATGCCAATGGCGAGCAGGAGAATGGCCACGGCGGCGAAGAGAGGCTCTTTACGCAATTGCCGGAAACCGTACCGTAGATCTTGCAGGAACCCGGAAAACATATCCACCCCGCTACGTCAATTTAATGGAAGTCCCCCCCATGTCTCATCCTCCCCTGCCCGCTGCGCGGGCCCTTCCGGAAAGTAGCCGGACGAGAGGGCGCCTGCGCAGACATACTCAAACTCACAGGGCCGCTGCCTGGCCCGCCGGCACAATCCGTCCATCGAACAGGTGAATGGTTCGCTGCGCCCGCCGGGCAAACCGCGGATCGTGCGTCACCATGCAGATGGTGGAGCCTCCTGCGTGGAGCTCGCTGAGCAGATCCATGACCGAGTCGCTGTTGGCCGAATCCAGGTTTCCCGTCGGCTCGTCGGCCAGCAGTATCGACGGCTTGCCCGCCAGCGCTCTGGCAACGGCCACCCGCTGCTGCTGCCCGCCGGAGAGTTGCGAAGGATAGTGTTTCAGCCGGTGCGCCATGCCGACCCGCTCCAGCGCATCGAACACCAGTTTCTTCCGGTCTCCCGCGCTCAGGCCCCGGTAGGTGAGGGGCAGTTCCACATTCTCGTACACAGTCAGATCGCCGATCAGATTGAAGGCCTGAAAAATAAAGCCGATTTCGCGGTTGCGGATCCGCGCCCGCTCTGCTACTCCCAGGGTGTGAACCGGCGTGCCCTTCAGCCAATATTGTCCTGAAGTGGGCGCTTCGAGCAATCCCAGGATCGACAGCAGGGTGGACTTGCCGCACCCGGAAGGCCCGGCGACGGAGACGAACTCGCCCTGCTGGATCTCCAGATGAATTTGGTCGAGCGCATGGGTCTCGACCTCGTCGGTAAGGAATACTTTGGAAATCCCCTGGAGGCGGATCAAAGTTCCATTTTCCATTTGCGGCGCTTCCGGCATGAACTTACCTCACCCACGGATTGCCTGCTATATTATCACCATTTGTCAACGAATAGTCAGCCGGTCGGCGCCTTCGTAGGCGGATAAATCGGAGAGAATCACGCGGTCGCCCGCCCGGAGCCCTTCGACAATTTCGATGGTCTGCGCTGAAGTTCTTCCCGTCCGGACCTGGACGCGTACCGCCTCCTGGCCGCCCGGAGCGAGCCGGAACAGCAGGACGGCCGCATTGGGCTGGGCGAATGCGGGGCGCTGGATCTGGAGCACCTCCGCGAGCCGCTCGATTTCGATCACCGCCTCCACGTTCAGGTCCGGCCGCGCGCCGGGCGGCAGCGGTCCTTCCAGCCGGAGATCGACGAGCACGTTGCCAGCGGCGGCTGCCGGATCGATGCGGGACACCCGGGCCGGCACTTTGCCATTGTGTGTGTCGACGACGGCCGCCTGCCCTTCCGCCACGTCCTTGGCCTGCACCTCCGGAATGCGGATCTGCGCCTTCAGACGCTCCGGCTGCGCCACCTTGGCCAGCGTGGCGCCTGCCGAAACCCGCTGGCCGGCCTCGACGGGCATCTGCTGGAGGACGCCGGCCGTGCCCGCCTTTACTTTCAGACTCTCGACCTGCCTGCGCTTCAGGTCGTATGCGGCGCGGAGCTTTTCCATCAGCACGCGCTGCGCCGCCAGTTGCGCCTCCGCGCTGGCGGTGCTGATTTCCAGCCGCTTCTTCTCGATCTCCAGTCTCTTCCGCGCCTCGTCAGCCACCGCGCGCGACAGCTTCACATTCAGCTCGGCAGCCAGTCCCTCTTTGCCGAGCGCCGCGTCGTTGTCCGCCTTCAGTTGCGCCTGGACGAACTCGCTCTCCACCCGCGCTACGGCGGCGCGCAGATCCAGTTGCGCCGATTCCAGCTTCACGCGCAAGTCGCGGAGGTTCGCCTCGGCCGCCCGCAATTGCCAGCGCAGATCTTCCGCCGCCAGCTCGAGCTCGGGATTGGAAAGCACCACAAGCACGGTGTCAGGCTTGACGGCCGCACCGGGGCGGAGGAGGATCCTCTCCACACGGCCTTCCTGCGGCGCGGGGATCCATACCACTTCCTCGGGGGTCAGAGTCCCCAGTCCCCGCACCTGCCGCACCAGCGGCGCCACCCTCGCCGTATCGATCCAGAGACTGCCGCGGTCCACGGCTGGCGCAGCCGGCCTGGCCCTGCCCAGCCGCCACATGCCGGCGGCGAAAAGGACCGCCAGCGGAACGAGCACCGCGGCGATGCGGAGAATCCGTCTCCGCGCCACTCCCTGTCGAGGAATATCCATGCCCATGCTGCCCGGGCGCGCACCTTCCCGCGCCCGCTTCATCAAATGTAGCCGATTTCCGCCCGGTCCGCCTCTTCGTCCGCCAGCGCCGCGTCAGTAATGCCAGTTGGATGCCGCCACTGCGTATTGCGCAAACGATTTCCGGTCGGAGAGAAGCGCCGAAATCTCCCTTGCAGAAAGGGGAACCCCCACGTAGAAGCCCTGCACCAGATCGCACCGCGCCGCATGGACGAGTTCGAATTCCTCTTCCGTCTCCACGCCCTCCGCCACCACCTGGAGCCCCCGGTGATGCGCCAGCACGGTGATCGTGTGCACCACGGGGAGCGTGCCGCCGGGCTGCGCAATCTGACGGACGAAAGACCGGTCCACCTTGATCTTGTCCAGCGGCAGCCGGTGCAGATACGCCAGCGGCGAATATCCCACGCCGAAGTCGTCGATCGCGATCCGCACGCCCAGCTTGCGGAGATCCGCCATCCGGCGCGCCGACTGCTCGATATCAGCCAGGATGCAGCTTTCGGTGACCTCGAGCTCGAGGCTCTCTCCGCGGATGCCGGAATCCTCCAGGATCCGCTTCACGGTAGCTACGAAATCCGGCGATGCGAACTGCTGAGGCGAGACGTTCACCGCCACACAGAGCGCCTCCCGGTCCATGGAAGACCACTGCGCCACCTGCCGGCAGGCCTCCCGCAGCACCCACTCGCCGATAGGCGTAATGATGCCGGTCTCTTCCGCCAGCCGGATGAACGTCTCCGTGTCCACATGGCCCAGCTCGGCGGAGTTCCAGACGAGAAGCGCTTCGACGGCCCGCACCTGCCCGTCGCGATCCACCTCCGGCTGAAACCGGAGCGACAGCTCCTGCCGCTCGATCGCACGGTGCAGCGCGCTCTCCAGCCGGAAAGCTTCCTCGTGCGGAGACGAATCCACAGCCCGGCTCCATTCCATCGAATTGCCGCTACGCTTCTTGGCATGGAGCATGGCGCCCGACGCCCGGCGGAGCAGAGACGCTCCATCCGATCCGCTGGCAGGATACATCGCGAGGCCCACGCTCACCGTCATGTAGAACTCGTGCCCGTGCACCACCAGCGGCCTGCCGAGCCATTCGATCAACTTTTCCGCCGCATCTTCGGCGCTCCGGCGCGTCCTGCATTCCAGCAGCAGGGCGAATTCGTCCCCGCCCAGATGGCACGCGGGAGCGGCGGCGTAAGGGAATGACACGATGCGCTGGGACACCTCCTGCATCGCCAGGTCGCCTCCCCGGTAACCGAGCAGGTGGTTGATGCGCCGGAAACGGTTCAGTCCCGCTACGCAGACAGCGAATTTTTTCCCTGGGCTGGCAGCCACGCGCTGATCGATGATGGCTTCAAATTTTCCGCCGTCCACCTGTCCGGGCTCGGGCCGGATGGCCGCAAAGCGGCTCTTTGGCCCCCGGTGGGGAGTAGATGGGTTTGTCATACGACTGCCATAATGCGCTAAGTTGTATTGTCTCTTACGCTGGCCTCTTTTCTCCCGGAAAATCGAAACGCCCTCGGGCTAGAACCGCTAGTCTTCAGGATTTTTCCGAGGACGGCGCCCCCTGCGCAAGGGCCGCCGCCAGCCTCAGGAGCGTATTCTCGGCGCCCGCTCTGCCGGTGAGGCAGAACGCGGACAGGCCTCGCCCGCCACCCCCGCCGCACGCCAGGATTGGCGCTCCGGCCAGCAAAGCGCTGACAAGCCACTCATTCTGAACACCATCCCCGCCTGCTTCCGGCTCGCCTGCCGCCCATCGTCCCACGGAGAACACTACTGCATCCACCTCCGCCAGCGCCGCGTTGTACCAGTCCTGCAAGGCACTCCTCAGGCGCATGGCGCGCAGATACTCGAACGCTGTCAACCCGCGCGCCTGCCCGAGGTACTGCTGGGACTGCCCCGTCTGGGCCAGTTCGGTTTCCAGCGCTTCTCCCGCCTCCGCGGCGATGACGACTTCCAGAATCTCCAGCGGCAGCCCCGGCGGCTTCTGCGCCGCCGTGACGCCCGCAACCGAGCGCTCGATCCGCGCGCGTAGTCCCGCTTCCGCACCCGCGTCCGCCACGCGCAGCTCGCGGAGAGGCCTGGCATATTCCGGAGCGAACCGGAAGGTCCTTCCGGGAGAGTGCGCGCAGCGGCTGTCGGCGCCGCTCATGGCCGCCAGCACATGGCCGCAGTCATCCGGCGTGCGCGCCACCACCGAGACCGCACCCATCGTCCAGGACAACGGCGCCGTTCCGAACCCGCTCACGGTTCCGAATGTGGGCCTGAGCGCCCAGCAGCCGCGGCGGAGCGCTCCCCGCAGCACATTGCCGTTGAAGTCCAGGCTGATGGCGAACGGCAGAAGACCGCGCGAGACCACCCCGGCGCAGGCGTCCTCGGTGGCGCCGAGGCCATCGGCCACCCCGCCGAGGACAGGCGAGGCGAGCAACACGAGCGGCGCCGCCCGCGCGCCCCGCAAACGGCTGACCGCGGCCGCGTCCTCTACCTGCTTCTCCTGCGCCTGAGGATCCCAGACCGGCACACGCCGGGCCATCTGCAACGGTTCGCTGACGCCGAACGGCGCGCCTTGCAGGATCCCGCGAGTCCTTCCCCGCTTCAGCTCCCGCTCCACAGCGCTCGCCGCTTCCATCGCCTCTTCCGTCAAGATGCGGCGCACCGCTCCGCCCGGCCCCGCTTCGGCCTCGAGCGCCCGCGCCGCTTCCCGGATCAGGCCGCGCGCTTTGACCGAACCCGACCGCAGCAGGCCGTTCAGTTCGAGCAGGCTGGCGTAAGCCTGGGCCATAAGCCCTCACGGAATAAAACGGAACGCCGGTGAAACGTTCTTGGCGGGCCGCGCGCCGGCCACCTTCGCCGCGGCGGCTCTTACCCGTTCCGGCGGCCGCGTCCCGGCCGGCGCGGGTTGCCCGGACTTCCCCGCGGCGGCGGCGAACGGCAGGGCCAGCGCCGCCCCCAACCGGCGCCTGGTGAGACGGACTGGCGTCTTCATAGCGCACCCCCGTGCTTGCCGCCATGCAGGCGCAAATGCTCTTCCTGCTCCCGCAGCGCCTCCAGCGCCGCGCGCTCCATCGCCGCCCGCGGCGCCGTGTCCCCCGTGAAGATCTCGAACTGCCGGGCCGCCTGTTCCAGAAACATCTCGAGCCCCGCGATCACTTTGCGTCCCTCGGCCGCAGCATGCCTCAGCAGTTGCGTCTCCTGGGGAGTGTACACGAGATCGAACACCAGCGAAGCGGGTATCACGTCGGGGAACAGGCAGTTCTCCGTGTGCGGCCACATGCCCACCGGCGTAGCGTGGACCAGCACGTCAAAGAAGCGGGCCTTCGCCTGGTCCATGGTCAGCGCTTCGGCGTCCACCAGCTTGGCCAGCGCGCGGACGCGGTCGATGTTGCGTCCCGTGATCGCCAGCTTCGCGCCCGCATCCTTCAGCGTGAAGGCCGCTGACCGCGCCGTGCCGCCGTTGCCGGCGATCAGCACGCTGGCGTTCGCCAGCTTGACGCGCTTCCGCAGGGGGATCAGGATGCCATCGGCGTCCGTATTCGTGCCCCGCCAGCGTCCCGCCTTGCGGTACACGGTATTGACGGCACCGATGCGCCTGGTGAGCGGATCGACCGCGTCCAGATACCGCATGATGCGGTGCTTGTGCGGGATGGTGACGCTGAAGCCCGCCAGCGGGAGCTTCTCGGCCAGCGTAAAAAAATCCTTGAGCTGAAGCGGGGAGACCAGGAACGGCAGGTACAGGCCCTCCAGGCGCCGGGCCTGCAGCGCCCGGTTGTGCACCGCCGGTGAGATGCTGTGCCTCACCGGATCCGCAATCACCCCATAAAACTTGGGCGATTTCCATTCCCGGTCCACCCGGTACAGGTTCCGCAGCACGCGCGCCGTCACCTGCCCGGCAGCCGTCCCTTCCGTCATGGAGGGAGCGGCATACGTATACACTCCGCCGAACACCGTGCACAGCACCCGCGTGGGGAATCCCATCTCCGTCATCGCCAGCAGGATCAGCGGGGTCTTCGGATAGCTCCGCGCCAGCGACAGGACACGCAGATTGTCGGAGGGTTTCCGCGCCGTCGTCACAATCTTGTAAGCTGACGCGGGAACGCGCAGCATGCGTTTCATCAGCGGATCCAGGGCCGGCGTGCCTTCATAGTTGTGGTAGCTGACGATGATGTGCGCCTTGCCCTCCAGCAGGTCCAAGGGCGCCAGCGGCGCCTCGGCGCTTTCAATCTCCACATCCACCGCCCGCGCGCCGGCCTCCACCGCAGCGCCCAGAATCCGGAACTGCTCTTCGATGCTGCCGTTGAAACGGCCGTGGTTCTGGTGCCGGCGGCACGTGGCCAACAGAATCGCTTCGGGAAAGAGTTCCAGAAACTTCCGGATGACGGGAAGTCCCTCTTCCGGCCTCTGCAGATAGTCGAGCCTGAACTCGAGGAACCGCTCCCCGTTGTCCGCCTCGCGCCTGGCATGCTCCAGGAGCCGCGACGCGTCAGGCAGGCCAAGCGCAATGCAAATCTTCGGCAGTGGCGCGCGTAAGGTCATGTCTTCCTCAACGTATCAGCAGTTGCGGAAGAGGCTATCATCTCACAGGCGCGTCAGGGCCTACCCGGCGCCCTGCCCGCTTTCGGCCTGCGCCTCCACGCGCGCCCTCCACTCTCCGGCCAGTTCAGCGGCGTTCGCGCAGCAAAGCCGGACAGCGCCGCGGCGCCAGAGTTCCAGCGCTTGGCCGAGATCCAGATCCGCCGCCATGACCCCCAGGCCGAGTTCATCCCGCGCAATGCGGCGGAACACGTCCAGGGCGCTTCCGGCATTCTCCACCGGCAGCAGCCCGGTGGAGATGCTTAGAACGGCCACGTCGCACCGCTTGCAGATCTTGGTGACAATCACACGCAGGTCGTCGGCCAGCAGATCCGACTCCACGATGGCCATCAGGCGCGCCCCTGCCTCGGCGCAGGAGCGGCCGATCTGCATCAGTTCCGTCTCCACCTGCTGAAACTCTCGCGAGATCAGTTGAGAGGCGTTCAGCACAAACCCCACTTCGCGGACGCCGCGCCGCAGCAGGTCGCGCGCCTCGTACAGCTTGGCGGCCGTGGTGGACGCGCCGTACGGATAGCCGGCGACGGCTGCCACGGCAGTGCCGCTGCTTTCCAGCGCCCGCAGCGCGCGGTCGGCGTCCGAGGGGAAGACGGCGACCGAACCCAATCCTGCGGCCCCGGCCGAACGGCACCCGTCAAGCAGGGCGGAGTCCGCCATCCCGGGCCGTAAGAGCCATAGCGATAACGCGCTGGCCAGTTCTTCCGGCGCCGGCGATTCCCGCAGGTTCGATGTCTCTTGCATTGCCACACCCTCCACGCTGCCGCTCCCGGAGCAGATTCCGCAGCCGCCCGGCTTCAGCGCTTCCGCGCTGGAGCGCCTGACAGCTTCTGCAGCTCAGCGCGGGCGCGCCGTGCCGCATCGCTGTTGGGAGCCGCCTTGATCAGCGCCCGCAACTCCTGCTCCGCCCCCGCGCGGTTCCCCAATTCGGCCAGCGCCCGCGCCTTCATCAGCCGCGCGTCGTTCGTCTTGGGGTTCTTCGGATAGGCTTCCAGCACTTTGTCGAAGGCCGCCACCGCCTCTTCGAACCGCTTCTGGTTGTAATGGATCTCGCCGATGTAATACTGCGCGTTGGGCGCCATTTCGGTGTCGCCGAACCAGGTGAGATAGTTGGTGAACTGCTGCAACGCGAGATCGAAGTTGCCGCCCATTTTGTCGCGCAGCGCATCGTCATAGAGGCTCTTGGCCGACACACCCGGAGGCGGGCCGGAGACCGGCGCTGCCGGGGGCGCGGGCGGCGCCTGCATCATCCGGATGGTGTTTTCGAGGTCGGCGACGCGCTGGTCCACCTTCGCCAGGCGCGAGTTGACTTCCGCGAGCGTTTCGCGGATGTAGCCGAAGTCCTGGCTCAGTGTGTCCACCTTGCCCGTCACGCCCGACAGCGGCTTTACCATCGACTCTTCCAGCCGCTTCTTCAATCCGCTGTCCAGCACCGCCAGCGAGCGGTTGGCCGCGGCGATCTGCTCCTGCATCGCCTTCAGGGTCTCTTCCATCTGCGCCAGGCGCTCGGTTTGCGTCTTGTTCATCAGCCGGACCTCTTCCTGCAACAGGGCGAGGTCCCGGCCCAGTTCCACCAGTTGATCCCGCCGCTGCGAAGGCGCCGCAGCAGGCCACGCCAGAGCGATGGCACAGGCTATCGCGAAAGTCCGCATCTGCTTTCCTCCCCGCCGGAAAGACAGCGGGAACGGCCGGCCCGGGCCGTTCCCGCTCTCCGGCCATTACTCAACGCCGACGAAGTGCGCGCGGCGGTTTTGCTGCCAGCAGGACTCGTTCGACTCGGTGCAGAAAGGCCGCTCCTTGCCGTAGGAAATCGTCTTCAGGCGGTCCGCAGGCACGCCAAGCTGCACGAGAAATTCCTTGGTGGAGTTGGCGCGGCGGTCGCCGAGGCCGAGGTTGTATTCGGCCGATCCACGCTCGTCGCAGTGGCCTTCGATGAGAACCGCGGCCGAGGGGAAATCGTGGAGGATCGCCTTCAGCGCCTCGACGTTGCGTTGCAGCGTGGCGCGCGCGTCCTCGCGGATCTCGCTCTTGTCGTAGTCAAAGAAGACGTCCTGCACTTCGCGCGCCATACGCTCCGACAGGCTCGCCTTCGGCTTGGCCGGAGGCGGAGGCGGCGGGGGCGGTGTGGTCACCGTCACCGTGACCGCTGCCACGGCATCGCCTCCCGCGCTGCGCGCCGTCATCCGGTACGTCGTCGTGTCCCCGGGAGAAACGACCCTTTGGCCACGCGGCGGCACCGTGCCGATGCCCTGATCGATGACCACTTCGCTGGCGTTCTCCACGGTCCAGCGCAGCGTCGAACTCTGTCCGCGCGTGATCGTCGAGGGCTCGGCGGTAAACGAACGGATCACCGCCGCCGCAGGCTTGGGTTGCTCCTTCGGGGGAGGCGGAGGCGGAGGCGGCGGAGGCGCGGGCTGCTTCTTCTTGCAGCCTGCGGCAAACAGCAGCAGGAAAACACTCAGAATGCCGATGGCGATGAGCCGTGGTTTCAATAGGCGCTTCATGATGGGCGAAATGCCTCCCTTCTTTTTCTTTCTGTGCTGGATCTCTTCAGGATCTTCAGTTCGAGCTTCTTCCCTCTAGCCGGCCATTCACTTCGACCATACCGGCATCCAGTTGTTGCCTTCCGTCGTCAACTGGCGGACGCCCGTGCCGTCAGCCAGCATGGTGAAGATCTGATAGGAACCGGTGCGGTTGGAGCAGAACGCCAGATGGCGCCCGTCGGGCGCCCACGATGGGTTCTCGTTCCTTCCCTCGCCGTGAGTGAGCTGCACCGTCTCCTTCGAGGCCACATCCATCAGGAACAGGTTCCAGTTGCCGGGCGCGTAGCCTCGGGTCCAGGCGAACGCGAGATGCCTGCCCTCCGGGTGCCAGGCCGGGTTGCCCGCCTCGCCTTCTCCGTTGGTCAGCCGCTCCACGTCCGCGCCGTCCATATTCATTCTATATATCTGCTGAAGCCCGCCCCGCCCGCTGACGAAGGCGATGTCGGCACCGGTCTTCGGGTTCACCTTGGGCTCGGCTTCAATCGCCCGCGTGGCAGTCAGCCGCCTGGGATTGCTGCCGTCCAGATCCGAGATGTAGATCTGCATGTACCCGCTCACCGAGGAAGCATACAGGACATGGCGCCCGTCCGGCGTGAACGAAGCCTGCGCGTTGGTGGGCGCCGCGGAGTTGCGGAACGGGATGAAGCGGCCTGTTTCGGTCGAGTACATCATGATCTGCGGCTGCCCCTTGGCGTAGGTGGTGAACGCCAGCCGCCGCCCGTCGGGCGAGATCGAGGGCATCGTGCTGATCGAGTTGAAATGCGTGATGCGCCTCTGGTTGCTTCCGTCGAAGTCCATCACCCAGATCTCTTTCGTCCCCCTGCCCTGCCGGTCGCTGACAAAATAGATCTTCGAGCCCACCAGCGAGGGCACGCCGAACTGCGCCAGGATGTCGGCGGCGTATTCGTGCGCGATCTTCCGCGCGCCCGCCTCGTTCAGCTCGCCCACGTAGAGCTTGGTGAACACGCGCGCCGAGGACGGCTGTTCCATGCGCGTGTTGAAGAAATTGCCGGAAGCCACCAGCCGCCCGCTCTGCTCGCCCAGGTATCCGAAGCCGAGGTAGTCGGCGTTGACGGGCGCGCCTCCCCAGTCGGAAAGGCACAGCCCGCCGCACTGCGCCTGCGGGGTTGCCGGCGCGCGCAGGTCGCGCTCCTGTTGCGGCGCGTTCAGCGGATAGAAGCTCTTCGGCGCCATCGTGAACACGCCCGAGCGCTGCACGTCTTCAAACACGGTGGCGTTGAAGACGTCCGCCAGAGCCGCCGAGGCGCCCGCGCCCCGGAAGTCCGGCAGGGCGACGACTTTCCTCGCGCCGCCCGTAAGGCGGATCACGATATCGCTTTGCACCTGCGTATAAGCCGCCGCCGCCGCGAGCACGGCGGATGTCAGGAGAATCCAGTGTCGCTTCATCGTTTCAGCTCAAACCAGAACTCGACTCGCGCGGGATCGCCCTCGCAACCCGGCGGGATCGGCGCGAAAGGACTTGCATCCAAGATAGCGCGCTGCGCCGAGTAATCGAGCGCCACATTGCCGCTCGATTGAATCAGACGCACGTTGCGGACCTGGCCGTTGCGCTGCAATTCAAAGACGACCACCGCCGGCGGCAGCGTGCGGATGCGCGCGTCCACCTCTTCCGTTCTCCAACGTTGCGCCACGCGGTCGCGCAGCACGGTCACATAGCCGCCGCACCGGACGCCGAAGGGCGCACCGCTGCCTATGCCTACGCCGCCCGCACCCGGAGCAGTAGCATACATGGGGCTGGCTGCCGCCTGCCCGCCGCGGCTGAACACCTGATTGTCGGTGAATTCCCGTGTGTCGCGGCGCGCGGTCTCCGTGCGCTGCGCGCGGTCCGTGCGCTGCGGCTTGCGGCTTTTCAGCGCGATGGCGTCCGGCTCGGGCGGCTTCGCCGCTTTCTTCGTTTCCTGCTTCGGGGGCGTAGGGATCTGGGATTCCGTGTCAGAGGCGAGCCGGTTGACAGGTCCGCTGCGCCCCGGGATGGGAATGTTGCGCACCGGACTCACACTGTAAGCTCCGCCGCCGCCGAGAGCATTCGGGTCGCCCCAGAGGCTGCGCCTGCCGATGCCCGTGACTGCCGTCGCCGCAATCAAGCCGAACACCGCCGCGTGAAGCGCCAGCGAGGCCAGCAGCGGGCGCCGGAACTCGTCCCGCTCTTCCAGCACGTCGACATGGCGCGGATCCATGGCTCCCCGTTCTCAACGCCGCGAATCTTCAGGCTGAGTCACCACTCTTACATCCAGACCGCGTTCCCCCAGAGCGCTGATCACCTGCGCGATCGGATCCCAGATCGTCTGGCTGTCGGCGCGCACGTAAACGGCCTTCGCGCCAGGGAAACGCCGCCCAAACTCCTCGCCCAGCCGGTGGATGTTCACCGGCGTCTCGTTCAGGTACAGCTCGCCGTTCCGCGTCAGCGTCACCACCGGCAGCTCCTCGGCGCTGTCGCGCACCTGCTTCACTTTCGGCACCTGCACCTCGAGGCCGAATTCCATCACGTGAGCGGTGAGCATGAAGATGATGAGAAGCACCAGCACCACGTCCACCAGCGGCACTACGTTGATCTCCGACAGCGCCCCCACGCTGCGCCGCCGGTAGCTGCCCCCTCCCCCGCCGTTGATCGAGAACGCCATCGCGTCACTCCTCGAATTGCCGTTCGACGAGGTTCATGAATTCCAGCGCGAAATCGTCCATGCGCGCCGCGAATTCCTTGATCGAATGGCCGAACGCGTTGTAAGCGACCGCCGCCGGGATGGCCGCCGCCAGGCCGGCCGCGGTGGCGATCAAAGCCTCGCTGATGCCGGGCGCCACGGCGCGCAGGCTCGCGCTGCCCGCCGTTCCCAGGCCCTGGAACGCGTCGATGATGCCGAGCACCGTTCCAAACAGCCCCACGAAAGGCGAGACGCTCGCCGTGGTCGCCAGCCAGCTCATGCGCCGCTCGAGCCGTGCGACTTCTTCGCTGATGCCCAACTGCAAAGCCCGCTCGAGCGCGTTTTTGTTCACGATGCGGCCGCGCGCGTTCAACTGCCGCGTCACTTCGTGGTAGCCGAAATCGAACACGCCGGTGAGCGGCGACAGGCGGAACTGCTCCAGCGCCACCGACACCGCTTCCAGCCCCGGCGCCTTGCGGAACGCCCGCAGGAACGCCGCATTGGCCGCGCCGCTGTGACGGAACTGCGACCACTTGGCGAAGATCACCGCCCAGCTCATCAGCGAGGCGAGCAGCAGGAGGACCAGGACGAACTTGGCGACCGGCGAGGCCGCCAGCACCAGCTCCCACAGCGAATGCTGCTGCAGGAGCGCCAGAGGCAGGCTGTGGAACAACGGGCACGCTCCTTGTGTGGCTCTACCGTCCATCATATCGAAGGGACGCGGCCCGCATGAATCAAACATTTCTCTATTTTCTTGTTTGGCCGCCCCCGCGTCGCGTTCCGCCCCGAGACCGTATACTGATGCTGAATGCTGGTGGAACTGGCCGTCGACAACCTCGCCGTCGTCGAGCGCCTCCGCCTCCGCCTGCATCCGGGCTTCAACGCCCTTACCGGCGAGACCGGCAGTGGCAAGAGCCTGATTGTCGGCGCCCTCAGCCTTCTCTTCGGCGGCCGCGCTTCGCCCGACATGATCAGGACCGGAGAAGAGCGCGCTCTCGTTTCCGGCATCTTCGAGATCCCGGACGACGCGCGGCTGCGCGAGATGCTCGAGCAGGCCGGCATCGCCGCCGAAGACGGGGAGCTGCTGCTCGAGCGGGAGATCACCGCCGCGGGCAAGTCCCGCGCCTGGGCCGGCTCACGCCCCGTCGCGGCCGCTTTTCTGCGGGACATTGCTCCCTTCCTCGGCGACATTCACGGCCAGCACGACCAGCAGAAGCTGTTCTCTCCCGAAGCGCAGCGCGAGCTGCTGGACGGCGCAGCCGGCGCGCAGGAGCTGCTGGCGCAGGTGCGCGAGGCGTGGCAGGGCTGGCGCGCCGCATTGCGGGAGCTGGCGGAGCTGGACCGCGCCGAGCAGGAGCGCCTCCGCCTCGCCGACCTCTGGTCGATGCAGCGCAACGAAATCGCCGCCGCCGCACTGAAACCCGGCGAGGACGCGCAGCTCGAGAACGAGCGCCGGGTGCTGCGCAACGTCGCCCGCCTCAACGACGCGGTCGCCGCCGCCTACCAACTGCTCGAGGAATCGGAATCCAGCGCCGGCGCCGCCGTGGCGCAGGCTCTGAAGCGCCTGGAAGAAGCCGCCCGCATCGATGCCTCGCTTGATCCCGCCGTCGAGACGCTGCGCCCCGCGCTGATCGCCATTCAGGAAGCGTCCCACGAACTGCGCCATTATCTTGGGCATCTGGAAGCCGATCCGCGCCGCCTGGAGGAGGTCGAGTCGCGCCTCGCGCTCATCGAGCGGCTGAAGCGCAAGTACGGCACAACGATCGACGAGATCCTGGCGTTCCTGGACGGCGTCTCTTCGCGCCTCGCCGCTCTGGAGACGGCGGGCGAGCGGCGCGCCGCGCTCGAAGAATCCATCGCCCGCCTGGAAACCCGGCACCGCGAGCTGTCGCTCGAGCTGCGCGAAGTCCGCACGCGCGCCGCCCGCAAGCTTTCCCGCCAGGTGCAGCAGGAGCTGGCAGGGCTGGCCATGCCCGGGGCTGTCTTCCGCATTCTCATCGAGCCTTGCGAGCCGGGCGAAACGGGCCTGGACGCCGTGCAGTTCCTTTTCTCCGCCAACGCCGGCGAGGAGCCGCGCCCCCTGGAGCGCGTGGCCAGCGGGGGCGAGCTGTCGCGCGCCGCCCTCGCCATCAAGACCTGCATGGCGCCCGCGCAGGAGGGCTCGGCGCGCACGCTGGTCTTTGATGAAGTGGACGCGGGCGTCGGCGGCGCGGCAGGCGAGATGATCGGGCGGCGCCTGCGCCAGCTCGCTCGCCGCCACCAGGTGCTCTGCGTCACGCACCTGGCGCAGATCGCCGCCTTCGCCGACCACCACTTCGTCGTCTCGAAAAGCGAAGCCGGCGGCAGGACCGCCGCCGGCGTCGAGTTGCTCGGCCGCAAGGACCGCGTGCGCGAGATCGCCCGGATGATGTCCGGTCAAAAGCTCACCGAGGAGGCGCTGCGTCACGCCGAGAAGCTGATCGAGCAGTTCTCGGCGGGCTGAGCCGGGCTCAACCCTTGTGCCAGTACATCTCCCAGCCGAGATACTTGCGCCCGGCCTCGTAGACCGCGGCCGCCACCTGCGACAGGTTGGCCGCCACGTGGTGCTCGAAGCCGTTCTCGCAGATGTAATGCAGCAGCGTCTGAAGGTTTGGAATCCGCGCCACGCCCGCGCCGCCGAAAGTCTCCAGCGGGTCGCTGGTGAACTCGCCTTCCCCGACGTAGGCCTTGAGCCTGCCTTCGGCATCGCAGGTCGACAACCGCAGATAGGTCATCGGGCCCGCCTTCACACGTCCCACGACCGTGCCGAACGTGTTCAGCTTGCCCACGGTGCCGGCGATGATCTCCTGGTAGTCCATGCGCGCCGATTCGAAGAAGTGCTTCGGAAGGTTGGAGCAGTGGAAGCACACCGCCTTGTCCGGATCGTCGCCGTAGTTGTTGTTCCAGTCGAGCAGCGCGCTCGGCGTACCCGAGGCCAGCGCCAGCGCATACATCGCCACCACGCCCGGCACGTCCACTTCGCAGGCGCTCGGCAAGAGGCGGTTCGACAGCATGCTCATCACCGTGCACGGGACCACGCCGAAGTACTCTTCCATCGACGTCCAGCACTGCACGGCCGTCACGGTGATATCGTTGTCCGCCATCCACCGGTCCACGACGACTCCCAGCTTCGCCATCTTCACGAGCGCTGCCGCATCGATGCCCGCCGTGCTGACATAGGCCTGGATCTCGGCGAGCTTGGCCCGCACCGCCGCATCGTCGTCTTTCAGTCTTCCGATCCGCCCGAAGATCTCCGACAGGTCGATCGTGTCGACGTCGATCCCATAAGCCTCCAGCAGCTTCTCGCTGTAGCGCACCGTATTGAACGCCGCCGGACGCGCGCCGATGGCGCCGACACGGCACTTCCTCAGCCCGTTGACCACGCGGCAGACCGCAGCGAACCATTCCAGATCCTGCGCGAACTCCGCGCTCGACGGCGCCACCGTATGCAGCTTCGTCAGCGAGTACGGGATGCCGAACTGCTTCAGGTTGTTGCAGACGCTCATCTTGCCGCAGAAGCTGTCGCGGCGGTCGGCGATCGTCATGCTCGACGCCCGGTCCGGCGTAGCCTGCACGAGCACGGGAACTTTCAGTCCCGAGCCCCGCAGCGCTTCCGCCACTCCGCGCTCATCGCCGAAGTTGGGGAGCGTGACGATCACGCCGTCGATCTCATGACGGTGGCGGTCGAAAAGCTCGGCGCATTTCTTGGCGTCGGCGCGCGTCTCCACCGCCCCGTACTTGGTGTCTTCAGGCGAGAGCACCACAACGCCGTAGCCCTGCTTCTCGAGCGCCTGAATCATCTCCTCCCGGCCGGACTTGGCCAAGTGGTCAGGAAAAAATCCCCGGTTGCCGACGATCAACCCGAACGTCTGTTTGGTCATGCGGTAAGCTCCTGCAAACGATTGCAATGCTGCGATTCTATCGTCTTCCCGGGCAGCGGTCAACGCAGCCGCCTGCCCTGGCTGGTAAACTGGAAGTTCCCCCCGTGCGCAGGATCCTCAAACTGCTGGCCGGCATCGGATTGTGTATCCTAGGCATCATCGGCTGGCTGCTGCCGATCATGCCGGGGTGGGCTTTCATGATCCCGGGGCTCATCATTTTGTCCGAGTTTTTCCCGCCGCTGCAGCGGGTTCTCCACCGGGCTCGCGACAAATTCAAAGAGGAGGCGGCCCGGTTCAGGAACCGGCCCGGCCCGGACCAGCCGCCGCGGAATTGATCCAATGCCGTACCGCACCGACGACGTCCGCATTGAGCAGATCTACGAGCTGATCACGCCCCAGGCGCTGCTCGAGCATTTTCCGTTGCACGAAGACGGCGCCAGGCTGATCTGGGAAGCGCGCCACACCATCCACGATCTGCTTTACGGAAAGGACCAACGCCTCGCTGTCGTCTCCGGCCCCTGCTCCATCCACGACGTCGCGGCCGCCGAAGATTACGCCGGCAAACTCCTGGACCTCGCCCGGCAATACAGGGACGCGTTGTTCGTTGTCATGCGGGTGTACTTTGAAAAGCCCCGGACGACGGTCGGATGGAAGGGTCTGATCAACGATCCGTTCCTCGATGGCAGCTTTCAGATCAACGAGGGCCTGCGGCGCGCCCGCGGCCTGTTGCTGCGCCTCACTCAGATGGGCATGCCCTGCGCCACGGAATTCCTCGACATGATCACGCCGCAGTACATCGGCGACCTGATCTCTTACGGCGCCATCGGCGCGCGCACGACGGAAAGCCAGGTGCACCGCGAACTCGCCAGCGGCCTCTCCTGCCCCGTGGGATTCAAGAACGGCACCGACGGCAACTTCAAGGTCGCCATCGACGCCGTCCGCGCCGCCCGCATCTCCCACCATTTCCTCTCAGTAACCAAAGCCGGCCATTCCGCCATCGTCTGCACCAAAGGCAACCGCGATTGCCACGTCATCCTGCGCGGCGGCAAGCTGCCCAACTTCGACGAGCAGTCGATTGAAACCGTGCTGCTGAGCCTGCGCGGGGCCAAGCTCCCCGACCGCGTGATGGTGGACTGCTCGCACTCCAATTCGCTGAAGAATTACCGCCTGCAATCGGCGGTCGCGCGGAATCTCGCCATGCAGATCGCCGGCGGGCAGACCGGCATTTTCGGCGTCATGCTGGAATCCTTCCTTGTCGCCGGCCGCCAGGATCTGGTGCCCGGCCAGCCGCTGGTATACGGCCAGTCGATCACGGACGCCTGCATCGACCTGGACGAGACGCGCCAGATCTTCGACATGCTGGCGGAAGCCGTGCTGCGGCGGATGACCGCCTCCACGGCCTCTCTTTGACCCCGCGGCGCTGCGGGACAATGGAATTTCCATGATCGACCGCATCTCGGTGCACGGGGCGCGGGTGCACAACCTGAAGAACGTCACCGTCTCCATCCCCCGCGGATCTTTTACGGTGATCACGGGGCTGTCCGGATCGGGCAAGTCCTCGCTGGCCTTCGATACGATCTATGCCGAAGGCCAGCGCCGCTACGTAGAAACGCTTTCGCCGTACGCCCGCCAGTTCCTCGACCAGATGGAGCGGCCCGACGTCGATTCAATCGACGGCCTCTCGCCCGCTATCTCCATCGAGCAGAAGACCACCAGCCGCAGTCCGCGGTCCACGGTGGGCACCATCACCGAGATTTACGACTACCTCCGCCTGCTGTGGTCCTCGATCGGAACCCCGCACTGCCCCAACTGCGGCATCCCCATCACGCGCCAGACCACGCAACAGATCGTCGAACAGGTGATGGCGCTGCCGGCGGGCGAGCGGATCATGATCCTCGCCCCCATCGTTCGCGGCAGGAAAGGCGAATACCGGAAAGAACTGGAGAAGTACGCCCGCGCCGGATTCCTGCGCGCCCGCATCGACGGCGAGCTCCGCTCGCTCGACGAGGACATCCGCCTCGACCGCCGCCGCAACCACACGATCGAAGTGGTGGTGGACCGCCTGCCCCTCAAGCCCGACTCCGCGCGCCGGCTGGAAGCATCGGTGGAGACCGCCACGCGCCTGGCCAACGGCCTTGTCGTCGTCGTCCATGTGGGCGGCGAGGAGCGGCTCTACTCCCTCAAGCTCGCCTGCCCTGAGTGCGGTGAGAGCGTGCCGGAGATCGAACCCCGTTCGTTCTCCTTCAACAGCCCTTACGGCGCCTGCGAAGCCTGCCACGGACTCGGCGCCACATGGTCGTTCGATCCGTTGAAGGTGATCGCCGATCCCTCGCGCCCGCTTTTCGATGGCGGGCTCGGCCCTGGCGGCTCCAGCATGCTGATGCAGCAGGCGCTGCACGCGCTGGCGCGGCAACTCCGCATCCGCCTCGACCGCCCGTTCGAGGAGCTGCCCGCCAGGCAGCAGCAGGCGCTGCTCCATGGCTCCGGCCCGATGCCGGGCATTCTCGCGCTGCTCCAGCGCGCCTTCGAGGACTCGGCCGAGAGCTACCGCGAATATCTGGCCGACTTCATGTCTCCGTCGGAGTGCAGCGCCTGCGGCGGGCGGCGGCTGCGGCCTTCCAGCCTGGCCGTCAAGCTGAAGGGGCTGTCCATCGCCGACTTCACCGCGCTGCCCGTATCCCGCGCACTCGACGAGATCCGCTCGTGGACGCTCTCCCCCCGGGAGGAACAGATCGCGGCGCGCATCGTCGAGGAGGTGCGCCACCGGCTCTCGTTCCTCTGCGAGGTCGGCCTCGATTACCTCTCATTGGACCGCTCCGCCGCCACCCTTTCCGGAGGCGAATCGCAGCGCATCCGACTGGCCACGCAGATCGGCTCGCGCCTGCGCGGCGTGCTCTACGTGCTTGACGAACCCTCCATCGGACTCCATCCGCGTGACAACGCGCGCCTGCTGGACACGCTGATCCGTCTCCGCAATCTGGGCAACACCGTGCTCGTCGTCGAACACGACGAAGAGACCATCGAGCGCGCCGACTACGTGATCGACCTCGGCCCCGGCGCGGGACGCCTGGGCGGCGAACTGATCGCCGCCGGCAGACCGGCCGAGATCGCCGCGCACCCTCGCTCGCTCACCGGCGCCTATCTCTCCGGGCGCCGCTCCATCCCGCTGCCGCCGGCGCGCCGCCCGGGCAACGGGCTCAAGCTGGTGCTGCGCGGGGCGCGCCACCACAACCTGAAGAACATCGACGTGGAATTCCCTCTGGGCATGTTCCTCTGCGTCACCGGCGTCAGCGGCAGCGGCAAGTCGACGCTGGTGCACGACATTCTGTACCGCGCGCTCGCGCAGAATATCTACGGAGCCAAGACGCCCCCGGGACTGTTCGACTCCATCGAAGGGCTCGAACACATCGACAAGGTCATCGAGATCGATCAGACTCCCATCGGCCGCTCCCCGCGCTCCAATCCGGCCACCTACACGGGAGTCTTCACGCCCATCCGCGAGCTTTACGCCATGCTGCCGGAGGCGCGCGAGCGCGGCTACAAGCCGGGGCGCTTTTCGTTCAACGTCAAGGGCGGCCGCTGCGAGGCCTGCCAGGGCGACGGCGTCAAGCGGATCGAGATGAATTTCCTGCCCGACGTTTACGTCCCCTGCGATGTCTGCCGCGGGCGGCGCTACAACTCGGAGACGCTGGCCGTCCGCTTCAACGGCGTCTCCATCGCCGATCTGCTTGAGATGACCGTCGAAGACGCGCTCGAGCTGCTCAGGAACATCCCCCAGATCCAGGCCAAGCTCCAGACGCTCGTAGACGTCGGCCTCGGCTACCTGCATCTGGGCCAGTCTTCGACGACGCTGTCCGGCGGCGAGGCCCAGCGCATCAAGCTGGCGCGCGAGCTTTCGCGCCGCCAGACGGGCAAGACGCTTTACATCCTCGACGAGCCCACCACCGGGCTTCACTTCGAGGACATCCGCAAGCTGCTCGACGTGCTGAATCAGCTCGTCGACCTCGGCAACACGGTGCTCGTCATCGAACACCAGCTCGACGTAATCAAATCCGCCGACTGGATCATCGACCTGGGCCCGGAAGGCGGCGAGAAGGGCGGCACGGTGGTCGCCGCCGGTCCGCCGGAACACATCATCCGCTCCCGCCGCAGCCACACGGCGCGCGCACTTGAAAAAGCCCTGAAAAACGGCAAAGCTGGATAGGAGCCGCCTTGAGCAAATACCGCGAGCCGCCCCTCGATCTCTCCCGCCTGTCCACCATCCCGCTGGCCGAACGGGGCGGCAAGGTGCGTGTCGAGCAGATGGGCGCTCCGCACCGTCCGGGCGCGGGCCTCAGCGAGTGGCTCGGCCGGTTGCCGCGCCTGCTGGCGGCGGAGTCGCTGCGCGCGGTGGTGGGCGCGATGAGGGAAGCGCGTCAGCGCCGGCGCGCGATCCTCTGGGGGCTGGGCGGGCACGTCATCAAGTGCGGACTCGCCCCCGTGCTCGTCGATCTGATGGACCGGGGCTTCGTCACCGGCATCGCCATGAACGGCGCCACCTCGATCCACGACTTTGAAATCGCCCTGGCCGGGTGCACCAGCGAGGACGTGGAGGCCGTGCTGCCGGACGGGCGTTTCGGTTCGGCTGAGGAGACCGGCAGGCTGATGAACGAAGCCATTGCGCGCGCCGAAGCCTCCGACTGCGGGCTGGGAGAGACGCTCGGCGCCGCGCTCGATACGCTCGCGCGGCCGGAGTTCGCGCCGTTTTCCCTGTTGTTGCAGGCCTGGCGGCGGTCGATCCCGGTGACGGTGCACGTCGCCGTCGGAACCGACACGCCCCACACCCATCCCGCCGCTTCCGGCGCGGCTATCGGCGCCGCTTCGCACCGCGACTTCCGGCTGTTCTGCTCGCTCGTGCGGGAGCTCGACTCCGGCGGCGTGTATCTGAACGTGGGTTCAGCCGTCGTCCTGCCGGAAGTCTTCCTCAAAGCTGTCTCCGCCGTGCGGAACCTGCGATACCCGCTGGCGGACTTTACCACGGTGAACCTCGATTTCCTCCAGCATTACCGCCCGCGGCTGAACGTGGTCGAGCGCCCTCACGCGCGCTCCGGCGGGGCGGGCCATTCAATCACCGGCCACCACGAAATCCTTGTGCCGCTGCTGGCGGCGCTGCTGGTGGAGGCGGATGCATGACAGGCCCCGTTGCGCCTCCCCCGCTTCGCCAGAATCCCTTCTGGACCTGGACAGACGCCGTCTTGCTGGCAGTGCTGTCCATCCCCTGCTTTTCGCTTGCGATTGCGCTCACCCACGGAGCTTTCCTCCTGATGCCCCGGATGCCCGGCGAAGCCGTCCGCGCCATCACGCTGCAATTCGCCGCCTACCTGTTCTGGTTTGGCGCCCTCTGGCTGATCCTCCGGCAGCGGTACCAGGCGCCGTTCTGGGACTCGCTGGGATGGCGGTTCCCGTGGCCGAACATGCTGTTCACCGGAGTCCTTGGGCCAGGGCTCGTCATCCTGGTCGCCATCCTGGGCGAACTGCTCCACACGCCCGTCATCGACAACGCCGTGGCGCGCCTGCTCCGCGACCGGTGGTCGATCCTGCTGGTGGGATCGTTTGCGGTCACGCTCGGCCCGCTTGCCGAGGAGTTGATCTTCCGGGGATTCATCCAGCCCCTCGCCGTCCGCTCGTTCGGCAAGTGGCTGGGCATCTCACTGGCCAGCGTTCCCTTCGCCGTGCTCCACGGCCCGCAGTACGCCTGGAACTGGCAGCACATGCTGCTGCTGTTCCTCGCTTCGTTCGTCTTCGGCTATACGCGGCACCGCACGGGCTCCACCGCCGCCTCCACGGTCGTCCACGCCACTTACAACCTCACGTTCTTCGTCGGCTATCTGGCGCAGCGGCCCGAGTTGTTGATGTGACGGCCGCCGCCCGCATGGTTCAATGGAAGTTTCCCCCATGGTGGAGACCGTCAAATGGACGCCGCACGGCGTCGTCATGATCGACCAGACGAAGCTGCCGCGCTCCGTGGAGTTCGTCACCTGCAAGACATACCAGGAAGTGGCGCACGCCATCCGCACAATGGTGGTGCGCGGCGCTCCGGCCATCGGCGTCTCGGCCGCCATGGGGGTCGCGCTCGGCGTGCTCCAGACTCCGCCGGAACGGCTCGCCGCGGAGTTTCCCCGAATCTGCGAGACTCTCGCCTCCACACGCCCGACGGCGGTGAACCTGTTCTGGGCCATCGACCGGATGAAGCGGCTGTACGCGTCGCTGGACGGGAGCAAGCCGGAGCGCATCCGGCAGGCGTTCGTCGAAGAGGCTTTGCGGGTGTATGAAGAAGATATCGCCATCAACCGCGCCATCGGGCGCCACGGTGCGGCGTTGGTGCCCGACGGCATGTCGGTTCTCACCCACTGCAACGCCGGCGCTCTCGCCACCGCGGGCTACGGAACGGCTCTGGGCGTGATCCGGGCCGCGGTCGAGGCGGGCAGGAAGGTCCATGTGTTCGCCGACGAGACAAGACCTTTTCTGCAAGGCGCGCGTCTCACGGTTTGGGAACTTCAGCAGGACGGCATCCCCGTCACGCTGATCACCGATAACATGGCGGGGCACTTCCTGAAATCCGGCCGTATCGGCTGCGTCATCGTCGGCGCCGACCGCATCGCCCGCAACGGCGACACGGCCAACAAGATCGGCACTTACTCCGTCGCCGTGCTGGCGCGCGAGAACAACGTCCCGTTTTATGTGGCCGCGCCGATTTCCACGCTGGATCTGACCCTGGAATCAGGGGCGCAGATCCCGATCGAGGAACGCGCGCCTGAAGAGGTGACTCATGTCTTCGGGGTGCCCGTGGCGCCGGAGGGGACCGCCGCCGCCAATCCGGCCTTCGACGTGACCCCGAGCCGCTACGTCACCGCCATCATCACCGAGAAGGGCGTGGCCCGCCCGCCATATGAAGAAAGCCTGGCTGCGCTCGCCAGAGGAGAGTGAAATGCTGAAATCCGTTGCCGCCCTGGTTTTGTGCCTGGGCGCCGTGCTCCATGCCGGACCGCTCGCCGGAAAGAGGATCGCCAGCTTCACGCTGCCGGATTCCCAGGCGCGCTTCCACGACGTGCTCGACTACCGCGGCAAGGTGCTCCTTGTCGACATCATGAAGACCGACTGTCCGCATTGCGCCGCATTTTCGAAAGTGCTGGAGCGGGCGAAGAGCCGTTACGGCGACCGCCTCAACATCCTCTCCATCGTGAATCCGCCCGACAACCAGCAAACCGTCGCGGCTTACGTGGCCCGCCACAAGATCACGAGTCCCATCCTGTTCGACTTCGGGCAGGCGGTGGCCGCAATGCTCCGCATCACGCCCCAGAATCCGACCATCCAGCTCCCCACCCTGCTCATCGTCGCCCCGGATGGCATCGTCCTCGAGGACATCGTGTACGACGACTCCCGCAAGGACATCTTCGAAGGCGACGGCCTGTTCCGCATCCTGGACAAGATTCTGGCCGCATCCGCTCCGCGCAAGAAGTAGCAGTCTGCACGGGGGATGTCCTGCCGGCGCGCCTTGCGCCCGGACCGGAGTTCAGCCGGCCGCTCCAAGTTCGGCGTAAGCTTGCCAGGTGGCTTCGACGGTGCGCGACCACGGAAACTGCGCCGCCCGCTCGCGCCCCGCCTGCGCCAGCCGCCCGCGCAACTCCGCATCACGGATGAGCGATTCCAGCGCCTGGGCGATGTCGTCCTCCCGGAATGGATCGACCAGCAGCGCGGCATCGCCGCACACCTCCGGCAGCGCTCCGCGCGTTGAGCTCAGCACCGGCACTGCGTGCGCCATCGCTTCCAGCACCGGGATGCCGAAGCCTTCATCCAGAGAAGGGAAAGCAAACACGGAGGCGCGCCGGTAGAGCCGGTCCACCTCCCCGTCAGGCAGCCATCCCGTCCAGGCGATCCGCTCCGCCGCCGGGCTTTGCCGGATCCGCTCCCGCACCTCTTCCGCGCCGTAACCGCCACCGCCTGCCAGCACCAGCCGCCATGGCGGCGGCGCGGCGCGCTCGAACGCTCCAATCAGCCGCGCCAGGTTCTTCCGCTTCTGCACGGCGCCGACATGCAGGATCAGCGGCTCACGCTCTTCGCCCGCCGCAGCCGGAGGCAGATGCACGCCGTGCGGCGCGATGCGGAGCCGCGCCGCCGGCACGCCAAGAATCTCTTCCACCTGCTCCGCCGTGAAGCGGCTCACGCACAGGATCAGATCCGCCCGCGCAGCGGCCTCCCGCGCCTGCTTCTGGAAGCGCTCGCGGAATTCCGGCGTCGAGTATTCCGCCGTAAACACGAAGAGGTCATGGAACGTGGCCACCCGCAATGCGAACCGCGCCGCCGGCAGCCGCTGGTTGAGGCCGTGGAACAGGCGCGCGCTGCCAGTCCTCCAGTGTTCGAGCAACGGCCGCACGGCCGCATTCGGCGGCCGCTCCGCCCTCCAGCCGGCCCGGAGGCGGTGGAGACGGTAATACCACTCGAAACGAGCTTCAGGATGCGCCCGCGCCAGCCCGCGCAGCACCTCGCGGCTATAGACACCGATGCCGGAAAGCTGCCCGCCCTCGCTGTATGTGGCGTCGAGCCCGATCGTCAATCGCGGATCCCGTATTCCTTGAGTTTGCGGTACAGGGTCGTGCGGCCGATGCCAAGCAGGTGCGCCGCCATCACGCGGTCGCCCTTGGTGTAGCGCAGCGCGTTGATGATGGCCCGCCGCTCCATCTCCGCCAGCGGCAGCACCGGCGTGACGAAGCTCTCTTCTGGCTCATCGCCGTCCGCCGCCGCTGCCGCCGCCTGGGCCAGGC
This sequence comes from Acidobacteriota bacterium, assembly GCA_049325215.1. Taxonomy (GTDB): domain Bacteria; phylum Acidobacteriota; class Terriglobia; order Bryobacterales; family Bryobacteraceae; genus JANWVO01. The sequence continues at coordinate 238,711 of JBMOMB010000021.1, forward strand.
CCTGCGGCGCGCGACGCCGCTCGTGATAGTGGAGCAGTTGCGACGGAGCGTCCTGAAGGTGCAGCACCGGCCCGCTGTTGACCGCCACCATGTGCTGGATGCAGTTCTCCAGCTCGCGCACGTTGCCCGGCCAGTCGTAGCTCATCATCAGTTCGAGCAGCTCGCCGCTCACCGTGTGGCCGTTGCCGTATATCTCCAGGAAGTGGCGGATCAGCGCCGGCAGGTCCTCTTTGCGGTCGCGCAACGGACTCAGCCGCAGCGTGACGACGTTGAGCCTGTAATAGAGGTCCTGCCGGAAACGGCCCTTCTCCACTTCTTTCGCCAGATCGCGGTTGGTGGCGGCGATGACGCGGAAGCTCGACTTCCGCACCTGGAGCGACCCCACCGGGCGGAACTCCTTTTCCTGCAGGACGCGAAGCAGCTTGGCTTGCAGATCGAGCGGCAGCTCGCCGATCTCGTCGAAGAACGCCGTGCCGCCGTTGGCCTGTTCAATGAGGCCGGTCTTGTTCGAGTTGGCCCCGGTGAAAGCGCCCTTCACATGGCCGAACAGCTCGCTCTCCATCAGCGTGCCCACCATCGACGAGCAGTCGATGGTCACGAACGGGCCGCCCGGGCCGTTGCGATGGATGGTGCGCGCCACCAGCTCCTTGCCCGTGCCGGTCTCGCCCAGCAGCAGCACAGGCCAGTGGCCCCGGCCGAGCTTGGCCGCCAGCCGCAGCACATTCCGCAACCGCGCTGACTGGCCCACCAGCTCGTAACTGCGCGCTTTGTTCTCCTGGATCATCCAGCGCTGGTCCTCAAAGCTCTCTACCGGATGCAGGGACATTCCTCCTCAGGAGAGTAGTACGCCCGCAGGAGAATTCCTCTACAAGAAAGTTCGCCAAGCCTCATTGTATGCCCGATTCCCGCGGCAGCAGCCCTGGAGCGGCACGCACCGCTAGCGGATGCGCACCACGAACACCTCCTTCACCTCCCGCCGCATCTCTCCCGCTGCCGCTTCCGCTTCCCGCTGTTCGCCGAACCTCCCGACGAAGATCCGGTACGTCCCCGGCGGAGTGAGCGAAGCGACGATGTCCACCGGCTCATACTGCCGGCGCAACCGGTCGCGGAATCGCTCGGCGCTGGCGCGGTCGGCGAACGCGCCTGCCTGGATCGTGAACAGCGGCGGCTGCTTCAACTGATCCGGGTCCGCATAGCCGGTGAGTTCGATGCGCACCCTCGCGGTTCCCGGTCCGATCAGCCCGATCTCGCGGGCGGCGGCGCGCGAGAGGTCGATGATGCGCCCTTCGACAAACGGACCGCGGTCGTTGATGCGCACGGATACGGTCTTGCGGTTGTCGAGGTTGGTCACTCTCACGATGGCGCCGAACGGAAGAGTGCGGTGCGCCGCCGTCATCTGGTTCATGTCGAACACCTCGCCATTGGAGGTGCGCCTTCCGTGATGCGGGTTGCCGTACCAGCTTGCGATTCCCGTTTCAGTCCATCCGGGCGAAGGAGCGGCGGGCAGGGCGGGCGCGCGCGTGTGCCAGCGGCAGCCGGGGAGCGTGACCCACGCCGCCATGAGCAGCGCGGCAGGGGCGAAGGAGCGAAAGACGTGCCTCCGGGAGGGCAAAACAAAACTCCTCATCTCTGTTTTAACCCTTCCCGCGCCGGGGAAAACACATCTTCGCGCCTCCCGCCTTCATTTTTTTCTTGACAACACTCGGAGACCAAGTTTATAAAGAGATCACAATGCTGTCGCAGTGCGACCGCAAAATCTGATGTTACGGAGAACAGATCGATGAAGAACGCGACCAAGAAGGCTGCCAAGAAGGCGACGAAGAAGGCCGCCAAGAAGGCGCCCGCCAAGAAGAAGAAGTAACTGCGGCGCGCTTCGATGCGAAGCGCCGCAAACCGAGAATCAACAACGCGGCCCCGGGCGACCGGGGCCGCAAGCTTTTTATACGCCCCTCTCCAGCCGCAGACAGCGGAACGTCTCCCCCATCCCGAACAGAAGCGCTTTCAACTGGAGCCGCAGCCGGACCTCCTCCTCCTCGTTCTCCGCCCTCAGCGCCGAGGCGAACACGTCCCGCTCGCCGGCGCGAAGCAGCCACGATGAAAGATTCTCCAGGCCGCCCGCCCTCCAGCCGAGCACGGAGGCGCATTGTTCGAGAAAGGTGAACGGCACATGCGCCGTGATGTCCTGCCTCCCCGGATCCTGCAAGACATCCTCGTGCGCCCGATGGCGCCGGTAACTCATGAGCGTGCCGCGCGGGAAGCGGATCACTTCGCGTTCCGTGTAACCGTAATCAATGACGACGAGCGCCCCGCGCCGCAGAGCGCCGGCGATCCGCCGCAGCAGGGGCTCCGCGCGGACAGGCAATTCGAGGATCCACTCGTCCGCCCCTTCCATCCGGCGCGACAGCCGGTCCGCGTACTCCTTCCATTCGCCTGTCAGCGGCTCGGCGTCGATCCAGCGGAATGCGCCTTCCTCCCAACCGACGCGCCGCAGCCGTGCGCCGGTGGCGCCGCACCGCACTACATCCACGGGGAGCGCGTCGAACAGTTCATTGGCGAACACGATCCCTTCAAACGGCTCCGGCGCCGCCTGTCCCGCCTCCACCGCCACATAGCGGAACTCGCCGAGATGTTCTCCCATCAACGCCCGCCCCGCGCCCCAATCGGCCACGGTGCAGCCTTCCGCCAGCCCCATCTCCTCGCGCATGCGCCGCAGCGCCGCGCACACAATCCGGCCGAACACGGGCTGGAGCTGGGCGGCGGTGAAGAAGTCGCCCGCGACGCCCGTGGGCTCGGCGTGCGCGCGGCGCGCCGCGCTGTAGTAGCCGTGATCGGGATCGTACAGCGCCGTCTCCATAAATTCGGAAAACAGCAGCGGCCCCTGGCTGCGGATGCGCTGGGCCAGCTTTTCCGCGAGCGGATTGGCCCGCTCCGTCACCGCCGCTCCTCCGCCCCAGGGTTGAGCTCCTGCGGATTGCGGACGAAGAGCTCGCACAGGTAGTCGTGCATGCAGTCGTAGAGGTGCCGCTGGAACGACCAGGGGAACTGCGGATGGGCGATGTCCCGCTCATGCAGCGGCGCGCGATACTCGTGCGCCCCGGGAACGGGCGGGCGCAGGCGGATCAGGAGATCCACCCCGCCCGCAGGCGTCTCTTCGGCGCCGAATTCGAGCAGGAGATGCTCGTAACGGCCGAGTTCCCGCTGTACTTTCTCCAGGGAGGTCATCGCCTGCGATTGTACGATGAGAGGGAACCCATGCCGCTGCCAGAGAAGATACGCGTGAAGATCTCCAGCGAAGCCGCCGGCGCGATCGACTTCACGCCGGTCGTCTCCAGCGAGTTGACCCTCACGGAATTGCTTGAACTGGCCGCCTCGGCCGCGGGCGCCGACGCCGCGCGCATCCACCATCTGCTGACGCATGGCGCCCTGGTCAGCGGGGCGTCGCGCTTCCGGTGGGAACGGCTCGACTGCACCGTGGAAGAAGTGGGCGAGGCCATCCACGCCCTGCCGCAACCTGAGCCCGGCCGCCCCTGCGCGTTCGAGCGCTGCATCCGCGTGGTGTTGCGGGGACCGTCCGCGCGAATCGAGATCGACAGGCAGGTGGGCGCGGCGCGGCGCTTCCTGCGGCGCTCCAGCTTCTGGGACCTGCTCATGGGAGGGCTTGGCACGCCCCGCTACTCGAGCTACTCGTACAGGGACCGCGCGGACCACTACACTCTGGAGCTCGATCCGCAGGCCCGCGGGCGGATGCTTTCAGCCGCCTCGCTCCTGCGCTATCCGGCGCTCGCGCGGCAGATCCGAGCCGCTGGCATCGACCGCGTCGACTGGATCGTGCCGCGCTGACTCAGTGCCGCGCCTTGACCTTGAGCACGACCGGTGTCCCCTCGAAGCCAAAGCGTTCGCGCAGGCGGTTGACGATCTGCCGTTCCGTGGAGAAGTGGAGCGGCTCGGCGCTGTCCATGAACAGGACGAACGTCGGCGGGCGCACCGAGGGCTGCGTGATGTAATAGATCCTCCGCCCGCGCTCCAGTTGGAACTGCTCGGCCAGGCGGTTCAGCTCGCCCGTCGGCACGCGCTGGTTGAACGACTCCCAGCACTGGTCGATCTTGCCGAGCAGCGCGTCGATTCCGCGCTTCTCTTTCGCCGACAGGAACACGATGGGGGCATAGTCGAGGAACTTGAACTGCTCGCGGACCGCGGCTTCGTATTCCTTACGCTGTTTGCCGCTAAGCAGATCCCATTTGTTCACGACGATGACAAGCGCGCGGCCCTCTTCATGTGCATAACCGCCAATGGTCGCGTCTCCGCCCACCGGCCCTTCGCTTGCGTCCACCACCAGCAGGGCGATGTGCGCCATGCGGATGTGACGGCGCGCCATCATCACGCTGAGCTTCTCCGCCATCAGCTTCGTTTTGCCCTTGCGGCGGATGCCGGCGGTATCGACGAAGACATACTCGCGCCCGTCGATCACCATGCGCTCGTCCACCGAGTCGCGGGTGGTTCCGGCGATGGGCGAGACGATGGCCCGCTCCTGCCCCAGCAGCGCGTTCAACAGCGTGGATTTGCCGACATTCGGCCGGCCGATGATGGCGACGCGGATGGCGCGCGGCTTCTCTTCTTCTTCGATCCCGGTTTCAGTCTCGGGGAAGCCGCGTGTGGCTTCATCGAGCAGCTCGGCGATCCCCAGCCGGTGCTCGGCGGAGACGGGGATCACGCGTTCGAAGCCCAGCGAGTAGAACTCCGCCGCCAGCACTTCGCGCTTCGGGGCGTCGATCTTGTTCACCGCCAGCGTCACCGGCTTGCCGAGCTTGCGGAGCAGCATCGCCAGGTCGCGGTCGGCGGCGGTGATCTCGGTGCGCCCGTCGATCAGGAAGATGATGTGCGCCGCTTCATCCAGCGCCACGCGCGCCTGACGCAGGATCTCGGAGGGAATCAGCGCCGCGTCGTCGGGGATGATGCCGCCGGTGTCGATCAGACGGAACCGCCTGCGGCGATGCGCCGCTTCCCCCGTGATCCGGTCCCGCGTGATGCCGGGCTCGTCGCCCGTGATCGCCTTCCGCTGGCCGAGGATCGCATTGAACAGGGTGGACTTTCCCACGTTGGGCCGCCCCACGATCACGACCGTGGGCAGGCCGGTGGACTGCGGCATGCATTCTCAGTCTAACGCACGGTCCGTAATCCGTCCGTAGGAGTTTGGGCGACCGACGTGAAGCCCTGATGAATCGGAGGGCAGAGAGGGAAAGGGCCGGGCGGCGGGCATCACCCAATGGGTGCAAAATTGCTGGTGTTGTGGGCATG
>JBMOMB010000022.1:0-67477 GCA_049325215.1 Acidobacteriota bacterium
CCCCTCGGCCCGTGTCGGCAGGCTTGAGCTCAGCGTGCCGCCGCAGCCGGAGACCTGGCAGCCCCGGGGCGGAGTCGGGCGACGGCCGCCGGGCTGAGCCGCAGTCGATCGCGAGCCTGCGGCAGAAGTTAGCAAAGGCTCTTCTTGGGCAGCTTCCCAGCTGCCTTTTCTGCGGCGCGAGAGGTTTATGACCCAGTAGTACTAGGGATCCCAGGCACCGCACACAGCGTCCGGCCTCGCCACCGGTCCGGCCGTCATCGCCGCCCCGGACTCGACCACCTCACCTCTCAAGATCCACGGCCCCGGCTCCAACCTCGCTGACAGCACCCTCCTCGAAATCACGGGCAGCGGCGAACTCATCCTTGCCGGCGGTCCCGGCAACGGCTGCCGTTTTGCCGAACTCGGTGCCGCGAGTAATCCCTCCGGCTGGGCGGGCGTGATCAGGGTGAAGACGCCCGCCGTCACCACCCTCGGCTACATCCTCCTCTACTCAAACCCATGAGGGTGGTTACGAGCACATCTGCCCCTTCGATCCTTCGACTCGATAGGTCTGAAAACAACCAAGTGGCTTGCCGCCGACAGAATGGCACTAGCGCAGGAATAGAATTCGTTGAGGACGATTTGTAATCACTGTGAAATCGCGTTAGGGGAAATCGCCGATATGTCCAGCGCATTTTCTGGTTTAGTCTGGAGGTGTTCCCGCCGCTTCGCACCGCGCGGCACCTGGAAGTGTCCCATTGGCTGCCGACGGAGGACTCATACTGTGGTCCCTCCACAATCGCCAGACCGGGAGCGGTTGAGCCAGATCGAGGCCGACATCCGTGCGGTGCCTTCGGTTCTTGCCCAACTCGCCTACCTCGCCCAACTTCGCGATCCCAATACAGGCGTGTATTCATATTCTACTGTCACAGACCGTTCGCGAACGCAAGAAGCCCATCAAGTTTTGGAGCGGCTGCACACCGAGGCTTTCCGGCGGTGGCTGAAGCTAAATCTCGAAGGGCAGAAGGCCGACTTCGACTTGTACGTCTCCGCCCTTCAATGCAGCAGGCCGACGGTCGTGCAAACTTGGATCCAAATCGAGTCGTATCGCTGCTTCGTCCCCGCTTCGGCCAGCCCGCCCGAACGACAGCTGTTCCTGAGCAACGTGGAGACCTTGTTGCGCATCGAGTTGGCCGAGATCAGCTGGGTGGCGAGAGAAGGTCCGCAGCCGCCTCCAGGCTTGGCGATTCTGAACCTCAAGGAAGCATCCGAAATGCTCCGCGTGCCAGCACGCACGCTCCGTCTCTGGGCGGAACTCGGCGAAATCCCAGCCGTCAAGGCTGGTCGGCAGTGGCGTTTTTGGCGAAGAGACGTAGAAGAGTGGCTTGTCCGACAGAAACAACCAAGAAAAAATCGCTAGCCAGCGGCAAGTACGGCAAGTACGGCAAGTACGGCATACAGGTGCTCGGAACCTAGCCTATTCTACCTATGCCATCGCGGCATTGTGTTGAAAGTTGGAAGCCGGGTGGAACACATCAACGCGGACGTGAGAAGGGAGCTGGAAATGTTACACACATTTGTCAGAATACTTGCCACGGTAGGTCAATTCTGTTTGGTGCTGCCACTGTTGCATTTCACTGCACAGGCAAGAGATCCGAATACCTTTTCGTTCTATTCCTGGGACAGAAATAGGACGTACACGATAACCACATATGAGGGTGCGGTTTCACTGCAATTCGGAGGTCATTGGCTGTATCAACCGTCATTGATTTTGGCCGGGCCCGAAACGAATAACATGCGAGTCCTTGTCTTCAACTCGAACTTGAATGCATACAGCGACTCCGATCAGGCGATTTGGGTGACCTCGGACATATACAATACCATGCAGTTTCCACAACCTACGGCGGTGTTGAGGATGTCTCAGTCGAGCAATATCTGCGACATGGCAGATGCTAGGCCGATCTGGGACGGATCCCAGTGGCACGTCTACGTACAGGCGTTGCTCAAGACTCCGAGCGGTAGTTGCGGGGACACCGCTGTTATTGTGAAAGCGAAAGGTTCAAGCCTGTACAGTCTTGCGTGGGATGTCGAGCCAGGTACCCAAGCCGCCAAAGTAGTTGTAGCTGGCAACCCGCCTGTTGGCATTGGCGAAGCCATGCAGTGGTTCTTCGCCCCTTCGGCACCTCTGCCCTTTGTGGGCATCTTCAACGACTGGGGCAGCCCCTTCGGCGGCGGTAAGGCTCAAGCAATCTACAGCAGCTCCGGAACGGCCCCACTGACTCCGTGGTACATGATAGACGCAGCATGGTCTCCGTATTTGGAACAGCAAGGCTACACGGGAACATTGGTGTTCCCAGATGTACTGCTAACCGGTTCTTTGGACGAAGGGGTTTTCGGGCCGCCCGGAATCGGAGCAGAATCGTCTTGTTACATGTATGGCGGCGAGGCCAACAAATATCAGTACTCAAGAATTGGAGGATACTACCCCAACCCGCTGCAGACGAGCGCACTGAATGGAGTTCACTTTGGGCTCGCCATACGGTCCATCAGCTACGACATTTATGGCGAGCGGACGTTTCGACCGCGGTTTGGGAGGGATTCGCGAGGCTTCTTGCCCCTCTCCTCGTCATCCCCGGCGTCGCGAACTTGGTACACGCTTGTGGTCTACAACCCCACTCAGATAAATAATAGCAGCAGCGATCCCTGCAACAAGTACTCTCGGTGGACTTCCAGCGACCAGAAGTTTGCGTTCAGTCACGTGTACATCACTGAAAACTAATGAGAGTGCACTGCACGGAATCACATATTTCGGTGGGTCCTCCGGCCCACGAGTTCCTTGGGCCAGTTTCAGTCAATTCCACAGTGCCCACTTTCTCCACCGACCCCAGAGGTCGGGCTTGAGAGAGTGGCTACTTGGCCGGAAAACAGACCAACGTCCAGAGTCACCCGAACACCAGAGAAGTGGCTGGAATGGATGGGGCCGTGCTGCCCCCTTTTTTGCAGCCATTGAAGCAGAGCCCCGCGACTTCCCCGATGTCTCCAACAGCCGACCTGCGGGGCTCACACCTTTCGGCGTAGGCGCCATACAGAGTATGCGTCAGACCAACCGCACATTGATTAGGCTGGGGCGCGTGGTTTATCCTTGCCGGGCGGCCCAGGCGGCGGGCGTCAATTCTGGGATCTTCTGGATGCTCACGCCGGCCAGGCCGGGCAGCACTGCTGCCAGGTATTCGCGGACGGGCATGTCCAGCCGCTTGCAGGTTTCCACCACTGACAGAATCGCCGCCACCTTCGGTCCGGCCTTCGGACTGCCGATGTGGATCCAGTTCTTCCTTCCGACCGCGATCGGCCGCATGGAATTCTCCGCGATGTTGTTGCTCAGCTCCAGCACCGGGTGGTCCAGGAATCGGATGAGCTTCGGCCACAGCTCGCGCGTGTACTTGATCGCCTCACCGAGCTTGCTCGAGGGCAGCGTTGTGTTGCCGGCAGCGTCGATCGCCGCCTTGATTTTGTCCAGCAGCGGCCGCGAGCGCTCTTGCCGCAACGCGTCGCGCCCTGCCGCGTCGACGCCGAGCCGGCGCGCCTCGGCATCCACCGCGAACAACTTGTTGATCAGATCGACAATGCCCTTGGCCGCGGCGTCGCGCGGATTCAGCTTGCACGCATCCACAAAACCACGCCTCGCGTGCGCCCAGCAGGCGGCATGCACGAGCTTCGGCCCGCCGACCTTTTCGTAAGCAATATAACCGTCCGTTTGCAGAATTCCTTCGTAATTACCGAGAAATTCCTTCGGCCCGTCCCGCCCGCGCCCCAGCCGGAAATCGAACATCACCCCGCCGCCCGGCCACCCGTATTGCCAAAGGTAGGCCTCGTGGTTGTGTCCCCGCCCATCGTGCATCTGCACATCCACGGTCGTTTCGTCGGCCTGCACGTAGCCCGAGGCCAGCACCTCGCGCCCAATCGCCCGCGCCACCGGCCCCAGCAACTCGCCCACCCGCATCACCCAGCCGTCCATCGTCGCCCGGCTGATTTCCACACCCGTCTCGCGCTCCACAATCGCGCTCTGCCGGTACAGCGGCAGATGGTCGCAATATTTGCCCACGATGGTGTCGATCACCATGCGGTCGCTCACCAGGCCCTTGTCCACGATCCGCGCCAATACCGGCGCCGCGGCCACGCCGCCCTGCGGGCAACGCCGGCAGGCGCGCTTCTCGCGCTGGATCACCGCCACGAAGTACTTGGCCGGCTCGACGTCAAGCACCTCGCTCTCCTCGTAGCCGATCACCTCCATGGCTTCGCCGCAGCTCTTGCACTGGCACTGTGCAGCCGTGCAGGGAATCACCCGCTCCACGCGCGGCAACTCCGGCGGCAGCGCCTGCCGGCCGGGATGCGGACGCCGCGCGCGGCGTTCGCGCGGCTCGGGCAGCGCCTCGCGCCGGCTCTCGGCCTCGACTTCCTCGCGGCTCACGCCCGGCTCGTCGTCGAGCAACTTCAGTTGCGCGTCGCTTAGCTGGTCGCTCGCCGGGCCGTACTTCTTGATCCGCTCCAGCCGCAGCCGCTGCTCGAGGACTTGAATCTTCAACAGCGCCAAAACGAGTTCACGCCTCAATGCGGCCGTGTCCAGGCGATCAATGTTTTCTGGAATAAGCGCGGACTCGATCACGGTTGGTAAATACAATTATACGTTATTATGCTTTATTGTGCTAGTCTTTTTCCGGAAATATTCGCTGCGCTTCCAATTCCCGCCGGCCGCCGGTACCACGCCCGCCGCCGGCTCGCCTCCAGGTCGATCCCGCCCACCAGCATCGCCAACTCCTCCGCGCTCAGCACCACCTTGGCGGCGCCGCCGGCCGGCGGCCACCAAAACCGGCCTCGCTCCACCCGCTTCGCGCAAACCCAGAGCCCGCTCCCGTCCCAAAACAAAAGCTTCAGCCGGTTCCGTTGCGCGTTGGCGAAGACGAACACGTGCCCGCTCAAAGGCTCCAACTCCAGCCGGTCGCGCGCCAGCCCAAACAGCCCGTCGAACCCCTTGCGCATGTCCGTCGCGCCGGCCGCCAGATAGATCCGGGTCGCCGGCCCCCAAGCGAACATGCTCAGAACCGCTCCAGCACGCGCATCAATTCGACCAGCGCCGCCGCGTCGAACCCGCGCTCAACCTCGATCTTCCTGCCCCGGCCCAGGACCACCGATAAGCCGCTGTACGCCCCGCCCGCGCCGGGGCCCGGCACCTCGACCGCCACCCACCGGTCTCCGCTTGCCTCACCGCCCGTGTTGCGTAATCGCTGCCGGTATCGAGATAGCGTCGCCAGGCACAAGCCCCGGCTTTCGCAGAACTGCCGCTGAGAGAGGCCGCTGCTTTCATACTCGGCCACCAACTGCGCGGCCTCCGCCCAACTCCTGCGGCGCCGCACCAAAACTGCCCGTTGTTGCTCGTCCATCTCTCCAATCAATCACCCGCCCCTGCACCGGGGAAAGATGGAGTTGGTCTGACGCATACCATACAGATGTCGTCGACATCGAGCACGTCGAGCCGACCCATCGGAACAAAGAAGCTTGTGTAGCGGCTTTTGCAACCGTCGGCCAAGACGAAACCGCAAATCAGCTAGGCGGCTTTCAGGATCAACGTCTTGACACCAGCGCGGGGGGGTCTTGTGGGCGAGCGACTGCCAGATTTTTCAGCACAGGTCCACCTCGCAGCAGGGCGCTGCTCAGCCGGCTCCATAGTTTGCCCTCTGGCGCGAGAACGACGCCTTTATGGCTGATGAAAACTCGAACCGCTCTCCTCGAAGCTGATCTGCGGGATGTCATGGCCTGCATCTCTTCGCATTGTCATCCGGCTACGCGGCGCTGGTGTCCGGCGCAGAAAACCTGAAGGCAACGGAGGTACAATTGGGGCGGTCGATGTGCCGCGCGCCTCGAGATGAGCGAACATGGCCTATCGACCGGTGCCGAGGAATACAGCGCGCTACCATGTTTATCTCACGCAAGGCCTATAACGCTGCAAAGACTGTATATTATTCGGCTTTTCGTGCATTTCTCTATGTTCGTTCGGCTATACATTGTGCAATCGAAGTGGTCTCTGGCTCGCGGTACAGTCGAGTGCCGCCGCCTCTTCTCAGGTACAAGGTTTCCGAAAGCTTTGATATACGCCTCTTTCTTATTGTGGGTCAACGAATTGCCGAGAGTATCGAGCGAGAGCTCAACAAGGCTGGGACATCTTTGAGCCGTATGAACTCGGTTCTCGATTTCGGGTGCGGTTGCGGTAGAACGATTAGGTGGCTAATCGAAAGTTTTCCCCACACGCGGTTTTGCGGTACTGATGTCGACACGCTTGCGATTCGATGGTGTCAGGAAAATCTGCGTGGCAGCTTTCGCACGAATCGAGCGACGCCTCCGTTAGATTTTGCAAATGCGGAATTTGACTGTGTCTATGCGATTTCTGTGTTTACCCACATTGACGAATGGCATCAATTGCAATGGCTTGCTGAATTCCGTCGTCTTTTGCGCCCTGGCGGATATCTTTTAATAAGCCTGCATGGAACAGGGACGATGGAGCGACTGAGTATGCAGGAGGCAGCGGCACTTCGATCACAGGGAATCCTGTTTATGCGGTCGTCAAAGCTGCACGGAATACACCCAGAATTCTATCACACGACGATTCAAACTAAAGAATATGTGCTACAGACATGGCCCGCGTTCTTTGAGATCGTGTCTTACAAGGAGCTCGGACTCGGCTACCAGGACCTAGTGCTCCTGCGACGCGCGTGATATGGAGGAAAGAGTCACGCAAATCCCTCTCACGACATCCTGGCAGCGCTTCAAGATCACCGGCACACTCGCAAGCGGCCAGACCGGCCTCTGGATCGTCGTGCGCCAATACGCCGCCAACGGCGACGACTAGACCACCGACGCCATCCATCTCTGGGGGGCTTGTCTCCAGCAGGGCAACGATCCGCAGAAAGCCTACGCCCGCACCTGGGCCGGCCAGATTCCACACAGCGCCTCCGGCGTGGCCGCCGGCCCAACCATCATCGCCGCGTCGGACTCCACCACCCCACCCCTCAAGATCCACGGCCCCGGCTCCAACCTCGCCGACAGCACTCTCCTGGAGCTCACCGCCAACGGCGAACTCATCCTTGCCGGCGGCTCCGGCAACGGCTACCGCTTCGCCGAACTCGGCCCCGCCAACAACCCCTCAGGCTGGGCGGGCGTCCTGAAAGTGAAGACGCCTGCCGGAGCCACTCTCGGCTACGTCTTGCTTTACTCAAATCCTTGAGGATCCCATCTGTCCGCCGCGGCCCAGCTGCGGGAGGCGAGCTTGACTCTGTGAACGAGGCGGGAGTGCATGAGGGACGAACTGTTGCCTCCGCGCCGTATTCCTCGGATCAGCCATGAGCGCCGGCGCACTGCCTGCGCATCCACCCGGCCAGTTGCACCAGCTTCAACAACGGCCAAAAGGAAGCTCGGATCAGGTGAGGCACCAGACTGAAGCTGCCAGCGACAGCCGCGGCGATTGCCCCGAGAATGCAATAGCCGAGAAAGCCGAGCAGGTGGAGAACACGGAGCAGCAGGAAGAACGCCAGGACAGCGAAAGCGCCGAAGATCAGACTGCCTGCCACGCTTCGATCATACCGGCGGGCGGAATTGAAGGGCAACGTCTCCGCGCAAGGCCGCGGCGGCCCAGTCGAGCCTCGCGGATGCTTGCACGCCAGCAGCAGGCTACTGACGGCGGGACTCCATCGTCTCATGCAGGCGCCGCGCCGCTTGTGAATCCTCGCGCCAGGAGACGAGCGCGGGCGGATGGCTTCCATGTGCCGCAGCCTGGCTCAGATCCGCTCTCCGCGTTCCAAGCTGCCATCCCCATGCAGATGCAAGCTCAATGCGTAGCCTTCGAGCAACGGCCTGCAAGAAACCACCTCGCCAGTCAGCCACCGCCCTTGCATCTCGAGCATGACCGGCACGCCGGCGCTGACCGGATACGCCGCCGAGGCACGTACGCGGCTGCCCGCCATGGACTCGACCACGCATGGCATGGGGGCGTGTCCGGCCCCAAGCACTTGCAGTCTGGCCTCGACGCGATTCGCAGCGCGAAGACTCAGCCGTTCGTTCACCGATTTCTCACATCCCCTCGGCGATAAACTGGACCAGGACGTCCATCTGAGGCTCGTCGAGGCGCACGCTTCCTGCAAGCACGGCCTGCCACACGGCGAAAGCTGCCCTCTCGCCGCTCGGCAGAACATCCTGGGGCCGGAGCGCGGCCGGCACTCCTTCCAGGTGCAAGACGAAACCAGCGCCGGTCTGGTCGCAGCAGTGCACGATCCCAAGTCCAGGAATGGGAACCAACATCGTTCTTTCCATCCATAGCAAGTGGTTGTCTTCCCCGCCGCGGAAGTGGTCCTGAAGCAATTCCCCTACCGTCAGCATCGAATCGTCTGCGTAGTACTGCGCAGTTCAGGCGACTTCCCAATGGCCTCGGGCACGTTCGACGAAAAGTACTGCATGCGATGGAATGCCCGCGCACAATCGCAGCACTCGAAAGCGCAAGACGATGGAGGCAAGGCATCTGCAGGCAATGCCCTGATTGCCGCGCAGCTGCCTTGACGGCGATTCGCATGGGCGGACGGAGGTTTCCTGCCAGCTGGCGCGGCGCAGACTGCGAACACGGGGACCGCTTCACCTGCACACCACCAATAGAGCCATTTCGGCTGCATCGAGCCTTTGTTTGATTGTATTTCGCAAGACTGCAATGCCGGATAGGGGATTCCCCGCAATGATGGTTAGGGCCCAGCCTTGGACCGCGCGGCGCGTCCAGCGGGCGGGGAGAACATCCCCAGCTAAACATCACGCCTTGGCTGGCGCGCTGTTCCTGGCGACTCTGAGATCAACACCAAGCTCACATTTCAGTCCGGCGGCGGCCGGGAGCCACTTTCCCGCTGGAGGACCGGGAAAGCGAATCCCATGACGTTCCATGGTAAAGCCATTCGCGGATATTTCCCCGGTTGCCTTATTCCTTGAAATACGGTTCCGGTATTCCCTTCACAATGCGTAAAGTACAGTCACGTTTGTGCTGTGCTCGGTATGTTATTCGCCCAGTATCGGATTAATCCTATGGAGTTGCCAATCGAGAAAGGCGTAGTCTGGCAGGCAATAATCGAGCACAGCGGCGAAAAAGCAGAACCAAGCAGCACGGATTGCGAAAGAAAGCTGCCGCCGATTCCGATTATTCTTCGCCGCTAAGTACGGTTTTCGTGCGTACTCGCGAGAGTGACGGCTCAAGAAGAATTCTTATGCCCTCCTGCCATCAACCCCTCACTGCCGGGCGGCTCGGCTGCCTCCTGATCGGAATTCTCTGGACGGCCGCGGCCGCCGGGCAGACGCCCACGAGGGAATACATCTACTTCGGGGGGCGGGCGATCGCCATCGAGAATCCGCCGCCCCCGCCGATCGTGGTCACGGTGTCTCCCTCCTCGGCGACGGTGGCATCGGGTGGAACGGTGCAGTTCACCAAGACCGTCACGGGAACGACGAATGAAAACGTGACGTGGAGCGTGGTGGAGAGCGGCGGCGGAACGATCAGCTCGACCGGCCTCTACACCGCGCCGACAGTCTCTACGCAGTCGCAATTCACGATCCGGGCCACCAGTCAGGCCGATTCCACGACGTTCGGCACCGCGACCGTCACGGTGAATCCGGTCACGGTGACCGTTGATCCGCCCACCGCCACTGTGGTGTCCGGCGGAACCGTCCAGTTCACCAAAACCGTCACGGGAACTACCAATCAAAACGTGACATGGAGCGTGGTGGAAAGCGGCGGCGGAACGATCAGCTCGACCGGCCTATACACGGCCCCGACGGTGTCTACCCAAGCACAGTTCACCATCCGGGCCACAAGCCAGGCCGATTCCACCAGGTTCGGCACCGCGACCGTCACGGTCAATCCGGTCATTTCGGTGACGGTGAGTCCGTCCGCCGCCACGGTGGCGTCCGGGGGAACCGTGCAGTTCACCCCAACCGTTACGGGCACCACCAATCAAGGCGTGACGTGGAGCGTGGTGGAAAGCGGCGGCGGCACGATCGATCAGAGTGGACTATACACGGCGCCGACAGTCTCCACGCAGTCGCAATTCACGATCCGGGCCACCAGTCAGGCCGACACGAGCAAGTTCGGCTCAGCCACAGTAACGGTGATCCCGCCTTGCACGGTCATCATCGACCCAGCCTCGGCCATGGTGTACTCGGGCCGCAAGCAGACCTTGCAGGCAACGACGTCCAACTGCGGCGCGGCGGGCGTGACGTGGACACTTGGGCCCGGCGCAGGGACGCTGAGCGCCAGCGGGCTCACGGCCACCTACACTGCCCCTCAGGGAGTGGTTTCCACGCAAACGGCGACCGTGCAGGCGACGGTGACCGGCGGCACAGCCACGGCCACGGCCTCGATCACAATCCAGCCGAGCCAGCCGCCAGCGCTGTACACGATGTCGCCCAACAACAGCAGCGGCACGCGGCAGCAGTTTTCCTTCACCGTGAGCGACGCGCAGGGGCAGGCTGACATTGCAGGTCTCCAGGTAGTCTTTCTCTCCGACTGGGCCTATACCTGCCAAGTGTCGTTCAACGCGGAGTTTAGTCTGCTCGGCTTCCGACTGGACAACGGCACCTGGACGGATGTGCCCTTGGGCGCAGCGCAGGCGCCGACGAACTCCAACTGTACGCTATACGCTGCAACATCGAGCGTGTCGCGCAGCGGCAATCAGCTTACGCTGACTCTCGACCTCCAATTCAAGCCCATCTTTTCGGGCCAGAAGTCGGTTCTGGCGGCGGCCAGCGATTTCGCCGGAAACATTGTCGGCTTCCAGGAAGTCGGCAAGTGGCTCGTCCCAGGCACGACCGGGACGAGCCAAGCGTCGGTGATCCAGTTTTGGACGCCGTCGCAGGTGGCCCCGGGACAGTCGTTCCAGGTGGCGCTCACCGTGCGCAACACGGGCCAGAACATCTGGCAGTCGAACGGTTTGAATCCGACGCAGCCGCACCGGCTGGTGAGCTGGGACCCGCAGGGCAACAGCACCTGGGGCGTGTCGAGCATCGAACTGCCGGTGCAGCAGGTGCTGCCAGGGCAGGACGTGACGATCCTGATCAACGCCACCGCACCGTACAGTCTGGGCACGCAGAGCTTCGCCTGGCGCATGCTGTACCAGGGCGTGGAGCCGTTCGGCCAGACGGCCAGCGCATCGATCACGGTGACCTCGACGCCGTATCCGGAATCGCCGCATCCCTATCCCAACAGCACGAATCAGAGCTGGAGTTACTCCTACAACGGAAGCTGCGGCTCGCTGAATGTGACGTTTGACTCGCAGACCTTCCTCCAGTCAGGCGACTGGCTGTATGTGACCGATATCAACGGCTACGCCATTGCGGGCAGCCCGTTCAGCGGCTCAACGCTCGCCGGGCAGACGGTCTCCGTGCCGGGCTCGTCGGTCTTCCTGCAACTGGTATCGAACGCGAGCGGCAACGGCTGGGGCTTCCGCGTCACCAACGTCACCTGCGTGCCGCCGCCCCCGCCGCCCGGCTTCTATGACGATTTCCACCCGGACGTGTTGTACACATCGAACTGGTATCACGACACACAGTTCAGCCAGCCGAGGAACGGCACCATCAGTTACAGCGATACGGCCTGGGCCTCGGTCGAGTTGTCGTTCTACGGTACCGGCATCCAGTACTACTACACCAAAGCATTCAACCGGGGCATCGCCTACGTCTACATCGACGGGCAATACGCGGGTTCGGTGGACCAATACTCGCCCACCATCGAGTGGCAGTCCAGCCGGATGTTTGGCAATCTGCCGCGGGGGTATCACACGATTCGGATCTACGTATCGGGGACGAAGCAGTCGGCCTCACAGTGGCACTGGGTGGACGTAGACGGGTTCCAGACCTACCAATGATGAGGCGGCGCCGTGGCAGAGCGAATCAGGGAGGCACGAAAACAATGAAAGCCTGGACAGCGATTTGGGTATTGCTGCTGAGGGCTGCCCCAATGGCGCCGCAAGAGCCTGGCGCGGCGCAGGAGGCCGCGGGCGGCACGGTGGCGGGCACGGTGGAGACGATCGAGGGAAGGCCGGTGGCCGGTGCGGTCGTCTCGCTGCTGCCGGCCGAGCCTGGCGTTGCGGTGGCCCGGAACCTGATGGCGAGGAGCGACGAACGGGGCGGCTTCTCGATCAGCGGCGTGCCGGATGGCAAGTACCGCGCCTGCGTGCCGTTCGCCGAGGGCGCGCTGCTGGACCCGTGCCTGTGGGGCGGATTCCCTGTTGGAGTGGAAGTGAAGGCGGGCGCGGCGGCGCCGGAGCGGCTGCGCGTGGCGGTCGCCGAGGGCGCCGAACTGACGGTCCGGGTGGCCGATCCGGGCGCTGTGCTCATGAAAATCGACGAAGCCGCGCTGAAGCGGCCGGCCCTGGATCTGCGCGTCTACCGGCCGGGCACGCCGCTGCTGGCGATGCGGCTGGCCGGCCAGTCCGGCGCGGCGAGGGAATACCGGCTCGCCGTGCCGGTGGAGACCGCTCTGACGCTGACTGTGGCCAGCCGCGACGTCGTGCTGGCGGAGGCGGCCACCGGGCGGGCGGAATTCTCGGCCCACACGGACGGGCTGAAGGCGGAATTGAAACTGCCGCTCGAAACGAAGACGAAAGAGCTGCGCGTGCTGGTGAGCGGAAAGAAGTAGGAGGCAGGAAAAAGCAATGACACGGCTGGCATGGACGCTGACATGGGCGATGGCCATCTGCTTCCCTGGATGGAGCCAGGATCTTGCCCCAAGGGCGGGCGGAACCATCGAGACCGTCGTGGTTGAACTCGGCCCGAACGGGTTTTACCCGCGCGAGATCCAGCGCAAATCGCGCGAGCAGTTCCATCTTCTGCTGCGCATCACGCACGGGCAGGGGCTCACCACATCCCGGCTGGAATCCGCCTCTGGAGCCGTGGTGAAGCAGAGCGAATCGGCCCGACCGGTGCGGCGATGGAGTCAGATTGTGGACGTCACGCCGGGCAAGTATTCCCTGCGGGTCCCCGGCGTGACGAATCAGGCATTGAACATCACGATTCCCTGAAGAGGCGGCAAGTCATGCGCAGCAACGCGAGAACCATGCAAGAGTCCGAGCACATCCGTCACGCACGGTCAGCAGCCATGGCGGCAGGGCTGCTGTTGGCTTCATCCCTGCTGCATGGGCAGCGGGGCATCACCGACGCGATCACACCCCCAGCTGTCGAGCAGGGCGCCACGGTCGGCTCGTATGTGCTGAGCGGATTTGAGAGCGTGAATCCCTTCAGTGGCAAGCTGCATTTTGCATTGCCGCTGCTGAGCGTGGGCGGCCGCGGCGAAGCCGGCTATGCGATGACGCTCACGCTCGATCGCGGCTGGCAGGTTCAGGCCCTGCTCGATGGCAATGGCGCTCCGGTCAGCTACTACGCCGTCACGAACCAGCAGGCGAGCAGCCATTGGTGGAGCGACTCGGCCGTGCCACTGTTCAGCCCGGGACGAATGGTTTCCCGGCGCAGCGGAAGCAACCGGATCCAGTGCCAGGGGACATCGGGACAGTACGGTTATGAGACTGTGCTGACCCGGCTCACGTTTATTGCGGCCGATGGCGCCGAAACCGAGTTCGTGGATAAGCCGAGCGGAGGCAATCCCGCTCTGATTGGACAATGTGTGTCGCCACAGTGGACTCGCCCGGGCCCATTTGTGAGCCGGGATGGCACGGCCATGACTTTCGTTCCCAGCGCGGACATTGTCGAAGATCAAGACCCTGACCCGGGACATGATCAGGGCGCCCCTAGCGGCACGCTCTATTTCCGCGATGGCCGCAGATACCTGATCCAGACGGGCTTGGTAACCGCCATCATCGACAGAAACGGCAACACCACGACGCTCGCCTATGATCAGTACGGGCAGTTGACCTCAGTGACTGACCCTCTGGGCAGAACGCTCACCGTCAACCACAACTTGCCAGGCGGGGGCGCGGAAATCTCCTGGATGCGGAGCGCCAGCCTCACGCGATCTCTCAAGATCCGCTATGGACAGATGAACACCGTACTCGCCGCAGGGCAGACTGTGAAGACCTATGCTGAGCTGTTCGGAGCGTACGGCGGTTCATCTTATCTCTTCGACCCGCAGGTAGTGACCTCGGTGGAACTGCCCGACGGGCGTCAGTACAGCTTCAAGTACAACAGCTATGGCGAACTGGCCGAGGTCACGCTGCCCACCGGCGGAGCGTACCGATACGAGTGGACCGGAGCGGTGGTCTACAACGGCGGCAAGCCGTTCGTGGTGCGGCGGGTAACGCGTCGCGAGACCTTCACGGAGGGACAGGTCAGCGCCGGCGGGTCGCTGTACGCATACGAAAGCGGGACGGTCCAGGTGGACGGTCGCTCCTATCCGTTCACCAAGACAACGGAGACACCGTTCGGTATTGGCGTGAGCGGGACGCGGACCCACTACTCCTTCGGCCACGCCGAGCAGCCCGACCAGGAGCAGGGCTACGATATCCCGCAAACATACTGGCGGCAGGGAAAGGAGTATCAGTCGCAGGTTTTCGGGCCATCTTCGAACCTGATGATGACAACGGTCCAGACCTGGGCGCAAAGACCCTGCGAGACGGGGGAAGCCTGCCCCTCGACTTTCGTGCAGATCGATCCCCGGGTGACCGAACGAATCGAAACCCTCAACGACACCGGCGCAGCGGTCAAGACGGTTACTACGTATGACCGCTTCAACAACCCCATCGAAGTGGCTGACTACGACGTGGCGCCGGGAGGCGGCCAGACGCTCGTGCGCCGCGTGACGACAAGCTACGAGACCGCGGCGGGATACGTGGATGCGCCGGCCCACCTGCGGAGCCTTGTACGAATCCAGGAGGTCCACGGCTCGGCTCTGGCGGAGAGAACCGAGACCCTGTATGACGAACAGCCCCCGGCCGGCAATCCCGGCATGACAGGCTACACGGTGCCGGCGACATCGGCGCGCGGCAATGCGACGTCAGTCCGGCAGTATGTCGACTTGCCCGCTCCGAAGTGGCTGGCGACGACCCGCACTTTCGACACCGCTGGCAACGTGCGGACCATCACCGACCCGCGAGGCAAAACCTGGAGCGTGTCGTACAGTTCGGCCACCGCCTACGCGTTCCCGTCAGAGATCACAAACCCCCTCGGCCACACCATCACGATGAACTGGGATTTCTATCTGGGGCGGCTGCTGTCGAAAACCGGCCCGAATTCGGGCGAGACCACCAGTTACGAATACTCGATCCAGGACGCCCTGGACCGGCTGAGCCGGATGGTCCGTCCTGTGGGGTCCACGAGCTTCGAATACAACGACGCGGCACGCACCCGCACGGCCCGCACGGCCCAGAACTCTTGCGGCCTCAGCCAGAGCGAGGATCTCACGGAAGAATTCGACGGGCTGGGCCGGCTGATCCGGTCCATCCAGGCTGAAGATGGCTCCCAAATCGAGGTGAGAACAGAGTACGACGGACTCGGGCGTAAGCGCCGCGTGTCCTTCCCGTACCGTGGCGCGGCGAGTGGGTGGACGGAATTCGAACACGACGCCCTCGGGCGCCAAACAGTGGAGAGGGTGATCGCTGGGTCGACGCCCGCCGTCACTACATTCTCATACAGCGGACGCACGGCAACGGTGACCGATGCCGCCGGCAAATTCCGCGAACTGTCCTATGACGCCGTCGGCCGGCTCGTCCGGGTACGGGAAGCCGGCCAGACTCAGACCGAGGCCAACTACACCTATGACGGCGCCGGGCGCCTGACAGGCGTCGCCCATGCGGGTCAAGCCCGCACGTTTCTCTACGATACTGCGGGGAGACTTCTGAGCGCGACCAACCCGGAAAGTGGGACCATCACCTACGCCTACGACGACGCCGGAAACCTCGTCGAGCGGATAGATGCACGCGGTATCCGGACCTGCATGGGGTATCAACCGGGCACGGGATGCACGGCCTCGGCCATGGCTCACGATGGCCTGAACCGCGTGGTAAAGAAGACCTATGGGGATGCCACGCCCGAGGTGACCTACACCTACGACACATGCGCGAACGGACTGGGCCGCTTGTGCGTCGTCAGCGCAAAGGCGCAAGGAGCCGCTTCTCCATTCGCGTCGGTCAGCTACGGCTATGACGTGGCCGGCCGGATCATCAGCAGCACGCAGACCACGGACAGCGTCGCCTACCCGTTCAGCTACACCTACGACCTGGCCGGGAAGGTCGAGGCGATGACGCTGCCATCGGGCCGGACGGTGACGAGTTGTTATGACCGCGCCGGGCGCATGAAGTCGGTCACCGGCGTCAAGCCGGGAGAAAGCGCGCGCGCCTATGTCTCCCAGGCGAGCTATGATTCCGGCGGCGGGCTCGACCGCGCGCTGCTGGGCAACGGGCGCTGGGAAGACTGGGACTACAACGAGCGCAAGCAGGTGGTCTCGATCAAGCTGGGTTCAACGCAAGGCGCCGGCGATCTGCTCCGGCTCGGCTTCGACTACGGCACAACAAACAACAACGGGAATGTGTTGAACCAGACGATTGCGCGGCCGTCGTTTTCGGCCACGCAGACGTACACCTACGACGCCTATAATCGGATCCAGAAGGTGGAGGAAGGAGCCAACAATCGCGATTTCCAATACAAAGAGCCGGGCAACATGTACGTGCCGTCTTCGCAGGGAACGGGGTGGGCGCCCGGCAGCTTCACGCCAACCTCGCCGACGTGGTTTGATGAGAAGAATCGATTGGTGAATCCATTGCTGGGGATCCAGTACGACGCGGCGGGCAACCTGATGGCGATCGGCGGCTTCACGTTTGAGTACGACGCCGAAAACCGGCTGGTGTCGAGCACGCTGAACAGCATCACGACGAATTACGTCTATGATGGCGAAGGGCGGCGGGTGAAGAAGGGCTCGGTGGTGATGGTGTACGACGCCTTCGGGCGGCTGGCGGCGGAGTACGGCGGCACGGCGGATCCGGTGGGCACGGAGTACTTGACGGCGGACCATCTGGGCTCGACGCGGCTGGTCACAAGCTCGACCGGCGCTGAGCGGCGGTGCCTGGACTACCTGCCGTTCGGCGAGCAGATGACGCAGGGCATGGGCACGCGCGGCTCGTGCTACGCGAGCGCCAATGAGCCCAGGGTGAAGTTTACGGGCAAGGAACGAGATCAGGAGACGGGGTTGGATTACTTCGGGGCGCGGTACTTCTCGGGGGCTCAAGCGAGGTTTACGAGTCCGGATCCTGTGGCAGGATCCATCTTCAATCCGCAGTCGCTGAACCTGTATGCCTACGCCTGGAACAACCCGCTTCGCTACACCGATCCGACCGGGATGGTTGTGAGTTGGGAGGACTCCGAAGCCAAATGCAAAAAGGGCGAAACGGTCTGCCGTACCGATCTCCAACGCAGGTACGAAGATCGCATCAAGCAGCTTCAGAGCAGCAAGGACAAGAAGCAAAGAGCTAAGGGCGACGTCCTTGCCGCGACCTACAACAAGCTCCAGGGCGCCAGAGAAACATTCCATGTAGTCCGAGAAGGCGGTACCGGCTCCGGGGAACTGTCGTACCAGGGTACACCTGGGCATCTCTTCGTCGAGATGAAGGGCAGCGGTTCGATGTACGGCGAAATGCCGGATGTCCAGAAACTTGCGCACGAATTCAAACATGGCGAGCAATTCCTGGAGGGTCTTCTCGGGTTTACCAACATCACCGGCAAATGGCAGGGCTACCGAGACGATCTTGTGGATGAAGCGAACGCCTTTATGGCCGGCTTCATGGCCGAGCCTGTCGGGCTCGACCAGAGCAAGTTCCTGCAGGGCCTTGGACAAGCTGCGCAGTGGGGCGTCCAGGAGGTCGTCAAGAAGCTGAACGCTCCCGAAAGCCCGTATCGCGGACGAGCTGCGCAGCAGATCCCCATCACTACGATTCCGCCTTCGGTGTACGCCGTGCCGAGGTCCAAATGACAGTACGATTGATCTGCATTGTAGCCGTTCTGATGCTAGCGGTGTGTTGTGCCTCGGGTCAGGCAGGCTCTGATGAGCTTGTGTTTGGTCAGGTTTACGGGACCGCTGGGTTCTTGAGTGTCAAGCCGTCTGGTACTATGACGGAAGCGCCGAATGTTGTTTTGGTGTTCACGGCGGCGGATGGGCACCGAAACCTCGTCCTGACTCAGCAAACAGGCGACTACCTGGCCTTGCTCGAACAGGGCCGCTATTGTGTCGAAGCGTACACGCGTGCGGGCAAGGCTCTCAAGCTTGCGCAAAACCAATTGAAGTGCGTGGATGTTGCGAGCGCCAAGGATGTGCGGCTGGACGTCATGCTCGTGCGGGACACAAAATGATGGTCTCTGGGCTTCAAGAGTTCACAGGCAAGGAACGAGATGCCGAGACGGGGCTGGATTACTTCGGGGCGAGGTATTTCTCGGGGGCGATGGGGAGGTTTACGAGTCCGGATGTCCCTTTGGCTGACCAGTGGGAGACAGAGCCTCAAAGTTGGAATCTCTACAGCTATGTCCGGAGCAATCCACTGCGGTTCAATGATCCGACTGGGCGTGAGTGCGTGACTCTTGACAACGGAACGGTGGGCGACGACGGCCAGGGGAAGATGTGCCAGGCGGTTCTGGACGCTAACAAGAATAAGAAGCCAGACCTGACGGTTTCAGATTTCGAGCCCCCAGCACCGATGCTGCTTGCAGTCGCGCAAGGCGCGCAACGAGCCGGTCCCGTGGTGAATGCGGCTGGTTACTCCACTGGTGGTGTCGTTGCCGGAGCTTTCGCGGGCCTAGTGTATGGAGCGTTGTCTGGTGGACAAGCGATAGGTGCTCTCGGCTTGACGGTTCTGCCATCGCAAGCGCGCAATATCGAGGCCATCGAGAACGCAATCGCCAACCATGTGACTTGGAGCGATCTCTCCGCTGCAGCTAAAGAAACCGCGGGGTTCACGATCCGAACAGGCAACAGGGTATGGAACCATCGCCAGGAGTTGGTCGAGACAGCAAGAAGACTTAGCAGGATGCTGAAATATGCCCGATTGGGTATTTGGGCGCATGTGAAATCAACAATATACGGCGTTATTTTTATGACCAAGCGGCATATTTCAGCAGCCTGTTAGAGGTGCCGTGCGGGCATTGCAGGGCAGCCTCAATGATCCCAGGCATGGCGCGGTGGCGCGCGAAGTTGTTCAGCAGGCTATCCAGAAGGCTGAGACAGCACTGCGTCAAATCGACGCGGCATTGCGGCGGTAAAGGGAGAGCGTATGAGGAGTAAGTCTTGGGATGAAATACGTGCGCACTTTCATGAGACCGGCACCCAGGCGCTCCACGAAGCTGTAGTCAGAGTTGGAAAAGTTAAAGCGGAGAAACTTCCCGACGACATAGCAGATGCAATTATCGCCCTGTTCGACCACCCTGATCCGGAAGTCCGAGCAGAAGCTGTACGGGCCATCGGCGTGCATTGGCGCTTGGCCCGCGCCGTCAGGGCGCTTGCCGAGGTGCTAAAGCGAGATGGCGACTTGCAGGTTCAGCTTTCAGCAATCTCTGGACTGGGTGCCATAGCGCGTGAGAACGCCGACATCAGATGTTTTGTGAGCAAGGTCTTGGCTGGTGTCGTTCTTGACGAGCATTTTGCCGATTACGAAAGGATGACCGCCTATCTTGAACTTTTACACAGCGAGGGCAAAATCGGCTTCAAGGAGTATACGGCGCGGAATCGGGACATCCCGAGCACTATGGCGAATTTCGATATCGATCGACCGTGGGTTGAGGAACTCGCACAATGCGACCATCCGGAATCGTGAGGTCCATTGCAGATCGATTTGTGTGTACCGCACACGGCTTCTTGGACAGTTTTTTTGAATTATCGTCATGCAGCGGGTTCGAAGGCAAGAACGGCTTGGTGAGCCTGCCGCAAGAATCGCAAACGGCAGCATCTGTGCGCCCTCGTGGTCCACGGGCGCCGGCTGGGTCCTCGGCAGCTTCACGCCAACCTCGCCGCCGTGGTTTGATGGAAACAACCGATTGGTGAACGCATTGCTAGGGATTCAGTATGACGCGGCGGGCAACCTGACGGCGATCGGGGGATTCACGTTCGCCTACGACGCCGAGAACCGCCTGGTGTCGAGCACGCTGAACAGCGTGACAACGACCTACGCCTACGACGGCGAAGGGCGGCGGGTGAAGAAGGGCTCGGTGGTGATGGTCTATGACGCCTTCGGCCGGCTGGCGGCGGAGTCCGGCGGCACGGCGGAGCCGGTGGGGACGGAGTATTTGACGGCAGACCATCTGGGCTCGACGCGGCTGGTGACAAGCTCGACCGGCGCTGAGCGGCGGTGCCTGGACTACCTGCCGTTCGGCGAGCAGATGACGCAGGGCATGGGCACGCGCGGCGCGTGCTACGCCAGCGCCACCGAGCCCAGGGTGAAGTTTACCGGCAAGGAACGGGATGCCGAAAGCGGCCTGGATTACTTTGTTGCCCGTTACTACTCCGCAGCCCAAGGTCGATTCACATCACCCGATGAATTCCACGGCGGCATCGTCGATCCATTCACCGGGCAGCAGGTGGGTGCGCCGGGTCCGCTGCCGTATGCGGACATCACAGACCCGCAAACGCTCAACAAGTACGCGTACGTACGCAACAATCCGTTGCGGTATGTGGATCCCGATGGCCACTGTCCGTGGTGTTTTGGAGCGCTCGTCGGCGCCGGCGTGGGTGTCGGGGCGCAACTGATTGCGGACATTGCTACAGGTCAGGAAATCACCGTCAGGAAGACCGTGGCGGCAGCCGTTGGCGGAGCAATCGTCGGCGGCACTGCTGGTGCGGCGTCTGAACTTGGCTTGGCTGTGCAAGTAGCGATCGTTGGCGATGCAGGAGTAGTCGGTGGCATTGCTGAACGTGCGATTAAGACCGGCAGCATGAATGAGGCCATGAAGAATCCAGGCGACATAGTGACCGATTTTGCGACCAATGCGGGCGGTCATGCGGTGAACAAGGCTGCGGAAGCAGTGGTGAAGACTGTCGCTGGCGGCGCGATCGAGGAGCTGAGCCGCCAAGCGGCGAGGGCACAGACAACAAATCGTCAGCAGAAGATCGAGTCCCGTTTAGCCGATGCGCAGCAAAGACTAGAGCAGAAGCAGCGTGTAGCGTCAACGACGACAGACTCCGCCCGGGAGACTCTTGTCCGGAGGCGCCAACAAGAACCTCCGTGTAAAGGCGGCGAAAGCGGCTGTGGGACTTAACCATGGACACCAACGTCTGGTGGATCGGCCCGACCGTCCTCGTCGTTCTTCGGCTGCTTTTCATCGAAGCGAATGCGGGACACGCATCCAGACGCGGTGACTCGCTGGTTTTTCGGGGCACCGCTGGACTGCGGCTTGTATTGCTTGTCGGGATCGTGGGCCTTCTCGCAGCCATGTTAGTCTCTGGGCGGAACGAGGAGATGTGGGTGCTACTTCTCGGTTGTGGATTCATAGTCGCAATGTGTTTGGGGTGGCCAGCTACGATCACGATCGGCGGGGATGCCATTCGGCAGAGAGTCTGGTGGAAACCCACGCGAATAATCCACTGGAAGGACGTTACCGCCATTGATAAGCGCGCTAGTGGGGAGATAGAGGTGTATGCCAAAGATGGACGGTCGATACTATTTTCTCGATTTCATGTAGATCCAGGCAGGTTCGAGCAGGAAGTCCTTCGGCGAGCAGGCCTCAAACGACCGCTAGACGGGAGTCCCCCGCCCCACGATTTCCTTGGACACTAATTTGCGATAAGGAGAATCAGTATGTCCAACACGAAACAAGCGGATTCCGGGCCCGCGCAAGGAACCCGGGAGCTTCACGCCAACCTTGCCGTCGTGGTTTGATGGAAACAACCGATTGGTGAATCCATTGATGGGGATTCAGTACGATGCGGCGGGCAACCTGACGGCGATCGGGGGCTTCACGTTCGCCTACGACGCCGAGAACCGGCTGGTGTCGAGCACGCTGAACAGCATCACGACGAATTACGTCTATGATGGCGAAGGGCGGCGGGTGAAGAAGACGCGGGCGGGGCAGACAACGGCGTTTGTCTACGACGGGCTGGGGCGGCTGGTGGCGGAATACGGGGGCACGACGGCTCTGACGGGGACGGTCCATTTGGTGCAGGACCACCTGGGCAACGTGCGGCTGCTGGAAGGCGAGAACGGTGTGGTGCGGCGGTACGACTACAAGCCGTTCGGGGAAGCGCTGGTGGCCGGCGTGAACGGGCGGGCCACCACCGACGGCTACGAGTCGAGCGAAGCCCTGTCGGAGTTGACGACGAGGTTCACCGGCAAAGAACGGGATGCCGAGACGGGGCTCGATTACTTTGGGGCCAGGTACTTTAGCGGGGCGCAGGAGAGGTTTACCAGCCCGGATCCTGTGGATCATCCGAGCAAGTCCTCTTTCGGCTACGACGGCTTCCTGGCCGAACCTCAACGCTGGAATCTATACGCGTACGCCCTGAACAATCCTTTGCGGTATATCGACGAGAACGGTGCCGAGGCCGCATCGATACCGCTGGGCGGAAATCGGTATTTAGTCGGTGGTCAGATCATCACGGTGCCACAGCGATCCTTCCGCGAACAGATCGCGATTGCAGCTGCGCCAGCGGTGGGCCTCGCGGCAGCGATCTTTGCACCTGAAGCGGGAATCGCCGGTCTGGTCCGTTTTGGCCCGGCGATCTACAATGCGCTTACAAGATTCTCGAATTCGCAGAGCGGTCAAGAGTTAACTCAGTCTGCGATCGAGACGGTGACCAACTCCCAGGCTCCGAACCTCGCCACGCCGACACCCTCTGGAGCCGTGAAGGGGGCCTATGAAATCGCTCTGGAGGGTGGGCGGCACGCTGGATTCCTCAGGAACTACCTCGGCAAGAGCGCCGCCGAACTGGAGAGAGGGATTGGATCGCTTGAAAGGCAGATCGCCACACATCTGGACAAGATTAAATCTCCCGGCAAGTACATTGAGGGGTTCGACAAGCTCGATCCACGGCAGCAAAGAGCTTTGGTCAATGAGAAGTGGTTGTCCGATGACCAGCGGCAGCGAGAGCAGCTAGAGATTCTGAAGCGATTGCGGAAGCAGCAGCAGTGAGGGGCGAAGGAATGTCGGAACGAGTTGCTGATCACTACCTGCTGGACTTCGGTCAGTTACTGAAGGAGCATGCGCTGGCCGCGAAACAGCAGGAAACCGACGCCCGGGGTACCGAGGACCACCAGTTTCAACTCGGGCGGGTGACGGCCTACTACGAAATCGTGACACTGATGCAACAACAGGCAGTCGCGTTTGACCTTCCCTTGGAAGCTTTGGGCTTGAGTGGCTTTGACCCTGACCGCGATCTGTTGATCAACCGGCGCGAAGGATGATCATGCGCCTTCTCATTCGACTCTGGGTCACGCTGATTCTGATTCTGCTGTCGGCGTCTGTGCTTTCCGGCCACGCCAAAACTTCGCTTGCGGATTCGGCCGTCCTTCAGCCAGCGCTTGGCCCGTCCTGCGAGTACGACGAGACTCTTCTGACATGGTTATCGGTACGACGAGCCGGAGGGCGGACATCCCAGTGCACACCTTTGATGCTTCTCAATCGCAAGTTCCAGTCCGCGTGGCTGACGAGAAGGCAAGTGGCGATCTCCATTGGGTCTACCGGCAAAGAACGGGATCAGGAGACGGGCCTCGATTATTTTGGGGCGAGATATTTCTCGGGGGCGCAGGGGAGGTTTACCAGCCCGGATCCTGAGAACGCCAATGCGATGGCTTCAGATCCGCAGAGTTGGAACATGTATGCGTATGGCCGGAATAATCCGCTTTCGTACGTCGATCCGGACGGCCTCGCTTACCGAGTCTGCCAGGTTGATGAGAATGGGAAAGAGACCAACTGCACAACGCATAAGAACCAGTTGTCTGACAAGCAGTTCGAGCAGTTCAAGAAGGACAACAGGGGTACCCTGATCTTCGCTGGCGGGAAGGTCTACGGCGTTAACGAGGATGGGTCGCGGGGAGCTCAGACCGGAACGTACAAGCAGACTGATGTCGATATAGACAATCCGGCCTTTAGTGCCGTTGCACAGGGAATTCAGGCTGCCAGTCCCGTCACCGATCCTCGGTTCATTGCCGGGTTCTACGGGGCGTCGGTCGTAGATGGGTTGGCACTTTACGGGGGCGGCGCATTCGCGGGTGGCCAGCTAACAACGCTCGGGTTACAGACTGGTGCCGCAACCGCGACAGAAGGCTCTACAGCTCTCGCCGGCACTCTGAACCTCTCGAAGCACGCGATCCAACGAATGGCCGAACGCGGCTTCACTCGCGACATGATCCAGGCAACGATCAAGAACGGCACCAGGTACTGGGATCCCAAGAACGGGACCTTCAACTACGTATTGCGCGGCGGATTCGCGAGCGGCAAGGACGCCCTTGTAGGGCTGAATCCGGTGACCAACACGGTAACGACGGTGCTGCGCGGTACCGTCAATGTCGGCCGTATGATCCCGTTCTAGAGGCACCCCATGAATCGCGAGGATCTGTACCAACTCCTGCAAACTGCCTTGAGGGAACCTCATCGGCGGCGGGAAAGCATCAAGCGGTTTCAGGACGCCATTTTCGAAGGCAGCCAAGGAAGGTTGGGCTTGAGCGAAGGCGAATGGGATGTGTTCACGCAACTTGCTCAGGACCTGGACTATTACGAGCCCGATCCTGAAATGCGCCGGGAGGATCCGACGTTCTACGGCGACGAGCACGTGACCGAAGAAATACGCGAGGCCCTGAGGAAGCTTCATGTGCAAGCCTGACCGGTCACCTGGGCGACTTGCTAACGCCCGATAGTTCCGACAGCGGCCTGCCG
The DNA here is from genome assembly GCA_049325215.1 of Acidobacteriota bacterium. Taxonomy (GTDB): domain Bacteria; phylum Acidobacteriota; class Terriglobia; order Bryobacterales; family Bryobacteraceae; genus JANWVO01. Next base: position 24,847 of record JBMOMB010000022.1, read on the forward strand.
CCAGGCGCGCATCCGGCATGTGGCTGAGCAGTACTGACGGTCGTTGCGGCCGGCGTTGCGGAGGAACCAGCGGCGGCAGTTCGGCGCCGGGCGCTTCGCGCACCGGATGATGCCGGTGGCTTTGCGGGCGAACTGCTGCAAGGTGGCGTCAATCGGGAGCACGGGGTGGTTGCGGAGGACGATCTGGCCGCCGTGATAGCCCACGATGTGAACCGTTTCTCACCGACATCACGGATCATTGCCCGGTCGCAGTGTCGGATGCTCTCACCGGCTCAAGATCGGCGTGGAGAGGAACCTATGAATGCGGCGATCTGGGAGGCTCGCCCTGCTGATTTTGAGCAGGCCCTTTTTCTGTCAACTACTTGCGGCCCCTCTCTCTGCTCCGACACACCCTTTGTTTGACCTGCCGAGCCAAACCTTTCCCCCGCAACGATTCCGGCCCGCCCGTTAACGCCTCTCTCCGTCCGCAACGTGCGCAACTGGCCGCGTTTTCGCGGCTTCCGCGTCTCCGCTTTGCCCCGCGTGTCCGGTTCCGGCGCCGGTCTGGTTCCCTCCAGCCGGTGGCGATCCGGCTGGGGACGGGAGCTTCATCTGGCTGCGCGATGCAGGCGGGCGATCTGCTCCGGCTCGGCTTCGACTACGGCACAACAAACAACAACGGGAATGTGTTGAGCCAGACGATCGCCCGGCCGGGGTTTTCGGCCACGCAGACGTACACCTATGACGCCTATAATCGAATCCAGAACGTGCAGGAAGGGGCCGATTTCCGGGACTTCGCTTACAAGGAACCCGGCAACCTGTATGTGCCGTCTTGGTCTACGGGGGCCGGCTGGGCGCCCGGGAGCTTCACGCCAAGCTCGCCGTCGTGGTTTGATGGAAACAACCGATTGGTGAACGCAGTGCTGGGGATTCAGTACGACGCGGCGGGCAACCTGACGGCGATCGGGGGCTTCACGTTCGCCTACGATGCCGAAAACCGCCTGGTGTCGAGCACGCTGAACAGTGTGGCGACGACCTACGCCTACGATGGCGAAGGGCGGCGGGTGAAGAAGGGCTCTGTGGTGATGGTCTATGACGCCTTCGGGCGGCTGGCGGCGGAGTACGGCGGCACGGCGGATCCGGTGGGGACGGAGTATCTTACGGCAGACCATCTGGGCTCGACGCGGCTGGTGACGAGCGCCGCGGGGGCTGAGCGGCGGTGCCTGGATTATCTGCCCTTCGGCGAGCAGATGACGCAGGGCATGGGCACGCGCGGCGCGTGCTACGCCAGCGCCACCGAGCCGAGAGTGAAGTTTACGGGGAAAGAGCGGGATGCGGAGACGGGATTGGATTATTTCGGTGCTCGGTACTTTTCGGGAGCGCAGGGGCGGTTTACGAGTCCGGATCAGCCGCTGGTCGATCAAAATCCATTCGAGCCGCAGTCGTGGAACCTCTTTAGCTACGTTCGGAACAACCCGCTGATCTTCACTGATCCCACGGGCCGATGCAGGAAGGGCGCCGACGGCAAGTACCACGATAGCGAGGATGGGCCGTGTGTCGCGCCCGGCTCGACGAGCATCACTGTTGCGGAGAAGGCACCCAAGGAGCGGGATCATGCCGCCGAAGCTCAGGCTGAGATGCTGCGCATGCAGTTGGAGGCATGGCGTCGAGACCAGCAGAGGAGCAAACCGAAAGACGAGCAACCTCTCAGAGAGGCCGCGAGGCAAACGCTTGAGTTGGCATACCAGCGCACGGCTCATGACCTGGGCTGCGTCGCTTTGGGATATGGGATTGAGACGGCGGCCGTAGTGCCGTCAATGGAGATCGTACCAAAGCGATTCGCCCCAGCTGCCGCCAAGGGGGGCACGTCAATCGCATCGACGATACTCCGAGGCGGACCGAGGGGGCTACCTATCCCCACTCCTGTCGGTACACCCGGTACGGCAACATTCGCATGGAGGTCTTCCAACACAATCGGGGGAGTTTTCGGCAGATGGCTTCCTTACGTTGGGTTGGGAGTGTCCGTTTATAGGATGAGCCAGTGTCTCGGGTGGCAGCCGTGAACACGTTCCTCTTCGCTGCTGTAATAAGTGTCGCGATCCTGCTGTGCGCCCTTACTATTGAGCAACTTCGATTACGACGGCACCGGGGAGTTTCCCGCGATGAGTTCATCCGTTCCTTTGACGGTGCTGGTATCCCGCAAATAATCCCTGCGACAGTATACGATTACTACAAGTCCGCCGCCATCTCATCGAAATTCGGTATATCTCCTGATGACACGTACGAAGAGTCTCTCCGAAAGGGCTATGAAGAGATTGACGGTGATGCCCGGTATTTGCTCAAGCAGTTAGGCTTGATGATGCCACCAGAAGAAATACTCGTCCAGCGAGACTTGAAGATTCGAACGCTGCGTGACATGGTTCACTGGCTGAACTGGGTGCGGACGCAGCAGACGAGGGATCCACTGCTATGACCTGCTTGGCTACAAGATTCGCCAGCAAGAAACGGGATGCGGAGACAGGGTCCGATTACTTTCTGGCCCGTTACTACTACGCAGCCGAAGGTCGACTCACATCATCCTGTACCGCCCATATTCCCTGGACAGTTTCTTGAATTATCGTCATGTAGTTGGATCGAGGGCACGCAGGACCCGATGAGCCTGCCGCAAGGATTGAAGGTGGCAGTATTCACGTGCCGTCGTGGTCTACGGGTGCCGGTTGGTGCCGGGAGCTTCACGCCGGTCTCGCCGACGTGGTTCAATGTGAAGAACCAGCTCGTGAACCCGCAACTTGGCATCGCGTACGATGCGGCGGGCAACCTGACGGCGATCGGGGGCTTCGCGTTTCAGTACGACGCCGAAAACCGCCTGGTGTCGCGCACGCTGAACAGCGTGAGTACCGACTACGCCTACGACGGCGAGGGGCGGCGGGTGAAGAAGGGCTCGGTGGTGATGGTGTACGACGCCTTCGGTCGGCTGGCGGCGGAGTACGGCGGCACGGCGGATCCGGTGGGCACGGAGTATCTGACGGCGGACCATCTGGGCTCGACGCGGCTGGTGACGAGCTCGACCGGCGCCGCGGAGAAACCAGCGGCCGCAGACGAAGTCGGCAGCGAGGTGAAGGTGCACGGCTGGGGCGCTTCGCGCCACGTCATCCACCCGGCTGGGCTACGCGGCTTTCCGCACGCGCAGTTCGATGCGTAGGCCCGCGGCTGTTGCCATGTTCACCAGCGCGTCGAGGGCAAACAGGTTGATCTTGCCACGCATCAGGTCGGAGACGCGCGGCTGCGTCACGCCGAACAATTGGGCCGCTTGAGCCTGGCTCATTCCGGCGCGGGTGATGTAATCCTTCAAGGCGATCATCAGCGCCGAGCGCAGCTTCATGTTGGCGGCCTGCTCGGGCGTGTCTTCGATGGCGTCCCACACGCTGGTAAAACGTTGTTTCTTCATTGCCCTCGCTCCTTTAACAACTCGCGGTAACGCTTGGCGGCAAGCTCCACGTCCGCCTTGCTGGTTTTCTCGGTCTTCTTCTGGAAGCAGTGCAGCACGTAGATGGCGTCGGCGAACTTCGCCACGTACAGGACGCGGAACGCGCCAGCCTCATCCCGAATTCGAATCTCCTTGACACCCTGCCCAACGGTGTTCATGGGCTTCCAGTCGTCCGGCTCCCGGCCATGTTGCACCTGGTCCAGCTGATGGCCGGCCTCACGCCTGACCGCCAGCGGGAAGGCGCGCAGGTCCTCCAGGGAACTGCCCCGAAACTCGACCCGCTTGGAATCAGCCACAACCACAGTATACAAAGTTTTGTATGTGCGGCGAAGTGGACCACCGGCATGGGCCCCTTCCGGCGCTGGAAGCGGCGGGCGGACGGATGGCATGCTGCACCCGCCGTCAGCTACCAAAAACAGGTTGATAGGTTGATAACCGGGCTGCCTGGCTCGGCTTTGTCAACCATGTCAACCGTTGTCAACCGGTCTTGGGGCGCAGTGGCTGGCCACAGCGTGGGATCGGGTTACCGGCGGGAACCCGGCTCCTGGAAGAACCCGGCAGAGTCTTAGACCAGCTCGGCCCGCGCGGCGGCGAGGATCTGCTCGGCCTCATCGCCGGAGAGTTTGTGGCGTTCACGGAGCGCTTCGGCGAGGCGGCGGATAGGGTTGTACCGCACCCGATTTCTTGGACAGTTTTTTGAATTATCGTCATGCGGCAGTCTCGAGGGCAAGCAGGGCCTGATGGGCCTGCCGCGGGGATTGGAAGTGGAGCCGTTCGACCAGCCACTGCTCGTTGTAGCGCTGGCGGAACTCCTCGAGCGCTTCGGCGAGTTCCTCCAGGGTGTCGAAGTGCCGCACCCAAAGAAGCTGCTCCTGGAGGGAGCCGCCGTGACCCTGCGGGACATCAGCAGGGATGAAAATCGCCGCGCCTTGCTGCGGGTTCAGTGCCGCGCCGGGGCCGAGCCAGCGCGATTTAGTGCCGCGAACGAAGGCGGCGTCAGCCGCCGAAAGTGAGCGGTCACCCGCCTGGACCTTCGCTCACCGGGCGATTTTCGAGGGTGCGGAAGAAGCGTTCGATGCAGCCGTTGCCTTCGGGCTCGCGCACGAAAGCCGGTGAAGACTCCAGGCCGAGAAAGCGGATCTCACGCTGAAAGTCGTCGCTCATGAAGGGCGAGCCATGGTCATGACGCAGTCCAACGCCGAGGGCGAATTCCTCGTAGAAGCCGCCGAATTGTTCGCGCACGGCCTGGCGCACCGGCTCGAGCGCCTCGAACCGCGTGCCGCGGCGAGCCGCATAGATGCCCAGGCAGAAGGCCGAACAGTGGTCGATCATGGCGAAGATAGGGACCTGCCCATCCCGCAGAGTGAAGCCGGCCGTGGCGTCGATGCCCCACATCTCACTTGGGCCGTCGGGCGAGGATCGTGCCGTCGTGCCGCTTCGGCTCGACGGGGTGCCGCTGCGGCGGCGAGCAGTTGGTGTTGGCGCATCAGGCGCAGCACGCGCCGCAAGGAGGTGCGCACACCGCCTACGCGCAGCCCAAGCCCACACCTCCAGGAAATTGTGGGGCAGGGGACCGCGCGACCGTCGCGACCGAACCCGACGGTGGCGCAGTAAACTATGAGTATGCCGCTGTCGGAGCGCATCGTCGTCGATCCCAAGATTCTGGCTGGCAAGCCGGTGATCCGGGGGACACGTCTCGCCGTCGAATTCATCCTGGAGCTTCTGGCGGCGGGCCAGTCAGAAAGCGAGATCCTTGCCAACTACCCCGGGTTGACGCGAGAAGACATCCTCGCCTGCCTGGCTTACGCAAGCTACCTCGCCCACGAATACAAGGCGTTCCCGATTCCAGCGTAAATGCGCCTCCTCGCCGATGAGAATTTTCCGAGGCCAGTCGTTGAGGCGCTTCGAGCAGAGGGCCACGACGTGCTGTGGGCCCGTACGGATCTCGGCGGAACAAGCGACGTGACCCTGTTGGATCTGGCGGAGTCCGAAGCACGCATCGTGCTCACGCTCGACAAAGACTTCTGGCAAATCGCCGTCCAGCGTCGGTGCCCGCTCGAAGAATCTGGAGTCGTTCTGTTCCGGGTCCATCCTGCCACGCCCGAACACCTTGCTCCGCTCGTGCGGACGTTTTGCACGGCCGATGTTATGTGGACCGGGCACATCAGCATCGTCACGCTCGATGGAATTCAGATGGTGGCGGCGCGGAGAAGATAAGAGGCATCTCCATCTCCGCTCTGTCCAGTTAGCGCGAAGACGCGACGCTGACTTCATTTCCAGACGTCATTTTGGCCGCCAAGTGTGAATCGACCGGAGCGGAGATGCGGGGCAATTGCGGTTTGAGCAAGCCACTCCGAATCAACCAATTTGCCAGTGTCTCCAGGCCGTAAAGCCCCCTTTGTTTGACCTGGCGAGCCAAGCTCTTTTCCCCGCAACGATTCCGGCCCGCCCGTTAACGCCTCTCTCCGTCCGCAACGTGCGCAACTGGCCGCGTTTTCGCGGCTTCCGCGTCTCCGCTTTGCCCCGCGTGTCCGGTTCCGGCGCCGGTCTGGATCCCTCCAGCCGGTGGCGGTCCGGATGGGGACGGGAGCTTCATCTGGCTGCGCGATGCAGGCGGGCGATCTGCTCCGGCTCGGCTTCGAATACGGCACAACAAACAACAACGGGAATGTTTTGAACCAGACGATTGCGCGGCCGTCGTTTTCGGTCACGCAGACGTACACCTATGACGCCTATAATCGGATCCAGAAGGTGGAGGAAGGAGCCAACAATCGCGATTTCCAATACAAAGAGCCGGGCAACATGTACGTGCCGTCTTCGCAGGGAACGGGATGGGCGCCCGGCAGCTTCACGCCAACCTCGCCGACGTGGTTTGATGAGAAGAATCGATTGGTGAATCCATTGCTGGGGATTCAGTACGACACGGCGGGCAACCTGACGGCGATCGGGGGCTTCGCGTTTCAGTACGACGCCGAGAACCGCCTGGTGTCGAGCACGCTGAACAGCGTGACAACGACCTACGCCTACGACGGCGAAGGGCGGCGGGTGAAGAAGGGCTCGGTGGTGATGGTGTACGACGCCTTCGGTCGGCTGGCGGCGGAGTACGGCGGCACGGCGGAGCCGGTGGGGACGGAGTATTTGACGGCAGACCATCTGGGCTCGACGCGGCTGGTGACAAGCTCGACCGGCGCTGAGCGGCGGTGCCTGGACTACCTGCCGTTCGGCGAGCAGATGACGCAGGGCATGGGCACGCGCGGCTCGTGCTACGCCAGCGCCACCGAGCCGAGGGTGAAGTTTACCGGCAAGGAGCGGGATGCCGAGACGGGCCTCGATTACTTCGGGGCGAGGTATTTCTCGGGGGCGCAGGGGAGGTGGACATCTCCAGACCCGATAAACCTTGCCTGGGATCGACTAGGTAACCCCATCAGCACGCTCAACAAGTACGTCTACGCTGCCAATAACCCGCTGAAGTTCACTGACCCCGACGGCCAAGATGTTACGCTGTTCTACCGCGCGTCAGCCAGATCGACAGATTTCGGGGACTACGGCCACGTGTTCCTGGCAGCATACGACCAGTCCACCAACCAAGTAGAGTTCCTCGACTTCTATCCTGCAGGTGACCCCCAACGCCAGGGACTAGAGATGGTCGGGCCAGGTGCCGTTAACACAGGTACGTTCGGGGACCGGAGGTCCGGCTTTGCGAGCCTGACAATCCAGACCACTCCGGAAATCACTCAGAAAGTGATGCAGTTTATGCGGGAATTCAAGGCAAACCCACCCGCGTACAGATTCCCGTCAAACACTTGCGTAACGGCCTGCCGGGCTGCACTCGAAATCGCTGGTATCCGGGTGAGTGCGTACTCGCCCGCCGGCATTTGGGGGGCGCTTTATCGGCGCTACTCACCCTCATATGTCATGATGCTCAGCGACGGGAAGTCGTTCATGCCGCCGATCAGAAGCCGCCCTGCAATGGACTCCGGATCGCCGCGCACCGATCCCAAGGCTTGGCAACGCTTCCTCTTCAACCTCTGGCTCGAGCAGGTTCGGCGACAGCGCGAGGAGGAAGAGCGGAAGAAGCGGGAGCGGCACTATGAACCCCCAGGGTTTGGCCGCTGATAGCGCGGGAGGTGTGGGTATGACGGCGACCCGAATCGTTGGGCTCCTCCTGCTTGCGGTTATGATTACATGCGCTCTATTGTCATGGACCCTGTTTACGGGGTGGGGATTGCTGGCTTCTTATGTTGGCTCGCATAAGGGTGGACTGGCGCCCCAGAGCGAGGTCGATGCGGCGGAATCAGACGCGCTACGGATGTTCTGGTCCGTGGTCGCGCTTCAGGCCATCATGTTCGCCAGCTCCGCATTCTTGGTACGCAACCTGACATGGGGAGGACGCTCCGGATTCTGGCCGAGCTTGAAGAACTGGGTGCTGGGACTCCTGCTTGCTATCGGAATAGATGCGGTCGTAATAGTGTCGATGTTGTACAGACAGACGCGGAGTTGAACGTGGTGGCGCAGCGGATCATGCCGACGGTCTCGCGGGTGAACTGCCGCCAGTTGACGTCGATCGGGAACACAGGGCAGTAGCGGAGAACGATCTAGCCGCCGGGATAGCCTACGATGATAACCGTTTCTTACCGACATCACGGCACATTGTCGAGTCCCAGTGTCGGATGCTCTCACCGGCTCGAGATCGGCGCGGGGCAGAACCGATGAATGCGGGGATCTGGGAAGCGCGTCCTGTTGATTTTGAGTAGGTCATTGCTCATCAATCACTTGCAGCGCCTCTCTCTGCCCCGAAATCCCCTTTGTTTGACTTGGGGAGCCAAACCTTTCCCCCGCAACGTTTTCCCCGCAGTTTGTTGACGCCGCAGTTCCGTCCCCAGGTCCCCATTGGGCCGTGGTTTCGCGCGTTCCTGGTCTCTCCGTTTGTCTCCCGTTTCCCGGTTGGCACGCCAATCCTGCGCCCGGGAACGCCCCCGAAAACCCTTTTCTCCCGTTCGCCGGCTCAAGTGGGGAGTCGGTTAACAGCATTGCCGGGGTCGTCCTACCCCGGGACAGGGGTTCTGAAACCGGCGAACCGAGTGGCTCGACCGCAAAGCGGAGATCGTCGTGGGTGGTCGTTTCTGAATCGCGCATGTCGCCTTCGGGCTACGCGGGCAAGGAGACCGCTCATGCAAGATCGCGCCGCTCCTCCAACCAGCCATCATGGCCGCGGCTCTTTCGTCGCCTGGGTCAAACGGCCGTTGCCGGAATAATGGCACACAAGCCCCCATCGAGCCTCGGGCCCGCCGCCTGCTTCAGCAAGTGGCGGCTCAAAACAGGCACTTTCTGCTCTGCGGAGGGGTGCTCGGATGTCTGCACGCCTTCTCGCCGTCCTCTGAACAGCGGATCGCTGTCCGCACTTCCAACTGAGGCGGGATAGCCATCCAGGCCCGCCGCGGTTCAGTGAAGGAATCGGCATGAATCAATGCAGTTCTTGCGGCCACCTCAAACCAGGCTCCCCCCGGCGGATGCCCCACCAGCGAATCCTACATCCTTGAAATCTTGCGCTCGGGCCTGCACCGTCCCGAATCGGGTCAGGCTCCCAATGCGGTGCACCCGGACGGAACAGTTTTTCGCCGACAAAGCGGAATACGCGCCGGAAACTCTTCGAGCGCGTTCAAATTCAAGCAGTTCTGAGTTTGGCAGCGTTCTTGCCAGGAATGATGGCGTGTGATGAAGGTCACGGCCACAGGGTGGACTCAAGGCGGAGGGTTCTTTCCTCTCTCCCAACCCACCTCCTCTCCCCCAAAGCCCCTGTGCCACATGCATACCCCGTATGCCTTCCACTCCTTCGCCTTGAGTCCGTTTTTTCTACGTCCACATGTCTTTCGTCATAGGTGCAAGTCACCGGTGTTGGCCAGGGCGCAATCGCGGTGTCCGAGCCCCAAGCATCGGAGAGCCCGGCCGCCGACTCGATCATGCGGGAATCTCCATTGAGCTTCAAGTTGCCTGCCATGATGGCTCATCTTCTCCGCCCCCTGAAAGGTCACTAATTGCAGGCGGGGTAGGTGACTCATGCATCTTGGCACAGAGGGTGAGCGAAGCCGGAGGATAAAGGAAATCAGATGAACGTCCGATAGGAAGGTAGCCATGAAGAAACAACAAGTGGCCGAACTTACGCGCCTGCTCCGATTCCAGCAGTCGTTGCTGAACCTCTCCGCAAAGTGTTCGCACCCTGACGCTCTCCGGAAGCGGCCGGTGACAGTCACTTCTCGGATGCTGGCCCAGTTGGCGCGGAAGGTGGAATCTCAGGCGGGTTGATCGGGGGAGCAAGACGCCTCCTCTTCGAGTGTGCCGGGTGGATTCGCCAGGCGCCGCGCGCCGCTGTTTCTTCTCACACCGCATCGCCTGCCACAGCCAGGAGACGCACAGCGGCCGATGAAGCTGCTCCTAGATTTCCGCACATGTGAGCGCGTACCGCCGGCAAGGTTCACTCAGAAGAACCTGGGGGCCTCGGGAGCTGAGGTTTGCCGCACAGCTATCCTCGCGGGATTGGCGCACATTCGGGCCAAAATCTGCCGTGAGCTTCGCGCGCCTCACCGGTCCGCACCGGCTTCGCCTCCTCTGCCCGCGCCGCGCCATACATCCTGCCGAGGGAATCCGGGCCTCATCTCTCGCGGCTCTTCCTCTCGAACCTCCGTCCCTGAAGCTGGGGCATTCTCTGATGCGGGCCGGAGTCTGCTTCTCCCGCGAGCCGAGGCCGTAGTCTGCGCCGCGGTTGAGGCGCCGGGGGCGCGCGAGGAGCGGTCCGCCTCGCAGAGCGCGCACGGCCCGCAGGCAGACTGCTTGTTGCGGGTGCTGCGCGCCCTGGACGTGCGGCACTGCTGCACTCGGCGCGGCCCCCTGTCGCGGTTTTGTTGCTCGCCAGCCCGGCAAAGCAACCGCGGCTCAAGACCGGAGGCGCGAGAAGGAGCCAGGCCGCCCCTTGGGACATCGGCAGAGATGAAAACCGGCGTGCTCCGCCCCGCCTTCTTCAGCGGAATCAATCCAGGCCGAAGACCATTGGTGGCAATCACTTGGGAGACGGCTTCGACCGGGCAGCGCAGAGTTCTGAACATGGCAAGGCCGAAAAGTGGCGCCAGGCCCGCCTGGCACTGCTTTTCCCTCGTGCCGCAGGCCGCGTCTGCCGTTGACCCGGCGGCCAGCGTGGCGGGATTCTGCTGGACACAAGCGCGATTGGGAGATGATCGGCCGTCTGGATCAGTCCGGGTGGGCCGAGACCGGCAGGGGAAGGGTTCCAGTGGTGGCCAGGGACGGACTCGAACCGCCGACGCCGGCCTTTTCAGGGCCGCGCTCTACCATCTGAGCTACCTGGCCGCCCGCTTTCAGACCCAGTTTAACAAATCACCCGCCACCCCGCATCTGCGGGGCTTCCCTCCGCATACATTGCCAGGGCGCAGGCCACGCCGAAAGAAGGGTGGTGCGGACGGGGAGAGTCGAACTCCCATGGGTTGCCCCGCTGGATCCTAAGTCCAGTGCGTCTGCCAGTTCCGCCACGTCCGCAGCAGCGCTTCATCCAAAGGATACCAAGGCGGTGCGGCGCCGTCCTACCTGGCCGTTGCCGAGACCGCCGTTCCCGCGCGGTACAGCGGCGCGGGATTGCCGCACCGGCAGGGTTCCGCCGATCGGACCAGCGGCAGATCTGAAGGATCCGCACCCGGCGCCAGATGGAAACCGTTCCGCGCAGCGCATTCATACGCGAGCAATTCGCCGCCGCTGCCGCGGATCTGCTCAAGAGTCGGCGACTGGAACCACTCCCACAGCAACTCATGGCTCCGCCGCGGCAACGGCCCTGATCTGACGTGCGTAAACACGAGGATCGGGAATTGGAGATCCGGCAATTCCAGCCTGCCCCCAATCAATCTCCGCGCCACTTCTTCCAGATCGTTCCACCACCCCGCGAGCGCCTGCGGGCGCAGGCGCGCCAGCTTTTCCGGCGTCCAGTCGACGAGGCAGTGGACGCCTGCCGGCCCCTCCAGTTCGAGTCCGAGCACGGCTACCCGCGGCACGGGATAAAGCGGGTAATGCAATGAGTGTTTCGCGCAACGGCGCCGCCGGTGAGCCAGATCCAACGCCTTGCGAAGCGCCTCCAGGGCCTGTTCCATTGCCGGTACGTTCTCCCTGCGATGGAAGTGGTGGCGACCGGCGCGGGCTCTCAACCATTGTGAGGAACTAGGGCATTTGCATGAGGCGGAGTAAGTTGTTTCCGAAGATGGCCCGTGCGTCATCAGCCGGCACGCCAATCCGGGCCAATGCCTCGCACTGCCGCTCAAACACGGCACTCACCCATCCGCGGGGAAAGAACGAAGAGTCCGAGCCGAACAGCAGGCGCTGCGGGCCGACCACTTCGAGAGCGCGGTCAAAAACCTGCTCCAGAGAGGGCGGCGGCGCCAGGTACTTCGTCCATGTGTTCGACGACGAGGTGTCAAAGTGGATGTTCGGGCACAGCGACGCTGTCATCAGCGCCTCGCGGAAGTAGCCTGCGCCAAAGTGCGGAATGATGAAGCTCAGCTTCGGATGACGCAGGGCGAGCGGGTGCAGATCGATGGGGTTCGAGAAGCGCATATCGAACAGCGACGGCGCGCCCACGCGGGCGCGGATGCCAACGCTCAGCACGCCGCAGTGGACGAAGACGATGGCATGATGGCGCTCCGCCACCTGCAGGATCTCTTCGACGCGGGGATCCGAAAGCGGATAGCCGTGCATGGCAGGCAGCAGGCACACGCCGCGCAGCCCCTCTCGCAGCCAGTGTTCGGTCCGCGCCGCCGCATCCGGCATCAGAGGATTCAGGAAGAACCAGCCATAGAACCGCTGCGGGTGCGACTGAACCGCCTGCGCCACGCTTTGCTCGTCTCCGGGGAGCGAGGCCAGCAACACGGCGCGCGCCACGCCGTGGCGGTTCAGTTCGCCAAGCCACTTTGAGGCGAACTCGCGCGGATCTTCCGGGGGAGCATCGACCCCGGCGCGCGCGCAGGCAGCAGCGCCGCTCTCGAGTCCCGCCTGCCCGGCCAGCAGCCCGAAAAAGCCATGGGAGAAGAAATGCAGATGCGCGTCCGCCACTTGCAGCGGACCCCAGGGAGAGTCTTTCGTGATGTCTTGCGTCATGCGGAGGCGCCAAACTGGGACGAGCGCGTCAACCCTTCCGCCACGGCGATCTGCGTGAGCGCGGCCACGTTGCTTACATTCAATTTCCGCATCAGGCTCTTGCGGTAGCCGCGCACGGTCTCGAGGCTGAGGCCGAGGATGCCCGCGATTTCCTTGCTGGACCGGCCCTCGGCGATCAGCCGCATCACCTGGAGCTCGCGCGGCGTGAGCACGGACAGCACAGAAGAGTTGCGCCGCGTGAAGTCTCCCTTGCGGACGCACTCGAGGAACTTGTCCGACACTTCGGGGCTGAGATATGTGCCGCCCCGCGCCACAGCGTGGAGAGCCGCGATCAGATCCGCCTGGCTGGCCTTTTTCAGAACGAAGCCGCGGGCGCCGCTGCGCATGGCCTGAACGACCGAGGCCTCGTCGTCATACATCGACAGGATGACGACTTTGGAGGCAGGCGATTCGCGCAGCAGCTCCACCGTGGCTTCGATGCCGTTGATGCCAGGCAGACTGAGGTCCATCACCACCAGATGCGGGCGCATGCGGGCCGCCAGCGCCACCGCCTGCCCGCCTGTTTCAGCCTCGCCCACCACATGGAAGTCTCCCGAGGCTTCCAGCATGGCGCGCAGTCCGTCGCGGATGATGCGGTGGTCGTCAACCAGGAGAATCGTGTACATCAGCCGCTCTCCTCCAGTTGAATCTCCATGATCGCGCCTTCCGCCGCGGCGCGCCGCCTGACCCTGAGCCCGGAGGCGCGGGCGGCGCGGCGGAGCGCGCTTTCAATCCCCGGATCCAATGGCCGCGCCGTTTCCACGCGGATCCTGTCAGCCAGCGCGGCGATTCTCGCCGGACGCCCGCCGCCTTCCGTGGCCAGAAGAGCGTCGCGCACCAGTTCGCACAGCGCTTCGGCTCTGGATGGCGGCAACGGCCGGAGCGTTGAAGCAATTTGCAGTTCGGCGCAGTAACCCTCGGCCAGCAGGCGCAGCGCGCCCTCCAGCCCTCGCCGCGCGGCCAGACCGGGCGCGGCCTCCTGGCTCAACAGACGCACCGACCTGACGGCGGATTCGAGCGCGCCGGAGAGCTTCGCGAACAGCTCCTCCTGCTGCGGCGTCACGCCGGGCAGCGTGCCGCGCAGCAGCTCGGCCGTCAATCCGGCTGCACACAGCAGCGGACCTGTCTCGTCGTGCAGGAGACGGCTCAGGCGACTCCGCTCGGCGTCGCGGAGCCGCTGCACAGCGCAAGGTTCCTTCGCGCCCGAACGGGCTGCCGCAGCCATCATGCCCTATGATAGGGCAGTTTTGCAGATTCTCAAAGCATGTTTCAAACAAGAATGGGCTATTCTGTTTCCGTCTCCCGGCCGGTGCGCCTGAGGCTCAGCAGCGCGATCGCGGCCACGGCGGCGTTGGCGCCGACCACCGGCGCGGCGCCCAGGAGAACGCCGTAGACGATCCAGACCAGCGCGGCGCCCGCCTGAACCAGCCGCAGGCGCCGCGGGTCGCGGATCAGATAGGAGGCGGCGAAGAGCCCCGTCGCGGCCCAGCCGATGGCGTCCAGCGCGCTCACGGCTGCACCACCCCGGACTGCGCCGTTGGGGCAGCCTGCCCCGCAAAGCTGAGCCGGTCCGTGCGGACTTTGGTCCATTCCCGGAGCGGGATTGCGTGCGCTTCGAAAAACGCGCGGACCCGGGCCGAGTCCCAGCCCAGGATCTCTTCCATCACCGGCACGGCCACGCTGAGGGCGTCGTCGCTGAGCACCGTGCGCCGGGCGATCTGGGTGATGAACCGGTTCTCGCTCACCGCCACCGTCAGCCCGTCGTTGCGGTTCAGGTGCAGCATCACGTGAATGTCCGAGCTGCCGTCTCCCACGTAGACGACCCGGTTGTAGCTGATGCCCAGTTTCTGGCGGATCTCTTCCAGCACAGCCACCTTGCCGTAGCCGGCGCTGACGCGCTTGATGCCGAGAATCTCGCCGGTTTCAGCGTGATATTCGAACTGCGTCCCGTGGATGTTGGCGGAGGGAATGATACCTTCCAATGCCGCGTGAATCACTTCCTCGGGAGCGGCGGAAATCACGTGAAACGTGAAGTCGATGCCCTCCAGGTTCCGGAGTATCTGCGCCAGCAGTTGGATATTCTTCTTCAGGCGGATCCGGCGCCCGGCCTCCCGCAGATGGTGCGTCCTGACGGCGCGGAAATCCGGGTCGTGCAGGAGCAGATAGGCCAGTTCCCCGCCCTGTTGCACCAGATGCATTCTTTCCAGCGACCGGACCCTCTCTTCGAATTCCTGCACGCCGATCAGTTCGCTCAGGACGAGTCCCGAATCGTTGAAACTGAGCGTGTGATCAAAATCGCTAGCCAACAAATGGAGTTTTCGATTTGTGTTCACTGCCATGGAGATTTCTCCTCCAGGTTTTGTCTTAGGTTTTAGAATTTCAGCCGTTCGTGAAACAGGGGTTGCGGCTGAATGAATATCGCCTGACGGGGCGAAGCTGAGGGGGGAGACAGCGACAGGGAAGCGCGATGCCGACGAGGCCTCTGTGCATTTCATTATTGCACGAAATGAGTGGTGGAAGGCGCGCGGCAGCGGTCCGGAAGATCTTCCCGGTGCGGCGGATCCTGAAGGTTCGCCTCAAAGCCCGGAGGGCGCCCGCACGACGGGGCCGATTCAGACGCGCCTTCCGGCAAGCCGCTAGAATCGAATCATGCGCACACCTCTTATCGCCGGCAACTGGAAAATGTACAAGACGCCGGCAGAGACCAAGGAATTTTTCACCCGCTTCCTTCCCCTGGTGGAGAAATCCACCCACGCCGACATCGCCATCTGCCCGCCGTTCGTGGACATCCCGGCGGCGGTGGAGGCTGCCGCCGGCAGCCGCGTCGGCATCGGCGCGCAGAACTGCTACTGGCAGAACAAGGAAGGCGCGTTCACTGGCGAAGTGACGCCGGCGATGCTGAAAGTTGCGGGCTGCACCTATGTCATCATCGGCCACAGCGAGCGGCGGCAGTACTTCGGCGAGACCGACGAAACGGTGCTCAAGCGCACGCGCGCCGCACTGGAGGCTGGCCTGACTCCCATCGTTTGCGTCGGCGAACTCCTCGAAGAGCGCGAAGCCGGCCGCACGAACGAAGTGCTCCAGCGGCAGTTTGAGGGCGGCATCGCCGGCCTGAGCGCGGAAGAATTCGCGCGCATCGTCATCGCCTATGAGCCCGTCTGGGCCATCGGCACCGGCAAGGTGGCCACGCCGGAGACGGCGGAGGAGGCGCACAAGTTTCTCAGGCGCCTTGCCGCGGCGAAATACGGAAAAACCGCCGCTGACGCCCTGCGGATTCTTTATGGCGGCAGCGTCAAGCCAGACAACGTCCGCGGTCTGATGGCGCAGCCGGATCTTGACGGCGCGCTGGTGGGCGGCGCTTCGCTGAAGCCGGAAGATTTCGCCGCGATCGTGAATTTCTGAACCGCCCGGGGCCGGCGCCCCGGCCTGTCCCTGCTCGCACGGCTTGGTCTGGCAGCGCCTGCATGGAACAGTACGCCCATCGCCGGCCCGCAGCCTGTCAGTGCGGGCAAGGAAAAAGGGGAATTGCGTTCCTGTCCCTTTTCTTACTGGATTACCGCCGTGACTCGGGAGTCGGTCTGGAACTTGCGGTAGTCGCGCCACGAGACTTCGACTTCCGCATCCAACCTCCTGACCAGCGCCAGGCGCGCGCCGAGCCGCATCCAGGCGTGCGACGGGAGCCAGACCTCGCCATGCACACGGCGCTGCTCGAACGTCATCCGCGCGCCGGGATCGAGCTTGGCCAGGATCCATCCGAAACGCACGGGGGCGATCGTTTCCACCTCGGCGCGGACCCACTGGTAATCCTGCTGGTCGATCCAGAGCCTGCCGCGGAACTTCGATAGCAGGTTCGCATGCTTCGCTTTTCCTTTGTATCCGGGCTTTGGTTCCGCATCGATGATCCACACGGGGCGCCCCTCCAGCGTGTCCTGTCCCGCCAGGCGGAAGGTGAAAGCCTCCGGAATCTCGCGGGCGAATTCGCGCCCCTCCCGGCGGCGCTTTTCACGCTCGCTCAGGCGGCGGGCGCGCTGGCCGGGGTCCTGGGACCGCCGCCGGGAGAGCTCGCGGTCGAGCTTTTCCGCCTCTTTGCGGGCCTCGGCGTCGCTCAGCGGCCTGCCGTTCTTCGCAATCAGCTTCTCGTAAGGTTCGCCGTCGATCACGAGAACGTCAAAGGTGCGGGATTCGGTCTTGACAACGCGCCCGCCGCGGCCGAACTGGCGCAGTTCGGTGTGCTGCACGTAGCTGTAGTCGTTGGCGCGTTCGAAGTTGAGCCGGTCCTGCTCGACGCTGCGGCGGACAATATCGAGCGGGTCCGGATCCTGTCCGCGAAGAGCGGGGACGGGAAACAGCAGGAGCGCTGACAGCGCCTGCAGCATTCTCATCACGTGATTTGGACGCGGCAAGCGGCCGCAGGATTTCCAGATTTCGGGACCCGCTCAGGCTATGGGCGCGCGGATGGTGAAGACGGCGCCGGAGGCGGAGGTGAGGTTCGCGGCAGTCACCGAGGCGCCGTTGGCTTCCACCAGAGTGCGCACGATGTGAAGCCCGAGGCCGGCATGCCGGGAGCGAGTGGAAAAGCGGGCGGTGAAGATCTTGGGCAGGATCGCCTCGTCGATGCCGGGGCCGTTGTCGATCACGTCGATGATCAGGCAGGCATCCTCGATGCGGGAGTGGATCTCGATGTCGCCGCTGTCGCGGTCCTTCATGGCCTGGGCGGCGTTCAGCAGCAGGTTCATGAACACCCGTTCCCAGTCGGCGGCGCTGCCGGGCAACCGGTGGTCGCGGCCGATGCGGCGGTGGACGCGGATCCTGGCGCCGGCAAGGTGGCGGAGGAAGTCGCGCAGGAAGGTCTCGGCGCGGTCGACCACTTCGCTCAGTTCGGCGCCGGCGCGCGTCTGATCGGCGTAGACGCCGACGATGCGCCGGCCCCGGTCCACGCTGCGGAACAACGTTTCGGCAAGCTCGCGCCAGCGCTCATCCGAGGCGAGGATCTCCGCGGCGTCGGAGATGGTCTCGAAGACGTTGTTGAGGTCGTGCACGAGCCCCGGAAGCGTGAGGTCCCCGCCGGCCCGTGCATCCTGATCGCTCACGGCCCCTCCTCTGCAGCGGCCTCCCGCAGTTTACTCCAGAATTCGGGAAAGGAAACGGAGGCGGCTTCAGCGCCTTCAATGGCGACAGGCCCGTCGGCCGACAGGGCCGCCACCGCAAAGGCCATGGCGATGCGGTGATCGCCGAAGCTCGACACCGAGCCGGAGCGGAAGCGCTGGCGGCCTTCCACGCGCAGCCCGTCAGGGGCCGTTTCCACGCGGACGCCGAGGCGGCGCAGGTTCCCGGCTACGGTTTCGATGCGGTCTGTCTCCTTGACGCGGAGTTCCGCGGCGTCGCGCACGGTAAGGCCCTGTTCGCTGACGGCGCCCATTACGGCGAGCACGGGAATTTCGTCGATCAGCGCCGCAGACAGCCCTTTCTCGATGACTCCGCCGGCGAGCCGGGAACCGCGCACGCGAAGCACGCCCACGGGTTCGCCATGCCGCATGCCGATGTCGAGCACCTGGATATTGGCGCCCGCGGAGACGAGGAAATCAATGAGCGCAGCCCGCGTGGGATTGAGCCCGATGTTCTCGAGGATCAGATCGGAGCCTTCCAGCATCGCGGCGGCGGCGAGAAAGAAGGCGGCCGAGCTGAGATCGCCGGGCACGATCAATTCGCGCGGCTCGAGCCGCGCCGGTCCGCGCACGCGCGCCCAGCCCGAGCCGAACTCGACCTCGGCGCCGAACTCTCGCAGCGCCACCTCGGTGTGATCGCGCGTGCGGGCAGGCTCGCGGACGGCCGTCACTCCCTCAGCCATGAGCCCGGCCAGCAGGACGCAGCTCTTCACCTGCGCGCTGGCCACGGGCATTTCATACTCGACCGGCTGGAGCGCGCCGCCACGGATAAGGAGCGGGGGATACTTCCCGTCGCGCGCCTCCACGTGGGCGCCCATGCGGCGCAGCGGTTCGAGGATGCGCTGCATGGGGCGGCGGGAGAGGCTCTCGTCGCCGGTGAGGCGCGATTCAAACGGCTGTCCGGCCAGCAGCCCGGAGAGCATGCGGATGGTGGAGCCGGAGTTGCCGGCGTCCAGATCAACCGCCGGCGCCCGGTAGCCGTGCAAGCCGCCGCCGTGGATGCGGACTTCGGTTCCCTGCACCTCCACCTCGATCCCTAGCGAGCGGATGCAGCGCAGGGTGGAGTGGCAGTCGGCGCCGGTGGAGTAATTGCGGATCGTCGAGAGCCCCCCGGCGACGGAGGCCAGCATCGCGTAGCGGTGGGAGATGGATTTGTCGCCCGGCAGCGTGAGGCTGCCATGGAGGCGGCGCGCCGGGTGGATCACTTCAACCATCCAAGTTCCTTTCGCGAGTTCTATTCGATGGGATAGGGACCGCTTTTCAACAGCGGATAGTAACGCCTGTCGCGGTCCTGCATTTCAAGCCGGATCGAGACAGCCCGCGCCGGCGGCAGCGCCTGGAGCAGGAACACCGCATCCTCGCCCGGGGCGAGCTCTTCGGGCTCGAGATCCGTGCGGCGCGTGGAGACGACTTTGTCATCGGAGCTGCGAAATTCAAACACAAGAACCGGAAAGCGGACCGTGGCGCTGCCGATATTCCGGACGCGCCCGTCGATGAGCAGGCGTTCCTCCTGCCGCTGCGCCTTGAACTCGATGACCTCGAAACGGGGCGGTTCCGGCTTGCGGCGGGGTTGTCCGACGGCCCAGAATAAGGAGACTGACGCGGTCAGCGCGAGCAGCCGCGGGATCATCAAAATCAGTGTAGCGGAAGAAGAGGATCGGAGAGAAATGAGGAGAAGAGACTGGCTGGCGATGAATGCGGCTCTACCGCTGGCGGCTCGGGCAGCGCAGGCGGGACCGAAAGATCTCGTTGTTTCCAGCGCCAATGGATTGAAGGCTTGCGCCAAAGCGATGGAAGTGCTGAAGGCCGGCGGAGACACGCTGGAGGCGGCGGTCGCGGGCGTGACGCTGGTCGAAGACGATCCCAATGACACGAGCGTCGGCTACGGAGGGCTGCCGAACGAGGAAGGCGTGGTGGAACTGGACGCGAGCGTTATGCACGGCCCGACGCGCCGCGCCGGATCGGTGGCGGCCGTGCGAAACGTCAAGAATGTCGCGCGGCTGGCCAAGCTGGTCATGGAGCAGACCGACCACATCATGCTGGTGGGCGAGGGCGCGCTGCGGTTCGCCCGCGCCTGGGGCATCGGGGAGACCAACCTGCTCACAGAGAGGGCGCGCATGGCGTGGATCGCCTGGAAGCAGTCGCTGCGGGACCGCGAAGGCAACAACAACTGGACCGACGGGCTGGATTCACCCCAGATGCTGAAGGCCGCCGAAAGGCTGCGCGAGCAGTTCCCGGATGCCAGCGAGGAACTGATCGCCTGGGCGCTGGACGTAGCGGCCAACCCGCCCACCGGCACCATCAACCTGCTGGCGCTGAACGCGAAAGGCGAGATCAGCGGCGTGACCACGACGAGCGGCCTCGCCTGGAAGATTCCCGGCCGCGTAGGCGACTCGCCGATTATCGGCGCGGGGTTGTATGTGGATCAGGACGTTGGCGCGGCGGGGTCGACCGGGCGCGGCGAAGAGAACATCCGCATCGCCGGCGCCCACACCATCGTCGAGATGATGCGGCAGGGGATGGCGCCGCGGGAAGCCTGCCTGGAGGCTTTGAAACGGATCGCAAGGAACTTCCGCAACAAGGCCGAAGTGCTGGACCGCTTCGACATCAACTTTTACGCTCTGCGCAAAGACGGCGCCTACGGGGCGGCATCGCTGTGGGACGGCAGGGTCAGGCGCGGCTATTGGGCGGACATGCAATTCGCGGTCAACGATGGCACGGGACCATCGAGACTGGAGACCTGCGCGCACCTGCTGGAGCGGAAGAGACCCTAGGCGGGAAAAGAAGCAGGCAAACAGACCGGAAGGGTGATGAATCGCGGCTCGTCATTTGCTTGCCAGCAGAATTGACAAGCCAGGCATTCCAGTGCTAACAAATGAAATGAAGGCGCCATATTCCAGCGGCAAGTCCGTCTCATCCGAGCACTGAGCCGGGGCAGGCCAGAGCGGGAGCTGGAAAGTGCGGCGCCAGCCGCCAGCGCGCCGCAGCCTCCGCCATAGCATCCAGAGGCCCGGTCCGCGGCGGATCCTGCCGGTTTCAGCGCCGTGTTCAAGTCTGATTGTGCGGAGGGTTCTGGCCCGATGCGAACCGCCACTCACACGGACACGTCTCTGCTGATTCCGCCCGCGAGCGCCCCGCCGGCGCTGAAGAAAATCGCCGTCGTCGGCAATTATCTGCCGCGGCAGTGCGGCATCGCAACGTTCACCACGCACCTGTGCGAAGCCCTTGCAGTCGCAGCCCCGGAGCTCAGCGTCATCGCCATTCCGGTGAACGACCGGCCTGAGGGGTACGCCTACCCGCAGCGCGTGCGCTTCGAACTCGAGCAGAACGAGATCGCGTCCTACCTGAGCGCGACCGATTTTCTCAACATCAACAGCGTCGATCTCGTCTGCATACAGCACGAGTACGGGATCTTCGGCGGTCCGGCGGGCAGCCACATACTGGCCATGTTGCGCGAGCTGCGGATGCCGGTGGTGACGACGCTGCACACGGTGTTGAAAGAGCCGGAGGAAAACCAGAGGCGGGTGCTGGAGGAGATCGCCAGACTGAGCGACCGCATCGTCGTCATGACGCAAAAGGGGGTCGAATTTGCGCGGGATATTTACGGGATTCCCGAGGACAAAATCGACCTGATTCCGCACGGAATTCCCGATGTTCCGTTCGTCGATCCGAATTTTTACAAAGACCAGTTCGGGCTGCAGGGCAAGACCGTGCTGCTCACGTTCGGCCTGCTGTCTCCGAACAAGGGGATCGAGCACGTCATCGCCGCGCTGCCGGAAGTGCTCCAGCGGCACCCGAACCTGGTCTACGTCGTGCTGGGCGCGACGCACCCGCACGTGCGGATGCGCCACGGTGAGAGCTACCGCTATTCGCTGGAGCGGCTGGCGCGGCAGTTGGACGTGGACCGCCACGTGGTGTTCCACAACCGCTTCGTCAGCCAGGAGGAGCTTCTGGACTTTATCGGCGCAGCCGACATCTACATCACGCCGTACCTGAGCCGGGCGCAGATCACGTCGGGCACGCTCGCCTACTCGGTGGGCGCCGGCAAAGCGGTGATCTCGACGCCATACTGGCATGCCGAAGAACTGCTGGCGGACGGACGGGGAGTGCTGGTGCCGTTCGGGGACGCGAAAGGCATCGCCCGCGCCGTGATCCGGCTGCTCGATAACGAGGCTGAGCGGCACGCAATGAGGAAGCGCGCGTATCTGGCGTGCCGGGAAATGGCCTGGCCGAACGTGGCGGCGCTGTACCTGCGCACGTTCCAGCGGGCGCGCGAGGACCGCAGCCGAAGCCCGCGTCCGCTCTTCATGGCCGCGACACTGCGGGAGCGCGCCGTGGAACTTCCCTCGCCGAACCACGGCCACCTTCATAGGCTGACGGGGCCGGCTGGGATGCTTCAGCACGCCGTGCACACGGTGCCGAACTACTCGGAGGGCTACACGACGGACGACAATGCGCGCGCCCTCGCGCTGTGCGTCATGCTGGAGCGCCGCGGAATCGAATGGCGTCACGCGGAGCGGTACATGGCTTTCCTTTACCATGCCTTCCGGCGCGACAGCGGCCGGTTCCGCAACTGGATGGCGTTCGATCAGCGGTGGCTGGATGAGACCGGCAGCGAAGACTGCCACGGCCGGGCGGTGTGGGCGCTCGGTATGGCGCTTGGAGAATCGAAACGCGAGGGGCTGCGGGGCGCGGCCGGGTTGTTGCTGGAGGCGGCTCTGCCGGCGGTGGCAGCGTTCACGAGCCCGCGGGCGTGGGCGTACGTGCTGCTCGGGCTGAATCATTATCTGCGCCGGTTTCCCGGCGACCGGGCGGCTCAGGCCCTGCGCGAGGATCTGGCGGAACGGCTGATGCGGTTGTACGAGCAGGTGAAGGGGCCGGACTGGCTCTGGTTCGAGGATGTTCTGGCCTACTGCAACGCGCGGCTGAGCCAGGCGCTGATCGTCACCGGCAGAAGCCTGAACCGGGAGGACTGGCTGCGCGCGGGGCTTGAATCACTCGACTGGCTGGCCCGGATTCAGACGGCCGGTCAGGGCCATTTCGTGCCGGTCGGATCCAATGGTTTCTGGCGGCGCGGGCAGGAGCGGGCGCGGTTCGATCAGCAGCCTGTGGAAGCGCACACGATGGTCTCGGCGTGCCTGGACGCCTGGCGGGCCACGGGCGATGAACGCTGGCGCGCCGAGGCGCGGCGGGCATTCGAGTGGTTCCTGGGCCGGAATGATCTTGGACTGCCGCTGTACGACGCCCTGACGGGCGGCTGCCGCGACGGTTTGCACCCGGACCGCGTGAATCAGAACGAGGGGGCGGAATCGACGCTGAGCTTCCACTTTGCGCTCGAGGAGATGCATCAGGCAGGAGACATTCTTGGATGACGCTGCCGGCAATTCAGGCCATGACGAATTCGGTGAACAACAAACACGAGATTCTGTTCCATCGCTACAGCCACAATCCAATTTTGCGGGCCGAGGACTGGCCGTATCCGGTGAACTCGGTCTTCAACGCAGGCGCATGCCTGCTGCGGGACGGAACCACGCTGCTGCTGTGCCGCGTGGAGGACCGCAGCGGGATCTCGCACCTCTGCGCGGCACGCTCGCGGGACGGGGTCACGGGGTGGGAGATCGATCCGCAGCCGACGCTGACGCCGGACCCGGTGCGGCATCCGGAAGAGGTCTGGGGCATCGAGGACCCGCGGATCACGTTCGTGCCGGAGTTGGACCGCTACGCCGTGGCGTACACGTCGTATTCGAAAGGCGGGCCAGGCGTTTCGCTGGCGCTGACGGAAGACTTCCGGAACTTTGAGCGGTACGGCGTCATCATGCCGCCTGAGGACAAGGACGCGGCGCTGCTGCCGCGGCGCATCGGCGGCCACTGGGCGCTGATCCACCGGCCGGTGACGACCTGGAGGGGGGCGCACATGTGGATCTCCTATTCGCCGGACCTGCGGCACTGGGGCAGCCACAAGCTGATCCTCCGGGCGCGGGAAGGAGCGTGGTGGGATGCCGGCAAGATCGGGCTCTCGCCGCCGCCGATTGAAACCGAACGCGGGTGGCTGGTGATCTACCACGGCGTCCGGCACACGGCAAGCGGCGCGCTGTACCGGCTCGGGCTGGCGCTGTTCGATCTGAACACGCCGGAGCGCTGCCTTCTGCGCAGCGATAGCTGGATCTTCGGCCCTGAAGAACTGTATGAGCGGCAGGGCGACGTGGCCAACGTGGTGTTTCCCTGCGGCTACACGATGCGGCCGGACGGCGACACGCTGTTCATTTACTACGGCGGGGCGGACACCTGCGTGTGCCTGGCGACGGCGAGCGTGCGGGCGATGCTGGAGTGGCTCGAGCAGCACGGCCGGCCGGATTCCGGCGGGTACGCTTGATGCGCTTCACGCCGCCATCAGATCGCGGATGCTGAGGATCACCAGCGCGACCGTGAGGCCGATGAGAATGACGACGCTCGACCAGCCGACGACGTTGTAGAAACGGGTGTTCTTCCACTTCTTCATCAACCGGTCTTTGTTGACCAGCAGGATCATGTAGATCAGCACCAGCGGCAGCAAGGCGCCGTTGATGACCTGGCTGAGCAGGATCATCTTGACCAGCGGAAAGCCGGGCAGCAGAATCACGCCGCCGCCGATGACGATGAGCAGCGTGAAGAGCCAGTAGAACACGGGCGCCTCGCCGAAGCCCTTGTTGACGCCGGATTCGAAGCCGAGGCCTTCGCAGACGGTATACGCGGTGGAAAGCGGCAGGATGCAGGCGGCGAACAGCGACGCGTTGAACAGGCCGATGGCGAAGAGCAGGAACGCGTACTGGCCGAAGGGACGGAGGCCGAGAGCCGCGTCGGTGGCGTCCTGGATATCGCGCGGCGCGACGTCGTGGATGGCGCCGGCGCACGCAACGATGATGAAGAACGCGATCACCGTCATTGCAATGCAGCCGACGATCACTTCCAGACGGCTCTCCACATACTCCTTGGCGGTGATCCCCTTCTCGACAACCGCCGCCTGAAGGTAGAACTGCATCCACGGGGCCACCGAAGTGCCCACCATGCCGACCAGCATTGTGAGGTAGCCCGGCTCGAGCATGAGCACGGGGCGGACGCTGTAAATGGCCGCCTGGGTCCAGTCGGGCTTCACCATCACGCCGGAGATGATGTAGCAGATGTAGACCGAGGAGGCGATCAGAAAGACCTTCTCGACGCGCGCATAGGTGCCGCGAACCACCAGCAGCCAGACGCCGGCGGCGGCGGCTGGAACGGTGAGATACCGGCTGATGCCGAACAACTCGAGCGAACTGGCCACGCCGGCGAAATTGGCCATGACGTTGGTCAGGTTGGTCAGCACGAGCAGCGCCATGATGAAGAAAGTGGTCCGCAGCCCGAACTCTTCCCGGATCAGGTCCGACAACCCCTTGCCCGTAACAGCGCCCATGCGGGCGCACATCTCCTGAGTCACCACCAGCAGCAGCGTGATGGGCGCCAGCGTCCAGAGCGGCAGATAACCGTAGCGGGCGCCAGCCTGCGAGTAAGTGAAGATGCCGCCGGCGTCGTTGTCCACCATGGCGGTGATGAAGCCGGGACCGATGACGGCGAAGAACACCGCGAAGTGGTATCTCAGGCGCCGGAGCATCTAGCGGTTCCTTAGCACGGAGATGATGTCGTCGGCGGTGATCACGCCGGCCAGTCGTTGCTCTTCATCAATGACGGGCAGCACCAGCAGATTGTACTTGTCGAAAAGTTCCAGCACGCGGGCGGCGGAGGCGCTGGTATCGGTCTGGATGACTTCGTCCTCGGGGCGGACGAGTTCGCTGACACGGGTCGCCGGCCTGGCCAGGAGCAGCCGGGCGATCGGGATGGCGGCGCGCAGGCGGTCGTCGGTATCGGTGATGAAGATCGTGTTCACGGTGTCCACGAGGTCCTGCCGCAGGCGGAGCGCATCGATGGCGTCGGCGACGGTGGCTTCCTCATGCACGGCGATGAACTCGGTGTTCATCAGCCCGCCGGCCGTGTCTTCCTCGTATTCGAGCAGTTCCTCGACCTCCGCCTTGGGGGCGCTCTGCATTTCCTCGAGGATCTCTTCGCTGGTCTCCTCACCAAGCTCGGCGAGCACGTCGGCGGCCTCGTCGGGCGCCATCTCCTCCAGAATATCGGCCGCCTTGCCCGCGTCGAGCGACTCGATGATCTGCGCCTGGGTTTCAGGCGCCATCTCCGACAGCGCTTCGGCGGCGACTTCGGTGTCGATGGCCTCGATGATCGCCTCGCGGTCTTCGGGGCTCAACTCTTCCACGATGTCGGCGAGGTCAGCCGGGTGCATCTGCTCGAGAGGCTCCATGGAGATGTTGAGCCGCAGGCGCCGCTGCGGATCCGGCTCGACGATGTTGCACAGCTCCCAACGGATGGAATTCGGGGGAACGCGGCGCTGGAGCCGGCGGATCCACCGCCGGGGTATCCAGCCCTGGAGCAGCCGCCGCAGAACGGCGCGCATGCCGATGTCGACCTCGAGCACGTGCAGCACGTCCTGGCCCGCCTCATGGCGGATCTCGAACGTAATGTCTGTGACTCGGACCACCTTGCGGCCCCTGGCGTCGATGATCTGCTGGTCCAGCACGTCGCGCACCAGCCTCAGCGCATATTCGTCGGCGTGGTAGGGGACCAGCATCTCGTCGCGGAGCCTGATGCCGTCGAGCGTGATCTCGGCCACCTGGTCGTGGCGGACGTAAAGCCACGTGTAGCCCCCTCCGCCGGCCACCAGAAACCGGTCCACCCGCACCGGGTGCAGGCGGGGGACGAGAACGGCGTCGCGCACGCGCCCGAGCGGCCGCCGCCTCAAGTCATACACTTTCAGCCCGAGCAGTTCGGTGAGATAGAGCAACTCTTCCGCCATGCTTCAGCGCTGCCTCCGGGCGTCTCTCACAGGATGTCTCACAGGGACGGACGCTGGCAAGCAAAACCAGCCGGACCGGGCTGGACAACGGCCGCTGATTGGCACAAATTGGAGGCAGGAGCCCTGGCCATGGAACCCACGCGCAGGGACTTCGCCACCGGGCTGGGGGCTGCGCTGGCCGCACCGGAGCGGCCGCCTGAGCCTTCGTATCTGAAACTGGCCCGCACAGGCGAACTCGAGGCGCGCGCCCGCGCGCTGCGGGAGATCTACCGCTCCTGCCGCCTGTGCCCGCGCCAGTGCGGCGTCAACCGCCTGGCGGGCGAGACGGGCGTGTGCGGATTGCCGGCGCGCGCGAAAGTGTTTTCCGCGCACCCGCATTTCGGCGAAGAGCCGCCGCTCACGGGACGGAGCGGTTCCGGCACGGTGTTCTTCTCCCGCTGCAATCTGCTCTGCGTCTTCTGCCAGAACTGGGAGATCAATCACCGCGGAGACGGCTGGTGGTATTCCGACGAAGAGCTGGGCCGGCTATTCGTGTCGGTGCAGAACATGGGCTGCCACAACCTGAACCTGGTGACGCCCACGCACCTGCTGCCGAACATCGTGGGCGCTCTCGTCCACGCCGTGCGGCGGGGATTCCGGCTGCCGCTCGTCTACAACTGCGGCGGGTATGAAGCGCTGGAAGCCGTAAAATTATTGGATGGCATTGTCGATATTTACCTTCCGGATTTCAAATACATGGATGGAAAAATCGCCGCGCGTTTCTCGTCGGGCGCGGCGGATTATCCGGAGCGCGCCGCGGAGGCGATCGCAGAAATGCACCGGCAAACGGGCGTGCTGGAGCTGGACGGGCGCGGCGTGGCGCGGCGCGGGCTGCTGATCCGTCATCTTGTGCTGCCCGAGAACCTGGCCGGCACGGACCGGTTTGTGAAGTGGGTGGCCGGGCGGCTGTCCCGCGACACATGGGTCAACATCATGGGACAGTACCGCCCGGAGCACAAGGCCCGGCAGTATCCGCCTCTGGACCGCCGGATCACATACGCCGAGCACCGCCGGGCGCTCCAATGGGCGCGCGAGGCTGGGCTGACGCACATTCTCGCCTGATCACCTGGCGGACTTCGCCCGGTCCATGTACTTCATCGTGTTGAGGTCCAGCCGGATGCGGTCTCCCGTCTTGATGAACTGCGGCACCATGATTTCGGCGCCGTTTTCCAGGCGTGCGGGCTTCCACGTGCTGTCGTTCTGCGCATGCACCGGCGGCGCGGTGTCGGCGACCTCCACCTCGACGAAGTCCGGCATCTCCACTCCTACGGGCCGATCGCCGAGGAACTCGACGGCGACGCGCATTTCGGGAAGCAGGAAGCGGGCGGCATCGCCGATCAACTTTTCCGGCACTTCCGCCTGTTCGCCGGTGCCGGTGTCCATGAACGTACAAATCCCGGATTCGCTGTACAGAAAGTCCATCGCCTTCTTTTCGAGCGCCAGGTCCTCCACTTTCAGATCTCCGCGGAGACTGGTTTCCCAGGTGGTGCCTGTGGAGAGGTTCTTCAGGCGCACGTGAGTGACGCCGCCCATCTTGCCCTGCCCGGGGTGGTAATCAGCCAGCAGGACCTTGTAAATCTCGCCTTCGTGCCGGATGGCCATGCCGTTTCGCAGTTGTGAAGCCGCGATCATCGGTATCAGCTCCTTCTGCATGGAGATCTATCACATTGCGGCGCCGGGAGCTATCGTCATTAAATAGAGACATGCCTCTGGAGACAACGCCTGCATCAAAGCCTGTGCCGCGCGTAGAGACGCGCTTCCGGCGGATCGTCACTCCGTTCCCTGTGCCGGAATCGCTGCCGGTGCTCGAGAAACTCCACCGCGCCGAGATCCGCGCCATGCAGGGGCAGCCGCCGGTGGTGTGGGATCGCGCCGAGGGCTTCCAGGTATACGACCGCTGGGGCAACATGTGGCTCGACTGGTCGTCGGGCGTGCTGATCACAAACGCCGGGCACGGGCGGCGGGAGATCATCGAAGCCATCACAAGGCAGGCGCAGCACGGGCTGCTGACCAATTACTGCTTCCCATCGGAGATCCGTGCGCAACTGGCGGAGAAGCTCGTCTCTCTGTTGCCGGCGCCGCTCGAAAAGGTCTTCATCCTGACCACGGGCAGCGAGACGGTGGAGTTCGCCATCAAGATCGCGAGGATGCACGGCCTGAAAGCGGGCGGACGCGGCAAGAACGTGATCGTGTCGTTCGAGAAGGCGTTCCACGGACGGACGCTGGGTTCGCAGCTTGCGGGCGGCATCCCGGCCCTGAAGGAGTGGATCGGCGATCCCGATCCCCGCTTCGTGCAGGTCCCGTTCCCGGACGGCTACTGGACGGAGGACACGAGCTTCGCCCTGTTCGAAAAGACACTGGCGGAAGCGGGCGTGGCGCCGAGCCAGGTGTGCGGCGTGTTGATGGAGACCTACCAGGGCGGCACGGCGGCGTTCGCTCCAGTGGAATATATCCGCACGTTGCGCGAATGGTGCACGGGGCAGAAGGCATTACTCATCTTCGACGAAGTGCAGGCCGGCTTCGGGCGCACCGGGCGGTTCTGGGGCTACGAGCACTACGGCGTCGTGCCGGATCTGACGACCTGGGGCAAAGGCATTTCCAGTTCGCTGCCGGTCTCCGCCGTCGCCGGGCGCGCGGACCTGATGGACCTGCCGGGACCCGGCTCGGCGTCGTCGACACACACCGGCAATCCCGTCTGCTGCGCGGCGGCGCTGGCCAACATCGAGCTGATCCTGAAAGAGGATCTGGCCGGCCATGCGGCGCGCATGGAACCGGTGTTGATGGAGGGGCTGCGCCGGATCCAGAACGAGTTTCCGCAGGCCGGATTCCTGGCGGGCAAGGGGTTGGTGGCGGGGCTGGCAGTGGTGGATCCGAAGCACCGCACGCCGGACGGAGCGCTGGCGCACGACATCGTCTGGCGGTCGGTCGAGAAGGGGCTGCTGATGTTCAACCCCGTGGGCCCGCAGGGCTGCACGATCAAGATCTGCCCGCCGCTGGTGATATCGGAAGAGGCGCTGCGCGAGGGCTGCGAGGTGTTGCGCGAGGCTTTCGCCGAAGTGCTGGCGGAGCGCTGAGGGGGGACATGGCCATGCGTGTGACGATGATCGGCAGCGGCATGATTGCCCATGACCAGTTGCTGCCGTCCCTGTACCAGCTCCAGCGTCTGGGCCGCATTGGAGACATCGAAGTTTGCGGCCGGAAGCGTGAGCCGCTGGAGGCCCTGGCCGATGCGCCTGCCCTCCAGCGGGCATTTCCGGACCGGAAGTTCACGCCGCGGCTGGAGTCTTACGAGGAAGTGATCGCCGCGCTGCCGCCGCGGCAGCTCGTGGTGACGGCCATCCCGGACCATCTGCACTACGAGGCGATTCTTTGCGCGCTCCGGCATGAGCAGCACGTGCTGACGGTGAAGCCGCTGGTGCTGAAGCTCGAGCACGCGCGCCACATCGAGCGCGAAGCCCGCGAGCGCGGGCTGCTGGTGGGCGTCGAGTACCACAAGCGGTTCGACGACCGCTCGCTGCTGGCGCGGCGCCGCTATCAGGAGGGGCTGTTCGGCGAGTTCCGGCTCGGCACGGCGTGCCTGCTCGAGAAATGGTATTACCGCCACTCGAATTTTCAGAACTGGTTTTCCTGCGAGGCCACGGATGCGTTCACCTACATCGGCTGCCATTACGTGGACCTGGTGGCGTTCATCACCGGGCTGAAACCGGTGGAGGTCTCCGTCTACGGAATCCGCGACCGCTTCCCCAACGGCGTGGAGGGCTGGCTATGGACGGACGCGCGCGTGATCTGGTCGAACGGAGCGTGCCTGAACGTGCAGAACGCGATCGGATTCCCCGACGCGGCGCCGGGCTCGAACACGCAGGGGCTCACGATGTACTGCTCCACGGCGGAGCGCGGCGCGTGGATCCGCCACGACGACCAGTACCGCGGCATCCAGTATTCCTATGTGAGAAACCCGGGCGGCCCGGGCTCGACAATGTATGCCGAGCCTTCCACCGATTACTTCCAATACGTGGACCTGGGCGGGCCGGGACTCGTGCCGGTCGGATACGGGTACCGGTCGGTGGCCTACATCGTCGAGCGCGCTCTGGAGCTGGAGGGGCTCGGACTGGAGGAGCGGCGCGCCAGGCTGGCCGATTGGGACCGCAGCGGCGTGATGGCCACTCCGGCGAACTCAGCCTATAACGAAGCCGTGATCGAGGCGGCGCGCATCTCCATCGCTGAGGGCGGGCGCGCGGTGGCCGTCGAAGAAGCGTAATTTCCGCAACCCGCGCGGCCGGGACGGTATCTAACCGTGCAGATCCCTGAGCCTATGCGCACACTGTTCGTGTATTGTCTCTTCGCTGGCGCCATGACGGCGCAATCCCTGCCGATGGCGGGGGTACTGGTGGATCACGTGAGCCGGACCATCCGGCTCGTTGTGGCCCAGAACGACACCGTGAGCGCGGGACATCCGCGCGTGCGCGAGTTCGACTCGGCGTGGGTGGCTCCGGACGGGCGCACGGCGCTCCTGTCCAAGTCCGGCGCACTGTATCTGGTGCGGCGGCTCGACGGAGCGGTCCCGGTGTGGCGGGAGTTCCGGGAGGACGGAGCCGCGGTGGCGAGAGCCGCCTGGAGCACGGACTCTTCCGAACTGGCCCTGTACATCCCAGGCCAGCAGAAACTCGAACTCTGGAAGAAGAGCCCGCAGGGCGAGCTGCGGCTCGCCTGGGAAGCGGATCTTGCGGGGATCGGGGAACGGGTCGTTTCCATCGCGGTCGGCGCGGAGTCCAAAGAGGCATTCCTCGCCACGCAGGGACGCGAATCGGGCACGCTCTGGATTCTCCAGCAGAACCAGCCGCCCCGCATGCTGATGCCTCTGGACAAGGCCGGCGAAATGCAACTGGCCGACGGAGCGCTTTACGTGGCCGACCGCGGGCGCAACGAGGTGCTTCGCTACACGGGCTGGGACGCCATGCCGCGTGTGGACACGCTCATGACGGCGGGGCATGGCCTGGCCGATCCGGTGGGATTCGCGCTGCTCGCCGAGCAGAAGAAGCTCGTGGTGGCCAGCGCGGGAAACAGCCAGTTGCTGGTGCTGGACCTTCGCTCCAGCCAGATTGGCGAGCCTGTTCCGCTTGAGACGCCTCCGGCGAGACTGGAGCGGCTCGGAGCCGCCCCGCTGTTCCTGCTCGACGCGGCCTCTGCCGCTCCCGCGCGGCTGTTCGACGCCGCCGGACAGAAGCTGCTGGCCATGACAGGCGCGGCCGGAGCCGACTGAGCGCGCCAAAAACATTTTGACAGGCTTCTGTTTCTGGCGCGACAATCAGGGCATGGCACTGTTCCGCGTCCACAAGATGAAGGAGCACGTCCGGCAGGGCTACCGCTGGGCGCCGCACACGAGCGGCCTCGCCCTGCTCAAGCCCCGCGATTACGAGCCCGGCGGCGAGGTCGAGGCCGGCGGCTTCTACGATGCGTGGATGAAGCTGCGCGGCTCGGCGTCGCCTCTCGAAGTGGGCGACGTGCTCGAGTCGGAAGACGGCCTGCTCCGCATCTGCAAGTATGTGGGCTTCGAGGAGGCGCGCTGGCGCGAGCCGGAGCCCGTCCAGCAGGAGCTGCCTGCCGATGCCGCCCCTGCTTCGGCCTGACTGCCGCCCGCCTGAACTTCCGCGTTCCTGCTTCCGCACGGAATGACTATGCTGGAGGGCGGGAGACGCGATGATGAGAGTTCTTCTTCTCGCTTTTCTGCTTTCCGCGGCAGCGCTGGCTCAGCCGCCCGGCTACCGGCTGGTCTGGTCGGACGAGTTCGATTCGCCCGGGCTGCCCGATCCGGTGCGCTGGAATTACGAGCGCGGCATGATCCGGAACAACGAGGCGCAGTTCTACACCGTGGAGCGCCCCGAGAACGCGCGCGTGGAAAACGGCGTGCTCGTCATCGAAGCGCGCCGCGAAGACTGGAGCCAGGACGGCAAGACGGCGCGTTATACCTCGGCCAGCGTCACCACCGAGTGCCGGCAGTATTGGCGCTACGGCCGCATCGAGGTCCGGGCCAAGCTGCCTACCGGCCGGGGCACATGGCCCGCCATCTGGATGCTCGGCCAGAACATCGGCAAAGTGGGGTGGCCGAAGTGCGGCGAGATCGACATCATGGAAAACGTCGGCTTCGACCCCGACGTGATCCACGCCAACATTCACACCGACGCATACAATCACGTCAAGGGCACCAACAAGGGCGACCGCATCACCGTGAAGGCTCCTTATGAAGGCTTCCATGTGTACGCCCTGGACTGGTCGCCGAAGCGGATCGTCATGTCGGTGGATGGCAAGCCTTACTTCACGTATCAAAACGAGGGTACGGGCGAAGCCGTATGGCCGTTCGACCAGCCGTTTTACCTGATCCTGAACCTCGCCATTGGCGGCAGTTGGGGCGGCCAGAAGGGGATCGACGACGCCATCTTCCCGCAACGGTTCGAAATCGACTACGTGAGGGTGTATCAGCTCGATTCGGCCGCCCGGAGGGCGCGGGAACGCTGAGCGGGATCAGGAATCGAGCCGGGCGGGCGCCGCGTCTGAAATAAGAGGAGGGTGTCGCCCGCCGCTCCCGCCACATGACGGTACGCGCGGGCTACAATCGAAATCTATGGATTCGTCATGCGAAGGCCACCCAGCGGGGCCGCAGAAGGCGGGCCTTTATGCTGCGGTGGCCTATATCCCCGATCCGCTGGGAAGCTACCTGAGCGCGCTGAGGGCGGAACTGGAGCCCGGATGCTCGCTTCGCTCCCATCTGACCATCCTGCCGCCTCGGCAGTTGCCAGCGCCCCAGGAGACATTGGAACGCGAACTGGGACGGCTGGCCAGAGAGTTCCCTGCGTTTGAGGTGACACTCGGGGATGTCGAGGTCTTCCCCTCGACCGGCGTCGTTTACCTCTCCCTCGCCGCCGGGAGGCAGGGCGCCGAGCGGGCGCATCAGGCGTTCAACCACGGCCTGTTCTTCGCCGAAGACATCTTTCCGTTCCATCCCCACGTGACGGTGGCGCAGAATGTGTGCAGGCTGCCCTTTGAAAAGATTCTGGCCGAAGCGCGCCGCCGGTGGCAGGAATGCCGCCTCCCGCGGCAATTCGTGGTGGAGGAGCTGACGCTGGTCAGGAGCCTTTCACCCGGCTGCTGGAAGGACGCCGCCACCCACCGCCTTGCTCCGGTCAGTCTTCTCCGAACAGCCTGATCTGCCCTGCCGCTTCAGGCGGTTTGCGCGTGCGCCGCCGGGCCGCACCCACCACCCCGAGCACGGCGGCTGCCGCCAGGCTCTGCCTGGGCGCAAACACCCGCTGGGTGTTGCCCGCCGGATCCGGCGGCGTCAGCATCACGCCGGCGCCTTCCAGCACCAGCAGATCGTTGGGGATGACCCCTTCCAGGCGGCTGCCGTCCCGGAAACGCAACTCAACCCAGAGTCCGGGAGCCTTGGGGCGCGCCAGGAACTCGCACCGTTCTTCCCAGATGGAAGGTCCATCGAACTCCCGCACGAAGGAGACCGTCTTCACCTGCCCCGCGGGAAGGCGCAGGACAGCGCCGTCGGCGCTGAGCAATTCGATTTCGGCGCCCTGATTGAGGGACTGCGCCTGCACGAACCCTCTCACCTGGGACCGGTCGTACCGGTCGACGAGCACCTTTTTTGCGGTGGATCCGCTCACGCAGAATGCCGCTCCTTGGGCGCCGCAGCCCTGGCCCTGATCGGTGAGCCTTTACTTTCAAATAATTACGCTGGTATTGTATCATTACACAAATGGCTGCCGAGGAAGGGCTGGCAGGCGCGATCGAAGCGTTCCTGTCCTCCGCCCGTGTGGAGAAGGGGCTCTCGGCCCACACGATTGCCGCTTACTCCTTCGATCTGAAGGACTTTCGTGATTTCTGCGCACGCCGTGGGCGCCCCTGGCCGGTCACTGCGGAGCACCTCCGCGGCTATCTCGACTCGATGCAGGACGCCAGGCTCAGCCCCCGCACCTCGGCCCGGCGGCTTTCGACGCTCCGCCAGTTTTTCCGGTTCCTTCTGCTGGAAGGAAGAATTGGCGAAGACCCCACCGCCCTGCTCACCGCTCCCAAGACCTGGCGCCACCTGCCCAAGTACCTGACCGGCGAGCAGGTGGAGGCTCTGCTGGCGGCGCCTGATGAGTCGCCGCGGGGCAGGCGCGACCGGGCGATGCTCGAGGCTCTTTACGCCACTGGCTTGCGCGTGAGCGAACTGGTCTCGCTGCGCATGGCCGACGTGAACCTCGATCTCGGCTTTGTGCGCGTCACAGGCAAGGGCGGGAAGCAGCGGATGGTTCCGATGGGATCCAAGGCGCAGGAAGCGGTGAGAGACTATCTGAGCCAGGCGCGCCCGCAACTGCTGAAAGGCCGGGCGAGCCCGCATCTGTTCGTGACCGGGCGGGGATCGGCCATGACGCGGCAGGCGTTCTGGATGCTGCTGCGGCGCTACGGTCTTCAGGCGGGAATCAGGCAGAAACTCTCGCCCCACGTTTTGCGGCACAGCTTCGCCACGCATCTGCTGGAGGGCGGCGCCGGGTTGCGCAGCGTCCAGGCGATGCTGGGGCACGCCGACATTTCCACGACCGAAATCTACACCCATGTCTTGCGCACGCGTCTCAAGAGCACCGTGGACCAGTATCATCCACGCAACTGAACCCGCCGTGCGCGCTGAAACGAGGCTGGCACGATGAGCGATTACATGTTCATTCTGGAAAACCATCTGAGCGTCGAGCAGCGCGCAGTGCTCGAGTTGGTGCAACAGGCTGCCGCGGCGGCCAACGTGAGCCTGTTCCTCACCGGCGGTGCGCTGCGCGACATGCTGGGCGGATTCCCCATCCGTGATCTCGACTTCACCATTGAAGGACCGGCGCTGAAATTCGCCCGGGATCTGGCCAGGCAATACAAGGCCGAGATCGTCTCCACCGATGAACTGCGCAAATCGGCGGAACTGCGCTTCCCCTCCGGCGCCCGGTGCGCCATCTCCATGGCTCACACGGAGAAGTTCGCCAAGCCCGGCGCGAAGCCGCAGGTGGCGCCGGCCACCATCCATGAAGACCTCCGCCGGCGCGACTTTACGATCAACTCCATCGCGCTGTCTCTGAACCGAGCCTCGCGCGGGCTGCTGATCGACCCCACCAACGGCGCCGGAGACATCGAGCACAGGGAGCTGCGCGCGGTGAGCCCGTACTCGCTGTTCGACGATCCGATCCGGCTGCTGCGGCTGGTGCGGTTCAAGACGAGGTTCGGCTTCAATGTGGAGGAGAAGACCTGGCAGCAGTTCGTAAATGCGCGCGAAGCCGGAGTGCAGAAGCTGATCGCGCCCCGCGCCCTTTTCCAGGAGCTGTACGAGATCACGCAGGAGCCTAATCCGGGGGACGTATTCGCGGCGCTGGATCAGGAGGGGCTGCTGACGCTGTTCTCGCCGGGGCTGAAAGGCGACAAGGTCAACCTCGCCGCGTTCCAGAAGCTGGCGAAACTGAAGGCGATGATCCCGTACGGGGCGCCGTTCCACGTCGACTGGTACGCCATCGTCATGTACTGCCTGACGGAGAAGCTGACGCCGAAGGAGCGCGCGGCGCTCGTCGCCGCCACGCAGATGACGAAACAGGAGGCGGCGCCGTGGCAGAAGCTGGAGTCGTCGGCGAAGAAGCTGGCTGCCGCGATCAAGAGCGCCAGGTTGAAACGGGCGTCGCAGACCTTCGCCGTACTGTCGAAAGCGCCGGGCGAGCAGGTGCTGCTGCTGGGACTCACGAGCGGGCACCGGGTGGTGCAGGACCGTGTTAAGAATTTCCTGAGCCGGTGCCTGGCGGTGGCGATGGAGGTCACCGACGCCGAAGTGAAGGAGGTCTCCGGGCTGGAGCCGGGCTCGCCGAAATTCCAGAAGGCGAAGGAAGAGCGCATCGCGGCGCATCTCGACGGGCGCGTGCGCAAGCCGGCCCCTCCGCCGGAGCCCGAGCCGCCTCCGGCACAGCCGCAGCGCTCGCCGATCCTGCGCGGGGCGCGGTTCCGGTAGGGCAGGCGAAGAACGGCGCAGGACGCTCTGTGATAATCTGAGGTTGAATCCGCTACGCCCGTTGGCGGGCATGTTTATATGAGCCCTCCCGCTCCCGGCGGGAGGGCGTTTCGGTTCAGGGCGCCTCAAATCCTGCTGCTGTCCGGAAGACGCCGGCAGGGGCCTCCGGCCGGGCGGGCGGCGCGGAGGTGTCATGGGCGGAAGCCCGGGCATAGAACTCCATGCGTGTCTGAAACGGGTGTTTGATGCGAGTCGGGAAGCTGACGGCGGTTCTTTTCCTGACGGGCTGCGCGGCTCTTTCCCCCGGCCAAAGCGGCAGCCCGGCAGGCGATTTCCTGCGCGATTTCGCCGGTGACCAGAAGCGGATCTGGACCGCGCCTTTCCGAATGTCGCCGCGGCAGGCGTGGACGCTCGCGCTGCCGCTGGCGGCGGGGACGGTGGCGCTCAAATCCGCCGACCGCGCCCTGGTGGGTGGACTTCCCGGCACGCCGTCGCAGCATGACTGGAGCCGGCGGGTCTCCCTCATTGGATCCATGGCCGGCCTGACTATCGCCACTGCGGCGACGGCGGGCTACGGACATTATGCTGGCAAGCCAGCCTGGTCGCATATCGGAAGGGAAGCGGCGCTGGCGCTGGCCTCAGGCCTGACGGTGACCTATGCACTCAAAGGCGTCACCTGGCGGGAGCGGCCCGACGTGCCGGGCTCCCGCGGTTCGTTTTATTCAGGGGGCGATTCCTTCCCCTCCGGCCACGCGCTGACGTCGTTTGCCGTGGCCACGGCCGTGGCCGCGCACCCGGGCGTGCCGAAATGGCTGAAGATTACCCTGATTTCTGCGGCCGCAGCCGTCAGTGTGAGCCGTGTGACCGGATACCGGCACTGGCCGTCGGACACCTATTTGGGGGCGTTTTCCGGCATCCTCATCGGCCGCAGCATCGCCTGCGCGCCCCATTTGCGTTGACCGGCTTGGAGCGGCCGCTCCTTGTCTTGCCGTCACCGGCCGGTGTATTCTGCATCTGCCCGGATTCATACGAGGAGTGCTGCCATGTTCGACGAAATGAGACCCGAGGTTCTGGTCGTGGGCGCGGGGCCCGTCGGGCTGTTCACCGGGCTCGCGCTGGCGCGACGGAACGTGAACGTGCGGATCATCGACACGGGCGTCTGGGCGTGCACGCACAGCTATGCGCTGGCGGTACACCCGCAGGCGCTGGACCTGTTCGCGCAGCTTGGACTGAAAGAGCGGATTCTGGCGGATTCCTACCCCGTGCGGCGGATCGCGTTTTGTGACAAAGATGGCACGCGCGTGGCGCTGGATGCCGGCGATGCGGAACACCCGCTGGCCGTCGTGCGGCAGGATGCGCTTGAGAACCTGCTGGAAGAGGAACTCGAGAAGCTCGGCGTGCACGTGGGATGGCGGCACGAGGCGGCGGCGGTCTCTCAGTCTGCCGATCACGCGCGCGTCACAGTGCAGAAGTTCGAAAAAGAATCCCGCGGCTATATCGTGGCTCATACCGAGTGGGTGGTAGCGAAGACCTGGGAGCTGGAGCCGAAATTTGTTGTGGGCGCCGACGGATATAATTCGCGCGTGCGGCGGACGCTGGACGCCGAGTTTCCGGAAGTTGGTCCGGCGCAGTATTTCGCCGTGTTCGAGTTCAAGACGGACGCCGATTTGCAGCACACCGTGAGGGTGGCGCTCGACGGCGGCACGATGAACGTGCTGTGGCCGCTGCCCGGAGGCGCGGCGCGGTGGAGTTTCGAACTGCCGGATTATTCGCCTGCCGCGGCCGATCCGGTGGAGGCGCTGCGCAAAGCGGGCTTCGGCGACTTCCCCTCGGAGCGGCAGAAGGACCGCGTGCTGCTCTCGCACGGGGCGGATCTGCCGGTGCTCGATGAAGAGCATTTGCGGCAGTATCTGCGCGAGCGCGCCCCGTGGTTCACGGGTTCGATTGAGAAGCTCACCTGGCGCATCGTGGTGCGGTTCGAACACCGGCTGGCGAAGCGTTTTGGCGCGGGGCGGCTCTGGCTGGCAGGCGACGCGGCGCACCTGACAGGCCCGGCGGGCGTGCATTCGATGAACCTCGGATTCTGGGAGGGCAGCGATCTGGCGGCGCGGCTGGAATCGGTGTTGCGCGGCGGCGCCGATGCGGACACGCTGGCGTCGTATGACGGGCGATGGCAGGAGGTCTGGAAGCAGTTGCACGGGCTGGAGCGCACACCTGCGCCTGGCCCGCAAACGGACGGCTGGGTGGCTCAACATGCATCACAGATCCTGGCGAGCCTGCCCGCCTGGGGCGCTGCCTATGAAGACATGGCGTCGCGCCTGGGCATGACCCCCGCCTGAAAAGGGGACTGGAACCACTGGCCCCTTTTTCTGGCCGAGCTGCCGCGATGCAGGCGGCTTTCGCGTGGGGGCCGCTCCTTCTCCCGCCTTCGGCGCTTCAGTCACGGCTCATGGATCGAAGGGGACAGCCTGATCCGGCTCTTTGCCGGCTGCTGGACCTGAAAGGGAGTCAGGAATCGTTGGTTTCGTTTCGACTCTGCTGCCGCGAAACGAGGCGGAATTGTGCGGCGGGCTCTCGCCAACCGGCTGCGAGTCATCCTGCGTGAGGAGCAGACTGATCCAGACGTCTCATGGAGTGCGAGAAAGCAAGGCAGAGCAAGGCCGCCGCAACCCCTGCCCACAGCAGTCCCGTCACATTGCACACCCACGGTGCATACCGGCTACATATGCCATTCAGCGGGGCGGCCAGCAGCAGGCTCGCCAGGAGAGCGGCCAAGCCAAGAAGAAAGCTGCCTGCAACGGTGAGCAGCACACCAGGTTTTACCCCGAGCTTTAGCGAGGTGGCGGCTATCGCCACGACGGAAAACAACGCGGTCAGAACCATCGCTTCATCGGAATGAAGCAACACGGCCGCGGAATTCACCAGCGCCACCGGGGCAGAAATCCAGACCAGGGGGCTGCGCCAACCGCGAGCGAGCAAGAAATAAACCGCCGCCAGAGAAAAAACGAGCGCGACCCAGCCCACAACCATTCCGGTTCTTGTCATCGGATGAGCGGGCGTGGCCTGCCGGGCGAGATAGCCGAACCCGAGATATAGGACCACCGCCATGGCCAGCCAGCGAAGGACAATCGTGGCAGTTTTGCCGGACAACAGATAAGCCATGCCTCAACGCTCCAATCCGCCTGATTCTACATGAAGAGAAGGATCCCCGCGATCAGCTCATCCCAGAATCTTCAATCCCGCTTAGCGCATTTGGTAATATGCGCGGTCGACTTCTTCCAGCTTGACTTCATTGGGACATTGCGAACATTCCTTCCATTTCCCGCCGGAAGTTTCGGCAAGCTTGCGGAACATTCCGGAAGGCGCCACCTCGCCGTAGCTGGCGCCCGGGTCGAACCACATTGCAGCCGGATCCCCTGGAGTCAGCATCATGAGCTCCTTGAACGCCAGCGGCGGCCACGCGCCCTCCCTCTGTTCCTCCACCTTTGTTTGCTGCTCGCAGCACTGCAGAGGGAGCGCTCTTGAGTTCGTGCAACGGCAGCTCCGCCCCCAGTTGACCGCGGACCGCGCCGCCGGCAAATCCCGCCCGGCCGCAAGGCCCGTCACAAGCATTTTTCGCACTGGAATCAATCACTTGACTCCTCCGCGCTTGCACCGCCGTGCGATACTCTCTCCTGCGGGGACAAGAATCTCTGGCCAGAGTCCCCCTGCTTGAACCGGACTGCCTAGTAGGGCGGCCGCTCCGGCGGCTTTCGCAGAACCAGGCAGCCTCGCCGCTTCGGCGGCAGGACAGCGGATGTCCCAAGGTAAGACCTGATGAGCCTGAACAAATACGGCCCATTCGGTGCCGCGCCTCTTCGGAGGCCGGTCACGCGGCCGGGCTGCGCCATCCGAGCGCGTTCCGGTTGACACGCGCGCGGCCAACGGCGCCGGACTCCTCGAATGGATCCGGCGCCGCGCCCGCCACAACAACCCCCTTCAGCCCATTCCGCGCTGGGCTTGCCGAGCCCGCAGCCGCAGTGTATCTGCCCGCTGACGCCGAAGCCCGCAGCGAAAGGCGGCCCTCGCGCGCCGCGATCTTCAAGCCCGGACTGCGGCGGATTTCGTAGGCTGATAGGCATGCAATCCCGGTGGCTGGTGCTGGCCGCGGCGCTGCTGTTCTCGACCGGCGGCGCGGCAATCAAATCCACAATGCTGACCTCGTGGCAGACGGCGGGTCTGCGCAGCGCGGTGGCCGCCGTGGCGCTGTACCTGCTGCTGCCGCAGGCGCGGCGGCTGCGCGACGGGCGCGCGTGGCTCGTCGGCATCGCCTACGCGCTGACGCTGGTCTTCTTCGTCCAGGCCAACAAGCTCACCACTTCGGCCAACGCGATCTTCCTGCAATCCACCGCGCCTGCGTATCTGCTGGTGCTCGGGCCGCTGCTGCTGCACGAAAAGCCGCGCCGGCGCGACCTGATTGTGGCGGCGGCGCTGGCTTGCGGGATGGCCCTGTTCCTGACCGGCAGCGAGCTGTCGGCGGCGACGGCGCCCGATCCGCGCACGGGCAATCTCTGGGCGGCGGCGTCGGGCCTCACCTACGCTTTCGCGCTCACCGGGCTGCGCTGGCAGGCGCATTATTCGGGCCACGCAGACGCCGCACTCTCCACCATCACGGCCGGAAACGTACTGGCAGCGCTGCTGTGCCTGCCGCGGGCGATGCCCATCGCGCACGCGCAGGCCATCGATTGGGCGGTGGTGGGCTATCTCGGGATTTTTCAGATCGGCGTGGCCTACTGGTGCCTGACGCGCGGCATGCGCGACGTGCCCGCCTTTGAAGCCTCGATCCTCCTGCTGGCCGAACCCGTGCTGAACCCCGTGTGGACATGGCTGTGGCTGGGCGAGCGCCCCGGCGCGCAGGCGCTGGCCGGAGGCGCGGTGATCCTGGCGGCGACGTTCTGGAAAGCCTGGAGCGAGCGGGGCGCCGCCGCAGCAGAACGCCGGGATCCAACAAAATCAGGTTGAGAGAAGTGGAAGGCATCGCATGAAAATCGATCGACGAATGTGGCTCGCACAATGGATGGCATGGGCCGCCGCCTCCGCCCAGTGGGGCAAGCCCTCCCTGTTCCGGTGGAAGGCACGGCTCATCGGAGAGGCTGCGCCTCCGGAAGCCCCGCTGAAGCTCTGGTACCGGCAGCCGGCGCCGCAGTGGGATGAAGCGCTGCCGGTAGGCAATGGCCGCCTGGGCGCGATGGTGTTCGGCGGCATCGAACTCGAGCGCCTGCAACTGAACGAAGAGACCGTCTGGGCGGGCGGGCCGCGCGATCCCAACAACCCGCTGGCGCTGAAAGCCCTGCCCGAGGTGCGGCGGCTGCTGTTTGAGGGCAAAGAACTCGAAGCGACGAAGCTGGCCGAAAAGACGATGCTCGGCGTGCCTCCCCGCATCGAGTCCTACCAGCCGCTGGGCGATCTGTGGATCGAGATGGCGGATATCGAGGAAGTCTCCGATTACCGCCGCTGGCTGGACCTGAACATGGCTGTCGCGCTGACGGAGTTCCGCTGCAAAGGCGCACTGGTGCGGCGTGAAGTGTTCTCCTCTGCGCCCGATCAGGTGCTGGTGGTGCGCATCACGAGTGAAGCGGACTTCGCCGCGCGCGTGCGCCTGACGCGCAGCGAACACGCGATGACCGCGCCCGACCCGGCCCGCCAGGATACGCTCGTCCTGCGCGGACGTGTCAACGGCGAGGGGATGCAGTTCGAGGCGCGCGTCGAGGCCGAAGCGCCCGGCGGCGCCGTGGAGGCGCAGGGTTCGGAAATTGTCATCCGGGGCGCGAAGGAAGCCGTGCTGCGGCTGGCGGCGGCAACCGACTACCGCGGGCGCGCGCCCGCGGCGCCGGGGGCGCCGA
>JBMOMB010000023.1:0-7414 GCA_049325215.1 Acidobacteriota bacterium
TTGCCCGCTGTGCGCCGCCGCGCAGGAAAAAGATCACGCGACGGGCGGCTCCGGCGGGATGGCAGGACAGGTAGAATGAAACCCGGCTTTCCAAATTACGACTGGCAGAGAAAAAGGGGGCAGGTCAGTCCCGAGCGCCCTGAACCGCGTACCGCGTTTGGCCACATGGATGCCTAGGCAGAATGCTGAGCAGTGGTCGATCATGGCGAAGATAGGCTCCTGTCCATCCCTGAGAATGAAGCCGGCAGTGCCGTCGATACCCCATATCTGGTTGCGCCGCTCCGCTGGATGGTTCCCTTGTGCCGCTTCGCCTCAACGGGCTGCTGCGGCGGCGGCGATGCCCTATGATCGAATCAGGATGCGCGGAAAGTGGATCCTGATCACCGGCGCCGTGCTGCTGTGCGCCGTGGCGGCGGGGGCGCTGGTCTGGTACCGCAAGCATGCACCCGCGCCGCCGGTCCTGCAGGCGCAGACCGGGCCGCCTTCCGGCACGGAGATCACGCTGGAGGGTCTGATCCGCGCGGTGGAGAGGGTGCCGGTCAACGCGCCGGTTTCCGGCGTGCTTGAGGAGTTCGCCGTAGCGCCGGGCGACGAGGTCTCCGAAGGCCAGGTGATCGGTCGCATCGCCAACGATGCGATCCGCGAGGAAGAAGTGGAAGCGAGGCTCGAACTGGAACGGGCCGAGGCGCGTGCGCGGGCGGCGGAAGCGGAGCTGACCGCGCTGCGGCTGGAAGAATCGCGGCTGTCAGCCGAGGCGTCGCGGGCGCGCGGCGAACTGGCGCGCCTGGAGAAGATCTACCAGCGGCAGTCGGTGCTGATCCGCGAGGGCGCCACCCCCAGGCTCGTGTTTCAGCGCGCCGAGGAGGACTACAAGCAGGCGGCGCAGGAGCGGGACCGCGTGGAGGCGCT
This sequence comes from Acidobacteriota bacterium, assembly GCA_049325215.1. Lineage (GTDB taxonomy): Bacteria > Acidobacteriota > Terriglobia > Bryobacterales > Bryobacteraceae > JANWVO01. The sequence continues at coordinate 910 of JBMOMB010000023.1, forward strand.
GCTGGCCGCGGCCCAGGACCGGGTCAAGGAAGCCGCCGCGGGGCTTGAGAACGTGCGGAAAGCGCTGGCCGGCAGCCGGGCGAAGCTCGATGAGGCGCGCGACCGCGCCGCGAGCTGCAACATCGTCGCTCCCGTGGATGGCATCGTCGTGCAGATCCGCAAGAGCCCCGGCGAAACGGTGGAAGAAGGCTTCGAGGGGCTGGTGGAGATCGCTTCGGAATGGACGCATCTCGAGCTTCTCGCCGATGCCCCTGAAGCCTACACGAAACGGCTCGGCCCCGGCGACTCCGCTCTCATCGTTCTGGCGGAGCTGCCCCAAGGGGCGCTCGAAGCGCAGGTCAAATCGGTGGACAGGCGGCAGGTCGTCATCGCTTTCACAAGCCCATCGCCGCTGGTGCGGCCGGGCATGACGGCGGTGGCGCGGCTGAAGCTGCACTGAACCGCGCCCCCCACAATCGCGCGCTCCGCGGGGGATACGATGGAAATGGCGAAAGGAGCCGCACGCATGCAGTTTCTCAAGGACAGTCTCATCGAGCTGGTCACGCAGACAGCGGTCAATCTGCCGCCGGACGTCCGCGCGGCCATGGGTCTCGCGCTCGAACGCGAGCAGCCGGGCACGCAGTCGCATCAGGCGCTGTCGATCATCGCGCTGAACACGGACATGGCGCACGAGGACGAGGGCCCGATCTGCCAGGACACGGGCATGCCCACGTTCTTCGTGCACACGCCTGTTGGCGCGAACCAGATGCAGATCGCGCAGGCCATTCGCGAAGCCGTGGCCGAAGCCACGCGCCGCGGCAAGCTGCGTCCGAACAGCGTGGATTCGATCACGGGCAAGAACTCGGGCGACAATCTCGGCCCGGAGACCCCTGTGATCCACTTCGAACAGCACGAGCGGGACGACATCGAGATCCGGCTGATCCTGAAGGGCGGCGGCTGCGAGAACAAGAACATTCAATACTCGCTGCCGTGCGAACTGCCGCACCTGGGCCGCGCCAACCGCGATCTGGAGGGCGTCAAGAAGTGCCTTCTGCATGCTGTCTGGCAGGCGCAGGGACAGGGCTGCGCGCCCGGCGCGCTGGGCGTCTGCATCGGATCGGACCGCGCGCACGGCTACCATCTGGCGAAGACCCAGTTGCTGCGGACGCTCGATGACACAAATCCGGATCCGGCGCTGGCGAAGCTGGAATCGGAGATCCTCGAAGAAGCCAACAAGCTGGGCATCGGCGCGATGGGGCTGGGCGGAGGAGTGGCTCTGATCGGCTGCAAGATCCGTGCGGCGAACCGCCTGCCGGCGTCGTTCTTTGTCTCCGTGGCTTACGACTGCTGGGCGTTCCGCCGGCTGGGCGTGCGGCTGGACGCTTCAAGCGGCGCCATCACGGAGTGGCTCTACCGCGATCCGTCGCGGCCAGTGGAGAAGATGGCCAAAGAGAGCGGGTTCCCGCTCACCGGGCGGGAGATCGTGCTCACGCCGCCGCTGACTGCCGAGCAGATGCGGGCGCTGAAGGTGGGCGATGTGGTGCTGATCCGCGGCGAGATGTTCACCGGCCGCGATGCCGTGCACTCCTACCTGATGAAGAACGAGCCGCCGGTAAACCTGCAAGGCGCAGTCCTGTATCACTGCGGCCCGGTGATGCTGAAAACAGGCGAGACCTGGCAGGTGAAGGCCGCCGGACCGACAACGTCGATCCGCGAGGAACCTTACGAGGCCGAGATCCTGCGCCGCTACGGAGTGAGAGCGGTGGTCGGCAAAGGCGGCATGGGAAAGAAGACGCTGGAAGCCCTTCAGGAATGCGGCGCTGTATACCTGCACGCCATCGGCGGCGCAGCGCAATTTTACGCCCGCACCGTGAAGAGGGTGATTGGCGTGCATTTACTGGAACTCGGCATCCCCGAAGCGATGTGGCACCTGCTGGTGGAAGATTTCCTGGCGGTGGTCACCATGGACGCGCACGGCAACTCGCTGCACGCTGAGGTGGAAGAGGCCACCGGCGCGAAGCTGGCGGAAGCGAAGATCTGAGGTTCCCTCCATTCCGCGGATGACAGAAGGGCCGGCCTGCGCCGTGCAGGACCGGCCCTTTCCACATGGAGTGCAGGCGAGGTGGAAGAATCAGAACTCCAGCCGCAGCGAGACCTGGCCCGTGCGGCCGCCGCCGAAATCGACTCCGCGGCTGCCGGTGATGCGGCCGAAGTTGTTGTCGGCGATGTTGAGGTTGGGATCGCCGAGGTTGGTCCAGTTAGGCAGGTTGGTGAAGCTGCCTTCGAGCCGGAAGCTCACGGTTTCACTGAGCACGATGCGCTTGTGCATGCCGGCGTTCCAGGAGAACGTTCCCGGACCGGTGAGGATGCCGACGCCGGAATTGCCGAAGCGGGCGATGGGGTTGGGGTCGCGGCCCGGCACGGCGCCGACGCGGCAATCGAACTGAAGCGCGCCGGGCAGGCGGCCCGGGCAGGCGAAGGCGCCGCGGTCGGCCCACTGATCGCGGTTGGGATTGGACAGGCTGCCGTTGGCGGCGCCGAGACGGTCGGGCCGCTGGGAGCCGCGGCTCGGTGCGTTCGTGCCGGAGGGATCGCCGCCCGAGAATACGGGCGTCAGGAAGGGACCCGATTGCAGGGTGAGGATGGAGGAGATCTGCCAGCCGCCGAGCAGGAGATCGACGGGGCGCGAGGCCTGCGACAGGTAGCGGCGGCCGCGGCCGAAGGGCAACTGATACATGAAGGTGTTGACGGAGCGGTGACGGCGCGTCGCGTACACGTCGCCGCGGTCGGCGCGGCGGTCGAGCGAGTTGGTGACGCGGCCGCCGCCGGTTTCGCCGGCGAAGCCCGACGGCGCGGGACCGGCATTATCAGCGAGGTTCTTGGCCAGCGTATAGGCGGTGGTGAAAGCGAGCCCGGAGGCGAGGCGGCGGTTCAACTCGAGCTGAAGCGAGTTGTAGAGCGCGTTGGCGCCGGCATCGCGGCTGAAGATGAGCCCGAAATTGGGAAACGGGCGTTCGAGATTGCTGCGCTGGGAGAAGAAGCGGTCTGAAGGCAGCATCTGGTTGACGTCCGGCGCCCAGGGGAGCTGGTACGAGCGGCTGCCGATGTAAGACACGCGCAAGCCAGTGCGGGAATTCAGCTCACGGTCGACCGACAGCGACCACTGGAACATCTGCGGCGGGCGGAAATCGATCTGGTTCGCCGTACGGAACTCGAAGGTGCCGATGGAGCCGCCGCGCACCCCGCTGCCTGGGGTGCGGGTTTCCGGCAGAGTGAAGATGGGCCGGCCGTCGGCCCCGACGTTGTTGAAGTTGCGCACGTCGCTCTGGACGGTGCCGGTGAGGGAGTAGAACACCGAGCCGAGAACGATCATGTTGTAAAACCCGCCGCTGCCACGGAGGGTGGTCTTGTCATTGAGGCGATAGGCGAATCCGAGCCGCGGCAGGAACTGGGTCTTGTAGGTCTTGCGCAATCCCTCCGGCAGGCCGGCCTCCTGAGCCGTGACGATCGGCGTGCAAGGCACGCCGTTGATCGGCTCCGCCGGGCAGGCGTTGAACGACAGGGCCGCGCCGGGGGCGACGTATTCGCGCGCCTTGGGATCCGACATGATGATGACCCGTCCGGTGCGGGGGATGGAGCGGTCGAAGTTGGCGATGTTCAGGCCGTTGTCCTTGTAGCCGGGGTGGAGTTCATAGCGCAGGCCGAGGTCGATGGTCAGGCGGCTGGTGGCGCGCCAGGTGTCCTGCGCATAGAACTTGTAGTGCCACGCCTGGCCGTCGTTGTCGCTGCCGAGCACGGCGATGGCGCTCTGGGCGGGCACGCCGAGCAGGAAGTCGGCGAAACCGTAACCGGTGAAGGTTGGGCCGAAAGCGAAGTCGCCGTAATTGTTTCCGGTGGTGAAGCCGAGATCCGTGCGCGCCCGCAGCTTGCGGATGTCGCCGCCGTACTTGAAAGTGTGGCGGCCGCGGACCCAGGTGAGGTTGTCAATGATCTGGAAGTTGTCCGAAATGCCGTAGCCCGGCCTGCCTTTGCTGAAAGCTGTGTACAGGTCGATGCTGAAGTTCGGCAGGCCGTTGAAGAAGATATCGCGCTGGATGTCTTTCAGCCCGAGGCTGTTGGTGAAGGCGCGGCCGTCGAAATTGAAGATGCGGGAAGCATCGGAGCGGACGAAGCCGGCGCGCAGTTCGTTGAGGATGGAGGGCGTGATCGTATACGACCAACTGCCGGTGCCTTGCCAGTACTTTTCCTGGATCGTGTCGGAGGGCAGCGTCAGATTGTTCGGGGCGAGCGAAGGGATCTTCTTGTAGAAGAAGCGGCCGAAGATTCGGTGGCTGGAGCCGAGATTCTGATCGCCGCGCAGCTCGAACTGATCGGAGTCGACCGATGTGGAGCGGTTTTCGCGGAAGTTGGCCGCAGTACGGCGGTCCGTGGGGCCGGTGTTCGGGTCGGGATAAAAGGGGAGGATGGCCTTGGCCACCGGGTTGATCCGCGCCGCGGGGATCAGATTGCCGGGGAAGGGCTGCCCGGTGAGGGGATCGCGGATGTTGACACCTTCGCGGCTGAAATCGCCCTGCTTGACGAACGCTGTGGGCACGGTGTTCTGGATGGTGCCCTGGCGGGGGAACCGCAGCGACTCCCAGGTGAAGTAGAAGAACGTCCGGTCCTTGCCGTTGTACAGGCGCGGGATGGAAAGCGGGCCGCCGGCGGTGGCGCCGAAGGTGTTGCCGATCTTGGCGGGGAGCACGTTCTGGCCATAGGAGCGGGCGTCGAAGGCTTTGTTCTGGTGGTACCAGAAGAGCGCCCCGTGATAGTCGTTCGAGCCGCTCTTGGAGATCACGGTGATGTCGCCGGGCTGGCCGAACTCCGCCGTGTTGCCGACGCCCTGCACGCGGATCTCGTTGATCGATTCAACGGAGAGGAACTGGTTGCGGTTCGGGCTGTTGCCGGTGACCTGCGTGATGGAGATGCCATCGACACTCGATTCGCTCTGCGCCGGCAGGCCGCCCTGCACGGAGAGCCCCAGCCCGTTGTCAGCCTGCACTCCGGGCAGAGTCTGGAGCAGAGCGTAAGGGCTGGTGCTGCCCGCGCCGCGAACGTTGGAGGGCAGGTCGAGGACCCTGTTGGCGGTCAGGTAGGAGGCAATGGCGGGCGTATCGGTGGCGATGACCCCTGCCGAGGAGACGACCTCGACGGTTTGCGACAGCTCGCCGACGTCGAGCGTTGCGTTCACCCGCAGGCGCTCTCTTGCCTGAAGCACGAGATCCGTGGCGCGGAACTGGCGGAAACCGGACGCGGCAATGGCTACGGAATACGCGCCGGGCTTCAGATCGAGCACCTCATAATCCCCTCTGCTGTTGGTGCGCGTGGTGAGTTCGAGATTCTCCGCCATATTGCGCACGGTGACCTGAGCCCCTTCAACGGCGGCGCCGCTCGGGTCGGTCACCGTCCCGAGTATCGCCCCCAGAGTGCTCTGCGCCATGAGGCTGGGCGCCAGGAGCAAAGCTGCAGCAAGACTACAAACCCTGAACAGAAACAAGGAATTCCTCCCGTGTGATGTTGTGCGCGAGCCGGCCCTCAGGCGCGGACCCTCGCCCATTCAGGCTATGGGCTGGATGTGTCTAACGGATAAATGGAGAGTCAAAGACTCATGAAGGCGCGCATGAAAGTCGCTTTGATGGGTTGTTGTCCATGAAGAACCGGGCCAATCCGCTACTCCAGGCTTGGGGGTGCTGGTTCGAGGACGCTCCCGCGAGAATCAGGTGCTGAGTGGTGGCCGCTGATGGAGCCGGAGTACCAGGGCGAGGGATGGCGTCAAGAAATTCGCGCCCGGGCGGGCCTGTCCCCAATTTTCGGTTCTTTTGCGGCGCGGACAACGGCCGCGGATGGCTACAGGATCAGAACGGCAGGTCGTCGTCGGTAATGGGCCCGGACAGATCGGGCTCCTCGGCGGCGGGTTCCGGACGCGGCTTCGGCGCCCCCGCTGCGCGGGAACCGCTTTCCACGGATTCACCGCCGGCGTCGCCGCGCGAGCCGAGAAGGAACACTTCTTCGGCAACGACTTCCGTGATGTAGCGCTTCTGGCCCGATTCGCGGTCGTCGTAGCTCCGCGTCTGGAGCCGTCCCTCGACGTACACCTGCTTGCCCTTGGTGAGGTATTGCGCGAGATTCTCCTGGCGCCAGACGGTGATGTTGTGCCAGTCGGTTTCGTCCTTCCACTCGCCCGTGGAAGCATCCTTCACCCGCCGGTTTGTAGCGAGGGTGAAGCGGGTAACAGGCACGCCGGACGGCGTGTAGCGGGTCTCGGCGTCGCGGCCGAGATGCCCGATCAGGATGACCTTGTTGACGCTGCGGTTGGCCATACTTCAGCCAAGCGTAGCACAACAGGCACGAGGCGGCGCATCCGTAATCCGTCCGTAGGAGTTTGGGCGACCGACGTGAAGCCCTGATGAATCGGAGGGCAGAGAGGGAAAGGGCCGGGCGGCGGGCATCACCCAATGGGTGCAAAATTGCTGGTGTTGTGGGCATG